>NZ_BJDW01000016.1 GCF_005405345.1 Enterococcus viikkiensis | reverse complement strand
AATTCTTTGGTCAGAACTATTTTGAGTGTAGCACAAATGGCTTTTTTAGTTGTCTAGCTTAATTTTACAATCGGCGAATCTATAAATTTTATCAAAAAAGAAGCATTGTTTGCTAAATGATTTGTGTCTAAACAGGAATAACTATATGATGAAAGAAAACGTTTTTACCTTAAAGTCTATATTGAGGAGAGAAAAATGAAAAAACTTAAAGTGGTAATAATGATGGCGCTGATGATCATTTTTTTTGCGGGGTGTAAAAAAGAAAATCAAAAAGAATTTTCGGCGGAACTCGCAAAGCAAAATGAAATGAATGCAGGGAAGTATTCAATCGTAGTGGACGAGCTGGCAATCAAAGGTGAGGAGCAAGATGCACCGACGCGGACATCGATGGAGATGGTCGCAAAAATGGTCAGCGGCACTAAAATTACTGGGGATTATCAAAAGGACACAGAAGCAAAGTTGGCCAAGATCAATATGAATATTGCAGCGTTAGGTCAAACGGTTCCATTGAATATGTATTTTGACATGAAAGAAAACAATCCGTCCGTTTATTTAAGCACAGAATTTATGTCGAAGGCGTTAGAGATCGCAAAAGAATTTAATGCAGAGACACCGATCAACGCCAAAGATTTTGAACAGTTCAAAGGGAAATATATCCACCTAACCAATGAAGATATTGAAAAAAATACGGCTGGTAAAACGCAGACGAGTGATATTACAGCTAGCTTCAACTCGAAGCACTTCGTGGATTATTTAGATACTTTAGACGCTGATTCCTTTAAGCAAGAAGGCAATACGATCCAACGAACCTTCACAAAAAAAGACATCCAAGGCTTTTTCGACTACGTGAAGGAAAATGGTAGTAAAAAAGAACAGGCATCTATCAAAGATGCTGAAAAGCAACTGGATCAATTATCAAGTTATAAACAAACAACAACGTTAAATACAAAAAAACATGCCCAAAAAACTACTATACAGGCCAATACAAAAAGTAATGGTACGAATCTGTCATTGAAGCTGACGATTAAAAATGACACAAAAGATTCGAAGCGAAAAATCGAATTGCCCAAAAAAAGTAACACGATTTCAGTGGAAGAATTCACTGAAAAGATATCAGCAGGGCAGCAGCAAGGTCAGTTTTCTCAAGAGGAATTCAATGAAATTTTAGCAGATATCAATAACAGCAATGAACAGATTACACCCGAATCAGCAGAACAGGTCAAACGTGCATATAAGCCTTACTTAACCGATGAGCAATTTAAGCAGTTGGAAGAAGCATTGAATGCAAAGACCACGATGGCGACTTAATAAAAGGGAGAGCGGACAAAATTCTGTCCGCTCTCCCTTTTTAATTGGACAATTAGTTACCGTAGAAACGTGGCGATGGATGAAGAGAACTAGCATGAAGCCAATCAAATCATAAACAGAGAACAGCAATGATTTGAATGATGCTCAGGATCACTGAGCCGTTGAAATACGTCTGATAGTGAATCAAGCCAAACAAGATACTAGTCTGTATCTTTGCTACAAGGGAAGAGCGCTTTATTATGAATAGATTCTAGGAATAAATGCAAAAGCCAGCGAAGGTAGAATAGTTTTCAGATCACTGGCTGATTAATTTGTAGGCAGGTAAATAAAAATAGAGCAACGAAATTTTTCTTCGTTGCTCTGTTTTTATTTAGTTTAATTCGCTATAGATTTCAAGAAACTTTCCTTGATGTGAAGTCCCATCTAGGAGAAGCTCCGAGATTTTCCCCGCAACATCATCTGCAGTGTGAAATCCTTCGGCAGTCATATTGCCATTTAAATCGGTAGTTGTTGGACCAGGGTGAACGCTGAAAATCTCTAAGTCCTTCTTTTCTTTGTCAAAGTCGATGGCAAGCGACTGCATCATGATATTTTGTGCGGCCTTCGTCGCTTTGTAGGCAAATGGATTCCAAAAAGGATTTGGAGTAGTTGGAATCGTGATGTTTACGATCCGGCCATGGTTCTTTTCTAATACCGGAAGTAAGCCTTGTGTAAGTTGAAAGGTACCGAAGAAATTGACTTGCATCGTCGCTTGCAAATCATCTAAACTTTCGTCCAAGCTTGATCCATGTCCGCCAGGAATCCCGGCGTTGTTGATTAGTAAATCAAGTTTTGAAAAATTTGTTTTGACGGTATTGATTGCTTGAGTGATCGTCGCGGGATCACTAAGGTCGATTAAAATAGAATCGACTTGTTGGATTCCATCAGCTTGAAGTTTTTCAACAGCGGCTTTCGCCCGTTCTTCATTCCGGGCACCGATGATAATGTGCCATTCTTTTTTGCCTAAGGCTTTCGCAAGTGCAAAGCCGATGCCTTTATTTGCGCCAGTAATTAATGCTGTTTTCATAATAAATCCTCCATTTTGACTAACTATTCTTTTTGAACTATGATTAGCATAAAGCCTAAACCATGGTTTAGGGCAAGAGAAATGTTTCTGGGGGGAAAAAAATGACGACTTATTCAATCAAAGAAGTGGCGGATAAATTTGACTTAACGATCTCCACTATTCGTTATTACGATAAAAAAGGCCTGCTGCCTTTTGTCGCAAAAAACAAATCAGGCTATCGCGAGTTTACTGAATCTGACCTGAACTTGATACACACGATTTGCTGTTTAAAAAATACTGGAATGCCGATTCATGACATCAAAGAATACATCGAGTGCAGTATGGAAGGTTCAAAGACAATCGAACAGCGAAAGCAATTATTGCAGTCTCATAAGGAAACGGTGTTACAACAGCAAGCTCAACTAATGGAGAACTTGAAGGAGATTGAGTGGAAGATTGAGCGCTATGATTCTCCTGATGCCAAAGAAAAAATTGATGCCCAAGTCGCTTATGTCATTAAAGAAAAACAGGAGCAGCAGTTAGCTCACGGCTTTCGATTGTAGCGATAAATCGACAACGACGAATGTAGATACGATTCAATGTCGATGTAAATGACCCTCAACAGTTTACTCGGGAATGGTTCTCGTGGGCTAATATGACCTATTGTCAATTGGCAATGCAGGACTTAGCGTTGAAAGAGCAGGATTCGACCTGATTTTTTCTCTGGAATTTGTTTTTTTCGGTAAAGAAGATATTGCGATGATGCAGTATCTTCTTTACAATTTTGAGGAAGAAGCTAAGGAAGAAAAATTTTCCTTTGTCCTTTTTACTGAATAAACGTGATGAACTGGGAGGAGCAAGAAATGGCTCAAAAGATTTTAGCGATCGACATCGGTGGATCAACGATAAAAAGTGGTTTATGGGAGAACAACAGCCTGACTGAGCTGCCGAGTTTGATTACACCTAAGACGTGGAATGAAATGAAAGCGTATTTAAAATCATTGGTAGAGAAACACCAGATTACAGATGGGGTTGCAATCAGTGCGCCGGGGGCAGTCAATGCGGAGGAAGGCATTATTTATGGTGTGAGTGCCGTGCCGTATCTACATCGCTTTCCAATCAAGCAAGAATTGACGGATTTCTTGGGGGTACCGGTAACGTTCCAAAACGATGCGAATTGCGCGACTTTGGCCGAGGTTTGGCAAGGAAATGCGCAAGGAATCGAAGCTGTGGCTTTCATGATCATCGGAACTGGGATTGGTGGTGGTATCGCAATTGACGGCAAACTGCGTACCGGTGCGAATTTATTTGGTGGTGAGTTTGGCTATCAAATCATCAATCCAACAACCTTGGAAACCTTAAGTGATCTTGGCAGCCCGGTCAGTATGGCGAAGCAGTTTTCGAAGCTTAAAGCAGAAGGCCGTGAGTATACAAGTAAAGAGGTTTTTGACTTGGCGGCGACTGGTGATGAGTTGGCGCAAGAACAGATTGATCAATTTTATGATGCGTTAAGTATTGGGATTTATAATATTTTAGTCTCGCTAGACCCCGATCGTATATTGATTGGCGGAGGAATTTCAACTAGAGCAGACTTATTGGAAAATCTTGAGGTCCGCGTCCAACGATTGCTGCAAAAGAATGGTGCGAAGGAATTGAAGGCGTCGATGATGCCGTGTAAGTTTTTGAATCAAGCGAATTTGATTGGGGCGGTCTATCAATTTTTAACGGAACAAGCTTAGCCCTAGCATCGTTTTCTGAGGATTAAAAAAATTTTAACTGGATTTACTTTGGAAAAAGGCGTAAATTACGGAAGGAACTTTTTTAAGTTAGAAAGCGAGTGTTTTGTTTGAAAAAAATCGATTTAGCTAGAACGGCCTTGGTCGTAATTGATTTACAAAAGGGAATTATAGGAACGGGAGAATTGCAGCCTTATAGTGCTTCATCCGTGCTTGAAAAAAATAATCAATTAGCAGCAGCGCTAAAAAATACTGCTGGCTTAGTTACGCTAGTTAACGTTGATCCGACCACGATGCAATTTTTGAATCCAGAACGCAGCAGTGGGTACGCAAATTTACCTGCAGCATTTTCAGAATTTGTTATGCCGATCGCAACGGATTCCAGCGCAAAAAATGTTATTAAAGTGACAAAGCATAATCCCGGAGCCTTCTTTGGAACTGATTTGGATCTGCAATTACGACGTCGAGATATTGATACAATCATTCTGACAGGTGTCGCTACAGCCAATGGTGTTTATGCGACAGCTTTGGATGCGTATCAACACGGGTATAAAGTCATCGTGGTTGAAGATGCTTGCGCCGATCGTGATATTGAATTGCATCAGATCTTTTTTGAAAAGTTGTTTACTAAGCTGGGTCAGGTGGCAACGACGAAAGAAGTTTTAGAAATGATTTAAAAGAGTGGGGGAATTTTTCTCTCACTTTTTTTCTGCAAATTTCATTCAGCAGAAAAAGTGGACTTGAAAGAAAAAACAAAGGAACCGCTACCAATAAATAATGATACAATAGAGCTTGAAAACATCGGACACGCGAAATTCGTGACTCTGTATGTGGAATAAAACTAAATGATTGTGAGTGAGGCTTAGTGGAAAAATTATTTGGCGGAATTGAAGCAGGCGGGACCAAGTTTGTTTGTGCTGTTGGAAATCAGGACTTAGAGATTCTTGAACGGGTCAGCTATCCCACGACAACACCGGAAGAGACAATAGCCTTAGTAATCGATTTTTTTAAGCAGTACCAAGAGCAGTTAGTCAGTATCGGTATTGGATCATTCGGTCCAATCGATATTCATCGGGATTCAAAAACGTATGGCTACATTACTTCAACCCCGAAGTTAGCATGGCAAAATTTTGATTTTGTTGGTGCGATGAAGCAGCAGTTCGATGTGCCGATGGCTTGGACGACCGATGTGAACGCAGCTTGCTATGGCGAATACGTGAAAGGCCGCGGTGATGGTGTTAACAGTGTAGTTTATTACACAATCGGTACTGGTATCGGTGGTGGCGCGTTACAGAAAGGTAACTTTGTCGAAGGTTTTAGTCATCCGGAGATGGGGCACGTCCTGGTTAGTCGTCATCCAGAAGATGATTTTGCGGGCAACTGTCCTTTTCATGGTCATTGTTTAGAGGGCATGGCTGCCGGTCCAGCAATTGAAAAACGGTTAGGTCGCAAAGGGCAAGACTTGAGTGAAGATGATCCATTCTGGGAGATCGAAGCGGATTACATTGCTCAATGTGCGTATAATACTACGTTAATGTTTTCACCGGATATAATTATTTTTGGCGGTGGTGTGATGCAACAAGAACATTTAGTCAAAAAAGTTCGCGCACGGTTCAAAAAATTGGTCAATGACTACGTGAAAACACCTGCTCTAGAGGACTATATTGTCACGCCAGCATTAGGCAATAATGCCGGAACGATTGGCTGTTTGGCTTTAGCACGTGACGCAAAGTTGCATTCATAAAAAGAGCCTTTAAGCGTTAATTGAGAGAAATCATATAATTTTGTTTTCAACCGTAAGCTTCGCTATAATTAATTTATTAGAGTGGGGGGTTGTTTATGAAAGGGACCTTTAAACAATTTGAAAAAATGATTAGCACAATTGTTGATATTATGCTGGCGTTATTAGTGATTGTCGTAGTCATTGTCATGGCAGAGGGAATTATTAATATTGTCTCACACGTGATTCCTCTGAGTTCAATGGAGGATTTATCTTTATTGATTGAAGAGATTGCCACGCTGTTTATTTTACTTGAGGTCATCTTGATGCTGATGCGCTACATCAAAGAAGGCCATCACATTCCAGTCCGCTACTTGATTTTAATCAGTATCACAGCCATTTTACGGGAGTTGTTATTAGCTCAAGGCGATGGGCTACATTCGCTATTGCTTTCCAGTTCGATCTTAGTTTTAGTCGTGGTGTTGTTGATTTTAGAAAAAGTGAAGGCTTTTCATAAGGGCGATCATTAAAAAGTTAGACCCAAATAAAAAATCCTCATCCATAAAGGGTGAGGTTTTTTTTTAGGCAGTAACCGTTTTGCGTGATTTTAAAATATATTGGATGCCCGTATAGAAAATAATAACAATCACTAAATAAGTAATCATCGTAATATCAAGTCCCATTAAGAATTGCGAGGCAATGATGACTCCGGGAACTCCTCCAAGCGTGATGGCTAAAGCGATTTTTCTGGAATACGCTTTTTCACGAATGAAGTTAATACTTGCGACCGGCTGCAGTCCAGCACATGAGCACATCATAATCGGGAAGGCAGCAAGGGGTGTCATACCTAGCATGTAAACCATCGCCATACAAGGAGCGTACAAGCCGACACCGACAGTCATTAACGCACCAAAAAAGAAATTTCCCACAATTCCGATCGCTAATTTTGCTCCGGTCAGACCCATCGCAGTATTGCCTCTTCCTAATAATGCGATCACTTCGGTTTGTCTTAACAGCATTAGAATAGCCGTGATCAGCAACGCCCAACCAATCCATTTTTGAATGGCTGTTTCGGAAAGTTTTGTAACAAACTTGGACCCGAACCAAGAGCCGACGATGGCTGCTAGAATCAACGTGACTAAGGTCACTGGGTCAACTTCGATGACCGTGACGAAAATCACTGCCTCGGTCAACACAGGAATCGCGTGGCCGACATTTAAAATCCCCGGCAGCTTGCGGTCGTCCTTGTTTTGCTTTGTAATATTCAACATCATGGTCGTTAACGCAAAACTTCCGATTCCAATCGTGTCAGCGAAGTCGGCGATAAAACCGATGATTCCGTTGATGATCCAATTTCCCGGGCCGAGGTCGTCACGATGCATCAACACGTCACGTACCAGCATAATTGCTTGAAAAATAATTAACCCAATCAAAATATAAAAAATAATCTGTGCCATAACTCACACTACTTTCCCTGTTTTTTAATAATTATAACAAGAAATGAAATGGAAAAACCACAAAACCTGAAAATTTTGTGATTGATTGAACGAAAAGGTGAGGTTAAGAGTGGAAAGTGTTAAGAAATACGCGACTGCGATAAAAAGCTATTGCTGGTCACGATAAAAAAATCAATTTGGCAACACATGTAGGGACGTCGAGAAGAAGAGCCAGGTTGTAAGCGAATGGCTGCAAAATTTATCTTGGTAAAATACGTTCAACCATAGACAAGATAGACGACTCACTTTTATCCGATATTTAATGTCTGGCTGGACTGGATCGTTTTCCGCCAACTCTTTGGCAAAAGGCAGAGTATTCACCCCACAGGTTAGGAATATTTTAAAACCTTCACCGCTTTGGTAAGATGGCCTGGTTCAACAGTTTTTAAGAAGACGATATATTTATATCCATAATAGGCGTCTCCTTTCTATCTGTTTTTCCCATGCTAAGTATGTTAAACATTCGTTTTTATAGTTGAGTGACCTATGATAAGTTTCAGCTAGTAACTACCTAAAGAAAAAGCCGCTAAAATCAGAAGGATAAACTGATTTTTTAGCGGATTTTAGGGTGATTACTGGTAAATTTTTTTCAATTCAAAGAAGTTTTTTTCTTATCATAGAGAGCTGTCTAATAATAGAGACGCTTCATTAGACAGCAATGAATGAAGCTCGGATCGTTTAAAAATCAGCATCGATATAAATATCTTCGCCGGCGATTTCATCATCGATCACATCGGCCCATTTGTCAGCAGGGATCTCTTTAAAGGAGACCGAAACGACATTCGGTTCACAGCCTAATTCGTCTACGACTAGATTCTGTAGTTTGTCAGCGAAATCTTGTTTTACTTCCTTCGAACGACCGGGATATAATCTTACGGATAAGTGGGGCATAATTTTTTCCTCCTATTTTCTAGTGATTAGGACCATTTGGTTCCAATTTTCATTTCACAGGCACGCTCATAAATTTTTTGTGCCGTGACTAAATCTTGTGCGCCAATGCCGACGGTTTTAAATACGATGATTTCATCAGCTAGTTCACGGCCAACGATTTTTCCGGTTAGCACGTCACCAATATCACCAGTGAAATCGTCTTTAGTAATCCGTCCTTCTTCCAATGGGATCAAAATATCACCAGCTTCAGAGAGCACGGCTTCTTCGGAATCAAAATAAATTTTTGCCGCCCTCTCCAAAATTACTGGGTCCATCTCCTGCATATGAGGTTGATAAGAGCCTACACAACTAACGGTTGCGCCTGCTTTGACCTTGCTGCCATCAAAAACTGGAGAAGTCGCGGGGGTGACAGTAATGATCAAGTCTGCTTCACGGATGGCTTCATCAGAAGTTGCCGCGGGTAAAATTTTTGTCCCGTAACGTTTCAACTCGTGATCCATTTTTTTGGCAAAGTCTCTGGTACGTTCTGGATTTTGGTCATAGACGAAGACCGTTTCTAACGTTCGAATGCAAAGCATGGCTTCTAATTGTGTAGCGGCTTGTCCACCGGTGCCGATCAATGCGCCACTTTTCGCGTCTTTACGACCTAAAAGGTCAAGGGCGACACCAGAAGCCGCGCCTGTTCGTAATTGAGTGACTGTGGCACCATCTAACAAAGCATTGACGTAGCCATTTTTTCCATCCACCAGTAATACTTGCGCTGGTGCGGAGGACAAGTCCTTGTCGATATTGTCAGGAAAAATATTGATGATCTTCAAAGCGGCGGCATCCAAATCAGGGGCATAAGCCGGCATGAATAAAAAAGTTCCGTTTTGTTTTTCTGAAACGATTTGCGTTCTTAGTGGGACTTCGGTTTTACCTTCACTAAATAATCGAAAGGCGAGCTTATCTGCTTCAATTGCATCTTTCATGGAAAAAACTTGATGGATGTCTGTGGGGGATAAAAGTAGCATAAAAAACCTCCTTTTGGTCTTATGAAATCGTCTTCTTACTATTAAAATTATAAGCGATTTCAAGAGAGGCTTCAAAGTAATTTTAATTTTTTTTAATAGTATAATGATCGTTATAAAAAATGGTTATTGCCGATTTTAAATCCTATTTAAGTGTTTAATTAACGCTATTTATAATTATTGCCATTTTTCATTTTACCGATTAAATAGTTATTGAAAAGCCGTGCACCTTTCTATATACTTTATTTGAAGATAGCCCTTACATACAAGCGGGTGGAGGTGAGAGAATTGGTAGCATATCGTTTATGATCATGAGGAAAATGGATACTTAGAGTCTCTAAGGACGTGCAGAAATTCTTTCATCAACACTATCTTGACGATATTATTTGTGACTAAGTTCACTAGTGAGAGTTAAACAAAAAAATATGGATGATCCTCGGCTTGATGAAAGTTTTTCCATGCAAAAAAAATTTGATATGGAAGAAGGATTGAAAGTGAAAAAAAGAGTAAACGGAATTGTAATGATTTTATTGGCAGTCTTTGCTGTCGTAGTCACTGGTTGTACAAAAGGAGAAGCGAAGGAAGATCGTGCTGAAGCCGACATTGAGTGGCAGATGATCGCGCCGAAAGACATGAAAAAAGTGATTGAGAAGGAGTCGAAGGACAGCTATCAAATTATCGACATCCAACCAGAATCAGACTTTAAAAAAGGCCATTTGCCAAATTCAATCAGTGTTCCCGCATATCCAGTGGACACAGAGAAACTTGA
This sequence comes from Enterococcus viikkiensis, assembly GCF_005405345.1. Taxonomy (GTDB): domain Bacteria; phylum Bacillota; class Bacilli; order Lactobacillales; family Enterococcaceae; genus Enterococcus_A; species Enterococcus_A viikkiensis. The sequence continues at coordinate 42,416 of NZ_BJDW01000016.1, read as the reverse complement.
AAAAATTGTCGTAGATCACGCAGATCAATTTAAAGAAGGGGACAACCCTATTTATGTTGTGTGTCCTGGCGGTGGCAGTGGTGCGAAACGAACAGTTTCGATTTTAATCGACGAAGGAGTCGATGCAACACGTCTGCATATCATTGAAAACGGTGCGAAAAACTGGCCGTATAAAGAGGACCAGAATCTTTGGGTGACCGACTAATCAAATAAGCTTAGAGAGTAAAAACTCTCTAAGCTTATTTTTTTCTGCCGCCTGTTTTAGGGACAATTTATTTTTGAATTCTTCTGGTTTCCAATTTTTTATCACGTATAATAAATTTAAAATGGAGTGTATGGAGGAACTATGGAGAATTCAAAGCAGCTGAAATTAAATTTACAATATATCGGAATGCAGGTTCCTTATTGGATGGGGTACTCGGTCTTAGGCACGTTTACTTCTGTATTTTTGTTATCGAGGAATTTTACGAATGGGCAGATTGGAATGGTATTGGCGCTGGCTAATCTATTGGCGGCGATTGTTCAGCCGTTTTTGGCTTCGTTTGCTGATCGAATGACGCGTATTCGGCTGTCGCAACTAGCTGCTGGAATGGCGGCGCTGTTAGTTTTATTTTCCGGCGTCTTAGTCCTTTTGCCGAAAGAATTCTTGATTGTTGCAGTGGTATATGTACTGCTGTATGCTTGTTTGGTTTTACTACAGCCGTTGACGATTGCGATTGGGACGTTTTTTATTAGTCGTGGCTACGGATTGAACTTCGGCTTGGCTCGTGGCTTAGGCTCACTGGCTTTTGCCGGGGCAGCGGCAGTAACAGGGGTTTTAATTGAAGCTTTTTCGGCGAATATCATTTTGTTGTTATTGATTGGTATTTTTCTTTTCTTTATGGTGATGACCTTGTTTTTAGATACACGAAAACACGGGGGCAATTATTCGGACTCTTTGTTAGTGGTGGAGGCGGATGAGGATCTGCTTGAAGAACCGATTGATCTTTTTTCTTTTATGAAGAAATACAAACGTTTTATGGGTTTATTGGCAGGCGCCTCTTTACTATTTGTTTTTCATACGATCGTCAATAGTTATATGTTCCAGATTATGCAGCCTTTAGGTGGCAGTGAAGCAAATGTCGGTACGTCGCTGTCTATCGCCGCATTGAGTGAATTGCCAACGATGTTTTTCTTTTCTTGGCTGTTGAAACGATTTAAGGTTCATTCTTTGATGCGTGGGGCAGCACTTTTCTTTTCAATCAAAGCGCTGATCATTTTATTTGCAGGGAATCTTTTTATGATTAATTTGGCTCAAGGGTTACAAATGGTCGGCTTTGCGATGCACACGATGGCATCGGTTTATTATACCAATCAAATCATTCCCCAAAAGGATTTAGTCAAAGGCCAGACGCTAATGGCGATGGCCAATACAGTTGGTGGTATCATTGGTTCGTTAGTAGGCGGTCAAATGCTGAACTTTCTATCCGTTCAAGCCATGTTGTTGATTGGAACCGTGATCTCGATCTTAGGGACGGTAATCGTATGGGGGACAGTTCAGCGGACGCACTGATCGTGTTAGGCGTTTTAGTTTCACTTCTTTTTAAAATAGGCTAGAGTAAGAATAGAGTCTATTGGAGGAGGTCCCTTATGAAACGTTGGCATTATTATTTAGTTTTAACGTTGATTGCGGGGCTTTTTGTGATGCCGCAACTCGTTACGCATAAGCTGATTCTAGGCGCGGACGCGTTGTTTCATTACAATCGTTTTTACGAAACGGCGGAACAAATCAGAACCGGAACGTTTAGCTACTTTATTTCAATATTTGGCTTTCAACAATCTGGTCGTATCGTGAATGCGATTTATGGGCCTATTTTTTCTTATTTACAAGGGGTGCTAGTCTTGATTGCTGGCAGCTGGTTCAAGTATCAAGTCATATCAAATTTCTTCGTTTATTTGATAGCTGGCTGCTCGCTGTTTAAATTGCTGAGCTATGCAAAGGTTCGTGAATCATCAGCTCTTTGGAGCGCCATCATGTTCATGACGACTTATTCGATTAATTATTGGGTCTTGAACCAAGGTTTTACTAGTTGGGGAACCAGTTTGATGCCACTGTGTCTGCTGCCAATCATCGATATGAAGAATCAACGCTTTCCAATCTTGAAGGTCGCGGTGAGTATCGCTGTCATGACTCAGATCCATATGCTGACGGCGGTGATGGTGAGCTTAATTTATCTACCTTTTTTCATTGATTATGGGATTAGGCAAGCAAGTTGGTCTAAAACGGTGAAAGATTTTTTGAAGTCGCTCGTTCTATATGCTGGCTTATCCAGTAATGTTTGGCTTAGTTTTTTTCTGATTAACTCTGGGGACCGATTAAAAATGCCTTTTACCAACCAGCAGATGAGTGAAAAGGCGATTGATCTTGGCGGTTCCTATTGGTTGCAGTATCCTAAATTTTTATGGCTGCTGCTGGTTGCCAGTTTTTTGCTGTGTATTTTTTACTGGCACAGACTGGAACGTTTTACGAAACAGGTAGTTATCATTAGCGGCTTATTTTTTGTTCTTTCCACTAGTATCGTTCCATGGGATTGGCTAATCGCCTACCACGTTCCATTTGTTTCACTCGTTCAATTTCCCTTTCGCTTTTTCGCACCTTTTACTGTGTTGTTTTTCTTATTTACGGCGTTGATGTTTGAACACCTGCCAAGAAAAAAAGGCGTACTGGTCCTATTGGGAACTATTAGTTTGATCAGTATCGGTCAAACTCTTCAGGTTCTTATACAAGAGTTGCAACGCTGGGACAACCAGAGCTTGGCTGCTAAGCATGTTTTTGTCCGGGTGCCGGAAGCGCAAGCACGGACCAGTTTTTTTGCGGCAGATCTGGATTTGGCCTTGCGGTCGGTTGAAAAGTCCAGCCCGGATTATTTACCAATCTATCACGACAACAATGAAAATAAATACGTAAGTTATGAGAAGCAGATTTTAGCAGAGAGAAAAGACTTTTCTAAGACGGTCAAGCATGGGCGGTTGCAAGTGAGTTGGACTGCCCAAAAACCAGGAACGACTCAAGTACCGGTGATTGTTTATCAAAATACGCGACTGTATGCAGGCAATCACGAAATCCAGCCGCAGGCGTTATCAGATATCGGAACACCAACTATCAAACAACTAGCGGGTAAAAATACAATCCAACTGCGTTACGTGCCGCCAGTTTATGTAGCGTGGCTCTTGTTCGGCTGCGGAATCGGTTGGCTACTATTGTTTATTTGGATCGGGTATCAATTTTTCAAAAAATGAAAGAAGGGAATTGTCATGGAATTTATTGGTATTTTAACATTGATTTTATTTACAACAACGATCGCTGGACATTTCTCAAGACGGATGGGCATTCCATCCGTGATTGGACAGCTGTTGGTCGGGATTCTTTTAGGGAATGCGGGACTAAAGCTGGTTCATCCGGATATTTTAGTTTCGGATTTTTCAGAGATCGGCGTGATTATTTTGATGTTCTTAGCAGGGATTGAAAGTAATTTGAAGCTATTACGAAAATACCTTCGTCCGAGTCTCTATGTAGCTATTTTAGGAATTGTTTTTCCGGTGGCGCTAGGCACACTAAGCGGCTATGGATTTGGGGTCGCGTGGGATGAATCGTTTTTCTTAGGGCTAATCTTGGCGGCGACATCGGTGAGTATCTCGGTGGAAGTATTGAAGGAATTACGAGCGATCAATACAAAAGAAGGATCCACAATTCTAGGGGCTTCCGTAGCGGATGATCTATTAGTTATTTTGATCGTTAGCTTGAGCATGTCAATGCTGACAGGAGAACCTACGACTTCTGCTAAGCTACCGTTGATTTTAGTGGAGCAAGTCTTATATTTCTGCGTCATTTTCTTTTTGGTTCGTTGGGGTGCGCCGTATTTGATGCAATTAAGCAATAAATTATTAGCGGAATCCTCGGTGATCATTGTTTCGCTGATTATTTGTTTAGGAATGTCTTATCTCGCTGATTTGGTTAGCTTGAGTTCTGTTGTCGGCGCTTTTTTTGCAGGGGTTGCTATCGGTCAAACGAAAGTCCGACAAGAAGTTCAGTTGAACGTCGAGGCGATCGGCTATGCGGTCTTCATCCCCGTCTTTTTTGTGAATATCGGGTTGGAAGTCTCCTTTACACGATTGGTTCCACAAGGCTTTTTCATCTTAGTTTTGACCATTTTAGCGATTGCTTCTAAGCTGTTAGGTGGGTATATCGGCAGTCGGCTTTCTGGTTTTTCAAAAAGCAGCAGCTTGATGGTAGGCTCTGGTATGGTTTCTCGTGGTGAGATGGCGCTAATTATTTTACAGCTAGGTTACCAGGCGGAGTTAGTCCGCCAAGATTATTATTCCGCTTTTATTTTGATTATTCTATTCACGACTTTAGCTTCGCCATTTTTATTAAAATATTTTACGCAGCGTATTCATGGATGATTCAGGGGGATTTTTAAGATAAAGCTTAGACAAATGGCTAACTTTGGCTTTCTTTAAAGGGATCAGGTAAACTATTTTCAAAGGATAAGGAGTGAAGTAAGATGACGAATTATGATAACGAAAAAAACTGCCGATTAAGAGGCTCAATGGCACCAAAAACAGATGACGATGTCGCGTTGGCAGGGACTAATTCTAACGAAACAGAACACAAATCAGAAGCAATGGCCGGTAGTAATTCTAGTGAACCAAAAGAAGTTGCTCGCGCTGGTTCAAATGCCGTAGATGAAGAGCTTCCCCACAAATCATTGAAAGAAGAAGTAAAAGAGCTGATCGAAGACGTTGAAGAAAAATTTGACTCTAAGAAATAATCTTTGAAAATAGGCAAGCAATGGACAATTATTTAGAAGTTTATACCCAGTGGTATCCAAACAATTATGGATTAAATGATTACCCATTGGAATGTCATGTGACCTATGACAATAATGAAAGAAAAAGCTTATTTCAGCAATTAACGAAACCACAGCAAGAACTAATTAATCAGCAAAAGAAATATCAGGTACGTTCTCTGTTTTTGCAAAATCAATATTTATTTACCTCGGACTGGGAATTTGTTCGTCTGAATATTGACGATGATTACGAACGAGGCAAACGCAGTCAGCTGAAATGCGATTGTGGACGACCGCTGAAGTATCAATTTGTGATTGAGTCGAAGCAGACCGGTCAAGAGGTTCATTTAGGAATTCAGCATTTCAAAGATCATTTAGGGATTCCCCAGAGCGTCGCGGAGGATATCAAAAAGGGCGTGGCTCATGTTGATTTGGCGTTAGATGAACTTTTATGGTTGACAGCAAAGCCAATCCCATTTCCAGAAGACCTATGGCAACGCTATGTTTTTGCTTATTATCGCAACAACACATTACGGCGACCAATTGCTTTGAATCAAAAGCTGGCGGATCGCGTCTTAGTCTTTCGCCAAGTGGAGATGCCTTTATTTATTACGGATTATCTGGCGGTCTTAGGCGAAATCAACCAAGTTGATCGAGAAGTCTTTGATAAAAAGGAGACGTCATTTTTAGCGGATAAGCAGGCCTTTGAAAAATATTTAACTGATTTTGATCAAGACATCGTGACGCCGCTGTATCAAACGCGGATCTTTTTTGCGCGCAGACTCACGGATTTTATTAAATTGGATCCATTCGTGAATGAAAGTTATGAAGCAGCAAAGAACCGCTATTTTGATGAAATCCTGTCCTTTTGCTTATCGCTAAAAGGAAAAGTAGGTGTTGCACGGGATAAAGCCATTCGTAATTTCATTACCTATCATGTAAAAAAATACGAGGGACAAACAATCATTCCCTTTATTATTAATAAATATGAAGCGTATCAATTCACTAAAAATTTCTTTTTTGCTATTCCTAAAGTTTATCGTGTTGGAATTCGCCAAGCCATTAAGCGCAAACAAGAAAGACGTCATCCAAAAAAATAGAAAAGTAGCAGAGCTGGGTCAAAGAGTGATCGCAGCTCTTTTTTTAACTAAGCCAATTGATGTTTGAATACGCTGTGTCATTTTTTATTTTTATGAGATAATGACAAGAATAAAGAGGATCATTGTTAGGAGTTGAAAACGAATGTTTGATTCGCAAAAGGTTAAAGAATTAAATGAACTGGAGCTGATGGTTTACCGCTACATTTTAGAGCATATGGAAAAAGTCTACAACATGACGATTCGAGAGCTCTCCGATAATTGTCACGTGTCCACTTCGACAATTTTACGAGGTCTGAATAAGCTGGGGTATTCAGGTTATTCAGAATTTAAATACGCTTTAAAGACGGAGCTGTCGCAAAACCGGCAATCATTTGAAGCATTTTATGATGCGAATGTCCAGGTGGATGCCTTTCTCAAAAAAGTCAATAACGAAAGCTATCACGCAGTCCTTGATCCAGCGGTGGATTTAATTTTAACCAGTAAGCATCTGGTTTTTACTGGTATTGGAACAAGCGGAACGCTAGGAACCTACGGCAGCCGCTACTTTTCTAATTTGAAATTTAATGCCTACGCGATTACGGATCCGTTTATTCCAGTTCCAACGAAAGGATTAGATACAACCTTAGTGATTACGTTGTCTGTTTCCGGCGAAACGACGGAAATCATTAAACAAATCGAGGACTTTAAGCGTTATGGGGCAAAAATACTAAGCATCACCAACGATCAGCACTCTACGATTGCACAAATGGCGGATTTCAATATTTCCTATTATATGCCGGAAGTCTCTGGCCCTGATCCCACCGATGCGGCAATTAATTTAACGACTCAAGTTCCGGTGATTGCTCTGCTAGAAATTCTTGCCCACCAAGCCTATCAACAAGAAAACAATGCTAAGACTGAATAAACAGTCTTGGTATTGCTTTTTTTATGGATTTTTTTGTAAGAAACGGAAAATTGTTTTTTTGTTTGGAACATGTTTCTCACTGTTCCAAAAGTATTTCAATCAGCGAGGCTATCACTTATGATGAACTTGTAAACGGATACAATGCGGAGTGGCCATCGCAGTAAAATAACTTTTTAAAGGAGAATCTTTTATGAATCAGTGGATTAACGAGAAATTATTACCCCCTATTTTAAAATTTGTAAATACCAAAGCAATTACGGCGTTACGTAATGGGATGCTATATACGATGCCCTTTACGATCGTTGGTTCAGTTTTCTTATTGTTAGCGAATTTTCCGGTTCCAGCTGTGTCGGAATGGGTGACCAACAGTGGTTTAGATGTTTATTTTAACGAAGCGTACGGCGCATCATTTGCTATTATGTCAATTTTTGCTGTTATGGGTATCGCAAATTCATATGTTAAAGAAGAAGGCTTTGAAGGGTTGCCAGCAGGAATGATTTCTTTAGTTGTCTTCCTTTTAACACAACATTCAACGGCAACTAACGCAGACACTAAAGCAATGGTTTCGAATGTTATCGATAAAACATGGACAGGCGGTCAAGGAATGATCAGCGCGATCTTAGTTGGTTTGTTCGTTGGGTGGGCGTACTCTTGGTTCTTGAAACGCGACATTCGCATCAAATTGCCTGAACAAGTTCCAGCAAACGTAGCCAATTCATTTACGGCCTTGATTCCAGCAGCAGTGATTACCACTTTCTCATTAGTGGTTTATATCCTCTTTGATAAAGTTTTCAATACAACAGTGGTCGAAGCGATTTATAAAGTGATCCAAACACCAATGCAAGGAGTAACCGATACCTTTGGTGGTGCCATGATGTTAGGTTTCTTAGTCCCATTCTTGTGGTTCTTCGGCGTGCATGGATCAACATTAGTCGGGGGGATCATGGGCCCAATTCTACAAGCCAACTCTTTACAAAATACAACGATTTTAAACTCAGGAAAAGAGCTGACGGTTGCGAACGGCGGACACATCGTAACACAACAATTTTTAGATCAATTTATGACAGTTACTGGTGCAGGGATGACGATTGGAAACGTGATGTTCATGGTAATGTTCGCAAAATCTGCTCAGTTCAAACAATTAGGACGTTTGGCTTTACTGCCAGCCTTCTTCAATATCAATGAACCCATTCTATTTGCAACACCCGTTGTGATGAATCCGATCATGGCAGTACCATTTATTTTGACCCCAATGGTTTCTGGTGTAGTAACGTACTTCTCACTATACACAGGCTTAGTACCCTTATTTACAGCGGTTCAAGTTCCGTGGACCACACCGCCAATTATTTCAGGTTTCTTAGTCGGTGGTTGGAGAACAGCTGTATTACAAGCATTTGTTCTAACACTAGGGTTCTTCATCTATCTACCATTTGTTCGTAAAGTCGATTCATTGAACTACTTGCAAGAACAAGGAGAAAGCGTAGAACAAATCGAAAAAGATTTAGCAAACGAAGATAAAACAGCCGACGGTAATGCAACGGTTTAATCAAAGATAAGAGGTAGGAGCATGAGTATTTTTAAAGAAAACTTTTTATGGGGCGGCGCGGTTGCCGCCCACCAATTAGAAGGCGGCTGGCAAGACGGCGGCAAAGGAATTAGCGTGGCAGACGTGATGACAGTAGGGGCTAATGGAGTTCCCCGGCGAATCACAGAAGGAGTCTTAGCTGGAGAAAATTATCCCAACCATGAAGCAATTGACTTTTATGGCCGTTATAAAGAAGACGTGAAGCTTTTTGCAGAATTAGGTCTGAAATGTTTCAGGACCTCGATCGCCTGGACACGAATCTTTCCTAAAGGCGATGAGCCGGAGCCAAATGAAGCGGGTTTACAATTTTATGATGAGTTATTTGATGAATGTTTGAAATATGGCATTGAGCCTGTGATTACATTATCCCACTTTGAGATGCCGTATCATTTAGTGACAGAATATGGCGGTTGGCGCAGTCGTAAAATGATCGATTTCTTCGCTCGTTTCGCAGAAGTTTGTTTTAGCCGCTACAAAGACAAAGTCAAATATTGGATGACTTTTAATGAAATCAACAATCAAGCAAATTTTCAAGAAGATTTTGCCCCCTTTACGAATTCTGGTTTGAAGTTTGAAGCGGGAGAAGATCGGGAAAAGATTATGTATCAAGCCGCTCACTATGAATTGGTGGCAAGTGCTAAAGCAATTGAGCTTGGTCACAAAATCAACCCTGATTTTGAGATTGGCTGTATGATTGCGATGGTTCCTATCTATCCTTACTCTTGCAGTCCATCTGATATGATGGCGGCAACAGTAGCGATGCAACGCCGTTATTGGTTCACAGATGTTCATTGTAAAGGTCGCTACCCAAGCTACATGAAACGTTACTTTGAACGGCAAGAATTTGCGTTAGATATTACGGCTGAAGATGAAAGCCAATTAACCAAAGGGACTGTCGATTATATCGGCTTTAGCTATTACATGTCTTTTGCCATTAAAGATCATGATAAAGGTCCAGCTTATGATTATGATGAAGCGCATGACTTAGTGAAAAATCCATATGTCAAAGCATCTGAATGGGGCTGGCAAATTGATCCTACCGGTTTACGCTATGCGATGAACTGGTTCAACGATCGCTATGAATTGCCTTTATTTATCGTAGAAAATGGGTTTGGTGCAGTGGATGAGCTCGCCGAAGACGGGAGCATCCACGATGAGTATCGAATCGAGTATTTACGTGAACACATCGAAGCGATGCAAGAAGCGGTGGTCTATGACGGGATTGACTTAATGGGCTATACGCCTTGGGGCTTTATTGATCTAGTTTCTGCCGGCACTGGTGAGATGAAAAAACGTTATGGCTTTATCTATGTGGACAAAAACAATGATGGCAGTGGTACCTTGAATCGTAGCAAAAAAGATTCCTTCTATTGGTTCCAAAACGTGATCGCTACCAATGGCGAAGTATTGGAAGAACAAGGAGTGGCAAAAAATGAGTGAAAAAACGATTATGTTGGTTTGTAACGCGGGCATGAGCACCAGTATGCTCGTTACTAAAATGCAAAAAGCAGCGCTAGCTAAAGGGATAGATGTAGATATTTTTGCCACAGCAGCGGCTGATGCAACAAATAAAATTCAAGAAAAAGAAATTCATACTGTTTTGTTAGGACCACAAGTTCGGTTCATGCAAAAACAATTCAAAGAAAAATTAGCACCTTTAGGTATTCCTGTTGATGTGATCGATATGACCGACTACGGTATGATGAACGGTGAAAAGGTACTTGATCAAGCCATCAGCATGATCAAAGCCTAGGAAGCGATCCAAGAAGTGCAGGGTGAACAACATACGCTTAAATTTGGTGACGGTGCACAGTCAAGATCATTTAATGACGTCCATTGTCTTTACCGATTTGGCTAAAGAACTCATCGATGTTTACAAAAAAATCAGGGTATAAGAAATCCCGTTCCATGAATCTCATTCATGGAGCGGGATTTTTTTTTATAGTTGTTTTTGGCTCAGTGCAACAAATATTTTTTTGACGATATCTGCTTGTGCTTCAACGGCAAAAATATTTGAAGGAACGTTGATTATTCTTGGAAGATCAATCTCAAGAGCGGCTAACGCGGCGAGACCATTTTCAGGGACGAGATAAAGGCCTTCTGGATTAAGGTTGTCGCTAAGCTCTCGTAATGAAATCAGCTTGATTGAAAAACTACTACCTAGTCTACGTTCTAGCTGTAATAAGGGCTGTCGATAGGGCCTTTGAACAAAAGGGGAACTGGAAAGGACCATCGCAGGAATAACAAAATAAATAGTTTGTGTGACCAAAAGAGTCATCTTCCTTCACCGTTTTATAAACCGAAGTGTTCTGTCAATCAATAGTACCTCTTTGCTATGTAAAAAGCCAAGTGTTTTTTAAAGAATAATACTCCTTTTTTGACGGTATCTTTCAGCAATTTGCCGTTTCTGATGCTGTCATTTACGGTTTGATGTACGCATAGCCTTTCGCCTGAAGCTCAATCAAATCCAGTACACCAGCGGGAACGACTTCAACGTTTTGGGGGAGCTGTGCAGCCTCGATTTTATTTGCTCGCATAGCGTTGTTGCAGGCGTGGAATGTGACTGCAGTAGTTGAAATGAATGATTGATTTTCTGGATCCAGGTAGCCTTTAATTGCACCACCGTTAACTAAGACAACGATTTCAACGTCTACGGGCTCTTTTAATAAATTTTTGACATTGCTGGCGGTCTCTGACCACTTTGCTAATTCGTCGATATGGAAGACGACATTCATAGGCTCACCTTATTTCTTAATAATCATATTGATGGCTTGTTCTAATTTTTCTGCTTGTTCAGTGGGGTTTTTGTCGGGATGTTCAAAACAATTTTTTAAATTCTCGGCGACGATCATTCCCATCACCCGATCAATACTGGAACGTACGGCACTTAATTGGGTGATTACATCGATACATTCCCGTTCTTCATCAATCATTTTTTGTACACCGCGAATCTGGCCTTCTGTTCGTTTTAAACGATTCAGCATTTTATTTTTTTCTAATTCCATGGTAGACACTCCTCTATTTCTATAAGAATATACTTACTTAAGGTATCCTTCGTCAAATGTTATGATCTGTGGGAAAGTGGACTAAACAGAATAATTGACATGATTAATTTTTTTATGATAAACATACCCTTGCAGGTATATTAAAAAGAATGCGAGGAAAAAGCAAGTATGTTTCATTTATTTCAAAAGATCCCGACCATTTCAACACAGAAATTGGCTGAAAAACTGGAACAATCAATTGTTTTGTTAGATGTTCGCACCCCCGAATGAGTACCAGAGCGGGCATATTACCCAAGCAATCAATTATCCAGTCAATTTGCTGGGCTACGGAGCAATCAATTTAGCAGAAGGGATCAGCGAATCGATTCAATGGTACGAATTAAAAGCAGAACAAGAAAAAAGGCGACAATTAATTGAAGTCCAGAACCCTGCTGAGTTAGCGAAAGGACGCTTTCCTAAGGCCATCAATCTTCCTTTGAATCAATTACGGGAACGGATGAATGAATTAGATCCCACGAAGGAGTATATTGTGAGCTGTCACAGTGGCCTTCGTAGCTACGTCGCCGAACGCATGCTGAAACAAAACGGATTCAATGTTAAAAATTTAAACGGTGCCTTTGTTTTATATAGAACCGTTCTACCAGAGGAGCTCATTTATGATTAAGACAATTGCAATGTCCACTTTTTATCCATTAAGTCAAAAAGAACCATTAACCATTCTCGATGTTCGAGAGCCGGAAGAATTTTTCTCCGGTCATGTTCCGACAGCAGAAAATTTCCCGTTAAGTCAATTAGGTGAACGCAGCCAACTGCTTGATCAGACTAAAGAATATTATGTTATTTGCCAATCAGGTGCTCGTTCAGCTAGAGCTTGTGCTTTTTTAGCTGCCAAAGGCTACGATGTCATCAATGTCGAGGGTGGAACTTCTGCTTGGCCAAGCGAATTGGTGTAATTTTTAAAGGTGCTCGAATAGCTCGAGTACCTTTTTTTTAGCAAAAAAAAGAGGAGTCCATGATACTATAAAGGTATTAGTAAATCCTGAAATGAGTAGTCAGAATGATTGGAATAAAAGAGTTAGCGAATCAAATCGATCATACCTTATTACGAGCAGATGCGACTGAAAAGGAACTTCGCCAGTTGTGCCAAGAGGCGGATCGCTATGGCTTTAAAATGGTCGCGATCAATTCGTTTCCCGTAAAGCAGTGCCGAGAATTTTTACAAGACAGCTCAGTCCACGTAGGGGCAGCGATTGGATTTCCACTAGGACAAACAACGATTGCAACAAAAGTTTTTGAGGTCCAAGACGCAATTAAAAATGGTGCAGATGAAATTGACTACGTGATCAATATTGGCAAATTGAAAGCCGGCGATAATGAGTATATAAACGAAGAAATGTCTGCGATTGTCAAAGCCGCTCGGGCGGGTGGCATCCTAAGCAAGGTCATTTTAGAAAATTGCTATTTAACGGATGAAGAAAAAGTCACTGTTTGTGAAATCGCTCGAGCAATCAAACCAGATTTTGTCAAAACCTCGACCGGCTTTGGAACTGGTGGGGCGACACTAGCAGATGTGGCACTAATGAAAAAAGTTGTCGGTGAAGAAGTGAAAGTCAAAGCGGCCGGGGGCATTCGTGATCTGACGACGGCACTAGCAATGATTGAAGCTGGGGCCGAGCGTCTTGGTACCAGCTCGGGAATCCAGATTATTGAAGAATATAAAGAACGTTTCGTCTAGTCAAAAAAACGTCTGCTTGATTGTTCAAGCAGACGTTTGGCTAATAAAAAAGTGTTCCAATAAAATAAAGCAGCGGATAAAGTACCATGATTGCTGACATAGCCTTCAACACGATGGGGAAGGTTGTTTTTTTGTCTTGTAAGGCTCGATATTTTTTTAGGCTTTGCCAATTTTTTGGAAAAAGTAAAAGTAAAAACAAAATAGTCCACGGAGCGAGTCCTGTGAATACTAAAACAGCCAACCAAATAAAGCTGAAGACATAGGCACCTAATAAGACCTTGACGGCTAAGGGCTTCCCTAAGTAGTAAACGAGCGTCTTCCGATGGTTTTCAATGTCTTCTTCCAAGTCGCAAGTGTTATTCGCCAATAAATTATTAAACATCATCAAGACGAGCGGTAGGCTGATCAGAAAGACTTTGCCGACCATCGTAACGGTAACGACCTGATGTTGATAAACGGCAAGATAGTAACTGACAACGGTAATAAAAAAGCCACTGGCGGTCCCCGTTAACGCTTCAGCGATTGGCAAACTATTCAGCGGTCGTCGACCATAGGAATAGAACAATCCGATATAAAATCCGATTCCCCCTAAAACCCCAATCACCCAATTCGTTTGCCAAACTAAAAGCAATCCCAATAAAAAAGAAACAATCAAATTAGCTAAATAAAGATTGCGGACAAAACGTAGATCCAAGTGATCTCGTCCGATGATGTTTGTCTGTTGTTTGTAGTTCTCATCCGAAGCATTTTGATAATCCATGTAGTGGTTGAAGACATTCACGGTAATATGAAACATCACGATAATTAAAATAAAAAGAAAAAATTCCGGACTAGGGCGACTATTAAATTGAAATTTTGCAATCCCATAGCCTAACAAAATAATAAAAAGATTCAAGGGTGCAGTATAAATTTCAGACAGTTCCCAAAATTGCTTGAAGGTCAATTGTTTCACAGTGACTCTCCTTTAATTTCCTAATAATTTTCAAAACTATTTTTAACTTTCTGCTGGTAATAGTAATAAAAAAATTGGTCTAATGGGTCGATTTGATCCTTAATCAAGTTATCGAGGATTGCCCCATTTGTCCACTAATATGTTCATCAAAAAATTAAAAAGAGAGAACCATTGTAGCGAATGTTCGTGTTTTGGGGATTTTCAACATTATTGTTTACTTATTATCCTGTTTATTATATGATTATCCTCGTTGTTTGGAAAAACATGCAATTATATTACGAACATTATTTCGATTTTAGGGGGATCATTCATGAAAGGGAAATTAAATTCCTATTTTGAACTTGAAAAATTAAATACGACAGTAAAAAGAGAAATATTGGCGGGCTTTACAACCTTTATTTCGATGGCTTACATTCTATTCGTCAATCCTAGTGTACTTGGCGCTTCAGGAATGAATGAAGGAGCAGTCTTTACCGCAACTGCTTTAGCCAGTGCCTTAGGCTGTATTCTGATGGGTGTCTTGGCTCGTTATCCCATTGCAACTGCACCTGCCTTAGGAATCAATGCATTCTTTGCTTATTCGGTTTGTATCGGCATGGGGATACGTTGGGAAACGGCATTAGCCGGCGTTTTTGTTGCGTCACTAATCTTTATCGTGATCACGATTTTTAAACTTAGAGAAATGATCATTGACGCAATTCCTTCAGATTTAAAATATGCGATTTCTGGTGGGATTGGCTTATTTATTGCTTTCTTAGGTTTAAGTGAAGGTGGCATCATCGTCGCCAACAAGTCTACCCTAGTGGGCTTGGGATCCTTGAGCGTAGGGACTACTTGGCTGACTGTTTTTGGTTTGATTGCGACCGCAATTTTGATGGTTCGTCGTGTGCCTGGCGGAATCTTTATTGGTATGGTGGCGACGACTTTATTAGGATTAGCAACTGGTTTGATCCATGCGCCGACCCAAATCATTTCAGCAGCACCGAGCTTAAAGCCAACTTTTTTAGTAGCCTTGAAGCATGTAAAAGATATTAATACATTGCAGCTTTGGGTCGTTGTCTTGACATTCTTGCTGGTTACTTTTTTTGACACAGCAGGGACTTTAGTTGGATTAGCCAACCAAGCTGGATTTATGAAGGATAATAAAATGCCAAGGGTCGGAAAAGCGTTAGCATCTGACTCTACTGCAATGTTAGCTGGCTCATTATTAGGAACTTCACCTGTCGGGGCTTATGTTGAATCTTCAGCAGGGATAGCTGTCGGTGGGCGTTCTGGGTTAACAGCAATTACTACCGGAATTTTCTTTATCTTTGGATTGTTCTTTTCACCACTATTATCCGTCGTTACTTCACAGGTTACCGCACCAGCATTGATTGTAGTTGGTGTGTTAATGGCACAATCGTTACGTCAAATCAAATGGGATCAGTTAGAGATTGCGATCCCATCCTTCTTGATTTTAATCGGCATGCCATTGACTTATAGTATCTCAGATGGAATCGCGCTAGGCTTCATTTTTTATCCAATTACCATGATCGCAGCTAAACGTGGCAAGGAAGTGTCACCGATCATGTATGCATTATTTTTCGTCTTTATTGGTTTTATGTGGATCTTGAATGTAAAATAGAAGAAGCTGCTTCGCTCTGACTGGTTCAGAGCGAGGCATTTTTTTATGGTAAAAACTTTCGGTAAAATAGTGATAAGCTATTATTATATTTGTAACAATGAAATAATTATTTAATCAAAATAAAAAAACAAAAAATGATTAAAAATAAAATTTGACCTGTGATGAACATTATAATATAATTATTTTTATTAAAAATAAATTATATTATAGAGGTGTTCTTCAAAAATGACTGTCTTAGTGTTAAGACTGAATTTTTTTAGCTGCCGCTCTGAAAAAATAGGAAGTTGAAGCCATCGAAAGGAGCAGATCATGCAATTATTACTTTTGACTAAAGTCCCACTATATGAAGAAAATTTCGAACGCCAATTGAAGCAGTTAGGACATGAAGTCTATTGTTCCAGTACTATGATTTCTTTGATTCGGAATAAATCATACAATGAGGATTTTCTTTATCAATTTGCAGCAATTATTTTTAGCGAGACACTTTACGATAAGGAAGCAGAGGAGTTAATCACGATGCTGCCTCATAGAAATTTTAAAACTTTTCGTCGTTCAAGTGAGATTAATTGTCAAGATTCTGAGACTATTTTTGATGCTAGGATTCCTATAGGGGTGAATTTGGAGCGATTGCGTGAAGTCTTATTAGCAGCAGAGCTGTCCCGGCTTGTGTTGAAGGATGTGGAACGCGTGCAACAAATTACGGTAAAGCAAAAATTATCTGATTTGAATTTGAAATTGAAGCAAAAAGAAATTGTCTACTATTTGATTAAGTCCGGTGATCGAACGGTTTCAAGAGAGGAAATTAGCCGCCAAATTTGGGGGAAAGACCCAACGAAATCCGTTTTAGCGAGCTTGTCTAAAGTAGTTTCAAAAGTAAATGAGAAGCTAGAAAATGAACTAGGCGATGATGCTATCCAAACTGTTTGGGGACAAGGTTATCGTTTGAATAAAAGAATTTTTGATTATTTAGAGGAAGAAATGGTCGAAACAGACGTTTCTTTGCCTTAGAGTTAAGAAAGTTTTTCAAAAAAATGATTCCTTCTTAAAGAGAACCACTTCATTAAGCATAAGTTTAATGAAGTGGTTCTTTTAAATCTAACAAGCTATTAGGGCGTAGGTTTGTTAGTGGAAAGAATTTCATATTAATACAGCACTATTAAGTCGCTGCTTCGACTAATCCATTCGTAAGAATCATTGTAGCGCGTTCTATAAGTTAACTGCCTGGTAGAAATACAAAAGAATCTATGAGGATTTTAGAAAAAGAGAATAATTCTTATTAAAGAGTGGAAAGCTGGGAAAAGTATCCTATCAAGGTTTTAGGTGTTTTATTTCATTTCTAGTTTATAATCCTTACCGCAATTATAAATAAGAATGGGGTGGTTGGAATTGTTTTAAATAGCAACTAAGCAATCAAAAGTTGAAAAATAACCAGCATTTCAAAAAATGGACAAATCATACAAGTAATAAAGATTTAAAAAAATGAATAAATATCCTTTTTTGAGCTTACTATATAATTTCTCCATAATTATAATTTTTTATGTGAAAATATATTAATCTTTTTTTGTCATAAAAAGGCTCCACATAAAAATACTCTTAATTTTAATGTGAAAAAACCATTTTGCTTTACTAGGTTGACGAAAATACGTAACACTTATTTAGAGATGATGATTATTATGTGAGGTTTTTCGCGATGACTCATCCAAAAACATAAGAAAGAATACGCAATAGTTCTTAAACGAAATTTTATGTATTTTCAATGATAAAAAAATTAGATATTTCGTAGACTAAAAAACATTTTAAAAAAAAGGTTTCTTTAAAAATTACTATGCTGTTGATTTATTATAAAAAATATTTTATAATTTTTTGAAAATAGATGTATAATAAAACATAAATATCATTTGTTTGAAATAAAAATAATTATTATACTTTTTGGGTTAAATCAGGACTATATTTTTTTAGTGATTATATAACTGGGGTTATCGAAAGAGTCTCTCATGAGAAAATCGAATATTCTCAATAGACTATTGATTCAAATATCGAAAAAAATCTCTATTCTTTGATTAGTAGAAGCTTCCCAGATAGCACTCTATTTTTTTATAGTGAGGTTGATTCTGTTCTATTAAGAAAAAGGACTAGCAAAGATAGTCAGAAAATTGTTCGATAATAAGTGAGAAAATAAGTTTTTCTACTATAGAATAGTGCAGTGTCGCTTCTATTTTTTACTAATAGATAGTCAAAAAATACATATCATAGAAAAATTGTAATAGAAAATTAGGATGAAATGAGGAAGAGAAATTGGGGGATTGGAACATCTCTAAGCTAAAAGAACAGTCAATCCAACAATTAAATGAAAAAGTTGAATCATTGGAAATAGAGAATGAGCAACTAACCGAAGAAGTAGAGCGATTGACAGGAATAAGCAGTGCGCTAGAAGAGCAAACTTCTGCTTATCGTAGTCATTGCAAAGGATTGAATAGCCAGTTAGAAGCAATGAATGAACGAGTTTTAATAGCTAAAGTTGTCTATCACAGCAAGGACAGTTTGAAAAGGCGGAGCCTTATTTTGAAGCAGCCACAAGCATTTGTAGATAATACTGAGCAGGACAGCTTACAAGAAAAGTACGATCAACTTTTAGAACAATACATGTACTTACAGGAAAGAAACGAGGAATTGTTCCATTGCTTGTTTTCGAAGGAAGAGCAGGCTGCACTAGAGTTATTTATTCGTGAAGATGCTGCTGATAAGCTGCTGGAAGCGACGACTTTGAGCCGTAGAATCATCCAAAGTGCAGAAGAAAAAGCGCGAATAATTGGATTGAACTTAAAAAATCAATTGATGGAAATCATTGAGGGAAAGAATGAGCTGCCTCGGGAAGTCATAGATGAGATAAAAAAAGGCATTCGTTCTTTAGAGATAGATCAGTGGGACCATTGATGGTTGAAAAAGTGAGTAAAAAGGAAGATGGGAGTGATGAAAGATGAAAAAAGTGATTATTCTGACTAGAAATATTATTATTGAGCAGGATTTTCAAAATGAATTGCAACGACTGGATTACGAAGTTTTTGTCCTAAAAGAATTTTTTGCTGCGGATAAGCCGCAATATTTTGAGGAGATCTTATCTCTTTTTGATATTGTGATTTTTAGTGAAACGTTGACGAATCAGGAATTTACTGATATTTTACCGATCGTACTTGAAAAGGAATTACACTATTTGAGAAGAACAGATGAACCAGTACCGAATATTGATGACAATCATTGTTTGTCGATTGAGTGTACCTTGACGGAATTGCGTGAGTTTTTATTGTTAGGTGATAAACGTCAAGGCCAGTCAGAAACGATTTCCAAAGGCTTGGTTCGTCAATCGGAGCAGAAAAAACAGGACTTGGTGCTTTTTTACAGTTCATTAAATAATATCGAGAAGAAAATTATCTCGGCGCTTGCTGAAGGTGCCGGTAAAATTATTTCAAGAGATGAGCTATGTAATAAGGTTTGGAATCATGAAGTGAGTAAGTCCCGCCTCGTACAGATGTCAACCGCTGTAGGGAATATTCGTAAGAAAATCGCTCATGCTCATATTGATAACGTGCGGATCATTACGTACTGGGGAAATGGGTATCGGTTACATGATGTTCCCAATGGATTAATGAATGATCATATTAGGGAATATAGTGTATAAAATAAAAAGGCTTTGGTCTTCTCCTAAATTGGGAGAGGATCGAAGCTTTTTTTGTTTTAGCAAGCCTGGCTCAGTTAATGGAGCACCAGCGTTTATTTTTTATTTTTTTAAACTTTCGTGCTTCAACTTAAAAAAGTAAGGAAAAAAACGGCCTAACTGCTGACTATACTAATTCGTGTAAGAAAGAAGGTGCTTAAAAATGTTTAGTCAGTGTGTATCAATGTCTTTTCCCTGAAGCCAGTCAACAATAATCATGTAAAAAAAGGGAAAGAAGCGGTTCTATGGATCAGAAAAAATTAACTTTATTTGGCTTTTTTGCATTGACGGCCTCGATGGTTTTAACCGTATATGAATATCCAACATTTGCAACTTCCAAGTTGCACCTAGTGTTCTTTTTATTGCTAGGTGGAATCTTATGGTTTTTACCGGTAGCTTTATGTGCGGCTGAGATGTCTACGGTAGAAGGTTGGCAGAATGGTGGGATCTTTAGCTGGGTTAGCCAAACATTAGGCGAACGATTTGGATTTGCGGCCATCTTTTTTCAATGGTTTCAAATCACAGTGGGGTTCGTCACGATGATCTATTTCATTCTAGGAGCATTATCATATGTATTGAATGTTCAAGCATTAAATACGGATCCTTTACTGAAATATATTGGTCTCTTGATCATTTTCTGGGGACTGACCTTTTCACAATTGGGTGGAACACAGCGGACAGCGAAAATTGCGAAAGCTGGCTTTGTGATTGGAATTCTTATTCCATCCGTAATTTTGTTCGGATTGGCAGCAGCGTATTTCATCGGTGGCAATCCAATAGAGATCGCTATTAGTAAAAAAGCCTTTATTCCAGATTTTTCGCAAGTGTCGACACTCGTAGTTTTTGTGTCATTTATCTTGGCTTACATGGGCGTTGAAGCATCAGCTTCCCATATTAATGAGCTGGAAAATCCAAAGAAAAACTATCCGTTAGCTATGATTCTATTGGTTGTTTTAGCGATTACCTTAGATGCGATTGGTGGTTTTTCAGTTGCTGCAGTGATTCCCCAAAATGAATTATCGTTAAGCGCTGGAGTGATCCAAACGTTCCAATTATTGATTTTGCATTTTAACAGTCATTTAGGTTGGCTAGTGAAAGTTATCGCGTTGATGATTGCTTTTGGTGTAATGGGAGAAGTAAGTTCTTGGGTAGTCGGGCCTTCTCGTGGGATGTTTGCAGCTGCACAACGGGGGCTGTTACCCAACTTCTTGCGTAAAACCAATACTCATGGAGTGCCAGTACCGTTGATTATGATTCAAGGAGTGATCGTAACGATTTGGGGTGCGGTACTGACCTTTGGTGGTGGCGGAAATAATTTATCCTTTTTAGTCGCCATCTCCTTGACCGTAGTTATCTATTTGGTCGGGTACTTATTATTCTTTATCGGATATTTCGTACTCTTGTATAAAAAGAAAAATTTGGAACGCTCTTATAACGTGCCGGGAAAAACAATCGGAAAGACAATCATTGCTGGTGTCGGACTACTATTATCAGTTTTTGCTTTGCTAATTTCTTTTGTTCCACCCGCATCAATTGCAAAGAGTGAGGACCGAACCTACCAAGTCATACTATTGATAAGTTTTGTAATCACAGTGATTTTACCGTTTATTATTTACGAGCTACATGACAAGCAAGGTCATAAAAAGTTGGAAGAACCCGTTCATATGAAAGCAGGAGATATGAATGCAGCGGTTTATCCAGCAGCTCGTGGTGAACATGAAATCGTCCAAAAAGAAGAACATACATTGAAACATTAACTAAGACAAAAAGATTTTTAGGAGGATATAGATATGTTATATGGAAAAGAAAATCGTGATGAAGCAGACTATTTAGAACCAATTTTTGGATCAGAAAGTGAACGAGTTGATTTACCTAAATATAAATTGAATCAAGAATCTATTGAGCCGCGTGTCGCCTATCAATTGGTACAAGACGAAATGTTGGATGAAGGGAATGCTCGTTTAAACTTAGCTACTTTCTGCCAAACGTATATGGAACCAGAGGCAGTTAAGCTGATGAGTCAAACGCTAGAAAAAAACGCTATTGATAAATCAGAATATCCTCGTACGACAGAGATAGAAAATCGTTGTGTGAATATGATTGCCGATTTATGGCATGCTAGTGAGCAGGAAAAATTTATGGGAACATCAACAATTGGGTCCTCCGAAGCCTGTATGTTAGGCGGGATGGCGATGAAATTCGCTTGGCGAAAACGGGCAGAAAAGTTAGGGTTGGATCTTAATGCGAAAAAACCAAATTTGGTCATCTCATCTGGCTATCAAGTCTGCTGGGAAAAATTCTGTGTTTATTGGGATGTTGAAATGCGGGAAGTACCGTTAGATCAAGAACATATGTCGATCAATTTGGACAAGGTAATGGACTATGTTGATGAATATACGATCGGAATCGTTGGGATCATGGGTATCACTTATACAGGTCGCTACGATGATATTAAAGGGTTAAATAATCTAGTTGAAGAATACAACAAACAGACGGATTATAAGGTTTACATCCACGTTGATGCAGCATCAGGTGGTTTCTACGCTCCCTTCACTGAGCCTGATCTAGTTTGGGATTTCCGCTTGAAAAATGTGATTTCGATTAATTCTTCTGGTCATAAATATGGATTGGTTTATCCTGGTGTGGGTTGGGTGCTATGGCGTGATCAACAATATTTACCTAAAGAATTAATCTTCAAAGTCAGCTATCTAGGTGGTGAACTACCAACAATGGCGATTAATTTTTCTCATAGCGCAGCCCAATTAATCGGCCAATATTATAATTTTGTACGTTATGGATTTGACGGCTATAAAGCAATTCATGAACGTACACATAACGTAGCGCTGTATTTGGCAAAGGCGATTGAAGAAACAGGATTATTTGAAATTGTGAATGATGGGGCTCAATTACCGATTGTCTGCTACAAATTGAAAGAAGATGCAACTCGTGAATGGAATCTGTATGATTTGGCGGACCGTCTCTTAATGAAAGGGTGGCAAGTCCCTGCTTATCCGCTTCCTAAGAACTTGGATCAAGAAATCATTCAACGGCTGGTCATTCGTGCTGATTTTGGGATGAACATGGCGTGTGATTATGTTCAAGATATGCAAGAAGCAATTGATGCATTAAATAAAGCACATGTTGTCTACCATGAAAAAACTGAAATCAAGACATATGGATTTACTCATTAATAAAGTAAGGGAGCTGGGATATTATATAATCCCAGCTCCCTTACTTTATGGATAAACGGTGGTCTAGAAGTCGCTTTTTCGTAAATAAGCCGAAATTTCACAAAAATTTGTGGCGTAATTTTCGGAAGTCCCGTCTTATGTCTCGAAGCCGAACACTTCTGTCCCAACCTCCTTTTCAGTCGGATGCATAAGTTGATTGATCTTAATACACGTTTCGTCGATTGTTTGAAGCGAAACAGGGAAGATCAAGGTGTTTTCACTGCCTAAATTTTGTTGGTAAAGGGCGCTATCGCAAACAATAATACGTCTTGAACAAAAGAATACATCATCGATTACGTCATGTAAGGTGTGATAAATCATAGTGCTAATGACAAAATGTCGTTCATCTAGCAAATCACTTAGATGTTTCTGATAATATAAAAAATTGAAGTCAGAGGGTGTGACGATATATAATTCGATTTTTTGTTTGAAAGTATTTTTCCGTAATAGATCAAGAATCAGCGTCATTTTACAAATGAGGTTTTCGTTCCATTGAATATTTGTGCAACAAGTGTCTGACCATTGATTCAAGACCTGTTTAATCTCTTGATACGTTTGTAATTGATGCCTATCTTTCAGATAGATTAAATCTGGTTGAAATAGTTGCAAATTGGCCCAAGTGGAGCGAATAAAAGGAAGAAAAGCTTTTTTTAGTAACAGTTCATTTTCTGCTGGAATCTCTAAGGAAGAACGGAGTTGTTAAAGCAATTGTTCAATTTCAGGATAACGTTTGATATGATTTTGGTACACAACTTCAAAATCCTTCTGAAGCAACTCGTAATTATTGCAGGTATAATTTCGTGCGTTGAAGAGTGAATAGATAAAATACAGCTCCTCTTCGTTTGTAAAAATAGACGAAGTTAACTCGTTTACGCCGTTTTGCAATAGCGCAAATAAAGGTGTTTGCTGCGCCATCTGCTTTTCCTCTTCAGAGAAGTGAATGGCAAAGCACCGTGCGCGCTGGCTGCTTAGTAAGATACCGGAGATGATAATTGCTCGTTCATTTTCAGGATACGCTCGAGCAAAAAAATGTTCTTCTACATAAGTAATTAATTCCTCTGCGGCGTGTGCAATCATTTTGTTAAAGGGGATTGTTGAAATATCGCCTGTGTATCGCGAAATGGCTAACAACAAGTAGCGAATGTCTTTTTCAGGAAAATCAATGGCGTGAGGAGAATAAGGATACCCTAGTTCCTTTGCGAAGCTAAAAATATCTTTACGGATTTGGTAAATTTTACTAGTAGAAAGAAATTCTTTTTCTGCAATTTCCGACCAATGGGTATTCCCCTTTAAATACTCATTTAATACTCGTAAAAAATCTGAGCGCCGATAAATTCGCTGCGTTAGTTCTAACAAAGGATAGATAGAATCAAAAGCAATAAAACAGGTGTCTCTTGTTCGCTCAAACGTAGCAATTTCCTGTCCGAAAGTTTCCTTTAGTAGATCTAGGTCATTGTTGATAGTCATGGTACAAGCGTTTAATCGTTCGGCCATTAGTTGGATCGAAATTCTTTTTTTCTGATACAACTGTTGGCAAAGATAGACTTGGCGAAAAATATTTTTTTCAATATACCTTTTTAACATAAAGAGCCTCCTGGATGGACAAATACATATGGTTGATATTGTATACCAATTTAACTCCTTTAGGTATTTTTACAGGTAATATCTTGTCATTTTTTTAGAGATAGAAATAAAATAATTAAGATCAGCCGATTTTATTTGCTAAATAGCTATATATTGAATAATTTAAATTATTTTTAAGTAATAATGATTATTGAGAACAAAGCTCTTTATAGCAAAGTGTTTTACTAGCAACGCTCTTTTAACAGTATTTTGAATAACAATATTTTTGCATTTTTAGTGAATTAGAAGGAAGTACTAGAATAATGAGATTAAATTTTCTTAAATCTTTTTTTCTTTTTATGAGAGTTTGTGGTTTATAAGATTCACAAACGCTTCTGTAGCAGTCATCTGTTTTTTGGTTTTACCTCTGTCAGGGAAATGTGTTTTGATGAGCAAAAGAGACGTTCAATGAGATTCTGTCTTTCTCAATTACGTCTTCTGTTATAGTGAAAACTATAACAGAAGATAGTTAAAATTAGAATAACCGTCATTATTTTAAAAGATTTTCCGGTATACAGAGAGTAAAAAAGCCCTTTCTTAAAACTGTTACCTTTGTTATAATCATTTTAAATTAGCTTGAAACTATTTAACAAAGGAGTGTTCTTATGGAAACTACTACAATGGATAAAACTGTTAAACAAACAACTTCACCTTGGGAAGGATTTAACGAAGGACGTTGGCAGCATGAGGTTAATACGCTAGATTTTATTAAACGAAATTATACAGAGTACAAAGGTGATGACAGCTTTTTAGAAGCCGCAGCACCAAGTACGGAAAAATTATGGGAAAAACTACAAGAACTATTTGAAGTACAACATAAAAAAAATGGCGTGTACGATATGGATAGTGATGTTCCTGCAACGATTACTTCTCATGCACCCGGCTACTTGATTAAAGAAGAAGAAAAAATTGTTGGCTTACAAACAGATGTACCATTGAAACAAGCATTCATGCCTTTTGGTGGTATTAATATGGCCAACAAAGCATTAGAATCAAATGGCTATGACGTGGACGACGAAATGTCATTCATTTTCAATAAATGGCGCAAAACACACAACCAAGGAGTGTTTGATGCTTATACAGATGAAATGCGTTTAGCGCGTAAAAACAAAATTATTACTGGTTTACCAGATGCTTACGGCCGCGGTCGAATCATTGGTGACTACCGTCGTGTTGCATTATACGGCATTGATTTCTTAATGAAAGAAAAGAAAAAAGATTGGAAAAATGTCGGCAGCAAAGTTATGACAAACGACGTGATCCAATTACGTGAAGAAGTTTCTGAACAATATCGCGCATTGCTAGAAATGAAAGAAATGGCTGCCAGCTACGGCTACGATATTTCAAAACCAGCGGCTAACGCACAAGAAGCAATCCAATGGTTATACTTTGGGTATCTTGCGGCAATTAAATCACAAAATGGTGCGGCAATGTCAATTGGTCGGATCTCTGCCTTCTTAGATATTTATATCCAACGGGATTTAAACAATGGCGTGATCACAGAATTTGAAGCACAAGAAATGATTGACCATTTGATCATGAAATTACGTATGGTGAAATTTGCTCGGACGCCTGAGTACAACCAGTTATTCTCAGGTTATCCAATTTGGGCGACACTGTCATTAGCAGGGATGAATATGGACGGCTCTTCATTAGTAACGAAGAATGATTTCCGGATCTTACACACTTTGACAAATATGGGGCCTTCACCAGAACCAAACTTGACGGTTTTATATTCGTCTCATTTACCAGAAGGTTTCCGTACTTATGCAGCAAAAGTTGCGAAGGAAAGCTCTTCGATCCAATTAGAAAACGATGATTTATTACGTCAACACTGGGGCTCAGATGACGCAGCGATCGCTTGTTGTGTGTCTGCAACAGTGATTGGGAAAGATATGCAATTTTTCGGCGCCCGTGCCAACTTAGCCAAAGCAGTGCTATACGCGATCAATGGTGGCGTTGACGAAATGACTAAGATGCAAGTTGGGCCGCGTTTCCGTCCGTTAGAAGGCGACAGCATCGACTTCAACCAATTTATGGATAGCTACAAGGATGTTTTGGATTGGTTAGCTGAATTATACGTGAACACCTTAAACGTGATTCACTACATGCATGATAAATACGCGTATGAAGCACCACAATTAGCCTTAATGGATACAGACTTGAAACGGACTTTCGCAACGGGGATCGCTGGTATTTCTCATGCGACAGATTCATTAATGGCGATTAAACACGGGAATGTAAAAGTAATCCGTGATGAAAATGGCTTAGCGATTGATTATGTGCCACAAAATGAATTCCCAACTTACGGAAATGACAACGACGAAGCGGATGAAATGGCGAACTGGATTCTTGAGTACTTCATGACGCAAATCAAACGTCAACATACGTACCGTGAATCAACACCAACCTTGTCATTGTTGACCATCACTTCAAATGTGGTTTATGGTAAAAATACTGGGAATACTCCAGACGGACGTCGTGCTGGTAAGCCATTGGCACCAGGTGCGAATCCAAGTTATCAAGATGGCAAATTCTTAGGCGAGAAAAATGGCTTATTGGCTTCATTGAACTCGACAGCAAAATTAAATTATTCTTGCGCACAAGACGGTATTTCTGATACCCAAACCATCAACCCAGGTGCCTTAGGCCGGACAGATGATGAAGCGATGCAAGTGGATAATTTACGTCAAGTTTTAGATGGCTATTTTGACAAAGGCGGTTACCACTTGAATGTCAATGTCTTTGGCCGTGAATTGTTGGAAGAAATGGATAAAGATATCGACAATCCAAAATATGCTAATTTCACGATCCGAGTATCAGGTTATGCGGTTAAATTCCGCGACTTAACACCAGAACAACGTCGTGACGTGATTTCACGGACAGACCACACAAAGATGTAATAACCAGTTTTGTATGAAGTAAATTTTAAAAAGCGATTTTGAATCTCATAGCAGATTCAAAATCGTTTTTTTTTTACCAAAAATACTAAATAATATTAATTATTAAGATTTTTGAATAAAATAAAGCTCGTTCGTTTTATAATAGGAATAATTAATGGACATAAAGCGGGTGAATATGATTGGAGGAGTATGAAAATAAACGGGTGTTGGTGATTGTTGGGATCGTTGCGGGGGCAATGATGTTTTTTTGGTTAATCTATCTGTATTTTGGCTCGCATTTCTTCTTTGGTTCGACCGTGGCGAATGTTGAAGTAGGCGGACTTTCAGTTAGTAAGGCGGCAGCAAAAGTAAAAGCAGAAACGAAACAAGTAGAAATAAAAATGGTTGAGAAAAAGCAAACGCGAAGCATTCAACTTATTACACCGTATTCAATAACTAATGACTATCTAAAAAAGAATATTCGTAAAGGACAGCTTAGTCTGCCGATAAAAAAAGATGCACAAAAACGAGTGATTGACGCCGTCAACCAGACAACTTTTCCGTCCGGGAAAATGGCGGGAAACGCGAAGGTCATTTATCAAAATAAAAAGTTTACTATTCAACCGGAAAAAAAGGGGAACGCCATCGATTCATCACACATCAAAAAGAAATTATGGAAAGACCTGAAGAAGGGTGAATTACGGGCAGAATATGCCTTGAGCGACTTTTATCACAAAGCAGAAGTAACGACTAAAGACTTAGAAAAAAAGAAAGTCCTTCAGAAACTCCAAGCATTGACTGATCGAAAAATTAACGTGAAAGTGACTAAAAAAAAGATTCCTGTGACGCCACCGATAGTGATTGGGCTGATCGATGACCAAGGAAATTTTGATGACGCGCAGATCACTCAATGGGTGGCGAATTTGGAAAAAGAATATTCAACAATTTACAAAAAGGTAACCTTTACGAATGTTCATGGGCAAACGCTGCGCTATAAAAATGTTGGGAACTACGGTTGGTTTATTGACATCAAACAATCAGCAAAAAAAATGCGAGAAGAATTGAAAGAGCCAAAGACCAGTGAAATTTCGCTGGTCATTCAAGGGGAAACGAAAAAGCAGCCATTGCACATCACTCAGAATTATGTAGAAGTGGACTTAGACAATCAAAAAATGTATTGCTTTAACAAAGGCGAGATAGTGGTTGAGACGGATGTAATTACTGGCCGTTACGCTAAAGGTACCGCTACGGTTCCAGGGTTTCATACAATCATGGATAAACGGCGGAATGTCGATTTGAGTGGGGTATTGACGACTGGCGATGGCACGTACAGTGTACCGGTTGATTATTGGCTGCCGTTACTAAGCTATGGACAGACCATTACGGAAATTGGCCTTCATGACACAGACCATAAGCGGAACTATTTTGGGCAACCGGGTGCGTTCAAAACGGATTTAGGGAGCTATGGCTGCGTCAACATACCCAAGGTTGAAATGGCAAAAATATCTAAATATAGTTTTATTGGGATGCCGGTTTTTATTTATGGACATAGTTATGATGAAGCGCCGGGAGAATTTGATAAGCCAGTGGAATACGGAACGGAGATTTAAAAAGTTCAACCAAGAAATGCTCCTCTTATTGTCTAGTTTTAGGAGCGTTATTCTGGTTGAACTTTTTTTGTATAAGTATCTTTAAAAAATAATATTGTCCTTAATTAATTCAATATTTTTAACTAATATTTTTCGGTTGTGCATCTTTATTGCGCCACAACTCTTTAACTGATTCATGATACGGCTGACACTACTTGCCGCATTGATCCCGCAA
The DNA here is from genome assembly GCF_005405345.1 of Enterococcus viikkiensis. GTDB lineage: Bacteria > Bacillota > Bacilli > Lactobacillales > Enterococcaceae > Enterococcus_A > Enterococcus_A viikkiensis. The sequence continues at coordinate 13,411 of NZ_BJDW01000016.1, read as the reverse complement.
AAATGGGCAATATCTTCATTTGTGACAACAAAATCAATCAAAACCCCTTCATGTACTTCAATTCCAAATTTGTCATATAAATCATAGATTTGGGTACAAACGGCGCCGAATTTCCCATTCATCAGCATTTGCTGAGTACGCTTCATGGATTTCATCAGACGTTCACGATAATAGTTTTTAACATAAATTTGCAGATCAAAATTCTGATTAATGTCTTTCCAAAATTCGACACGATCGATTTGATAAAGTTCTGCTTTGGGTGATTCTACGCGAATATTGAAGGGAGCGTCGATAAATTGAGAATATTCGTCCTTTAATATTGAGACTACTTCGAGATCGTTAATGTATTCTAAATTGAATTCTCTGCCGTCTTTTGAGATGACACTGGTTTTGATCACGCCACTCTTTAAAATGTAGACGTGGTGATCTTGAATTCCTTCATAGAGTAAATATTTTTTGTATTCTTTCGTGACGATAGGGAAATTTTTTTGTGCTAAGTAGTCTGTTAAGGCTATATTATTCAACTTTTCTGTATTCCTTCCGTTGTTTGCTGAGATTATCATATCATATGCACAGATTAGTTTTATAAAAAAATATGTATAGAAAAGATATTAACAAATGTTAATGTCTTTTTTTGCTAGGATTTTGCAAAGACTTTTCCTAATATGAAAACTGATTTTTTCTTTTCTTTTTATCCGTATAATCGGTCAGGTAAGTCAAACAAACCAACTATTCTAGTCGCTAGAATGTTTGGAATTATAAGGAGTGGTTATCTATGAACAAATGGACATACGCAATGATCGAACGGTTGGAATCAGCTTATAAGGTTCGGTTTGATAAAGAAGCAGTGTTGATTTTTTTAAACGATGCGTATCAAAATGCCTTAATGTTAAGAAGCGAGGAACTACGAGAACAAAATGATCGCTATGATGCTTTTTTAGAAGAGTTTGATCATACCCGGGACTTGTTTGTTAGCCAAGCAGTCGACCGGTATCCGTCGAATTATAACAAAGTCGCAGAAAAAATTTCTGATTTAAAAAAATTAAGTGAAAGCTTCGCGTATTAGACGAAAGTAGGGAATGACAATTAAAGAAAAAGAAAAGCTATTTAATAAAGGATTTATTACGATTACATTGATCAATTTTGTCGTATTTTTAGTTTACTATTGTTTTGTTGTAATCACGGCTAAATATGCGACGCAAAGCTTAGGCGCATCAACAGCCCAAGCTGGTTTTGCAGTAGGAATTTATATCATTGGAACCTTATTGGCACGTTTATACATTGGAAAAAAATTGGAATTATTCGGTCGTCGAGCGGTCTTACGCTACGGTGCATTGTTTTACCTGATTACAACAGCAGCTTATTTAATCAGCAGCAATATTCTAATTTTAGACGGCGTTCGTTTTCTGAATGGATTTGGTTACGGGGCGGTTTCTACGGCAGCCAATGCGATTGTTACGGCTTATATTCCGGAAGCTAAATACGGAGAAGGAATCAATTACTACGGATTGAGTACCAGTTTGGCTGCCGCCATCGGTCCCTTTATCGGGTTGCTACTTTTACCGTTAGTCGGCTTCAAAGCCATCATTATCCTTGCAGTGGTACTTGCCTTTATTACTTTGCTTGCGTGCTTAAAATTTGATGTCAGCAATATTGTTTTATCGGAAGAACATCGAGCAAAAATTAATACCTTTAGTTTAGAAAGTTTTATTGAGTTAAAAGTAGTATTCATTGCTGGAATAGCATTTCTGATTGGGATAGCCTATTCAAGTGTCTTAGGCTTTTTATCAATTTATGCCGATCAATTACACTTAGCTACAACAGGGGCTTTCTTCTTTGTTGTCTATGCATTGGTAGTAACACTGACAAGACCGATGTCAGGCAAAATTTTTGATAAGCATGGGGAAAATGCGGTGATGTACCCAAGTTTTATCTGTTTAACGATTGGTCTCATTCTTTTGGCTATCGCTAATAATGCACCAATTCTGCTGATCGCAGGTGCATTTATCGGCCTGGGCTATGGAACATTTATGGCTAATGGTCAAGCAGTTACTTTAAAATTAGTTGATAAGGCACGAATCGGAGTGGCTTTATCTACGTACTTCATTGGTCTTGATTTAGGACTTGGTGTGGGTCCGTACTTCTTAGGTGGTATAAAAGGAATACTTGGTTCATATCAGCACTTGTATATCTTTTGTGCAGTCATCCCGATAATCGTAGCGGTACTGTACATGATTTTTTATCATCCGGATAAGCCGGCAAAAATCCGCGGGGTTAAGAATACTGAAAAGAGTACGAGTGTCGCTGAATAACGATTAGGCATTAAAAACACTGAGACGGGTAGTAAAAATCGAACCTGTCTCAGTGTTTTTTTTAAATTCTATTCAATTTTTCGTTGATCAATTGTTTTAAACTAAGGTTTTCATTTAGCTTCGCGTAATAATCCGCTTGTTTCAATAATTCGATTTGTTCTCTCTGGTCGTCTTGAATGATCGCTTTTTCAAAGTAAAGCTCTTCTAAGCCGTCTGTCATGTTGACTTCCAATAACGTTTCGATGCCTTCATCGCAAATAGCACGTGCTTTCTCTGGATTGCCTCGATCAGCGAAGAAGCAAGCAGCTTGATAATAAGATGGGCCTAACTGTTTTTGAGTTTTCATTTCATCCTCCATGTGTTTGACGCGCTCAAAAAAGATACGCGCGCGCTTATTTTCTTCATTTGCTTGATAACAAGTGGCTAAGCCTTTCAAAACCAATAGTTCATAGCGTCGCTCATCATGAAAAAAGGTGTAGGCTCGTTGAAAATAATGGATGGCCTTTTGTGGGTCTTGGTTGCCGAATAAATTTGCGTAGGCACGGAAATACATTAGGTGGCCCACGATACGAGGATTCTGATAATCTATTCTTTTACCAAAGGTATCTAATAAATGTAAGACGGCTGAATATTGCTGGCGTAAATGTAGACCGCGAACAATATTTAATAAAGAATTTTCTACTAAAAGAATACGTTCTGGAAAAGCCTGTTGATAAGGAATCTCTAATGTTTTGCAAAGATCTAAAATAACCTCTAAAATACCTTCGCTGGTCTCTTCGATCACTTCCAAATCAGTTGAGGAGCAAATCGTTTCAAAGGCGTCTTTATTCAGTTTTTCTTTCTCGCGCTTTTGTCTAATGATATACCCGTTAACATCCATAGTGGCCTCCTGTGAATAACGTTTACATATTAATTCTAAATCTTTTATTAGAAAACCACAATAAAAATATTCAAAAAAACGTGTTTTTTTAATTTATTTTACAATATTTTGGCTAATAAAGTTGTTTTATGTTTATTAAATAGATCTAATTATTTCAAAAAGGAAGTTAAAAATGCTGACACTGAAAAATAGTTAAAGAATTTTTCTAATTATAAAGATTTAAACGAAGGGGGATAAACGCTTCTTGCGTTTCAGAGGGATTGTGGTAGAATATTAAAAAAATGTGAAGCGAAAGAGTGATTATGATGAGAAAAATGAATGTTGCGATTGTCGGTGCGACGGGTGCTGTAGGAACACAAATGATTAAAATGCTAGAAGACAGTTCATTACCATTGGGAGTGGTAAAATTGTTAGCTTCCAAACGTTCAGCCGGTAAGCAACTTTCATTTAAAGGAGAGCCCCAAACGATTGAAGAATTAGTAGCGGATTCTTTCGAGGAAATCGATTTAGCGTTGTTTTCAGCCGGCGGTGGGATTTCAGCGAAGTTTGCTCCGGAAGCTGTAAAACGTGGGGCAGTCGTGGTAGACAATACGAGTCATTTTCGGATGGACCCGGAAGTGCCATTGGTCGTTCCTGAGGTCAATCCTGAGGCTTTAAGGGAGCACCACGGAATTATCGCAAATCCGAATTGTTCAACGATTCAAATGATGGTGGCCTTAGAACCGATCCGCCAAGTCTTTGGCTTAAAACGAGTCATTGTTTCCACTTATCAAGCGGTGTCGGGAGCGGGAAATCAAGCAGTGGAAGAATTGAAACAACAGACTAGGGAGTATTTAGCAGAGAAACCAGTAAGTGAATGGACAGCAGATATTTTACCTAGCGGTGGGGATAAGAAACATTACCCGCTTGCTTTTAACGCGTTGCCGCAAATTGATGTCTTTGCTGAAGCAGGCTATACGAACGAAGAGTGGAAGATGATCAATGAAACGAAGAAAATCATGGCGGCTGACGGCATTAACGTCTCTGCGACGTGTGTTCGAATTCCTGTAATTACGGGACACTCGGAGTCGGTTTACATTGAAACGGAAAAAACCGCAACAGTAGAAGAAATCAAAGCGCTGATTGCTAAGGCACCTGGCGCAGTTCTGGAAGATGATCCGAGCCAACAAATTTATCCGCAAGCTTTAAATAGTGTCGGAAAAAAAGAAACCTTCGTGGGTCGCATTCGCAAAGATCCAGATGAAGAAAAAGGTGTTCATTTGTGGGTTGTCTCTGATAATTTATTAAAAGGCGCTGCTTGGAATTCTTTGCAGATTGCCGAGACGATGTATGAGATGGGCCTATTTGAATAATCAAATCTAGCTTATGACTGAGTTCAGTCATAAGCTTTTTCTTTTCTCGCTAAAGTGTGCAGCAGAACTGGCAAAAGGCCAACGAGTTCATGAAGCCTTTCTTTAATCAATGGTTTTTCAGAAAAAATCATGTATAATAGCTTATGAGTATTGGCACAGACCGTACTGATTTCGGGGTCTGAGCACGCTGAGACGAAAGAGAACATAAATAAAAGAGAACTAGAGAGGTGGATATTTTGAGTACAATCAAAATAATTCCTTTCAGCGGTGTACGTGAAAATGGTAAAAACATGTATGCGGTTGAAGTGGATAATGATATTTTTGTCCTAGATTGCGGACTGAAATATCCAGAAAATGAACTGTTAGGGATCGATGTTGTGATTCCTGATTTTACCTATTTAATTGAAAATGCAGAGCGGGTTGCGGGAGTCTTTTTAACGCATGGGCATGCAGATGCGATCGGGGCCTTACCCTATTTGGTGTCAGAAGTGGCTGTGCCGGTTTTTGGGACTGAGTTGACGATTGAATTGGCAAAACTAAACGTAGATCAAAATGAAGAAAGCAAAGGCTTTAAGGATTTCCACGTGATTGATGAGCATACCGAAATTGATTTCGGTACCGCAGTAATCAGCTTCTTCCGAACAACACACACGATTCCTGATTCGGTGGGGATTAGTTTGAAGACGGATGAAGGAAGTATTGTTTACACGGGGGATTTCAAATTCGATCCAACAGCAATTCCGATGTATGCGACGAACTATCGTCGTTTAGCCGAGATTGGTTCAGAAGGTGTACTAGCCTTATTAAGTTCATCATCAAATGCAGAGAATGCGATTCAAGTCGCTTCTGAGCGGGAAATTGCTGGCGAGGTTTATGACACCATTAATGAATGGAATGGTCGGATCATCGTCGCTTCTGTCGCAAGTAATTTACAACGGATTCAACAAATCTTGAATGCTGCTGAAAAAGCAGGCCGCAAAGTTGTCTTGACCGGGCAAGACTTGGATCGCATCATTAAAACTGCGATGCGCTTAAAGAAGTTAGAAGTGCCAGAAGATATTTTAGTGACTATCAAAGAAATGAAAAAATATCAGCCAGAAGAATTGATTATATTAGAAACTGGTCGGATGGGTGAGCCAATTAAGTCCTTACAGAAAATGGCGAATGGATCTCATCGCAATGTGAAGATCGAAGAGGGGGATTTAGTTTATATCACGACTACTCCAACGATTGCTATGGAAACAACGGTAGCAAAAACGGAAGACATGATCTATCGAGCAGGGGGAATCGTCAAGAGCATCTCTGAAAACTTACGGGTTTCTGGTCATGCCAATCCGCGAGATTTACAATTGATGATGAGCTTTATGGCACCGAAATATTTTATTCCAGTCCAAGGAGAATACCGTCAATTAGCGGCTCACGCAAGCTTGGCCAATGAACTGGGAATTCCGTTCAAAGATATTTTTATTACTGGTCGCGGGGATGTATTGGAATATAAAAACAAACATATGAGTACCGCAGGCAGTGTTCCAGCTGATAATATCATGATTGATGGGATCGGTGTTGGAGATATTGGGAATATTGTCTTACGGGATCGTAAAGTCTTATCCGATGACGGTATTTTTGTCATCGTGGTGACGATCGATCGTAGACTGAAAAAAATTGTCTCAGCTCCGCAAATTACGTCGCGCGGGTTTGTTTATATCAAGGCTAGCCGTGATTTGATCAAAGAGAGTGCAGAAGCGACCAGCGAGATTGTTGAAAAGCATTTGCATTCCGATGATTTTGAATGGAGCAAATTGAAACAAGATATTCGCGATCATTTAAGTCGTTACTTGTTTGAACAAACAAAACGTCGTCCGGTGATCTTACCAGTGATCATGGAAGCAAATCAGCGTCGTGGTCGTCGTAAATAGACGAAAAGCTCAAACTTCTCAAGTCACCACGGACTTGAGAAGTTTTTTAATACTTTCCACTCAATTTTTTTGAGAAAAAGGAGTATGATAAGAGAAGAAGAATTGTTAGAGAGGGCTGGTCAAATGTTAGAAAAACCATTAAAGTGTCCAAACTGTGGCACCCATTTTTTTGTTGATGAAGTATTGAATGTTCAGGAGCATCCGAAAGAAGCGATGCCGGTTGAATGTCCTAATTGCCATCACGTTTATGAAACAAGAATTACGAATGGCTATTTCATGACTTTCGAAGATCGTGAAGACGGAAAATATACAGGAAGAGCGGGAGAGTAATCTCTCGTTTTTTTTTGATTTGCTTTTTCTTAAAGGAATCCAGTAAACTAGCTATGGTTCATTTTTACACGTTGACTTTTGTGGACGTCAGAGAAAAAGAGTATTCATACAAGTAATCGTTTTTTAGTGGAGGGAAATGCATTAATGAAAACATATCAAGAAGATCCGGTAGTTCAAAAAAATCGCTGGTGGATTTTAGTCTCAGTGGCGATGTTTACCTTCATGTCTACCTTAGATTCCAGTATTGTAAATATTGCCTTGCCAACGATCTCCAAAGATTTGGTCGTACCGATGAACAAAGCAGAATGGGTTGTCTCGATTTATTTGATGGTTGTCTGTGCCTGTTTGCTACTTTTTGGGAAAGTTGGTGACAGCTTTGGCAAGATCAAGGTCTATCGAATTGGAACCGTGATTTTCACTGTAGGTTCACTTTTGTGTGGTTTCAATCATTCTTTAACAATGCTACTCTTTGGGCGGGTGATTCAAGGGATCGGTGCCAGTATGACGATGGCGACAAATACCGGTATTACCACCGAAGTGTTCCCTATGAATGAGCGGGGACGAGCGTTAGGTGCGATTGGTGCCTTTGTGTCATTAGGTTCGATTGCCGGGCCGGGGATCGGTGGATTGATCCTAGCTCATTTTTCTTGGTCCTATATATTTTGGATTAACGTTCCTGTCGGCATTCTGACGATCTTAATCGGTGAAAAATTTTTACCAAAAGATATTACGATGTCGAAGAAGAAAATCGATTGGCTAGGTTTTGTAACATTTGCCATGACGATCATGAGCTTCTTTGGAGCTGTCTTTATTGGTCAAGAGGTAGGGTACATTCATCAACTACCGCTGCTTTTATTTGTCATCGCGGGGATCTTTTTTTTCTCATTTTTACAAGTGGAAAAGCGGAAGGAGAACCCTCTTTTGGTTTTCAGTATTTTGCGAAATAAGTTGTTTACTATGAGTTTGATTACGGCGCTGTTGATTTTTTCGGCCAATTTTTTTGTGAATGTCGTCATGCCATTCTATTTGCAAGATGCACGCGGTTTAACTGCCAGTTACGCTGGTTTATTGATGATGGTTTTCCCTTTTTTGATGGTTATTGGCTCCCCGCTTAGCGGCTATTTGACAGATAAAATTGGACCGCAAAGATTGGTTTTACTAGGATTGTTGCTGCTGTCTATCACTCAATTAATGTATGTTTTTATGAATCAAACAAGTCCGATCTGGTACTATGTTTTAGCAACGGCGATCATGGGAATGGGCAATGCATTGTTCCAATCGCCCAACAATACGATCGTTATGAGCAGCGTTGAAAAAGAAAATCTGGGGGTTGCCGGTAGTTTGAACTCCTTTGCTCGTAATTTAGGGATGGTTATCGGGATTGCATTATCGACAACGATTCTATATAGCGGGATGAGTGCGTCTTACGGTCAACGGGTGACAACCTATATCACGAATCGGCCAGATATTTTTATCTTCGGCATGCGAGTAACTTTTATAGCCTCTTTAGCGATCTGTGTCATTGCTTTGATGATTTCACTGTTCCGGTTTAGAAAAAGGGCAGTGAATTAAACAGCTCAATAGTACAAAAGAAGTGGATTGTTACGTGAATGGTAACGGTTGACTTCTTTTTTTTAAAGGACTCTGTTATACTAGTTTTGCTTAGCTGTACTATTATAATAGATAAATTTTAAATCGGGAGGTAACTATGGCGACAAAACACGATCTGATTTTAGAACATATTGAAAATTTGCCTGTGGGCGAGCGTATCTCTGTCCGCAGTATCGCGAAAAATTTAGGCGTTAGTGAAGGGACGGCTTATCGGGCGATTAAGGACGCGGAGAATATTGGTTTGGTCTCAACGATTCAACGAGTAGGAACGATCCGAATCGAACGAAAGCTAAAGAAAAATATCGAACGACTGACTTTTGGGGAAGTTGTACGGATTATCGAAGGCGATGTTTTAGGCGGATCCAACGGACTGGATAAGGATTTGAATAAATTTGTTATCGGTGCCATGACTGAGGATGCCATGCGACGCTATATTACGCCCGGCTCTTTATTGATCATCGGAAATCGGGAAGGGGCGCAAAAATTAGCGTTACAAGATGGTGCTGCGGTGCTGATTACTGGGGGATTTGATACAACACCTGAGATTGCACAACTTGCCGATGACTTAGAATTGCCGGTTTTAAGTACAACCTATGATTCGTTCACTGTAGCGACGATGATTAATAGGGCCTTAAGCGATCAATTGATCAAAAAAGATATTATGCAAGTCAGTGATATTTATATGCCTTTGGAGAAAACCGTTTATTTACAGGCGGGCGACACGATCTCCAACTACCATCGCCTATCGGAAAAAACGGGTCATTCACGTTTTCCTGTGGTGAATAAAAGTATGCGGCTTTTAGGAGTAGTGACGGCGAAGGATGTTTTAGGAAAAGCGGATAGTCAAATGATTGATCGGGTGATGACACGGGATCCGAATGTTGTGAAGCCTAGTATGAGTGTGGCATCAGTCAGTCACCAAATGATCTGGGATGGACTTGAAATGATGCCGGTAGTCAAGGATGATCTTTCGCTAGTGGGGATGGTCAGTCGTCAAGACGTAATGAAGGCCATGCAGTTAGTTCAACGCCAGCCGCAAATGTCAAATACGATCTCGGATCAAGTTGTTGGTGACATTGTGACAGTTGATACAGATCGCGAGGATAATCCACTGGAAAAACCGTACTTCAAATTTGAAGTTACGCCTCAGATGGTCAACAGTGTTGGCACGATTTCTTTTGGGGTCCTTAGTGAGCTAGTGGCAAATGTCGCACAGCGAAGTATTCTAATGGATCAACGGCGAAATACTTTAATTGAACAAATGAACCTACATTATTTACGTCTAATCCAATTAGAAAGCGAAATTGAGATTCATTCAAGAACATTAGAATTAGGACGGCGCTCTGCCAAAGTTGACTTGGAAGTCTACATTGATAATGTGATCGTGGCGAAAGCGATCGTGGTATGCCAAGTGATGGAGCGTTCTTAGAAAGAGGAAATGGTATGACAATTACAGCAGAAATAGTAGCAATGATTAAACAATATGATCGAATCATGATTCACCGTCACATGCGCCCTGACCCAGATGCGCTTGGTTCACAGTGTGGCTTGGCGGAGATCTTACGCGCAACCTTCCCAGAAAAAGAAATTTACCAAGTGGGTGGATCAGTAGAAGGGCTAGCCTTTTTAGCGGAGATGGATCAGGTTGCAGATGAACTCTATGAAGGCGCGTTGGTGATTGTCACAGATACCGCTAATGTCCCTAGAATCAGCGATGAACGCTATAAGCTGGGAGACAAATTAATTAAGATCGATCATCATCCCAATGATGATCCTTACGGTGATCTTTTGTGGGTCAATACTAAAGCTAGTAGTTGTAGCGAAATAATTGCAGATTTGGCATTTGCGGAAGAGTTAGTTGTAACCAAAAACGCGGCCCGTTTATTATATGGCGGGATTATCGGTGATACAGGCCGCTTTTTATATCCAGCGACGACTTCACATACCTTGCAAGTCGCAGCCAAACTGCTAGATTATCCATTTGATGCAGCTAAATTGAATCGTGAGATCGATCAGGTTTCATTGGAAGTCGCAAAGCTTTCTGGTTACCTGTATCAAAATTTAAAAATTGATGAAAATGGTGCGGGTTATGTGATTTTAGATCAAGCCATTTTGAATAAATATGGCATCAAGGATTCAGATACGGCAGCCCTCGTGCCACTGCCTGGAACGATCGATGTGGTACTTGCTTGGGCAGTCTTTGTTGAACAGCCGGAAGGGTACTACCGCGTTCGCTTACGATCAAAAGGACCGGTCATTAATGAGCTGGCAAAGCAATATCACGGCGGTGGTCATCCGTTAGCTAGTGGGGCCAATGCGAAAGATCAGGCGATGTGTCAAGAAATCTATCATAAAATCCAAACATTGTGTGAAAATTATCGCGGAAACGAATAGTTGTAAATAGAAGGAGCCGATTATTCTGGAGCCTTCTATTTTTTTGCGTTAAGATCCGTTGTTAAAATAGTTTGAGAAAAGCTTTTCAAGTCGCATTTTTTTCGATACACTAAGGATTCAGAAAAACTATTGGAGGAAGAACATGCCAAATTGTCCTATGTGTCAATCAGAATATACGTATGAGGATCGCGGTTTATTTGTTTGTCCCGAATGTGGGCACGAATGGTCGGAAAATGAGGTTGTTGAAGTAGGTCTTGTTGTGAAAGACAGCAATGGCAACCAATTGCAAGACGGTGATAGTGTCAGCGTGATCAAGGATTTGAAAGTTAAGGGTGCTTCAGGCGCAATCAAGCAAGGAACCAAAGTAAAAAACATTCGTTTAGTCGAAGGTGATCATAATATTGATTGTAAAGTCGACGGCTTCGGTCCGATGAAATTAAAATCGGAATTTGTTAAGAAACTGTAAGTTTGCTAGAGATTCTTAGAGTTGTATTCATAAAAAATTCACGGCTTTCATGGTAAACTGTAATCAGGAAACTATTCATTAGAATAGTCATTTATCTTTGATTTGAGGAGAATGTTTATGTATGGGAATGGAATGTTTTATAATTTTTTCGATCCCACGTTTTTATTAGTCATCGCAGGCTTAGTGATCTCAGGTCTGGCGTCAGCTTATGTAAATTCGACGTTTCGGAAATATGATGATTTCCGCAGCCGTAAAGGAGTAACTGGAACCGCGGCGGCAGAATATATCTTGCACAGTCAAGGGATCAATGATGTGGGTGTACAGCAAATTGCTGGAGATTTGACGGATAACTACAATAGCGGGAATAAAATGCTAAGCCTCTCAGAAGCGACCGCCCAATCAACTTCGGTAGCAGCGATTGGTGTCGCGGCCCATGAATGTGGGCATGCAGTTCAAGACGCGAAAAATTATTTTCCGTTGCGTTTGCGGGCAGCGATTGTTCCAGTCGCAAATATTGGATCAACTTTATCATTTCCGTTGATTATTTTAGGTGTATTTATGAGTTGGAATCAAACGTTGATTAATATTGGAATCTTGGCTTTTTCACTAGCGTTAGTATTCCAATTAGTGACCTTGCCGGTGGAATTTGACGCTTCACGCCGAGCCTTAGGTATTTTACGCGAAGGCGCGCTGTTAGATGATGAAGAATTAGCAGCAGCCCGCAAAGTTTTAGTTGCCGCGGCTTTGACGTATGTTGCCGCCGCCTTAGCAACCTTTTTACAATTACTGCGTTTGATTCTGCTATTTGGTGGTAATCGCAGTCGTGATTAGAAATTAAGTCACGTTTAAACTTCTTAGGGAGTTTGGACGTGACTTTTTTTTAAACCATCCTCTGGTAGATGAGCCAAATCAATTCGTTTTCTGTTTTTGCGTTCGCGCTTTCATTTACCGGTAGCTCTCATTATTGTTAATTTTAAGAGTGTGGTATCATGAAAGAAAGGAGCTGATACCATGAAAAGATCGACTAAAGTCAAAATCGGAGTGGGCGTTGTTGTAGCTGCTAGTACAGCGACAGCCGTGATTGCTTCGGGAAAAGTAATTGAAAAAGCTCGTCATGTTTCGAATCGGTATAAAGTGAAACGTTTTGTTAATGATAAGTTTGATGGCAACGAGCCGTTGCTTTCAATCGTTGACAAACTTTCAGATGATGATTTAGATAACATCATGAGTATTTTGGACAAGATTAAAAGCGGAAAAAAGCGTGTGTCTGTCTACGGGGAGTCCATCAAAGATACGACCGAAGACTTGAAAGGTAAATTGATGGATTTTGTAGATAAAATGATGTAAAAGTCGTACGGATCATCAAGTGGTGGCTATTAAGCGATTACTTGATGATCGTTTTTTTGGCGTAGCTTGCATAAATTTATTACTGCTTATTTTTTTCGGATATGCTAAAGTAGGTTAATCAATGAGCGATAGGCGAGGAAAAAAATGGAACGAGAAAGTCAATTGACGGAAGAAGAAAAAATCGTTTTTATGCGGGCGGCAATCCATGAAGCAAAGCAGGCGGAGGCGATTGCCGAAGTGCCGATTGGGGCGGTAGTCGTCTACCAAGGGGAAATTATCGGACGTGGACATAATTTGCGAGAGCATAGCCAAGACGCCACGAGTCACGCGGAAATGTTTGCGATTCGTGAAGCCTGTAAAGCATTAGAAAATTGGCGTTTAGAAGACTGCCAGCTGTTTGTTACGTTAGAACCTTGTCCAATGTGTAGCGGTGGCATGATTTTGTCACGGATTGAAGAGGTTTATTTTGGAGCTTATGATCCTAAGGGTGGAACTGCAGGCACGTTAATGAATCTGCTGACCGATGAACGCTTCAATCATCGCGCCTATGTAGAAGGCGGTATTTTAGAAGAGGAATGTGGTCAGCTTTTGACAAACTTTTTCCGCCAGCTACGAGCGCGAAAAAAAAAGACTAGCCAAATGGACTAGAGTTTGTTATACTATTTTTTGCCGAAAGGCAGGACAATGCCGGGCCTGTGAATTGTGTCAGGTCTGGAAGGAAGCAGCACTAAGTGGGATCCGGCATGTGTCTTTTATAAACCGCGTAACAGCAAGCCTGAGAGCTTGCTTTTTTATTTGTCAAA
>NZ_BJDW01000015.1 GCF_005405345.1 Enterococcus viikkiensis | reverse complement strand
TTATCGAACACCTTTGGAAGTATTTTTGAGTTACGTAAGTATTGATGATTTGTCTAACTTAATTTGACAATTAAGAGTATTAAAAAGGCGATGCAAGACGACAACAATGTCTTGGACCGTTCAATCTATGAAGATTCTTTATTATTTCATTTAAACGCTGATCTTGGCCGAGCAACCGAGACAGAGGTTAAGGTCTACGATGAATTATTGGACAATATGATGCAGGAGTTGCCTTATGCGGCTCATAAAAAGCATCCTGATCTATTGGTTCACATTAAGGTTTCTTTTCAAACAATGATGGAACGAATTCAAAAACGTGGACGTGAATACGAACAATTAGAATTTGATCCCACTTTGTATGATTATTACAAGGAGTTAAACAGCCGTTACGATCAATGGTATGAAGACTATCATGAAAGTCCCAAGATCCAAATCGATGGTGATCGCTTGAATTTCGTTGATAATGCTGACGCACGGGATGAAGTGATCCGCATGATCGATGAGAAAATTTTAGAGGTTCAAGGAGTTATAGCAGAATAAGTTTAAGTAGGAACTATGACGGTCAGGTCATGGTTCTTTTTTTAAAGGTTAAAACTAATAAAGAAGTAAAGATTTTGTTATACTGGTTATAACAAGAGTTTATACCGGGAGGTTCTAATGGACAGCAAACAAACATTTAATCAAGAGATGTGTTCATGGATCAATGTCGATGCGACGCAGCCTCACGAGATCAAAAAATTAAGAGCCAGCTATTCGATCAGCGATGAGATGTTGACGTATGCGCTAGATGACAATGAACGGGCGCGGGTAGAATATGATCCGATGGAAAAAGCATTGCTATTAATTTTTAACGTGCCGAACCTCTTAAAAAAAGACAATCATTATGAAACGAGTCCGATGGCCTTCGTTTTGAAGGATCATTTTTTCTTTTCGTTTGTCAATGAACGGACAGCTTATGTGGCAAATATTATTGAGAATCTGTTACAGAACGAACCGAACCAAAGTACGGCGAGTCTGTTATTCCATACACTTTTTTTGATTTCTGATTACTATTTTCCTTTAGTTGAAGAGGTGGATAGTCAACGGATTGTCTTAAATGCGAAATTACGAGAAAAAACCACCAATAAAAATTTATTGGCGTTGTCCGATTTGGAAATTGGCTTGGTGTATTTGGTAACGGCCACGAAACAAAATGCGGTTCTGCTGGAGCAGGTCAAGGTTCAAGCCATCTTTTCCGGTTTCACGGATAAGGAAAAAGAGGAATTGGATGACGCGCTGATTGAAGCCAAACAGGCGGTGGAGATGACCAAATTATCCAGTGAAATATTGGATCAATTATCGGGGACCTACAATAATTTATTAAATAATAATTTGAATGACACCATGAAAATCTTAACAATCTGGTCGCTAATGTTGACGATCCCCACGATCGTCACCGGTTTTTTCGGTATGAATATGCCATTGCCGCTGGCTCATTCGGAGGCCGGGTGGTTAATTTCATTGGTGATCAGTTTGGGTCTTTCCATATGGCTGATTTTGATTCTATGGCGGAGAATACGTTAAAAGGAAGTGAGACGGAATTTCGTCCCACTTCCTTTTTTTGAATAAATTTTGTGTCAGAAATCATTTCTTCGAAAGCAAAGTAAAATGGTTCTAAGATTCTTCTGGCATAACAGTGCAGCAATAAATTAAAGAATGAAAGTTTCAATCACTTCGGCGACGGCGCTATTTTCATGGTCAGCAGTAGTTGTATGCTGAGCAGCTGCTTTGACAGCCGGTACGGCATTGGCAACAGCGACCCCTAATTCAGCCGCTTGAATCATCGCTAGGTCGTTGGTGTTATCTCCGATAGCAATGGTTTCCTCCATTGGAATCTCTAAATAATCTGCTAAAGTTTGCAAAGCCACACCTTTATTGACACCTTTTGGATTGAACTCGATGTAACGATTTGATGAATAACTAATTTCTAAAGCAGTTTTCAAATCGGCAGGCAGGTCGGTTTCAATTTGTTCCAAGTAATGACGGTCCAAGTTTTGGAATAAGGCTTTGTAACAGGTTTGATCTTTTAGAAAATCAATGTCATCGTCTAAGCGTTTCTCATGAGGAATCGTCGTTAAGTAGGCATCTTCATCGGGATTGCTATGATACACATAGGTTTGCTCGAAAGTATAAAGGTGGATCGCTACTTCATATTTTGAACCGAATTCAAACAATTGCGCCAGAACATCATAGGCTAACGGAAAATCCTTGATGATGGTAGGCCCTTGGTTTTCAACGACCACTCCGCCGTTGAAGCCGATCATATAATGCTGCGCTTTGTCATCGGCAGCTAATTCTGACAATGTTTGTTTGATAGAGTAGAATCCACGACCAGTCGCTGGTGCGAAGACCAAACCCTGTGCTTCTGCCTCTTTTATCACTTCTCTTGTTTTGGGCGAAACGTGACGCTGCTTATCTAACAATGTTTCGTCCAAGTCACAAGCAATTAATCGATACATAATTGTGCCTCCTTCATTTTCTTGCTCTCATTATAGCAAAAACCGAGTGCGGACACTCGATTTTCATTTTTTTTCTATTCAATTGAATGGAATTTTCGATTATAAAAAGCTAGGCTAGTTGTCATCAGCCAAGCAGCTAATAAACCTAATAGACTGCCGATCACGATTCCTAAAAAACGAAACTGTAGTAGCGTATAAAGGTATTGCTGTTTGACAAGCATGGAAAGCATCAAGGACATTGGGGTGGTAAAAAATTGTGCGATCGCATAATTGCGTTTAACGAAAAATTCAACCGTCACAAACAAAACGGTAATCACTAGTAAAGTGGCGAAAACGGATAAGGATAAGTTTAATAGTAAAGCTGCGATGGCTAAGCCCACCACTGTACCGAAAATCCGTTGAATATTTCGATGAGCCATTGCTCGCAGATTGTCTCCTTGCAAAATAGAAGCACAAGAGACAACGAGCCAATAAGGATTTTGTAATTGAAGTCCGACGCTTAGATAGACTGCAAAAAATAAAATACCACTGTATAACAGACTATCCATAATGGCGGTAGGATCTTGATTGATCCTTTGGGTCAATGTTTTTGGAACGTCATTCTTTGGGACTGGATCTGTTTCTAAAAAATGTAGAATGAAAGCAAAACCGAGTGCAAATAAAACGCCTATAAAAAAGTAGCCGCTCATGACGGGGATTTTTGCTAGGGGAATCTTCGTACTGACACCCATTGCCGCAACCATCACAATAAAAAAAGGTCCCGGCTTAGCGATGTCGTAAAGCCTAAAAAAGAATCGCCCTAAAAAACCAATAATAGCAACTGCGATTGGAGCGGTCCAAGCCGCGTGTGTGGAAAGCATCCCGAAAAAATTTCCAGCTGTTAAAAAGCCCCCAACGAGCGACAATCGAAGCATTAATTGTTTTAAAGGGAGGCGTTGATAATAGAGAAAGGTGAAAATACCTAATGAACCGAAACTAGAAATGGCTAACTGATGAGTGAAGTAGCCGGTGAATAAAACGCAGATCATACAAAGGCCAGCGCCGATCAAGCGAAAGGGCGACTCCTTTGGTTTGTTGTAATGAATCAATTCTTTAAAAAAAGATTGTTCCATCTTATCACTTCCTTCCTATCTAACTTAACACAAAAATGAAAGAAAACTCAACTGATGTTTTCTGAAAGCAAACAAGAAACGAAATATACTTGTTGACAATTATTGAAATAGCTTGTATACTATACTAGTTGAGAAATGAAAGCAGAAGCACCCGCTTCTCGCCTTACGCGAACATCTCGCTGGGCTAGATAGTTAATGACTGATCGTTTTGATGAGTCATACTAGGTGCGGGTTCATAAAGAACTCGTTTTTTTATTTGCTTTTTTTCTCTCAAAAATTTTGGAGGTGAATGACCATAGCAAAGGATATGATGGTTAACGACGGCATTCGTGCACGTGAAGTACGTTTGATCGGACAAGACGGCGAACAACTAGGTGTTATTTCGAAAGTAGAAGCCTTAAAAATTGCTGAACAAGCAAACCTTGATGTAGTTCTAGTAGCCCCAGGTGCGAAACCACCCGTGGCACGTATTATGGACTATGGAAAATACCGCTTCGAATTACAGAAAAAAGAACGTGAAGCTCGCAAGAAGCAAAAAGTGATCAATATTAAAGAAGTTCGTTTAAGTCCTACAATTGACGTGAATGACTTTAATACTAAACTTCGTAACGCACGTAAATTCCTAGAAAAAGGTGACAAAGTGAAAGCTTCGATCCGCTTCAAGGGCCGTGCCATTACCCATAAAGAAATTGGTCAGAAAGTTTTGAATCGCTTAGCTGAAGAAACTGATGATATCGCAACAGTGGAACAAAAAGCGAAGATGGACGGACGTAGCATGTTCTTAGTGCTTGCACCGAAAGAGAAGAAAGACTAGCAATAATTTTGAGAATGCTTCTTCGACTTAGTTGAAGAGTAGGCGAAATGAAAAGTAGGAGGAATTTTAGTCATGCCAAAACAAAAAACACACCGCGGTTTAGCAAAACGCGTAAAACGCACTGGTAACGGCGGTTTAAAACGTTTCCGCGCGTTCACAAGTCACCGTTTCCACGGGAAAACTAAAAAACAACGTCGTCAACTACGTAAAGCGTCTATGGTATCAAAAGGCGATTACAAACGTATCCGCCAACAATTGGCACGCATGAAATAATTGCGCAACCCGCTTTACAACTTAAAAAATTCAATGATTTATTTATTAGGAGGAATTAAACATGGCACGTGTTAAAGGTGGAACAGTAACTCGTAAACGTCGTAAAAAGACACTAAAACTAGCTAAAGGTTACTACGGTTCTAAACACACTCTATTTAAAACAGCTAAAGAACAAGTAATGAATTCATACAACTACGCATATCGCGATCGTCGTCAAAAGAAACGCGACTTCCGTAAATTGTGGATCGCTCGTATCAACGCAGCGGCTCGCATGAACAACTTGAGCTACTCAAAATTAATGCACGGTCTTAAACTTGCCGGTATCGAAATCAACCGCAAAATGTTGGCTGATTTAGCAGTTAACGATGCAGCTGCTTTCACAGCACTAGCTGACCAAGCAAAAGATTCATTGGCTAAATAAGCTTATAAACGTTGATTTAACAACGTTAAACCCCGCTCATTCGAGCGGGGTTTTTGTTTGACCCAAAGTTTGTTTAAAAATTAATTTTAACATACGTGTCAAGTGGCATCAATCTTGTGTCGTATTGACGATCTTTTCAATTTTGTTGCGAGTGTGTTGAGCATAGACACTCGCAACAATTTCTGGAATCGTTTTATGAGCTGGATCAAGTAGATTAAGTTGTACCATAATTTCTCCAGCTTTTTTGTAGCGATCTTTGATGGTTGTTTGATCGTCTGTTTTTTCAGCGCCCAACATGATGTCGTTTAATTCTTTTTCTAGCTTGACGCGTTGTGTTGCGGTTAAGTTTGATTTCATAGTAATTTTTTGCCTCCACTTTTTCCGATTATACACCAATTATCAAAGTGGGAACTCATAATCTTCAATACTTGGTGGTTTTGCCAGTCGGAATTTGCTCACCATCTCATCCAACCTTCTTTCATATTCACAAATGTATAATCCCGCGAGGAAACGTGTTCGTGTGTAATCATCCACTCTTAATAAATCAAAAACACCGTGACAAAAATAGACGTTGGTGTTGATTTTGCTGTGCACTGATACGATATTTGTTTCAAAATCATACTCAACGACAAATACGTGAGTATCATCATGAGATTTTTGCGACCAACTATGCTTTTATCGTTTTTAGTAGTTTCGGAGCAAAATGACCGCTTCGTCGTCGTATTTGCTTACATATTTTCCAGCCACTAAATACGACAAAAAGAGTGTTTGTCGACGACTCATGATCATTTTAATCTCGCGCGCAGTTAATACGCCAACATTTGCCATCAAATCACGCTCGTTTCTTCTCTGAACGAATAGTATTTATCTGTGTCGGTAACAATAATGTGGTCAAGCAGATCAATACCTAGTAGTGTGCATGCTTTATTCATGCGGGAAGTAAAATCGTTATCATTTTCTGATGGCGTTGGGTTGCTCGATGGGTGGTTATGGGCGACTACGATGCGCGCAGCATTAGATAGCAAAGCTCGCTGCAAAATGTCTCTTGGGTGAGCTATGGACTGATTAAGTGACCCAATTGAGACTGTCTCATAACTATTGATTTGATTTTTTGTGTCTAAACAAATTACCAGTAGATGCTCTTGACTTTCATTTCCGATTAGATCGCTAAGCCACTGTGCGAGAGCAAACGATGACGTGACTTTGGAAGGAATCTTCTTATTTTTGCGTTTACGCTTAATCTGTTTGAGTGTCATTATTTCCTCGCAAATTAGTGTATCATTATTATTTTCCATACCAAAAATCCTCCATTTTGATGTGTGCTATTTGTTCTTTTTCAAATTGCTCCATTTCTTTTCTGGCTAATTCGGCTTTCTGCATTTCTTCAATTCGGTTTTCCCGCTCATATCGATATTGTTCGATTTTATGGCGAATTGATTTGACCACAAAGTACCCAAAGACACAGATAAAAATCATCAGGTAAAATGATAGATCAGCACCGGGGATAGTTCTGAAAAAATATAGTAAATCATTTATTGCCAGCTCCTTTTCTCGTTTGTCATACATTTCCTCGTCGCCACATCTGATGGCGAAATCACTTCAAAAATAACGCGGCGAGAGCCGATGGAGCACCCGAACGGTAGAGAGGGCAAGGCAAACAGCGTTAAGCTGATTGACGCTGTAAGGAGTGGGGGCAGCTCTGCTGGCTGGAGGAAAATGCGGCGGAGCATTTTTTGACATACACACTCCTTATGCTCTTTCCCCGATGCGCTTCGATAAGGCACCTTGAGGCGCCTACCGTCTGAAAAGGTTGGTGTATAAGCATTCTTTTGATTATGGTATAAGTTACCACAAGCGTCGAGGGTGTCTCCTCCCTGTTGAAAACCTTTCGTGGCGTGAGGGAGGAGGCGCTTCCTCCCCCTAAAAGTTTGTATTTTTTGTATGCGCAAGCGCTTGGGGGTGGTTTTTAGTTGGTTTTCGTTAAAGCGTATTGGGGCGTTAACAGTGATAGACGAATTTGCTGCGTTTACGCGTGTGAGAAGACTGTCTGTCAAGACCGTAGAAATAACGTCTCAAAAAGACAGTGGGGCAGAGTGAGCAAGATTTTCTGAATTGAGTTAAAAGATTTATTTCGTGAACGCAGCGGGGACCCGGTGGCTTTTTATGTTGAGGTAAAAAAAGAAGTGGACCGGCTGCACGAAGGTGCAAGCAGTTTGTTGGAAGAAAGATAGCAAGTAGTTAGTAAAGTGTAAGCAGATTGCTGTCAAATTGTTGTGCGCGGGATTTGATGGTGGGTGTTGCTGTCAAAATGGTGCAAAGAGTTAACAAGGTGTAAGCAGATTGTTAACAGATTGCTGACAAAGTGATAATAAATTACTGCTAGAAATTTAGAAAATATTTCGAATATTTCGCTTTATAACGTTTCGCGGAGAATGATGATTTAAAAAAAGTGTGAAAACATTGCTGATATCTAAAAAAAACGGTAGTAAATAACGATACATCAATGATAGAGAATCCCTGTTTTAATTTTATTTTTGAATCTATACATGATATAATAATGATATTAAGAGAAAAGGGGGGTGTTTATGAAAATTAAAATAACTAATAAAGGGGGTGCTTAAGTGGGAACGGGATATCTTTTAATTTCGTTAATTCTGTGTGCTATGTGTATATATTTTCGCATAGTTAGAAAAGTAAAAGCTTTTGTTTTTAGTTTTTTGCAGTAGTTTTCGGAATTTGTGCTTTTATACTGTTTGTTAACTTAGTATTGTAGTTAGCGAAAAAAATACATAGTTTTAATATGTGAAGTAAGTAGCAAAATTGAATTGCTACTTTTTTTGCGTGTAAAAAAAGAGGACAGCTAGATAGCCATCCTCGTGTGCGCCCGGTATGTGATACCGAGCGTTTTTAGTTTATACTAATTGCGATGCTGTGCATTCTCTCGCAACGGCTTTTAAGATGCAAACTGACTCCGATGCTGATAACCCATTGATCCGTTTGATGACACGTTTTTGGTTGATTGCGCGACTTAGTAACATCCTGACAGCTGGAAATCTGTAATCCCAAAGTTTTAGTGGTACATCATTTAAGTTCGGGTCTTTTGATTTACACGCAGTTTCTGGTACTAATACTTCAAGATCATCAAAAGCAATCGCATCGGCTAAATCCAAATAAAATTCTTCATGTGATAAAGCACCCTTTAAGTAGTCCCGTCTTTTTTGATCGTAGTTAAATACCATTTATATCACACTCCCCGATTTTTTATCAAAAGCTTTATCGGGGCGTAAGCCCATCTTTTTATGGCTAAAAAAGTGGCTTAAATTTAGCTTAACTCGACCTTCATTTCTCTGCAAAACAGTGCAAACTTTCGATATTAAGTTTTAAGGAAACAGCGTCAAAATCGTTGTTGTTTCAACGCTTTGCAAACTTAAACACAAAAAAGCCAAGCTCTCGATAAGCTTGGCTTTAAAAGTAAGTAAAATGTTCGATTCGATTATACTCTGCGAGTTAACATCTTTTATAAGAATCAATCGAATTGTTTACAGAATGAATAGTCTTTGAATATTCACCCTGTAATTGCATACAAATTTTCTAAAATATTTTGGCTAATAATTTTTGAAAAATGTGGTGGTACTGCATTTCCTATTTGTTTAAAAGCAGAAGTTCGAGAGCTTTCAAAATAAAAATCATCGGGAAATGTCTGAATTCTTGCAGCTTCTCGGACTGTGATTGAACGATTTTGAGATACATCAGGATGAATATAGTAATGACCATCTTTTGCTATATGAGCAACAACTGTATGACTATATCCGTTATCATTTATTGCTTTAAATCTATCCAAGAAAATATTTGATTTCTTATGTGTGATTAATTCAATTGGAAGATCGGAATACTTAACATTTCGATTCTTCTTTTTTTCTTTTGCTACGATCCTATAAATTTTTAAATCGTTTTCGTTATTAGGACGACAGATATTTTGGGTCAAAGGAATCTTGCTATTTCTTAGATTTATTGAAACATATTCTGAAGGAGGAACTTTCGAATATGCATTTTTAGTTTCTCCGGATTTTAATATAGGCAGATCTTGAAATAACTCTTTAATTATTGGTGGTTTTTCCTGAAATTGATCAAGGCTTCTGAAAAAATCAAAATCTATCATTGAAGTTTTGTATCCAAAAATGATTAATCTTTCTCTAACTTGTGGAACGCCGAAATCAGCACAGTTAATTAATTTTATTTGAATATGGTAATGACCTGTAGAAATTACATTGATAAAATCGTACTTTATTTTTTCCAGAAGGCTATTTCCGTCTAAGTCCTTAAACGATAATAGTCCTTTTACGTTTTCAAACACGAAAAAATCAGGGTTATATTTTTCCAAGAACCTCAGATAATACTTATATAAGTAGATTCGCTCGTCAGATTCTTTGATTTTTTTATTTCTTGCCCTACCAATCGTTGAATAGGCTTGGCATGGTGGTCCCCCAATGATACCGTGAACCATATTTGAATTTGGCTGAGAATCAATTTGCCTGAAAATTTCTGGTAAATTATCTTCTGATATTGCTAGATTAATTACTTTTTCGACAATTTTTTCAGGGATTTCAGACAAAAATTCATCATACGAAATTTTCTTATTGATGTAATCGTTGTATCTATTTAAATTTCCATTTTCTTTTAGATAATAGTAAGCATCTCTAACTTTTAATGTTTTACTTGCAGCCTCATCCATTTCAACATGAGCAAGTAAATTAAAATCATCTTTTCTAAATCCTTCGGTTAATCCTCCCGCGCCAGAAAACAGGTCTATGATGTTTAGCATGATTTCACCTCAGCGCAATTATACCAGGTTTAAAAGTAACCTACTAGTGGGAAAGCAAAAATTAACAAAAATAGTTGTAAATAGCCACATGAACTGAGGTATAATTTTTGTGATAGATTCATTAAGGGAGAAAACTACATGGATGCTGTAATGAAACTTTTACTATTAACTAGCCCATTTGGCTACATTTCTAAAAATAAAAAAAATGTTTTGAATGATTTTCTTAAATATGAAAAGTTTGAAGGCTCATATGCATATCAGTATTTAAACTCTAGCTACTATAAAGAACTTGTTTTGCTAATTTGTTTGGTAACTAGTTTTAAGAATCTCTCAAACGGTCAAAAGATTAATATAGACGATTTGGGTGATGAGACTAAACTTCTATTTGAAAAGACCTATTATAGTTTCAAGGGACAGGACAATAGAAGTGACGGCTATATATTGGAGCCGATATATAAAAAGAAAGATTCTTATACGCGGATTTTAAAAAAAGATGTAATTGAAAGTAAAGCTAGCATTGTAACCAATACAAAAAGTAGAAAAGTAAAAAGTACCAAAGAGGATTTTGGAAAGCAAATGGGGCTTTCTTCTATAAGTTGGACAAATGATGAAAACGTGATAGTAATTCTTGAAAAGAAGCTATTAGATGAAATAGTAAATGTAAAATTTAATATTAATAATAGATATTCATATTTGGGTGAATTTTGTACTGCGGAGTATTTAAAAGAATCATTGATTTTTGAACGAATACCACATTCTAATAGTACAGAAAAACCTATGGTAATTTTTTCATCAAGTATAGGAGCTGTCATAGAGTATTTAGATGAAAGCGATGGAGATATATCAGAAAAACGAGTATATGTTATTGGAGACAAATGGTTTTCAAATGGACAATTTTCAAATTTATTTACACTTGAGGATGCGTGTGATGATTTCGGAATTCCAATGACAGTATTTTCTAGTATACCATCAGTCATGGATGAATCAAAACTTAAATTTTTGAAGAAAATGGATAGAGAATTTTGCTGGCTTGAATCGAAAGAATTTAGCAAAATGGAAATTTCATTTGATTTTGTGTCTAGTAATGAAGAGTTTGATAATGCGATAGCAAAACTCAATGAGTATATAGGAGATATTCGTGAGATACCCAGATTAAAATATCTGGATAAACTATTAAAACGATTCTTGAAGATGAATTACAGTCAAATAATTGGGTGTTCCCGTACCCTTGAGCAACAAATGATAATTGTATCAGAATATATGGAAAAGTTAAATTTGGAAGAGACCGAAAAAATTTCTGGTATTTTATATGATATCTATTGTAATAGATTTGGTTTTCAAAACAAGAAAATTATCGACTCTATAAGAAGTAAAGATAAGTGTGCACTTGTAGTCATGGATGAAATGGTTGAAGAAACAAAAAAAATTTACATGAATGATGATACGATAACAGTTCTGCCATATAGTGAAAAGATATATGAAGACCTATATGGAACATTTGATAGTGTCATCTTGCTTTCCCCATATGCAAGGGATAGGAAAAAATGGTTATCGAGCTATCTAACAAATAAACTTTTTGTTGTTTTTCCGGATTTGCAAGAGAAGTACCTCATGCACTCCTTAAAAAGAGATAAAAGAATAATTCAACATTTATATACTTTGGATAATAGCTATTCTGATCGAGATTCTGCATATTTAAAAGCAATTAATAAATATTTTGAAAAAACAATGAGAGAAAAACAAGTAAATAATAACTGCGATGACAAGGTACTATATGATGAACTGGATAAAGAAGAAGATCCACAAAAAGAATATTTAAGCTTGATAAATAATTTAATCATCACTACTTCTGGAATTGAGACTGAAAGTGAAAAACAACTTGTCAATGTTGTTCGTGGGATAGATTTAGAGTCAGGAAAAAATATTTTTGGAACCGAGTTTGGAAAAGTTTTTATTTTACAAGAAAATTTTTGTAGAAAAACGGATGTGAATAATATTCAAATTGGGCAAAACATTGTTGAATTTGAGGTTCCTTATTCCGATACCCTTTATAGAGAACAATTGAAAAAGTATAACTTCATAAATGGAATTTTTATTGATAGTACACTTGATGAAAATTTAAGGCTTGATTATTTTTGGAAAATGATTTTACTTGAATACATTAAAGAAAGAGAAATGACTCCAACTCAATTCAAAGAAAGAATGGATGAACTAGGTGCGATAGATAAGTCAATAACTTTTTATGGATCATGGTCCTCAATTGATAAAATGCCAATCCTACCTAGAGATTCTAGTTTTATTTATTATATTGGATTACTTACTAAAAACTCTGAATTAACAAATGAACCTGATAAGTATTATAGTGCAAGCACAATAGTAAAGAAAAATTTGAATTATGAAAGAGATAGACTTATGGACTCAATTGACGGTAGGAAACTGAATGAAATAATAAAAGATAGCTCAATAAAATCTTATTCGGTGGATAAAGTAATTTTAGTTGAAGATATAGATATAGAAGACGTACCGAGATACCTGACTAATAAGTTTTTGGGAGGAAAAAGTTAATGGTAAAAATTACGGATAAGAAACAACAAAATAGTATAAGAGAAAATTATTCTAATGCTATTTCGCAATTATTATTAGGACCGGGGTCAGAAAGAATTAATCAGGATATTGAGCACGAGATAATTTCTGAAAAACCTCAAACGAGATACGTTACAGGTATTTTATATCCTTTTAAGGAGTTAAAAGAAGCTTCGACAGAAGATATTGAAACAACTCTTGAAGCTCAAGAGTTTTTGAATAAAGAAGAAGAATCAGCCGAGATTGATAATAGCTTTCTTCCATCTTCCTTAGGTATCACATTCTATTGTAAAAGTAGCAAAAAAGATATAGGTATCGAAATTCACAGCTCTTATTACAAAAAAATAAAGAATCCATTTATTCAAACGAAAAAAGAGGTGCTTGAAGAGCTACAAGAAAAAATTGCTTTATCAGAAGTTATGAATATTGAAAAGCTTTTCAAATTTGATCTGGAAAATTCAAAAATTAAATATGAAGATAGCTTCGAAGATAGAGATGGAACCATATCTGATTTTCTAAATGAACTAAAACCAGACGATAAAGCTAAAGATTCGGAGATGCTATTTTTACTAAAAAAGATTAAAAACATAAATTATAAAAACAAGAGCTGTTTTGAACGTGTTCCAGTTTTCTTTGAAGTGAAATTGGACTTTTCAAAGGAAGGTATTTCTTCTCAAAAATTATTAGTTGAAGAAGAAAAAACGTTTCAAGTATTTTCGAAAGTACAAAAAATCAACGTGGCAAAAGAGGAAACGGTGACGGCAATAACTATAGTTTTAAAAAATATTTCAGAGAATCATCTTTTTCAAACAGAAATCTCTATAAAAGCTCAAAAAAGTGTTGAGTTTAAAGCTTCTGAAGATGTAAAACTTCCAGATTTATCTAAGTTAAATTCAGAAGACGCTATGAACTTTTTTTTATATAGAGATAAAAGGACATATGCCTTTGGAAGAGGTGTATCCGCAGTTTGGAAAGAAGAGCATGGAAAAGTATCCGAAATAAAAACATCATATATTCCGAGCTATGAATTACGCCCAATGTCTTTTGATATTGATGGTATTTCGCCAGATGTTTTGAGTGCGGAAAGTTATATAGGGAGTGACTATAAGGCACAATTAGAAAAACTAAATCAGTTTGTTGAGCAATATGATAAATGGATTGATTCAATTACGAAAGAGTCTAAAACATTAATTCCTGAATATGTAGAGCTTTCAAAGGAAAACATTGAAAAGTGTAGAAATTGTAGTCATCGCATGAAGAAAACAATAGACTTCCTTTCTAAAGATAAAGATGCTTTTGCGGCTTTCAATAAAGCTAATGAGGCAATGCTTTTACAAAGATTAAAGAACTCAATTGAAAAAGAAGAGGCATATAATTCAAAAAACTATCAAATTGCAAACTTTAAATGGAGACCATTTCAATTGGCGTTCGTATTAAACTCATTAGAGTCTATATTGAATGAAGAAAGCTCTGATCGTGAGCTACTGGATTTAATTTGGGTTAGTACAGGTGGTGGTAAAACGGAAGCATACCTTTTTGCAATCGCAGCCGTTGTAATTTATAGAAGATTGAAATATCAAAATTACTCAGGCGTGACGGTAATCATGAGATATACTTTACGACTTTTAACTGCTCAACAATTTGATAGGGCTTCTCAATTAATTTGTGCGTTAGAGTTTATTAGAAGAAAAGAAGGTAATCTAGGGGAATCAGAAATTAGCATTGGACTTTGGATAGGAGAGGGAACTCAAAATAAATTAAAAGATGCTAAGGCAGATTTTAAAGATATGGTTGAACAAAAAAATATTGAATATGCGAAGAAAAAAAATACATTTCAGGTTTTGGAATGTCCTTGGTGTCATGAACAACATAGTATTATTCCTGATGATAAAAACTTTCAAAGCAAAAGAAGATGGGGATACTATGAAATTGAAAAGAAAAATGATTTCAATATGAAATGTTTGAACAAGAAATGTGAGTTTTCTAAGGGATTACCGATTTATGTAGTAGATGAATTAATCTACAAGAAGAGACCTACATTACTTTTTGGTACTGTTGATAAGTTCGCCCAAGTCCCTTTAAAGGAAGAAACAGCAAGCTTATTTGGTTCGGACGATCCAGAAAAATATCGACGCCCTGAATTAATTATTCAAGACGAGTTGCATTTGATTTCTGGACCGCTCGGAAGCATCGTTGGGCTGTATGAAGCTGGATTTGATTATATTTTAAAAAACGCAAATGGAAGTATTGCTCCAAAATATATAGCTTCAACTGCAACAATCAGAAACGCTGATGATCAGGTAAAAGGGATTTTTGACAGGAAAGTTTCCCAATTTCCACCTAGCGGAATAAATATAACAGATAACTTCTTTGTAAAAGAAGATACACATGCGTATGGAAGAAAATACCTTGGAATTATGCCGACAGGGAAATCACAAGTAACAGCAGAAATACGGCTACTGTCTTCAATGTTACAAACAATAAGAGAATTAGGCCTAAGTATTGATGAAGAAGAATTATATTGGACAGTTGCTGGGTACTTTAACAGTATTCGAGAACTTGGAAAAGCTTCAGGATTGATTAAGGATGATGTAAAAGAACATATCAATCAATTATACAGGCGAAATAATACTAATAAACGTTTCATGAATGACGATACAAGCGTGGAGTTGACTTCGCGTATACCTGGTATAGAAATCCCTACAATTCTAAAGAAATTAGACATTCCACACAATAGAATTACAGAGGAATGTAAAGGAGCGGAAAGATACCAAAAAACTGTGGATACGTTAATTGCAACAAATATGTTATCTGTGGGTGTTGATATTGATCGTTTAAATGCCATGTTTGTAGTGGGTCAGCCGAAACTGACTTCAGAATATATTCAAGCGACCAGTCGAGTAGGAAGACAATCTTTAGGCTTAGTATGCACGTTGTATAATTCTTCTCGAAGTCGAGATAGATCTCATTATGAAACATTTCAATCGTATCATGAAAGTTTATATAAATTTGTCGAATCAAGTAGTGTAACTCCCTTTTCAGTACCTGCTCTGGAAAAAGCCGCTGCTGGAGTCATTGTTGCAATGCTTAGGAATACGATTGATTCATTAGCTGGCGATAATTCTGCAAAAAACATTTTAGAATTTGAAGATGCACTTGAAAAAGTGAATGATTATCTTATGGAACGTGTTAAAGCTAGCGAAGACAGACACAAGTTATATAGAGAAGATGCAAGCAGAATAATTAATAATTTTGGTGATAACTGGTGCGATATTGCTGAAGAAGTAGAAGATACTGCGGAACTATTCAAATATTACTTATATAAAAGTAAAGCAGAAGAATTCCAAGGAAAATTGTTGCTTAGATCATTTGAAGATAAAAGTACACATTGGGAAGCTACTAAAGTAATGGGTACAATGAGGAATGTAGAAGATACAGCCTATCTGAGAATAATAGATTAGGAGATGTTATGGTGTATAAACAGAAAGACAAACCGGAATTTAACGTTAGAAGATCGCAACTTTTAACGCCATTTGGTATAGGGGCTTTAATGGATATAAATAATCAATCTGTCATGATTGCAGATTCGGAGTATTGGAATACTAGCAGATGTGAGAAAGTCCATGATATTAGATTAGAAAAAGCTATGGATGCTGAAGGTTTCATTGAGCCGCCATTTAAGGAGGAAGATGATATTGTAGGAAAAAGATTCCCACAGTGGTATTTTTCTCCAGAAGATAGGAGTTTGAGGAAAATTGATTCATGGCGTCAGTTGGTAGAGGCAAAGGGGATACCAAGTTTAGTCAAAGCTTTTAATCAGAAACCAATTGATGTTCGTAAAAGGAAAACCGAGCTTGTTCCTGTCCGGATTATATGCGCATGTTGCAATGGGCATGCACAAGATTTTCCTTGGTTAGAATGGGTTCATGAGGGGATGTCCTATGATAGTTATAAAGATCATGAAATTACATTGGGAAGTACAGCACAATCAGGTTCTATTTCAGATTTAATAGTATCTTGTAAAAGATGCAATAAGAGCCGAAATTTAGCCGGAGTTTTTGATGAAAAGAGATTTCCACATCAACTAGAGAAATTAGGAATTGGTTGTAAGGGTGAATACATTTGGAAAAAAGAAGAGAATAGAATTAAATGTGATGAAGAGGTTCACGTACTTCTTAGAAATGCAAACAATTTCTTTTTCCCTAATATCTCAAGTTCAGTGAATATACCGTTCAAAGAAAATAAATTAATTGAATTAATCCAGAGTGACGAGTATTATAACGCTTTGGAATCAGAGCTAAGAGGAGTCACACGAGAAAAAGGAATTGAAAAACTTGAGAAAGATGAATTAGTAAATAAAATGATTACACGATTAGCGGAAAAAATTGAATATAGTTTTGATGAAGTTAAAAAAATAATTTCCGTTAAGTTTTTTAATGAGATAAGTGATGATTATCCAGATACTGTAATGGATTATAGGAGAGCTGAGTTTGAAGTTCTTTCTGGAAAAGAAAAATATGATGAGGATTCAGAGAGATTCAAAATGAAACTTTTCAATTCAGAGGAAATTTCTGGTCACATTTACAGTGAATTATTGAACGGGATAACTTTGGTACATCAACTCGAGGTAGTTAGTGCTCTTCGAAGCTACAGCAGGATACAGACTACTGATTCTGAATTAATGAAAGAACAGGTTTTAGAAGGTGAGGAGTCTTCTGGAGAGGCGCAGGAAGTATCACTTCGTAGAAAAGACAATTATTATGTTGGCATGCGCTCATTAGGAGAAGGTATATTCTTTTCCTTGAATAGTGAAGAAATAAGAAAATGGAGAGATAAAATTAAAGACTCAGTAATTTCGAATAAAATTTATAAGAAAATGAGTAATGTAAGATTCCCAGATGAAGAAGGTTACATTCGTCCGGATTATTACCTTATTCATACACTATCTCACCTTTTTATTAAAGAATTAAGTATGTGTAGTGGTTATTCTTCATCCTCTTTAAAGGAAAGAATATATTATTCAGATGAACTTGGAAAAGAAATGTATGGGATATTGATTTATACATCAAGTTCAGATTCGGAAGGAACATTGGGAGGGCTTGTTAAACAAGGCGTTCCAGAGAAATTTTTTGACCTATTAAATGCTGCATTAGAAAAAGCTAAATGGTGTAGCTTTGATCCGGTGTGTATTGAAAGTGAATCTCAAGGGAGAGATTCGTTAAACGGTGCAGCCTGTCATGCGTGTTCACTTATTTCGGAAACTAGTTGTGAGAAAATGAATGTTTTCCTAGATAGAAGTGTACTAATTGGAAGTTTAGAAGAGCCAGAGTTGGGATTCTTTAGTGGGAGAAATATTAATGACGTTTCCAGATTTAACATTTAAGGATAGTTACAAAGAAAATAGAATAGTAAAAGAGGCTAACAAATTCACATTAGTTCAGCGCGCTCATGTTGTCTCAGGATATTTACTTGACGGAAAATCTCATAGAACATTGGAAACTGAAGTGTTGAACATAACCAAAAAAGGTTTCCATGCAATGAATATTTTGCATTATTATGGATTGACTGCTCCTCATAAAGGTTTTTATATAAACACTTCAATAAATACTGCGATTAGTGAATTAAGAATGTTCGGAGATATGAAACATTCTGTAGTTGCTGATTTATTAGAACGAGCAAATGATTCATTGATAGAAAGAGAAGTGCAAGAAGTATTAAATATTGAGGTAAATGATAAAATATCTAAGTGGTTGTTTGAACTAGGAAAGGAACATTCTAATGTTATTGATTATGATGAAATTGTTGAAGTAAAGCCAGGATTGAGAAATAAATCTCCTATCTCAGAATCAATAGCGGAAACTTCAACTAAAATAATTTCAGATGATTATCTTGAAATAAGTCGTTTAGATCAAAAGCATTATGGTGATATTGGTGAAGAACTTATCTTGAAGTACTATACTAAAAAGATTATTGATAAGCTCGGAGATACAGAGGAAGCTCAGCAATTCATTGATGAAATGGAATATACCGGAAAGACACATGGACGGGGATACGATATTATAGCTTGGGATGTTGACTCATTAAATACTGATAGTCCGTCAAAGGTTTATATCGAGGTGAAAAGTTCATTGTCTGAGAAACCAGATACTCCCTTTTATATCTCGCGAAACGAACTGATGACCGGGATGGAACTTGGTAAACAATTTAGAATCGGAAGAGTTTTTAATTTAGGGAAAAAAAGCCGAAATATTTTGAAATAATTCCGTTTAAAAGAAGTCTTATAGGAAGAGACTTCAATGAAGAATTGAATAGAGTATTCATTGCACAGCCCATAAATTATAGAATTAGTGGTTTTAAAGGATGAGTTAAAAATAGTTCCTTCTATACAAAAGAAATTATTTTTCGTAAATGTATATTGAGATTCATTTTTGAGATAAACATTTTTCAGCGCCCCATGTTTCTTATTTTGACCGAAAATTGACCCAAATCCGTTTGAAATTTTATGAAATCAAGTGAATTCAGATGCGATCTTAATGTTTATAAATTCTCTTTTTTTCACTCCTATGAGACTCCATGAAACCTGCTTAGTCGCTGACCAAGCAAAAGATTCATTGGCTAAATAAGCTTATAAACGTTGATTTAACAACGTGAACCCCACTCATTCGAGTGGTTTTTTTTGTCCAGATAAATTTGAGTGTTCAGTCGAGGAAGGAAAGTCATTTGTTCACAAATTCAGTAAACTAGCTTGAAAAGAAAATATAGCGTAAAATTAACTTTATCAAGTTGATGGAATAAAAGGACAAGAACGAGAGAATTAAGGAGAATGTAAATGAAAAATAAGCTGCAGCGGTTGTTGGTTATTACAGGACTGTTTATCGGTATTTGCTTTGTGGCCTATCAACTTTTTGATAGCTTTATTCTTTTAACACTTTTTTTGGAAGCGGTATCTTTTTTTCTGTGTGGGTATTTAGTCCTAATTGATAAGCGACCATCTACGGCAAAAATTGCCTGGCTATTTACTATTTTATTCTTTCCTTATATGGGATTATTGCTTTTTTTCTTAATAGGAAATAATCCGGTGTTTAGACGTTTTTCTTCAGTTCAAAAAGAAAATGAACGTTTGTTGCACCAAGGTATGGACCGGCTGTTAAAGGAACATCCAGAAATATTCAGTGAACCTTATTCAATTTCTAAAGAACTAACGTATCTATCCGGAAATGAACCCTTGAGTGGGAACCAGATAACTCATTTATCAGATGGAGAACAAGCGTATCAAGAATTGTTACGTGATTTAAAAACAGCGAAACACCACATTCATTTAATGTATTTTATTTATAAAGCAGATGAAACGGGTCGTGAGCTAGCTGAGGTATTGATAGAAAAGGCGAAACAAGGAGTGGAAGTTCGTTTTATTTATGATAGTGTCGGATCTATAAAATTACCTTTTGAATTTATAGATAGGTTGAAAGAGGCGGGAATTTTCGTTCGAGCGTATGATTTAGTCAATTCCCCTTCGCTAAGTACACGAATAAATTGGCGGAACCACCGTAAGATGGTTATAATCGATGGTCGCATTGCTCATATAGGTGGGATGAATCTAGGCAATGAATATCGTAGTATTACCAATAAATTTGCTTATTGGCGGGATACCAACTTAAAAATAATTGGGCCTAGTACGATCTATGTCCAGTATGTCTTTTTGCTGGATTGGTTATTTTTAAACGAAGATGACCAAGCGTTGAACCCATTTTTTCAGGATCAAGAACATTATTTTCCATTGGAAAAAGTTAGTTCAGACGCTCAAACGGAAATCTGTCAACTTATTTTTGGTGGTCCCTATGATTCAGAACGAACATTGAGAGATTCTATCATAGAATTATTTGGCAAAGCCGAAAAATCTATCCAGATTGCCACCCCATATTTTGTTCCAGACGAGGAATCGCTCTCGGTTATTCGGCGTGCGGCGAGATGCGGCCTAAAGGTCCAATTAATCATTCCAGGCAAGGGGGATCGTGGAATTTCTTATTATGGAAATAATTCTTTTATCGATCGGCTATTGTCTGCGGGGGTGGAAGTTTATGCCTATGATTCAACGGCATTTTTACATTGCAAATATCTGATTGTAGACGGTCAGGTTGCATCGGTAGGATCGACAAATTTTGATATGAGAAGTTTCCATCTAAACCACGAACTATCCGCATTTTTATACGGGCCTAGTGCAGTGGTTTCTGAAATTCAATCCCAGTTTGAAGAAGATCTGCGACATTCAAAGCGTTTGACTAGTGAGGCTCAGAAAAAAAGAAAAGTGTTAACGATTGTAAAGGAGCGCCTAAGCGAATTTTTAACTCCGCTACTCTAATGAAAGTAGCGATTTACTTTCATTAGGTAGTAAAAAGCAACTTTTGTAACTCCTGCCACTCACTATCTAAAGGAATGTCTGAAAGTCGATAGAGTTCAGAGGAAGACAAAGTGAGTTGTGGTTCAAAATTATAGACGCATAGATCAATTTGTAACGTACTCAATAGTTCATTTGTTAAAGGGCGGTTGAATAAAAAGTGGTATTCAACATCATTAGAAATTACTTTTTTTGCTAACGCTTTGTAGTAACTGACGGAAGAGGAATCACCTGTTAAAGCAAAGAGTACCTTCTTTTTATTATATTTTTTTACTTCATATAATAAGGTCAAGCGGGCAGCGACATCCTCAATGTGTGAAAAAGATTGATGATTTTCCAAAATACGACACCAAATGGAAAAGGTTGTTGAGTAATTGGTCTTTGCTTTACGAATCAGAATCCGCGAATATTTTTGAAAGAGATCCGTGCATTCAGTCAAGATAGACAAGTTGGTTAGGTAAGATTGAATCGCCGATTTGGCCTCATGATTAAGGACTAAATTCTGTTTTGATTCGATAAAAAAATTAGTGATCAATACATCTTGGGCAGTAAATTCTTGGATGAAATCGTTGGTTAAGTAGGAGCTGTTTGATTCATAAATAATGGTATCGATTTGAGCAAAATAGGAAAACAAGATTTCTTGATTGCGATGTGCTTCATCGAGTACTTTGGGATGGAAAAAAGTCGAGAAGGCGGTCTTAAACCGACGATAGCTATCTTTCTGTTCATATTTTTTTAGTGCGGCAGGATCAAACTTGATGAAGTGCTGGTTTTCGATACGTTTTTCGATAATAAACATCCAAATTGTCGCTCGATAATAGTCAAAATTTAAGTTTAAATCGTAGTCATTTTTCATTTTCTCGAGCACTTCTGTTATTTCGTGGTATTGATCATTGTGAATAATCGGGGCGCTACTTTCATGAATGGAACGGAAATATTGAAAGAAAAAATAGCGAATATCTGCTTCTTCTCCAATGAATGAAAAATTGGCGACGTCTAGGTCAAGTTTAAAGTCTTTAAGCACTTTGCGGAAGGTTTTTATATAGTTTTTCATGGTTGATTCGGAAATATATAGATCCAACGCATAGGTAATTAAATCTTTTTTTTCTTCATAAAAAATGGATTCGATGAGATGAAAGATTGGATTATCAGAAACTAATTGATCAATATAAGTGACAATTTCTCGAGTAGTGCCACATTTCTCAAGTGATAAGGAGTGATTGAATTCTTCTAATAACAGTGCGTTTGGCAAGTCTTCGATTAAATAAGCCACGTCTTGCTGAATCGTTTTATAGGAAACCCCACAAAGACTGCTAAATGTTTTTAACGATACCGGCCGGTTGGCTTCAAGTAAGATTTGAAGGATTTTGATTTTTCTTTTGATCGATTTGTCGACGAGTAAATCGTAAGAGTAAGTATTCATTCGAAGCGCTCCTTAGTTATAAAATGAATGCGTTTTCATTATAATGCGAAATGACTCTATAAAAAAACTAGATGATAAGATTTAAAATTTTTTTGTTGCTAATACTAGACAAATTATTTCCAATCATGGGAATTATTTTATTTGTGAGGGGAGGGATAGTTACTATTTCTATTTATAAAAATAGTCTGCTTAAGAAAGTTGGATGGGTTCACTAGCAAAAATGTTGAAACTTAGCGATAACACATGAACTGACGCGGAGATTTTTTGTTGAAGAACTGAAAAAGACTAGGATAGTTGACAAAAATTGGGACGAAACGCTGTTTTTAACAGTAAAAAAAGGAACACATTTCAAAGCAATCACTCTTTTGGCTGCTTTTCATCGTGTTTTTTTGCCAATTAATAAATGGTATGTTTAGTCGAAGAGCACTGTCTTTGCTCTGAGTTATTTTGTCCAATTGAGTGAGTAAGAGGGAGCACTTAAAAGGGCCTAGCATAACTAGAAAGTGAAATAAATTTTTTCTAATAGTCAGAAATAGTTTGTTTGAGAGACCATGCTTAATTAATTTAAACTTAAGTCATAGCAAGCGAGAAACAGGTGTGAAGGAGGAAAGCATATGAAAAAACATACACCATTAGGTATAGAAAACGGGGCAAAAAGGAAACCTTTTTTTCTAAATAGAATAGGAAGCCAATCTACTTTCTTTCCTTTTTTGATTCAGGTGTCAAAAATAACCATAGCAGTAGTCTTACTGGCGATCAGTATTAATCTATTTTTAGGACCACATGACATTGCAGCTGGGGGTGCTAGTGGGATTGGAATTTTAGTAGAGTCTGTTTTAGGAATCGACCGTTCATGGGTTGTGTTGTCATTGAATGCCCTCGTTTTAGTACTGGCTGCTTTGTTATTAGGAAAAAAGATTTTCTTTAACACGTTGATTGGAAGTTTGTTGTTTCCTTTGGCATTAAGCATTGTACCTAATCGCATGTTAACTGAAGATCGGTTGCTTTCAGTTATTTTTGGAAGTGTTATCTTTGCCGTTGGAGTCGCCATTTTATATAAAATTCAAGCTTCTAGCGGTGGAACCACGATTCCACCATTGATTTTCGAAAAATATTTTGGTGTGAATACCTCACTCGGATTATTATTGACAGACATGATTATTGTTTTTATGAGTCTTTATGTATTTGGTTTCGAAGAGTTCTTATTCGCTATTTTGTCTATTGGGATCACGTCGATTGTTATGAATTACATTGAAAATGGCTTAAAACGAAGAAAAGCGGTCATGATTATCAGTCAAGACAATACAAAAGAAATTCGCGCTCAATTAACACGTGAGGTGGATAGAGGGTTGACGGTTTTTGATGCGAGAGGCGGAAAAAATGATTGTGACAGAGAAATGATTCTTGTTGTGGTGAGCGAGCAGGAGTATCCGGTGGTCCATAAAATTGTAGATGCGATTGATCCTAAGAGTTTTATGATTACGTATAACGTAGCAGAAGTGCATGGATTGGGATTTAGCTATCATCCGATTCAATAATAAGGAGGAATAATTATGGAAACTGTATTGGCTTTTACGATTGTAATGTTTATTTGGACGGTTGGGGAATTTGTTTCAAATAAAAGTAAAGCGTTGATTTCAATGATGTTAGTGGCCTCGTTAATCTTTTTGATTGGCTTTGCCGCAGATTTATTGCCACATGATTTGATTCAAGATTCGGGCTTACTAGGATTGGGAAATGCCGTTATTGGAGTAATTATTGTTCATTTGGGAACGATGATGAGTTTTAAAGATTTGAAATTGCAATGGAAGACTTTTGTGATTGGTTCACTGACTGTTGTTTTGATGACGGTTGTCCTGCTAGTCGTTGGAGAAATGATTTTTGATCGAAATATTGCTGTAGCTGGAACAGCGTCTATCACTGGGGGAACACTTTCGATTTTGATGGTGCAAGAAAAGGTCAGTGAGATTCAACAAGCAAATGGGAATTTAGGTCAGTTGTCTAGTTACTTATTAGCGGTTTTCCCGTTATTAGTTTTAAATTTAAAGAATCTTGTTGGTTTCTTGTTTACGGCGAATATTTTGAAGAAAGAAGCGCTTCGCGTGAAGAAACAATACCGCAATGGAGAGTTGGCATTTTTTGAACAAGAAGTAGCTGAAAATACGACGGAGGCGCCTGAAAGTAGATTGCCAGAATTTTTATAGACACCCTACGGTACCCTCTTTTTATTAGGGCTGACGATGTATGTCGCAAGGTTTTTAAGTCAACTAACGAATGGCACGCTCAATGCATTTGTCATCGCTTTATTACTTGGTATCATTTTGCGTCACTTTAGAATATTGAAACCAAATGCGTTATCTACAACGGATTCTTTTGGATTACTTATGGTTTCAATCATGGTTATCGCTTTTGGACCATTAGCGGACATTGTTCCAGCAGATCTCTTACAATTGGTTGGGCCAATCGCCTTTTACTTATTGGCAGGTTTAGCGATTATCTTTATCACCTCGTTTCTTATTGGTAAAAAAGTCGGTTACTCCGGGCCATTATCCATTGCGGTTGGTATGACAACACTGTTTGGTTTCCCTGGAACAATGGTTCTAACGAAAGAAGCCGCAGCGGCTGTGGGGGAGACAGAAGAAGAAATCGCGGTAATTGAACAAAATATTTTACCGATTATGGTAACTGCTGGCTTTTCTACTATTACGATCACTTCAGTCATTACGGGAGGATTGATTGTTGGATTGATGGTGGGATAAGGTTGTTGGATCGAGACACAGCATTTTTTAAATAAAAAGTTGATAGGTTAGAATTGTTGGATAATAAAAGTTGCCGGATCACTTTTAACTGCTTAAGCACTAGAAGGGCTACCCTGTCAGTGCCCCATTTTGATAAGCATATCAGGAGCTGGATTGAATGTTTTGTGCTATGGTTAGCTTGTAAGGTAAATAGTCATTTGAACTTAAATTTTTGTAGGTTAATAAAAATTTAAAAGGAGGTTCCTATGAAATCATTAGTTAAATTTATGGTTGCTAGTACGCTGATTGTTAGTGGGATTTTAGTAGCAGGGACAGTTTTTTCCGCGAAGAAAATTGATAAGTATGGGGACGATCTGCAAGATTTTTTACATTAAGTCCAGGCTAGAACGTGAATCAAGAAGAAGCTGTGACAAAAAAATGTCACAGCTTCTTCTTTTGTATGCACTAATTTCAGACTGCACTGAAATTATCGACCTTTAAAAAATATATTTCTCCGTATACTAAGAGTATCAAGTAAAGGATAGGGAGGAATAATTATGAAATGGTATAACCTTTCAAGTGCAGAGATAGTAAAGAAAACGGCAACACAAATACAAGGGTTAACGAAACAAGAGCGTGAAGCGAGATTGATGACCAATGGCCCGAATAAGATAGAAGAAAAAAAGCAATTAAAAACGTGGCAAAAAATCGCCAAACATTTTACAGACTTATTAATGGTTGTTCTGATCGTTGCGGCACTGTTAAAATTTGCGACAGGAGAATTTGTTGAAGGCAGCATTATATTCTTAGTTGTTATCGTGAACGGAATCGTCGGGTATTGGCAAGAACGAAAAGCAGAGGAATCCTTAGATGGATTGAAACAGATGATGGGTCAAGAGGCGATTGTTCTGAGTGAGGGAACGCCAATCAAAATTGCTTCAGAAGACTTAGTTCAAGGAGATATCGTGGTATTGAAGGCAGGAGATGTTGTTCCGGCAGACCTAAGAATGATTGAGGTTCATGACTTAACAATCGAAGAAGCCATCTTAACGGGAGAATCTGAAGCAGTCGAAAAAAGTATTGCTGTCATTGATCGGGAAGTGCTCGCCGGCGATCAATTGAATATGGCGTTTTCGGGGACCCTGGTTCAAACAGGAACGGCGAAAGGTGTCGTGGTTGAAACTGGAAATGCTACGGAAATCGGTAAAATTAACCAGGCCTTGCAATCGATTCAAGCGCAAAGAACCCTACTTATTAAAAAGATGCATCAGTTGAACAAACAAATCTTTAGAGGGATTTTAGCACTGATTGTTTTCTTGCTGTTCTTTAGTACGTTTAGATATGGAATGGATTGGAACTTAATGTTCTCAGCTAGTATTGCGTTGATTGTATCTATGATTCCTGAAGGATTACCAGCCGTTTTAACAATGATTCTTTCAATGGGTGTAAAAGAAATGGCGAAGGAAAATGCGATTATTAAAGGGATGCCGGCAGTTGAAACATTAGGTTCGATGACGGTTATCTGCTCGGACAAAACAGGAACGTTAACAAAGAATGAAATGACAGTCACAGACGTTGTCACAGAAGAGTTACCGATTGTAAAAGAAATCATGAATAATTGTCAAGAATTAAAAACCCAAGATGATCAAGCGATTGAAACCATTCAAGGAAATCCGACTGAACGAGCATTATTAAAATACATAGCTGGGGAGAACCAAAGGTTAAGACCCCTTTCAGGGAAAATTCCTTTTAGTTCTTCATACAAATATATGGCAACGTTGCATGCATCAGATGAGGAGCAAGTAATTTTTGTTAAAGGAGCACCAGAAGTCTTGTTGGAAAAAGCCAACTTGACGGTGGAAGAACGAAGGAATTGGGAGAAACAAGGCGAGCTTTTAGCAAGTAACGGTCAACGAGTGCTAGGCTTTGCTTATAAAAAAGTATCCGTTCAAGAGAAATTAACACATGAATCTTTATCCGGACTAACCTTTGCAGGC
Source organism: Enterococcus viikkiensis (assembly GCF_005405345.1). GTDB lineage: Bacteria > Bacillota > Bacilli > Lactobacillales > Enterococcaceae > Enterococcus_A > Enterococcus_A viikkiensis. The sequence continues at coordinate 29,572 of NZ_BJDW01000015.1, read as the reverse complement.
TTGGCGGGAATCATTGATCCACCAAAAGAGAGTGCCATTCGAGCCGTTGAAAAGGCACGGCAGGCGGGAATCTCGGTAAAAATGATTACAGGAGATCACAAAGTAACCGCCCAAGCGATTAGTAAACAAATTGGCTTAAAGCACACCTCAAAAATTTTAGAAGGAGCGGAGATTGATCAACTTTCAGCTGATGAACTTGCCCAACAAGTTGAAGAGGTAGACGTCTTTGCTCGGACAACACCCGAGCACAAGCTGCGGATCGTGACGGCCCTCCAAAAAAAAGGTGAGGTAGTTGGGATGACCGGCGATGGTGTGAATGATGCTCCAGCTTTAAAACAGGCGGACATTGGGATTGCGATGGGAATCAAAGGAAGTGAAGTCAGCAAACAAGCAGCCGATATGGTCTTAGCGGATGATAATTTCTATACGATTATCAAGGCAGTTAAAGAAGGGCGGAGAATTTTTGACAATCTGCAAAAAACCATTCATTTCTTTTTACCAACGGCACTGGCACAAGGATTGATCGTAATTCTGGCCTTATTAATGAATCGCCCACTACCGTTGACACCTATCCAAATTTTATGGGTCAATATGGTTACAACGATTACATTGTCTTATGCGCTAGGATTCGAACGAGCAAGTAAAGACACGATGAAGCGTCCGCCAAGAGAGACAAAGAAGGGTATTTTAACTGGTTACAGCTTCTTCAGAATTATGTATGTCTCCTTGTTGATTATGATCCCGGCCTACTTATTAGCGATGCGTTTTGAAGGAGCCGCGTTACAACAGACGATTCTATTACAAAATATTGTTATTGCTCAAGCAGTCTACATGATTAACTGCCGTGAGATACTGGATCGGTCAATCAATCGTGGCATGTGGAAGAATAAAGTATTATTTATTTCACTAGGTATTCTTATTTTATTACAAGCCGCCGTCGTTTTATTGCCTATCGGTCAACAGTTGATAGGAACGACAGCACTAAGTTTGGGACAACAAACAGTGATACTTGGAAATGCGTTACTACTATTCTTTGTGGTAGAACTAGAGAAGCGAATCAGTAAAGGAATCTTCCAAAGAAAAGCCAAAACGGTCAGCCGGTACAAAAATACATAGTCCTCTAACCGTTTTGTTTAGAAATAAGAAGTAGAGGTGAGTTCAATCAATTGATTGAGCTCATTTTTTGTTGGTGTCGTGGATAAATAGAACACGGGCAGTTTTACAGCGTCCACCGGGATGTTGGAAACGAGCAAATCACCTTTTTCAATCTCAGAATCAGACAATTGAGAAATTTCGATGGGAACAAGTTTGACTCGTTTTCCTAGAAAATCAGTCAGCTCTTGAAAAAGGAAACATTTCCAAGCAGGTTCGCTTTGAAAAATGAAATAAACAAGCTTGGCATCGGAGCGAATAGACGAAATGGCCTGGCGACTCAAAAGCAGAAAAAGATTCACGAAATAAGTGGTGTCTTCAATCGTAGAAAATTGTGGAAGCCGCTTAAAAAGTTTCTTCCCGGTATCGTTCAGACTAGGATAGCCTTCGTTATGTTGAATCAACAATTCTTGATATTCTAATTGAAATTGCTGGGATAGAGCTGGCGATTCAGCGTACTTTAATAGAAGCAGCAGTAAATTTTCAGTTAGGTTAGTCGTTAACAGTTGAGGCAGCTGCAATTCATCTGCAATTTCTTGAACCGTTTGTTGGGCGTGTTCCAATAAAAAGAGATAATCATTAATAAGAATTTTTTCGACCTGAGACCCTAAGTGATTATCGTAATTCCAACTTTCTAAAAAACAGAAAAAAGCAAAAAAGATATCCGAGCCTTGCAAATAAATGCCTTCCTTTTTATAGAGCTGCTGTAAAAGTGGTGCATAGAGCTTGAACAAGGAATCGTTGGAATCATAGCTGAAGTCATCGATCCGGCAACCGGCTTTGATTCGGATACTATTAATGAAAAACCAACAAATACCAAAAACCTGTTCTGTATCGACTGTCATGTCATCAGCGAGTTCCCTGGTTAGAAAATATAAATAATGTTCCTCATGAATCGAATACTCCTCAAAAAAATAATTGTTATGGGTGAAGGGGAGCAGCAGGCGATGATAAAAAATTCGAATGGCACTCTCAGCACCAGTTAAACTTGCTTGCTGGGTGGTTAATTTGATGTTTATCTGATAAGAAGCTAATTGTTGGTTGATTTTATTTTTATGGCGTTTCAATGTTTCGTATGAGATTCCTGTTTCAAAGAGAAACTCAGGGACGTTCAGCTCTTTAGTAAAGAACAGCTGTTTAATGAATTGTAAACTCACTGAATGGGGCAAAAATACTTCCCAAATATCATTGGTCAGGGAGTTCGCATGAGTGATCAAACGAATCCCATTGCTATCTGTGTCTAATTCCCAATTTTCTGGTAAATAATCACGAATGAGTTGAAGATCAGAAAAAATGGTCCGTTCGGTCGTTCCGATTTTCCTCGCCAATTCTTTAGCGGTTAGCTGGGAGTGATTGAGCAACTGTTCTAATAGTAAAATTTGACGGTAAATATCTTTTTCTGTAATGATTTTTTTTAGCATCGAATACATCAATGATCCCTCCCTTTAAAAACTAGCATACGGAGAAAGTCAAAGAGGGTCAAGCCGTAGCTGATTAATACTGATAGGAATAAGTGGAGGTTCATCAACTTACTGTTCTGTCTTTTTCACTAGTAATTTGTTCAAAATAGTCTATACTTTTAGAGGTAAGTAAAAGTTTCTTCAGAGAGGATGAACACCATGTTACAACGTAAAATCGGCAACAGCTATTGGGAAACTTCAGCAATCGCTTTAGGAAACATGCGAATGGCAGCGCTAACTTCAACCGAGGCGGCGGAAGTCTTAGATACAGCTTTAGAAAATGAGATTAATTTTATTGATTCAGCAGATATGTATGGCGACGGGAAATCAGAATTGATTTTTGGTGAAGCGCTGAAGGAAGCAAACATCTCACGGGATAAATTTTTCATTCAATCAAAAGGTGGCATCGTCACCGGTGATGAGAAGCGTTATGACTTTTCGAAGCAACACTTATTAGATTCAGTAGACGGTATTTTGGAACGGATGGGAATCGAGTATTTAGATAGCTATTTACTACATCGTCCAGATCCATTGATGGAACCTGAAGCCATCGCGGAAGCTTTCGATATTTTACAAGCCAATGGCAAAGTCCGTCACTTCGGTGTATCCAACTTCAACCCAGAGCAATTCCAAATGTTGCAAGCTGTTGTTGATCAAAAATTAATGATTAATCAGTTGCAGTTCTCTATTATGCACACAGGAATGATCGACTATGGGATGCATACGAACATGACGGATACACGCTCTTTCGATCATGATGGTGGCATCTTGGAATTTGCTCGCCGCAATGAGGTGACGATCCAAGCATGGTCACCATTCCAATATGGCTTCTTTGAAGGGGTTTTTGTTGATAACGACAAGTTCCCAGAATTAAATGAGCTATTGGCGAAATTAGCCAAGAAGTATGATACGAATAAAAACGCGATTGCGGTAGCCTGGATCTTACGTCATCCAGCGAATATGCAAGTGATCCTTGGTACCATGAATCCTAAGCGCATTAAAGAGAGTGCAGCTGGCGGAGCGATTACGTTAACGAAGCAAGAATGGTATGACGTATATTTTGCAGCGGGAAATGATTTACCATAAGAATGATTAAACGAGATGCTGAGTCCAGTATCTCGTTTTTTTGTTTAAGGAAATATCTATCGATGCACATCATGTGAGGACTCTTTTTTTGCGTGTTAATAAAAAACAGATGGAAAAGTCGAGTGGGAAGAACATTCGTGGGTAAAAATTAGGCTTAAGAAATAGAAAAATATTTCTTTGTGAATAACTTTTTTACTTAAAAAAACAGTGATTTTCACAAATGAATAGTCAAAAAAGTAAAACTCTCAGTTTAAATGAAAACGTTTCCTGATTTTATTTGAATTGTATTAGAATTTTTTTGCACTTAAAAAAATGTTCTTTATTCAAATTAGCAGATCGTCAAAATTTCTTTGTGAGTAAACTAGTTTCAAATATTCCGACCCAAAAAGCATTTAATAGGTATTATTTTACGTTAGAATAAAAAAAATCCGTTTTATTGTGAAAAAAATTCATTTAAAAACTTCTCACTTTTAGTGAACAATTTTTGGGTTGTTATGTTAAAAAGGGGGAGAGATCAATTATTAAATAAAATGTATTAGAATTAGTTAGCGTTTTATGATAATTCAAAGAATTGTCTGTTCACAAACTTGTAAACGTTATCAATCGCCGATAAACTAAGAGTGTAAATTACGAAAGCGCAAACATTAAAATAAGCTGTTCGCTTTTTTTGCTAATAAAAATAACAACTTAAATTGCGCAATAATCAGTATGGAGGAGAATTGTTATGAGTTCAAAAGTTCTTGATCAATTTCTAGAAACGAATTTGGAAGATTTAAAGGAAAAGGGATTGTTTAACACAATCGATGTTTTAGAAGGAAGCAATGGGCCGATCATTACTGTGAATGGTCAAAAAATGGTCAACTTAGCCTCTAATAACTATCTAGGATTCGCTACTCGTCCAGAATTGATCGAAGCAGATGTTGAAGCGACAAAACATTACGGAGCTGGAGCTGGAGCTGTCCGGACAATCAACGGAACTTTAGACATTCACCAAAAATTAGAAGAAAAAATTGCTGAGTTCAAAGGAACAGAAGCAGCGATTGCTTTCCAATCAGGGTTCAACTGTAATATGGGCGCAATCTCAGCAGTAATGAAAAAAGGCGATGCGATCCTTTCAGATGAATTGAATCATGCCTCAATCATTGACGGCTGTCGTTTATCCGGCGCAAAAATCATTCGCGTGAATCACCAAGATATGGAAGATTTAGAGGCGAAAGCTAAGGCAGCAACTGAAAGCGGCGAATACAATAAAGTAATGTATATCACTGACGGTGTCTTCTCAATGGATGGCGACGTAGCAAAAATTCCTGAAATCGTAGAAATTTGTGAAAAATACAATGTAATCACTTACGTAGATGATGCTCACGGAACAGGCGTTATGGGCGAAGGCCGCGGAACAGTGAAACATTTCCACATGCAAGATCATATTGATTTCCAAATGGGTACTTTATCAAAAGGAATCGGTGTAGTTGGCGGATACGTGGCTGGAACAAAACAATTGATCACTTGGTTAAAATCTCAAGCACGTCCATTCTTATTTTCAACTTCATTAACTCCGGGAGCTGCGGGTGCTTGTATCGAAGCGATTGATTTGATTCAAAATCATCCTGAATACGTTGAAACACTTTGGGAAAATGCGAATTACTTCAAATCAGAATTAAAACGAATTGGCTATGACATTGGTAACTCAGAAACACCGATTACTCCTGTAATTGTTGGCGATGAAAAGTTAGCACAAGAATTCTCTAAGAAATTAATTGAAAATGGCGTTTATGTAAAACCAATCGTGTTCCCAACGGTACCATTAGGAACAGGCCGTGTACGGAACATGCCAAATGCCGGTCATACAAAAGAAATGTTAGACGATGCAATCAAAGTTTACGAAAAAGTCGGTAAAGAATTAAATATCATCAAATAAAACTGATTAGCAAAACCAAAATAGGATAATGAGAGAGGAAGTCACAGTCATGAAAAAAGTATTAATCACAGGTGCGTTAGGACAAATCGGATCAGAATTAACAGAAAGATTACGCAAAGACTTAGGTGTTAAAAATGTCATCTCAACAGATATTCGTACAGTTGAAGGCAGTCCAGTCGTTGAAAATGGTCAATTTGAAGAATTAGATGTAACAAACTACGAAAACTTTTTAGATATGGCAAAACGTTATGAAGTAGATACCATTATTCACTTAGCAGCATTACTTTCAGCAACGGCTGAAAAACGTCCAGCGTTTGCTTGGAACTTGAATATGACTGGTTTAATGAACGCCTTAGAAGTCGCTCGTGAAATCGGACCAGAAACAAAATTCTTCGCGCCATCTTCAATCGCGGCATACGGACCAGATGCTGAACCAGATAATACACCACAAGATACAGTGATGCACCCAACAACAATGTATGGTGTTACAAAAGTAGCCGGCGAATTATTGGAAAATTACTACCATGAAAAATATGGTGTTGATACTCGTTCCGTTCGTTTCCCTGGTTTGATCTCATATAAAGTAGAACCTGGTGGCGGAACTACAGACTATGCCGTTGATATTTATTACGAAGCATTGAAAAACAAATCATACACATCATTCATCGACAAAGGAACGTATATGGATATGATGTACATGGACGATGCGATCGAAGGAATCGTAAAATTAATGAACGCGGATGCTAGCCGTTTAGAACACCGCAACTCATTTAACATTACAGCGATGGCATTTGAACCTGAACAAATTGCTGCTTCAATTAAACGTCGTATTCCAGATTTCGAAATGAAATATGATGTGGATCCTGTTCGTCAAGGCATTGCCAATTCATGGCCTAACTCAATCGATGACAGCGATGCGCGCAAAGAATGGGACTTCAATCCTCATTTTGATTTAGATAAAATGACTGATGAAATGTTAGAAAGATTATCAGAAAAATTTGAAGCAGAAGGTGTCGAAACAAAAATCTCTTTCGGAAGAGTAAATTCTTAAAGTGGTCTGTAATTCTTAATGCAGCATGAGGGGAGAGTAAGAAAAAAGGAAATGTTAAAAATAACGTTTCCCTTTTTCTTTGCTCATGTTAGAATAATTTTCAGACAGAGACTTTACGCCTTGAATAGTTGTTATAGAGCAATTCTTTATTTTATTTAATTTGTCAGGTGATGAGGTCTATTGTTTTTAAAAAATCAAGTTAAGAAGTGAGCAAAGAGCCGCTTCGCAAACCATAAGGAGGAAAAATTATGGCAGTCAACCAGCAAGATGTCGTTGGTTCACACGAAGGTGAATTAAAACGGACAATGACATTCTTCCCAGCCCTTTCAACAGTAATGGGTACCGTAATCGGGGCGGGAGTATTCTTTAAAGCCGCAAGTGTGGCAGCAGTTACAGGATCAACGAGCTTACATATGTTATCTTGGTTCTTGGGAGGATTAATCAGTGTCTGTGCCGGCTTGACCGGAGCGGAATTAGCTGCAGCAATCCCAGAAACAGGGGGCATGCTACGTTACATCGAACGCGCTTATGGCGAGTTCTGGAGTTTCTTATTAGGTTGGGCGCAGGTAATCATTTACTTCCCAGCGAACGTCGCAGCGTTGGCGATCATCTTCTCAACGCAGTTCATTAACTTGTTCGGCATGAGTCAAGGGCTGTTAGTACCAATCGCAATCGTTGCAGCAGCTTCAATCATGTTGATCAATTTCCTAGGCTCAAAAGCCGGTGGAATGTTCCAATCATTTACGTTAGTTTGTAAATTAGTACCATTGGCATTAATCGTAATTTTCGGTCTGTTACGTCAAGGTGATGTAACGGTTAGCTTGTTCCCAGTAGAAGCAGGCCCTGCAGTTGGCGGCTTTGCTCCAGCCTTAGGTGCCGGTTTATTAGCAACAATGTTTGCTTATGACGGTTGGATTCACGTCGGTAATATCGCCGGTGAATTGAAAAAACCAGCCCGCGATTTACCTCGTGCGATTGCAGGTGGGATCTTAGGAATCATGGTAGTTTACTTATTAGTTCAATTTGCATTCCTACGTACAATGAATATCTCTGATCTAGCTGGAAACGACAACGCAGCCATGCAAGTTGCTAATACAATCTTCGGTGGCATGGGTGGTAAATTAGTAACCATCGGTATCTTGATCTCTGTATACGGAACAATCAACGGCTACACCATGACTGGTATGCGTCTGCCTTATACAATGGGTCTTGAAAAACAATTACCATTCTCTGACAAATTAGTTAAATTAAACAAAAACCAAGTTCCTTATATCGCAGGAATGTTAGAATTAGTGATCGCCATCGGTATGATGATGATCGGCGGATTCGATATGTTGACAGATATGTTGGTCTTCGTTATCTGGATCTTCTACACATTAGTCTTTATCGCAGTGATTAAATTAAGAAAAACAGAACCAGATTTGGTTCGTCCTTACAAAGTACCGCTTTATCCAATCATTCCAATCGTTGCGATCATTGGTGGTGTCTTCATCTTAGTGATGACATTGATCAACCAATTCCAATTAGCGATGGTCGGTATTGCGATTACCGCATTAGGAATTCCATTCTATCTATACTTGAAGAAAAAATATAACTAATTAAAAATGCCCCTGTGACAAATTCTTGTCACAGGGGCATTTTTTTAGTTTTCTTTCGTCGATTCGTAATAGTCTAAAAACAATTCGTGTAGTCGAGGATGTTGTTTTTTTAGATGGATTAGCCGCTTGGTCTCTGATGACATAAAGCAATGTTGACTAGTGCCAACGGTGGCTAGGATATCCCCTTTGTAAATCCGATATTCGAAGTTCATCCGGGTACCGGTGTATGTTGTAACGATCGGTTGAATGACGATCTCATCGCCAAATCGGATCATTTCTTTGTACTCGCTGCTGACGCCTAAGACTGGAATCATGATCCCCTCTGCTTCGATTTTTTCAAATGGGTAATCCATAAAGGAGAGAACATCGACACGGGCTTCTTCAAACCAACGAATATAATTGGCGTGGTGAATGATGCCCATTTTATCTGTTTCGTAGTAGAAGGGCTTACGGATGTAGCCGGGATATTTTTTCATGGTTAGTTCCTTTCGTCTGCGTATTTTTTCATATAGTGAGGGAGAGCGCTGCTAATAGCTGTTGGTAAGACGACATAATTTTCTTTGGCTAACTCGTCTCCAATCAAACTGTGAAGATAAACGGCGGCACCGATCGTATCAATATTTTTTTCAAACTGAGCCAAAAAACCGGCGATCATCCCAGCCAAGGTATCCCCCATCCCGCCAGTTGCCATCCCGGGATTGCCGAGGGGATTATGATAATAGGCCACCGCCTCATCGTAAATCGTCGTGCGATGACTTTTTAAAACGATTTTAGCTCCTAACAGGACCTGTTTAGCGCGATTGTTTTCATCGGTTTGATGGATGAAATCGAGTCCACTCAAGCGTTCCCATTCCGCTTGGTGAGGGGTAAAGACGGTTTGCGCTGGGTAGTTTAAAGAGAAGTGTTCGTTGCTAAACAGAGTGATAGCAGAGCCGTCGATAATCAGCCATTGATCTTGCCGTTGATTTTTTAAAGTTTGTTTTAGCAAGCTCAGGGCGTCTTTATCTAGTCCCAAACCAGGACCAATCAAAATGATATCTGCAGTCTTAAGTACATCATGAATCAAAGCTGTCTCAGAAAAATCTAATACCATCGCTTCTGGCAAACGTGTGTGTAGTGGGTTATGATTTTTTTCGGCAGTGATTACGGTCGTCAATCCAGCACCGCTTTTAATACAGGCTTCTGCACTCATCAGGATAGCGCCGCCGTATTGTGTGTTGCCGCCGATCAAGACTGCGCGTCCAAAGGTTCCTTTGTGAGAATTTTCGGGTCGCGAGGTAATAACTTGGTGTAAAATTTCGTTCGTTAATTGCGTCATTTTGTCACCCGCTTTCATTAAGTAAATTTTTTTTGATGAATATTTAACAACTCAATCGAAAAAATTCATTATGGTTCTCATTATACGTGAAAAAGCCGCGTCTTTCCTAGCGTTTATTAAAGAGTTTTCATTTTTATTATAGCTCAGAGAATGCTATCATTATAATGGTTTTAATTAAAGGGGGAATCTTTCAATGACAATCGATTTTAAAAAAGAAGTCGAAGCACGTAAAGACGATCTATTAGCAGATCTATTCACTTTATTACGCATTAAAAGTGAACGTGAAGACGACAAAGCAACCAAAGAAGCACCATTCGGACCTGGACCGGTGGAAGCATTAGAAAAAATGCTTGAAATCGCAGAACGCGATGGCTTCACAACTAAAAATGTCGACAACTATGCCGGCCATTTTGATTTTGGTGAAGGCGATGAAACATTAGGAATTTTCGGTCACTTAGACGTAGTACCTGCTGGTGATGGTTGGGATTCAGATCCTTACGAACCAGAAATTCGCGACGGAAAATTATACGCTCGCGGTTCAAGCGATGATAAAGGCCCGTCTGTAGCGGCTTATTACGCTGTAAAAATTATTAAAGAATTAGGGTTGCCAATCTCTAAAAAAATCCGTTTCGTCTTTGGTACTGATGAAGAAAGCGGCTGGGGAGATATGGATTACTATTTCGAGCATGAAGAAAAACCTGACTTTGGCTTCTCACCAGATGCTTACTTCCCAATCATCAACGGTGAAAAAGGGAATGTAACAATGATTCCTCATTTTGACGGAACAAACGGAACGGCTTATGTGCTAGTAAGCTTCGAAGCAGGTCTTCGTGAAAATATGGTTCCCGGTAATGCGGTAGCAGAAGTTAAAGTTGCAGACAGCGATGCTGCTGAAAAATTAGCGAAAGAATTTGCTGACTATGTAGAAAACAATCCAGTTAGCGGAAAAGCGGAAGTATCAGGCAATACGGTTACTTTACACTTGGACGGTAAAGCTGCCCACGGTGCGAGCCCGCAACTAGGTACCAATGCCGGTACATTCTTAGCGGTCTTCTTAAATAATTATGACTTCGATAAAGGGGCGAAAGCCTTCATCGAAAACAGCGCAAACTATATCCATGAAGATGTGTATGGTAAAAAATTAGGCGTTGCTTTCAACAACGAAAAAATGGGCGAAGTGACAATGAATGCAGGAATCTTTAGTTTCAAAGATGGTCAAGACAATGACAACCATATCACTTTGAACTTCCGTTATCCTAAAGGCACAACGGCTGAAGAAATCAAAGCAAAATTAGACGAACTATTCGGCTCAGATGTGAAAGTCACACAAGGTGGACACCACATGCTGCCTCACTATGTACCAGCAGATGATCCATTGGTGGCTACATTGTTAGATACTTTTGAAGAACACACAGGCATCAAAGGGGAAGAAATGGTCATCGGCGGTGGAACATTCGGTCGTTTACTAGAACGAGGCGTTGCTTACGGCGCACAATTCCCAGGCTTTGAAGATACGATGCATCAAGCCAACGAATATATGTCAGTTGAAGACATCTTGAATTCTGCAGTGATCTATGCAGATGCGATCTATCGTTTGGTCAAATAGAAATAAATTCGTACGAGCGTTCCTTTTTAGGAGCGCTCGTTTTTTTCTGACTGCAGATTGGCGAAATAAAGCGGGCTATTGTATGATATTTTTGAGAAATAGAAAGTAGGAGAGTCTATGAATAAAAAATCAATCGTGATCAGTACCGATCCGGGAATCGATGATGCCGTTGCTTTAGCGTTAGCCCTTTTTAGTGAAGAGCTAGAAGTAAAATTGATTTGCCCTACTTTTGGTAATGTGAGTTTGGCTTATACAAAAGCCAATACTGAGAAATTATTGACCCTTTACCAAAAGAACCCACGCGTGGTTTTAGGGAGTCAAACACCCTTGGTTCGTGAGCGCATCGATGCGAGTGAAATTCACGGAGCATCAGGCATGGATGGCTATGATTTTCCTGAGCCACAAATGTTTGCCGAGACTGCTCAAACAGCGGTGGCGGCGATGCACGAGGTGGTGAGCCAGGCGACTGAGCAAACGATTTTAGTCGGGATCGGCCCCTTAACGGATATTGCGTTATTCCTGCATTTATATCCACAAGATTTGCCGAAAATCGAAAGGATTGTCGTGATGGGCGGTAGTCTTGGTCGAGGCAATTCCGGCGTCTTATCGGAGTTTAACTTTGCGGCTGATCCAGAAGCGGCGAAGATGGTCTTTGATAGTGGCGTACCGATCCAAGTTGCGCCGTTAGAGGTGGGGGATCAAGCCAAGATTATGCCCGCCACCTCAGAAAAAATCAAAGGATTTGGTGAGATCGGCGAGATGATCTATCGACTGTTCACTCATTACCGTAGCGGCAGCTTCTCGGAAGGGTTGAGTATGTACGATGCGTTAGCCATTGCTTTGATCGTAAAACTGGAAATTTTTTCGCTCGTTGCTACTAGAGTAGAGATCGAAACGGCCGCCTCGTTAACTTACGGGGCTTCCCTAATTGATCTGGAAAATTTCCTAGGGCTACCTGCGAATGCAGAAGTAGCAATCAGCGTGGATGCAAACCAATTTGAAGAATGGTTCATTGATTCTCTCGCAAAAACAGTTTGATAGGACTTGATTTTCAGTGGATAATCAAAATATTTTTTACCTTTTTAATTGTGCTAGAAAATGAAGGGAGCAAATGACTGAATCAAAGTTAATTGACCCGAGAAAAATGCTTGACGAGCAGAAGTTAAAAAGGCAAGGTCAATATCATTTCAATGCTTGAGCTCGACCAAAAGTCGCTGCCCTATTTAACAATCGCCAGCAGTATCATCACAATGACTTCTGTACAAGCCTTCAATCTTAGCGACTATCTAATGAATTATGCGACAACTAAGGCCGCTATCGCAAATGTTATTGTCAGCTTAGCTGTCCAGTTAATCAAAAAGTCATTCGTACAACGGTGCGGCAGTAGGTTCAATTTGAAACTACTGCAATTAGATCAAGAATAACCAAAGGAGGCACTGCTGAAATTTGGTTAGGATTCATTATGAGAAGTCGCTGGGCAACCTGGAACTAGCTCTGGTTTATCTATCCCTAGCGTCTACTGATGCACTTCGCAAGTTTACGGAAGAATTGGCGGGGAACCGTTTAATTTATAAATAAGAAGAAAGCTCTCAACTTTTTGAAAAGTTGAGAGCTTTTACTTATTCAATCACACGATCAATACTTAGAACGGTACCGGTCTTCGCGTCCGCTGTAAACTCATAGGCGACTAATTGATCATCTTCGGTACGGGTGATACCACCGGAAAGAATATCCATTGTAATCGCAAATTTTTGCATGCGTTCAGTCTCAAAAGAAATCCAAGAGCCTTCAATCGGGCCCTCATTTAAAAAATCTGCCTTGATTTGATGTAAAATTTTATCAGGAGAAAGCTTTTGTTTTTTTCGATAGTAATGATTTGTTGCAATTCCTGCAGCTAATCCGATGGATGAGCCGATGGCCAGCCCTTGAGCGAATCTTTTTGCTGTACTCATAATCTTGCCTCCTCTTTCAGTCTATTCGCTTTTATTTTACCATTGATACCGCGGAAATGAAAAACATGCGCCAATCTTTTTCGAAATCGTTCCTGTTCGCTATTTATCTGGGAGAGGCGCCTCTTCTTTCTCAAAAAGTCGGAAACGTGTATAATCAAGGTAGTAAAAGAAAAGGTCGTGACGGAATGATTATCCCTAAAAGTATTGAAGAATTAGCAGGTTATGCAGAAAAAGGCAAGAATGTGTTTTTCTTTACTGCTGATTGGTGTGGTGACTGCAGTTTTATCAAGCCGCAAATGCCGGAGATCGAAGCAGCATTTCCTCAATTTCAATTTATTCAAGTCGATCGAGATGAATATATCGATGTAGCTGCAGAATGGAATATTTTTGGGATTCCTAGTTTTGTTGTAGTGAATGACGGCGAAGAAATAGGTCGTTTAGTCAATAAAAATCGTAAAACAAAAGATGAAATCACTGGCTTCTTGCAACGAGTGGAAGGGTAGGAGATCGGAATGTTCACACAATCATATCAAAATATATTAGTTGGGATCGATGGTAGCGATCAAGCAATGGAGGCATTCAAAAAAGCATTGAACGTCGCGAAAAGAAACCACGGAACGGTTTATGTGGCAAATGTGATCGATCATCAAATCTATACATTCATGAGTTATTCCCCATTAAATGAAAATATTATGGACCAATTAACCACCGATGCCAAGAACTTGATCAATGAGTGTAAAGCGGTAGGGAAGGAATTTGGCTACAATAAAATTGAAGGAGTCATTGCTTACGGATCAGCGAAAGAAGCTATGGCTAAAACCTTACCAGAAAAATATGACGTTGATTTGATTATGGTTGGTCAGTCAGGGTTAAACGCAGTGGAACGCTTTATGACGGGAAGCGTCGCCAGTTATGTCATCAAGGAAGCGTTGTGTGACGTACTGATCGTTCATCCAACGAAAAAATAAGAGATTGGCACAGAAGTGTTCGGCTTATTTGGGAAGAAGCGACTTCTGTGCCACCGTTTATTCGCAAAAAAGAAGTGGGGATTCATTTAATGTCTCAGCTTTTTATTTTGCAATGAAATACATGCTGAAGAATTTGCAGAAAATTAAACCAGAAATGAAAAAAATCTCATGCACAAGGTCCGCTAGATTTGTTAAGATACGAGAGGACTATGACTGGAGGTAGCAGCGTGATTTTTGCGTATAATAAAAAGAATGTCGGCGATACCTTAATGGTAATCGTCAAGAATGATGAAAATAAAGAAAATCGGGTCGAGCGAAAAGGCAACATTGCTCGTGTACAAACCGTAGAAGGCACCACCGTTGCTTGGAACTTTTTTGATGTTTCAGACTATCTGTCAATCAAGGGCAATGGCCAAGTGGAACTGACAGAAAAAGAAATCGACCAATTAAATGAGCAATTAAAACGAACCGGCTTTGAAGAGCGCTTAGTTGCTGATCTGACACCCAAATTTGTGGTTGGTTATGTAAAAACCTGTATCGATCATCCAGACTCTGATCATCTGCATATTACAGAAACAGAGATTGATGGTGGCGAAACATTACAAATCGTGTGTGGTGCAGCCAATATCGAAGCGGGCCAAAAAGTTGTTGTAGCCAAACCTGGTGCGATGATGCCGGATGGTATGATGATTTGGCCAGGCAGCCTGCGAGGCGTAGAAAGCTACGGCATGATCTGTTCCGCGAAAGAATTGCATTTACCAAATGCACCAGAGAAAAAAGGGATTTTAGTATTGGACGAGAATGCTAAGACCGGGGAAAAGTTCGAAGTAGGAAAATAATTGAGCAATTAAGTCCAGAGCAATTTTACTCTGGGCTTTTTCTCTATTTGTTTGAAGACAGAAAAAAAGAGCCGCGAATCCTCGCAGCCCTTAATTCCTGTTTATTGATTATTTTGTTGTTGTTGGCTATTGGATTTTAATGAGTTTGCATCGAGACTTAATTTAACTGACGCTGTCTCTTTTTTCTCTTTTCGGTAATAGGTAATTTTTACGGTATCACCAACTTTGTGCTTGTACAATTCAGATTGCAATTCGACTCCGGTAGAAACCTCCGTATCACCAATTTTAGTAATGACATCGTACTTCTTCAAACCAGCTTGATCTGCTGGGGTTGAGGATTGTACATTGGCTACGACGACACCTTGGGTCACAGAGCTTGGAATTTTGACGATTTCTTGAAGTTGTTCCGTTGAAAGATCGGATAAGTTGACCATTGAAATCCCTAATGCTGGACGAATCACTTTCCCATCTTTTTCCAATTGATTGATGACATTCACGACATCATTACTTGGAATCGCAAAACCAATCCCTTCAACGCTGACATTTGATTGGGTTTGAACAATTTTACTTGAATTAATTCCCACTACTTGGCCAGCCATATTGACAAGCGGACCACCAGAATTCCCTGGGTTGATTGCAGCATCTGTTTGGATTGCATTGATGTTGACCGTTTGACCGTCTTCATTTTGATTGATGACTTGACGATTGAGCGATGAAATAATCCCAGACGTTACGGAGTTCGCATATTGTGAGCCTAATGGAGAACCCAAAGCAATCGCTGGTTCGCCGACTTTCAGGCTGCTTGAATCACCAAATGTCGCGGGTTTAATATCAGCCACCTTGTCTGATTCCACTTTCAAAACGGCTAGGTCCGTATAAGAATCAGTACCGACTAAAGAGGCTTTCACTTTTGAGCCGTCCTTTAACAAGACTTCAAGTCCATCTTGCTTTTCTACCACGTGATTATTCGTTACGATGTACGCGGTGTTGCCTTCGCGTTTGTAAATAACGCCGGAACCTTCAGAAGATTCCTCTAATTTACCACTGTCATCCGATTGTTCTTGCTCGCTTCCGTTACCGAAAATATCTGAAAAGCCACCTAAGCCACCTTGTGATTGCTGTTTTTGCAAATTGATAACGGAAACAACCGCATCCTGCACTTTGCCCGCCGCTTCAGTCACATCGGAATTCACATCCACTTTCATGTTGCTGACTTTTGTGTTACCAGCACTTGGGGATCCGCTAGCATTTTGATTGTCAGGGGATAATAAGGAACCATTTGCGACATAAAAAACGCCAATCGTCAAAACCGCACCAATCACGCCGCCAAGTAAACTTAGACCAAAACGTCTGAAGAAACCGCCAGATTTTCTAGGAGTCGGTGTAATATCTTTTCTTACCATCTTTTTCTCCACCTCTGCTACAAATTAAGTTATATTAAGTATAATATTTTACTGTGAGTTAAGTCTACTACACTGATTTGACTTTTCTATGAAAAAAAATTGTAAGAAATTATGGATAAATGACGAAAAAAATTTTTTCCACAGTTGTCGTGGAAAAATAAGGAAAAAGTTTGTTGATAGAATAAAAAAAGTTATCCACAAAACTGTGGATAATAGGGATAACTCGGTGCAAAACATACGTTTGTATATGAAAACACACCTAAAATAGGAAGAAATAAGTCGAAAGTTGGGGATAAACCTGTGATTAGTGTGTATAACTTAGTGGAAAAAAGTAGCGAATTTACTTTTTGAAATAAAATTGCAGTGGAAAAGTAGTCAACTAGGATTACAGATGAAGAAAAAATATGCAGACAGACTAAATAAAACAATCAAAGGAAGAAAACTGATGAACATTAAAATTATATCCGTGGGAAAATTAAAAGAAAAATATCTTGTCCAAGGCATTGCCGAATATACAAAGCGCTTATCAAAGTATTGCAAAATGTCATTAATTGAAGTTCCCGATGAAAAAGCCCCAGAAAAACTCAGCGAGGCTGAAATGATCCAAGTCAAAGCTAAAGAAGGCGAACGAATTCTCGCCAAGATCAAAGAAAGCGAGTACGTCTTTGCTTTAGCTATCAATGGAAAAAATCCCAGCAGTGAGGACTTCGCGAAAACTTTAGATACGTTGCAGACCAGTGGCAATAGCCAGTTTGTCTTCGTTATCGGTGGATCTTTAGGATTAAGTGATGACGTGCTTAAACGAAGCAATGCACAAATATCTTTTGGGAAAATGACTTATCCACATCAGTTGATGCGGCTGATTCTGGTGGAGCAAATTTATCGAGCAATGAGGATCAATGCAGGGGAACCCTACCACAAATGATGATATTTTTGAAAAAATGAATGTTGATACAGAGGAATTTATAGAGCTGAATTGCAGGATAATGATACGGAGGAGTTAGTGTTGATCCGAAAGATTTAATACTGTTCTAGAAGATTATGGCCATAATGATAGGGCAGTGAAGTTAAATTTGTGAAGTCATACTTGAAGGTAATGATGTAAAGTATGTTGAATAGATAGGGATAAAATTGAAGACAACACGACTTGTAAAAAAGTTGAAAGTTTCGTTTTAATTATTCCCATGTTAAAACATTAGATGTAATTATGTGAAATAGATTATTAATACTTGAACGGACAGTAGTCATTATTGCTAGTATGAAAAGAGAGTTGAGTGAGAAGTAGTGTTAAACAAATGAAAAAGGGTAAATTAATATTAGGGTTAACATTTGGGATTGGCTGTACATCTCTCCAAAACTGGAACGCCTGTTTACCGAGTATATAAAAAATGCTGGAGTTTTTACAACAATTAGTGGTGGATGAAGATCTGCGCTACCCATCTCTGAGTGCTTTAATTTGGTGATGGATGTCTGTTTGGACATACGGAAAAATAAGGCAAAGGTGCAAGCAGTTAGGGATGAATTAAGCTCGCCGAAGCGGAATAACGGATGCAGATGAAGGTATTGAATGTATCTACTCCTATGCGAAGGGTGAAGAAACAGAATTAGGATATTTTATATTCGATTTTTTTTGTATCAAAAAGTCGAGTAATCGCTCATATAGAATTGATATGATGTAGCTACGAAAGGGGAGATGGATGTGCTAAAAGATCTTAATCATGTGATTGAATATATCGAAGAACACCTTACCGATGATTTGTCACTTGAAGTAATTTCCGAATACGCAGGGGCTTCCGTTTATCATTTCCGAACGGTATTTTTTCACCTTACGGGAATGACGCTCAGCGAATATATCAAAAATCGAAAATTATCAGAAGCGAATAAGGATTTACTGCGGGGACAAAAGGTTACGGAGATTGCCTATAAATATGGTTATCAGTCGTTGGACGGTTTTACCCGTGCATTCAAAGCATGGAGCGGCTTTCTGCCCTCGGATGCTGCAAAGAAAAAGATCAGCAAATCTTTCCCAAAGCTTTCGTTCATCATTACAGTTACGGGAGGAAATAGTATGGAATGTAAAATTGTAGAAAAGTCGGAGTTTTATCTGGCCGGGGTTAGCAAGCGTGTTCCCATGCAGTTCGAAGGCGTAAACAGCGCTATTGTGGAATTAGCAATGAGCATCACGCCGGAGCAGAGAAATGAAATGCACACACTGCAAAATATTGAGCCTTATCAGGTCGTCAATGCATCCTATAATGCTGATGCTGGATTCATTAAAGAGGAAGGCGACCTGACGCACCTAATTGGTGTGTTGACGACAAATGGGTCTGCAAGCGAACTTTTGGAAAAGGTGAAAGTGGAGTCCTGCACTTGGGCGGTATTTCCCAATGAAGGGCCTTTTCCAGATACTTTGCAAAATACGACGGCTCGAATTTATACCGAGTGGCTACCCATTTCGGATTATGAGGTGATTGATGTCCCTTCTTTCTCTTTCACTAAAATGGATGATCATAAGAAAGATTATGCATATGGCGAGGTATGGATGCCGGTTCGCAAGAAATAAAACCTTGCCTGCCAATACGAGGAATAGGAAAACGGGCGCTTAACAGCATCCGTTTTCTTTGATACTATACGTTTTTCTCGATGTGCAAGCCATTCATTTTATATGGAATGGACTTTTATTACTACAACCTAATCTATCGGTTAGAATGAATTGATAACAAGAAAATTTCAAACAGATAATTGTTGAGCTGAAACAAATTGGACGTTTTGTTCGAGGATGGGTGAAAGAATAGGGCTTATCCGAAGCAATGATTTACAAATGGAAGATCTATATTTGCTAAATCGATCCACAGGAGTTAGAAGATTTAGAAACAGAGAAAATTATTTAGCAGTCTCTACTAAAATATGTCCAAGATATTGACTCAAATCCATAATTGACAGTTATAATGAGCAAGAGGATATGGATGCTGTATATAATGCTTCTGAAAATTATTTTGAACTGAGAGATGAAGCGGGCAAAAAGATTACTGAAGATGACTATTTTAGATTATATAGTGACTCCCATGTAGGAGTGCTAAAAAATAAAGCTAGTGTGGCATTGCAAGCCCCTCCAAAAGGGCTACCAGCTTATATATTAAGTAGATATCAGGATATATTGTATACGTTAATAATGGGAAACAACTAGATTCGTAGACATATATTATTACTTTACAGCTCAATCATCCAACTGATGATTGGGCTATTTTGTGTCTAAAAGTAGGAGCAAGCATGTTGATGCACACGAAAATCGCTACATCACTAAGGGAGTGAATGAAATTGTCCCTAAGGAAATTTAGTTGTGATACTGGCAAATGATTAATACCAAGTAGAAACGACCAGATGTACAGTTAGTGTACTTACAAATCTTAAAATTATAACTATATGGAATATCTTTAATGAAAAAAAAGAAGTTCCAATATAATACAACTGTATTATTATTGTTTTATAGAAAACGATTGCAATCATTCTATATTAATTTTTTAAGGAGGAGCTCATGGATACGCAAAAATCAATAAAGATTAACGATAATCTGGAGCGGAACGTCTCTGGATTTAGTGCATATGTCATGGTCATTGGTACAGTCATTGGTACAGGGATATTTTTTAAACCCCAGGCTATTTTTGCTGCAACTGGAACTGCTTCACTTGGATTAATTTCATGGGTTATTGGATGTTTTCTAGGGCTATGTGGGGGATTAATTATTGCTGAAATAGGTGTTTTAATTCCTGAAACAGGTGGGTTAATGACTTATATAGAAAAAATTTATTCTAAGCCTTTAGGATTCATGGTTGGTTGGGCTCAAACAATTGTGTTTTATCCTATTAGAAAGGCTGCAAGTGCTGTAGTTTTTGGCATTCAAGCTGTTGCTCTATTTGGTTTAGATCAAAAGTATGCTATTCCAATTGCAGTTGGATTAACTCTGTATCTTTTCTTCATTAACCTGTCTGGCAACAAAGTAATCGATTTTTCTATCAGTATAGCGACATTTTTAAAATTTGTTCCTATCGTATTAATTATATTGTTTGGTTTGTTTTTTAATAGTAATCCCGAGCCAGTTCAGATTCTTCCTATTACTGTCAGTTCCCATCCATTACTGCAAGGATTATCACTGAGTATTCTAGCATCTTTATATGCTACAGATGGCTGGATTAATATTACAAATATCGCTGGAGAAATTAAAGATCCACAAAAAAATATTCCTAGAGCACTTACTTTTGGACTGCTAACCGTTAGCGCGGCCTATTTAATCATCAATGTTGCTTACTTGCGAGTAATGAGTCCGGCTGAACTTGCAAGCAGTGCCACTGTAGGTTCTGATGTTGCGCTAAAACTTATGGGTGAATTAGGGCGGAAAGTTGTAGCTGTCGGAATTTTAATTTCAATTTTAGGATCGCACACAGGATTTACTCGTGCATCATGGCGTGTTCCGTATGCATTGGCATTACGTGATTGGTTACCTTATAGCAATTGGTTTGCAAAAGTAAGTAAAAAGCATCAAATGCCGGTAAACAGTGGGATTTTTATTACGGTAATCACTGTAACTGCCACAATATTTTTACCAAATTTCAACGTCTTAACGGATATTGGTTCTTATGTTATTTGGGTATTTTATACAATGGCCTTTGTCGGAATATTTATATTAAGAAAGCGTTGGCCTGATGCAGAGCGATTTTATAAAGTACCAATGTATCCATTCATCCCTATTATAGGGGTATTAGGTGGAGTATTTGTAATCATCTCCACGACTATTTATCAACCTGGAATTGCTTTATTGAGTATTGCACTTGTCCTCATTGGATTACCTATTTATTTTTACAAAACTAAACATGCAAAATCTGATACATCAGTAGGGGGAATAGAAAATGGAAAATAAGTATTTTACAGAAGCGGAGTTACAAAGTATTCGCTCTAAGTTTAAGTATGTTGAAGAAGACTATAAAGGTAAAAAACGGATTTTTTTAGACAATGCTGGTGGATCGCTACGATTGAAGGCTGCTGAAGAATCTTTTAAGAAGATTGATGAGATGCCAGATGCATCTGAACATACCAATAGGGTTGCTTTGGAATTATTAGAAATTGAGGACAAAGGAAGAAAAGATATCAAAGAGGTTCTTTTCAATGCCCAAAAGGGAGTGATATACCCTAGTTACACGGCTTCTCAAATTATGATGGAACTCGTACGTGTTATTAGCGAAAATTCTTCAGGTACAAATAATGTAACTACTATATTAGAACATCCTTCAGCATTTGATGCTATGACCTATTATTCTAATAAGTACGATCGAGAGCTGCGTGTTGCAACTGCGGATGTAACAAAAGGTGGCGTGAACAACGAAGCTATCCTATCGCTTATTGATGAAAATACAGCTATTTTATGTTGTATGGCTGCTTCTAATATTTCTGGCTATATTTATGATATTGACACTATTTTTACTGAAGCACGAAAGATTAACCCAGATATTTTTATCATCTGTGATGCAGTGCAGCATGCTCCACACGCAAGTTTAGATCCTGAAAAGTACGGAATTGATGCCATGAATATTGCGCCATACAAATTCTTTGGTATACGAGGATTTGGTGTCGCCTACATCTCTGATCGTATTGCCTCCTTTGAACATCATAGATTATTAGGAAAGTCAAAAGATGAATGGGATATTGGGAGCCCTGCCCCCGCCAACTTTGCTGCAATTTCTACAATTATTGATTACGTGTGTTCCCTTGACCAAGCAAAATCTGAGACTAGAAGAAAGCAATTTGAACAAGGGATGGAAAGAATTGCAAATTATGAACGATTTTTATTGCATACTTTGCTAGAAGGTACCAAAAGCGCTACGGGTCTACGACATTTGGCTGGTGTAAAAGTACAAATGGATAGTCCGAATTTGGAAGAAAAAGATTTAATTTTAAGTATTGAATTGGATAATTTGGATTGTGCATCCGTAGCAAAAGAGTTGGATGCACGAGGAGTCGTTGCCTACGAACGTTCAGCTGCAAGCATGTATTCGAAGAGAATGATTGAGGCTTTCGATACTGAAAGTGAAGGAGTTGTTCGGATTTCACCATTACATGTGAATACTGTTGCTGAAATGGAACAATTTTTAAAAATAATAGCCGAATTAACAACCATTTAATTTTAATAGGTAACCAGCAAAATTCGATTTATATTTTGGTAAACGTTCAAAATATAAATCGAATTTTTTAATTGACTATCCAACCGTAATAGCTTCATTATTTTTATCAATTTTTACATAATGCATTAAAAATTACTTTTTAGGTATAATAAAATGGACTAGCTATATTGTTACATATTACTCAAGAATCATTACTCTTTTTATTGTGAAAGTTACGTGTATTAATAACAATAAATGATTTCACAGAAACTAAAATAATAACTACAACATATAAGGAGAATAGGAAATGGATTATGAACTACTTGATACCTTCGTACTAGCTGCTACAACCTTAAACATGACCAAAACTGCTAATCTTCTGTTTGTTACACAACCAACCATTTCTAAACGAATTAAAATACTTGAAAATGAATTGGGGTATAAATTATTTATCCGAATGCGAGGTAAAAGACAACTAGAACTAACAGTAAAAGGAGAACAGTTCTTAGATCTGGCTCAAGAATGGCTCAAAATATACGCTGATATGGAATCGCTGAAAAAAAGAAATAAAACAAAATTATCGATTGTATCTATTGACAGTCTGGCTACTTCTATTCTTCCAAAATTGATGATTTCTTTAAAATATACAAATCCAGAAATGTTATTGTCGCTTCGGACGGCACAAACTTCTGAAATTTATTGCTATATACAAAGTCGACAGGTAGATATAGGGTTTGTTTCTGATGAAATAAATTATCCTGATGTTTTATGTAAAAAATTATTTACGTAGCCATATGTTCTAGTTGAATTCTCAAATTCACCTCATAATGTGAGTAGCAAATCTATTCAAAATTTAGAACCTCAAAATGAAATTTTTCAGAGCTGGGGAAGAGAATATTTAAATTGGCGCCAGTATTGGTTACCAGCCAATACCGAACCTTATTTAAGTATAGATACAATTGGAGCTATATGTAGTATGGAAATCCCATCCGGTTCTTGGACCATTGTTCCTAAAGAAAATGTTGAAACAATTCGAAAATTCCATACTATTAATGTATATAGTATCGAAAATAACCCTCCAACTAAAACGACTTATGCTATTATTCATAAAAACGTTCGCCGATCAATATTCCCAGATATTGAACTATTATTATCCGAATTAGCTATATTCGAAAGAAAAATAGTTCAATAATTAAGTTGTTATCGTAAAGATTAAAGTGAATTTTATGGAAGCAATTGTTGAAAATGAAAAGTGCGCACAATGATTAGGGCATCATATCATAAATTATCAAAGAAGAAACTATTAATAGGATGATTGAGAAAGCCGTTAGACTAGTTACGGAGTCAGTACAACGATATCAAATGAAAGATAAATAGCTATGTATCGAAATCTTTTGCTAAAATGACTGTTGATACAGAGGGACTTATAGAGACTGATCGTAGGATACTGATAGGGAATGAGTGGTGTTGATCCGAAATTTTTAATAGATGATTATAGCTATTCTTCTACTCTGGGTATAAGTAAGCTAAGGATTATTCTATGGATAATAATGATTACTTTGATAAGATTATTTGTAATCTGCTAAAAAGGGAAAAAGGCCAACACGGTTTAACCGTGTTGGCCTTTTTCTAATACGTATCATTAGATTATTTATAAATCTTTGAATTTAATCCAGATAGTCAACGTCAAGAAGAACCGTTCTTCAATCATTACCATCAGTTTAAGATGGAAGCTACATTAAAAAAATTCAACCTAAAAATGCTTTTGGTTATCACTAATCAGACGTATCAGGCGATGCTACTACCTGAAGAATATTAATGGTAAAAAGCAAGAATTTACCTATAATTGGCAAAAATATTTACAAGGAAGGATATGAAAATAACTGAGACGAAAACTGAACCCAAAAAAGAGAGTGACTATTGCGAGTCTCAAAATGATTAAGAAAGCTACAATTAAGTACACAAGTAAATACTGCAACTTGCCAGAGACTATGGATAGACTATTGCGCCCTTCATCTTTTAATTTTGAATAACCAAACGTTTGTTGAAGTTGTCCGTCTTGTTTGTAGATTTTTACGGATGATTGTTTGTTTTTGACGATTTCCTTGGCGATTTTGAAATAAGTCGCTGACTTGGTTAGCAGCGCCGGAGATTACTTGCGATGGGCTTCTTCATATTCTACTTCTATATCAGTGTTCATTAACTTCTTAGTAATTTTATTTCAGGTATGGATATCTGTTTTTTTATAGTGCTATGGTTTGTGGGAATTTGGTTAACGAAATAGTGTGTTTTTTTCAAAAAAAATAAAAATAACTATAATATAAAGGAAGATGTAGGTTTCGTAACATATGAATTATAAAAATATTACATATATAGTTATTGGTTGTTACAGATAATTTGCTTTTATAACATAGTTATTATATTCTCAGGAAAGAAAACGAGTGTTTTTTTGCGGGAGCTTTTGGTTTTTTTAATAGGAAATAGTGAATAAGTGATCAATTGTATTTCTCATTAATTAAAAGTGACAATTGTTTTAGGGGGGATTCGTTTGTTTAAGAGGAAAGAGATACATTCAAAGTGGGCAGGGTTTATGCTAGTTGTTGTACTACTGCCATTCATTAGTGCACTTGTTTCAGGGAAAATGGTATGGGCTGAAGATACGAGGAATCCAGGAAAGGAAGTAAAACTGTTTGATACGAATCATGGAAAAGGAAACATATCCTATCAAGTTGACCAAACTTCAATTAAATGGACAGTTGAATTAGAGCAGAAAGCTACAGAAAAAGAGAATCAATTCCAATTAGAGTTAAAACAAGGAGAACAATCGTTAGAAATTGAAAATTTGAACGTGCAAAATAATGCTCAACCTTATGTTTTTGACTCTAAAATTAAAGAGGTTACAGAAAAATCTGCATCAAAAGAAAATCGGAAAAATGTCCTGACATTTGAAACGGCTAAAGTGGGTCAAGTTACGTTAACGCCTAAAATTCTTGAAAAAAATGAATCTAATGAGCCGATCAATCTTTTGGCAAATCAGGCTCCGATTAATTTAACAATTGATCGCTCAAGTGAAACTTCAAGTGACGGATCGGAATCATCCTCGACCCTTTTGACAACTACGACAGCACCTGAAAGTACAGTTTCAACTACAGCGGAATCTGGTGAGTCAACGAGTCCTACTCACTCATCCAGCGATAAAGTAGATCTTGGAGATGCGGATGAGGCCACTTTTGAATCTGCTAAAAAGGAAGCTGAAAAGCGGCAAAGCGAAACTGGGGCAGCGCAAGAAATTACTAGAAGCGCCAGTGTAGTGCCCAAAAATTCCGAATTATTACCATCAGAGAATGAATTGCTAATTGATTCTAATGCGATAAATTCGCTAAGTGACTTTACTATCGCGGTAACCGGAACAAATGATTATACGCTATATGAAAAAGGGCCTAAAAGTCCAAGTGATGGATTGAATAATAAAACAGATTTAAAAAATAACGTGTACGTATTATATGGTCAGAAAGTCATGTCTGCTAGAGCTATCCTTTTTAACAATGTGGAAGCGGCAAAAAAGGCAACAGTCACTCTTAATTATCATTTTGTAGGGACATACCAAGGAAAAGCAGTAGGAGCAATTTTAACGATTAAAAATATTAAACCTAGTTCGAAAAAATCATTTACAAACTGGGATACACCACTATTAGATTTTGCTTCCAGTCTATATTCAGGAATGGTCTATGATCATATTAATGGTTTAACTGCGACGTTTACTTTTATAGATCCGGAAACAAAACAACAAATTGAAAACATAAATGATTCTTATCTTACCTTTGCTTCGTTAAACAATGCGACTGATGCGAAAAGTGAAATTGGAGGTAACAGCGGTTTCGGCTCTGAGTTCGTTTTTAAAAATGATGACAAAAAAAATCAAAAAGGATTAACCACGGCAGACACGGCATTGGATCTCGGAATTCCAGAAAAAGGATCTAATGAGAAAATTACAAGTCCTTATCCGTATGGGAATCAACCAGCTTATTTCGGAAAGCGTGCGTTTAATGACAAGTTAGGAGAAACTGGCTACGAAAAAAGCGCAGTTATGTTTTCAATAAACGGTACCCCAACAGGCAATGCGACAGATTTTACCTTTGGCTCCTTAGCTAATAGGGCGTATATCTCCTTTAATGGTGCAGTAATTACTAAAGTACAACCGAAACCGATAAAAACGGTAAGTGATCAGGCGGGGTATGACGGGCGATTAAATAATAGCAGAGATGCATATGCAGAATCTTCAGACACTAAGCTCACTGATCTTTCAAATTTTGTTAATTATAATCATGTTTTTTCTGATTATAGACAAACAAAAGAGGTCAAAAATTTGGCCGCTGCTTTAGATATTAGCGCTAAAGATAAACAAAAAATTTATTATTACCATATTTCACAAAAAATTGCTCAATTGGGAGTTGATACGATCGTAAATCGATTGCCTAGTTCGATTGAGTTGCAAGATGATTTGCCACCGGGAACTCAACTTGCTAGTGGTCAACCGATAAATATTTATTTTGCAGGAAAAAATATTGGTACGCGAGTATTAAGTGCGGCAACCACTCAGATTGATATTCCTTTAAACGCAGATGAGCTAGCAAAACTTGAATTGAATGGTCAAGATTTAGTTTTTGAAATACCATTTGTCGTAGAAAAGAAGGCTTTAGATAGGGTCGGTACCGTAGTAGAAAACAGGCAATTTCTTAAAAGAGATACAACAGTAAAAGATCCTTTTACGTCAAGAAACAATTTACAAGAACAAGGAATTTATAAATTTGAAAATCAAGCAGTCGTAGTGATGGATTCAAGTATTAAAGCGACAAATCCAGTAATGAATCGTGTAGTTCGGTCATTTAATCTACAATTATTAAAGACAGATGAATCCGGTCGAAAAGTGAATAGGGCTACTTTTGAATTGTCTGGTGGGGACTTAGTCAAACCACTTTCAGTTACTACAGATGATGGATTAATGAGTTTCAAAAATGCTAATTTGCATTCTGGACAGCATTACACCTTGAAAGAGTTATCAGCACCGTACGGGTATATTCAATCAGATAAAACATGGGATATTTCGATTTCGGATAGTACGAGTAACGGAATAACAGTCCCTGTTGCCACTATAAAAGCAAGTAATGATGCGAATCCCACAGAATTAGTTCTTAATGCTGATGGAGTAACTTTTGAGGCAAACGGAGATTACAAAATTGTAAATAAGAAAAAAGATTTTGCCATTAATTTAGAGAAGACTGATGCTAATAATGCGGATAAAAAATTAGACGGTGCAGTGTTTGAACTTTCCTCTGATGAAGGTGTACTAGCAAAACTGACTTCTAAGGATGGTAGTGTGAAATTCGATAACTTAGACTTTAACAAAAAATATACCGTTACTGAGATAGAGGCACCTGAAGGATACAACAAATTGAATCAACCCATTGTGATCACACCTAATAGCGATCATACTTTTACAATAAATATTGATGGAAAAAATCCTAATACAATCAAACCTATCGATGCTAACAATACGTTAACTCTTTCTTTTAATGTACCAAATAAAGCTAAGGTCCCTCTTCCTGCAACAGGCGGATCGGGTACGGAGTCGTTTTACCTGTTAGGTACAGTTGCGTTGGTTATTGTCGGCAGCTATGTCATTTATCGTCGCACTCGTAAGGAGGTGGCGTAAATGAAGAATATTTTGCGAATTTTTCTTGCATTGTTCTTCCTACTACCAATAGTAGGAATGAGTGCTTCATCTGCTCATGCGGAAGAGAATAATCACGTGCAAATCATTTTACACAAGATTGTTTTTCCGGAAGGGCAAATGCCGGATGAAACGAAAAATACTGGACGACTTGATGATGCTCATGCGGAATTATTAAAGGATTATCGTGGGCTCGATGGTGTAACGTTTGAGGCATATGATTTAACTAAAGAGTTTTATCAATTGAGAAAAAATGGTCAGTCAGTAGAAGAGGCACAAGCGAAATTAGCTGAGCAGGGCACTAATGGTCAGTCGATTGCACAAAAAGAAACTGGTACAATTGCTGGTCAAGCAGGAATTGCGGAATTCTCTTTGAACACAAAATCTGGAAATCAAGATGCGGTGTATCTGTTCAAAGAAACTGCTGCACCAGAAAATATAAAAGAGCATAGTCGAAATTTGGTAGTGGTACTACCAATGTATGATGGGGATCAGAAATTAAGTACGATCCATTTGTATCCTAAAAATGAAGAAGAAGCACATCAGGAACCACCGTTTTCCAAAATAATTCCTGATAAGCATGCTAGTTATGAATATGGTTCTGTGATTCCATTCAAGTTATCAACCGTAATTCCAGCAGATATATTGGATTACAAATTTTTTAAAGTAGCCGATTCAGCGGATGATGTTCTGTCGTTAAATAAAGAGAGTTTAAACATTTCTATCGACGGAACGGATGTGTCCAACTTGTTTGCTAAAAATTTAGGTGATCATGGTTTTGAACTTTCAGCGAATCAGATTAATGACTTTGGCAAGTATCAGAAAAAGACGTTGACGATATCCTATGAGATGACGTTGATGAGCCATGAAAAGGTCGATACTGCCATTCTAAATACAGCGAATTTAATTACTGATCATGAAAAGATCACCAAAAAAGTTGATTTAAAAACAGGTGGGAAGAAGTTTCGGAAAGTTGATTTGATGGATTCGTCAAAAGGATTAGCAAATGCTGAGTTTGCGGTTTTGAATCAGAACAAGGAGTATTTAACCCAAAATGCTACTGGATATGGTTGGACCCGTTCAGAAAATGCGAAAGATATTTTGAAGCTAATTGCAGATAGAAATGGAAATTTCGAGGTAACTGGATTACCGTGGGGTTCCTATTCATTGCGGGAGATGAAAGCACCGAACGGGTATGAAAAAAACAATGAACCAATTCCTTTTGTTGTAACCGAGAATAGTTATACCGCGAGTGAGGATGGATAGCGTAAAATATTTTGTGTAAATAGAAATTTAGGGTAGAAAAAGAGAAAGTCCATTCTGTAAAATTAAAGTTAC
>NZ_BJDW01000014.1 GCF_005405345.1 Enterococcus viikkiensis | reverse complement strand
GGGCCTATAGCTCAGCTGGTTAGAGCGCACGCCTGATAAGCGTGAGGTCGATGGTTCGAGTCCATTTAGGCCCATTAAATTTTTTGGGGAAGTACTCAAGTGGCTGAAGAGGCGCCCCTGCTAAGGGTGTAGGTCGGGAAACCGGCGCGAGGGTTCAAATCCCTCCTTCTCCGTTCTTTATATTTCTGGCCCGTTGGTCAAGCGGTTAAGACACCGCCCTTTCACGGCGGTAACACGGGTTCGAGTCCCGTACGGGTCATACTGAGATGTTTTTTAACGTCTCTTTTTTTTGCGTTAAAATAGGCTTTTCATAAATTTTCAAGATAAATAGTGTATTTGTTAGTGACACATGCCTTTTTTCTGTTATAATCAGGTCGTTGCAAGTTCCCGATAGGCTCTGAAAAAGCTCAGAGATTCCTTGTAACCGAATAAAAATTAGGGGGAATATTTATAATGGAAGAACGTCGTTTATTTACATCAGAATCAGTTTCAGAAGGACATCCAGATAAAGTTGCTGACCAAATCAGTGATGCGATCTTAGATGCGATTTTAGAAAAGGATCCGAAAGCCCGAGTTGCATGTGAGACATCTGTGACAACAGGACTTGTTTTAGTTTTTGGAGAAATTTCTACGAAAGCTTATGTAGATATCCAAAAAGTTGTGCGTGAGACGATCAAACGGATTGGCTACACAGAATCTAAATTTGGTTTTGATGGAGACAATGTTGCTGTCTTAGTAGCAATCGATGAACAATCACCAGATATTGCACAAGGTGTGGATGATGCCTTGGAAACACGGGGAAAAGAAGAATTATTGGATGATATCGGTGCTGGAGACCAAGGCTTGATGTTTGGGTTTGCAGTGAATGAGACACCGGAATTGATGCCTTTACCTATTTCATTGAGTCATCATTTGGTGAAACGTTTAGCTGATTTGCGTAAATCTGGGGAAGTAGCTTACTTTGGACCGGATGCAAAATCTCAAGTTACGGTTGAATATGATGAACTAGGCAAACCTCAACGGGTGGATACAGTTGTCATCAGTACTCAGCATAATGATCAAGTAGATAATGAAACAATCCAAAAAGATGTTATGGAAAAAGTGATCAAACATGAAATTCCAGCAGAATTATTGGATGAAGAAACAAAATATTTTATTAATCCAACGGGGCGCTTTGTGATTGGTGGACCTCAAGGGGATGCTGGATTAACAGGTCGTAAAATTATTGTTGATACGTATGGTGGCTATTCACGTCATGGTGGAGGTGCTTTCTCTGGAAAGGACGCAACGAAAGTTGACCGTTCGGCTTCTTATGCAGCGCGCTATATTGCTAAAAATATTGTAGCTGCTGAATTGGCAGAAAAAGTGGAAGTACAACTAGCTTATGCGATTGGTGTTGCTCAGCCAGTTTCTATTTCAGTCAATACTTTTGGAACGGCAAATGTTTCTGAAGCAGATTTGATTGCTGCAATTCGTGAAAACTTTGATCTACGTCCAGCAGGCATTATCGAAATGCTTGACCTATTGCGTCCAATTTACAGTGATACAGCTGCTTACGGACATTTTGGTCGAACAGATGTTGATTTACCTTGGGAGCATACAGATAAAATCGCTGCGCTAAAAAATAGCTTGAATATCGGATAAATCGTACAGACATATATGTTTATGGAGTTCACGAGGCGGTTTCTATTGATCATGGATCGATAGAACGGCCTCTTTCTTTATTTTAAAATCAGATAAATTTGGAGGAAAGAATGAATAGAAAAACAAATGTTAAGGTTGTGACGGTGGGGATTTTTATCGCAACGTTCATGTCGGCAATCGAAGGGACGATCGTGACCACGGCAATGCCAACAATTGTAGGCAGTTTGCATGGCATTGAAATTATGAATTGGGTATTTTCGATTTATTTATTAACGAATGCAATGATTACGCCGATCTATGGCAAGTTGGCAGATAAAATCGGACGGAAGCCGATTTTTATTGTAGGTATCTCATTGTTTGTTTTAGGATCGGCGTTGTGCGGTTTGTCAGACGAGATGCTGACATTGATTATTTCGCGAGGAATCCAAGGCGTGGGTGCGGGGGCAATTATGCCGGTTTCATTGACCATTATTGCGGATCTTTATGATATTGAAAAGCGAGCGAAGGTATTGGGTTTAACCAGTGCAGCATGGGGGATTGCTAGTGTCTTTGGTCCACTGGCAGGTGGTTTGATCGTGGATACAGTTGGTTGGCATTGGATTTTTATTATCAATGTACCAATTGGTTTGGGGTTAATTGCTTTATTACAGTACTTCTATGTTGAAGAGAAAAAGATTCGTCAGGCTAAGAAGATGGATATTTTCGGGAGTTTGTTTTTGATGCTGACTTTAGTCAGTTTGTTGTTAGGCTTTCAATTGTTAGGTGATGAAGGAATTTCATTGGCAGTAATGGCGCTATTTGCTGTTAGTATTGTTTCACTGATTTTATTTGTCCGAACGGAACGACGAGTGGAGGACCCAGTAATTAATTTGCAATTATTCAATAATCCGACTTTTGCCAGTGTGAATGTAGTAGCGGCTTTAATCAGCGGGTTTCTAATGAGCTTAGACGTGTATATTCCAATGTGGATGCAGGGTGTGTTAGGAAAACCAGCGGGGTTGGGTGGTTTGGTGTTGGCACCAATGTCGTTGGTCTGGATGTATGGCTCTTTTTTATCTGGCCAGTTGCTATCTAAGTATTCGGCGAAGCGGATCATTGTGATCGGACTGCTGATTATTCTATTAGGCGGTGGGACGTTAGTGGCATTGCCGCAGCAAAGTCCCTTCTGGCTTTTCTTTATTATTACCGGCGTTTTAGGTGTAGGCTTTGGCTTAGCGGTTACGACAACCACGGTAGAAGCCCAAGCCAGTGTCCCAAAGGAAGAAGTTGGTGTCGCTACTTCTTTCAATATGTTGTCTCGCACGATTGGACAAACAGTCATGGTTTCACTTTTCGGAATCATTCTGAACATAGCCAACGATCAGCAGCTAGCACGTGCCGAAATTCATGACCAAGATATTATGAATCGACTAATCAATCCTCAAACAGCGCTGCAAATTGAAGCGGGGCTAAGAACGGAATTACGACAAATTCTTTTTAATAGTCTTCACTGGATTTATGTAGCGGGACTGCTGCTAATTATTTTTGCTTTGATTTTTAGTTTTATGGTAGGGAAGCAATCAAAGCGTGTTAAACTAAACGGACAGGAATAGAATAGGAGGATTTTGATGGCCTTTTTACAAGTCAATGTGTATTCAAATGTTTTACAAATGGAAGTGGCGATGAATGTTATTTTGCCACAAACAACTCATAAAAATATCGGAACTGAAACGGTCGGAGTGACAGAGGATGTACCGGTGATGTATTTGCTTCATGGAATGGGCGGCAATCATAGCGTCTGGGAACGTCGAACATCGATCGAACGTTACGTAGCGGAGTATCAGATGGCGGTGATAATGCCGTCGACTGACCTAGGCTTTTATACAGATACCACCTATGACATGAATTATTGGACGTTTGTTTCAGAGGAATTGCCAACGATCGTTCATGAATTATTTCCACAAATCACGAACAAGCGGGAAAAAACCTTTGCGGCTGGACTGTCGATGGGCGGCTATGGTGCATTGAAGCTTGGTTTAGCAAAACCGGAGCATTTTGCGGCGGTGGCGTCTTTATCCGGGGCAGTAATTTTAGCCGATAGAAAGAGTTTACTACTCGTACGGAATGAAGCATATTGGCAGGGAGTTTTTGGTCCCTTAGATCAAATCCAGGGTTCAGTCAACGATCCCTTGAGATTGTTAGATGAGTTAGTCGCAAGTGGGCAAGAAGCCCCCCGCTTTTTCTTAGCCTGTGGCACCGAAGATGACTTGTATCCAGCTAGTCAATATATGGCTCATAAACTGGAGCAAAAAAATCTGACGGTGACGTTTGAAGAGGGACCAGGAAAACATGATTGGGTTTTCTGGGATGCTTGGATCCAACGTGTTTTGGCTTGGTTTAATGAACAATAGTAAAAAGGTCAAAGAAATCTGATAGTTGGATTTCTTTGACCTTTTTATGATTTATCTAGACTCAATCTTTACGGATTTTTGAGACATGTTTGCTACGGCCACCAATTTTTTCGGCGAATTGATCGGACTCTTGTTTACTTGTGAATACGAGCAGTTTTCCAGGGTCTTTTTCACGGGTCCGCTGACCTTCTTTACCAATGTAACCATGTAGGACTTTGACAACATACATAAGATCACCTGCTTTTTTAAGTTAGCTTATAGTATACGGATGTCTGAAGGGAAAGCAATTCTTTTGCCTACATGGGCTACTGAATAAAAAACGTCGATTCTCATTTACTAGAATGATGATCGACGTTTTTTTTGAGCATTTTATACGCGGGCTTCGACGCATAATAAAATGGGTGGGTTGTTTTTTTGATTGATGAATTGATAATTCAAGACGCTGTATTTTTCTTGCGGCAGGTTTTGGCAATAGTCGAGAACTTCGTGCTTCTCGTCTTCACCGCCGGCATGACCATAATAAATCACTACGATCATGCGTCCGCCAACAACCAACCGCTTCAAAATGGCATCCATTGCTTGCTTGGTTGTTTCGGGCAAGGTGATGATCTGTTTATCCCCCTTTGGTAAATAGCCAAGATTAAAGATGGCGCCTTTGATCGGTTGCTCTGCTGGAATGTTTTCTTCGATGGTTTCATGTCCAGCCAGATAAAGGGTCGTCTGATCGATGGCTGGACCTAATTTTTCCCGTGTATTCTTTAAGGCTTGTGCCTGAATATCAAAGCCGTAGACGTGACCCGTTACTCCAACGAGCTCTGCTAAAAAGAGCGTATCGTTGCCATTACCTATCGTGGCATCAATGACATGATCGCCGGCTGTGATAATTTCTTTTAATAATTGATGACTAAAGCGTAAGGCTGTTAGTAGCATGCGTGAATTCACCTCGTAACGCAAATTTTCCTTGATAAGAGTCGCGGCGAATCAATTCTTGGTCGATCGCGTTTAAGACTTCCCATTTTTTGAGACTCCACATTGGACCAACTAAAGAATCCCATGGGGCATCGCCAGTTAAGCGATGAATAATGATGTCTTGCGGGATCATTTCTAATTGATCACAGATCACCGAGACGTAATCGTCTTTACTCATGAGCTGCAGCCGACCTTCGGCATAATCCCGCAGCATCTTTGTGTTGCGCATCAAATGAAGCAAATGTAGTTTGATTCCTTGAACATCGGAATCTAAAATCGTCCGCCGAACATTTTCCCGCATCATTTCTAATGATTCCCCAGGCAAACCATTGATTAAATGAGTGCAAACATTGATATTGTGTTTCCGCAAGCGAGCTACCGCATCCACATAGGTAGGATAGTCGTGGGCACGATTAATCCGATCACTGGTTTTTTCATAAGTCGTTTGCAAGCCAAGCTCGACCCATAAGTATAAGCGCTGATTTAATTCGGCCAAATAGTCTACGACTTCCGGTGGCAGACAATCTGGTCGAGTGCCGACAGACAAACCAACGACACCAGGAAGGTTCACGACTTGCTCGAAGCGTTCACGAATCACCTCAACAGGTGCATGGGTATTGGTGAAATTTTGAAAATAGACGATGTATTGATCGACGTGAGGCCACTTTTGGTGCATCATGTCGATTTCTTTATGAAATTGCTGCGGTAGCGGATCACTTGGAGCCACGATCATATCGCCGGAACCAGAGACACTGCAAAAGGTGCAGCCGCCGTGTGCGACGGTCCCGTCACGGTTGGGGCAATCAAAGCCGCCGTCCACCGGTACTTTAAAAATTTTCCCGCCGAATTCTTGCCGCAGTGCATAATTCCATGAATGGTAGCGTTTGTTGTCATCGTCACTATAAATAAAGGTCATTTTTTTCTCCTAATCGTTTGCAAATCGTAAACTAATTTTTTTTCTTTGTAATAAGGGTAGGTAAATAAGAGCCAGCTGCTGCCAAATAAGAAGCCGGCTAGCACATCGCTGGGA
The DNA here is from genome assembly GCF_005405345.1 of Enterococcus viikkiensis. Classification (GTDB taxonomy): domain Bacteria; phylum Bacillota; class Bacilli; order Lactobacillales; family Enterococcaceae; genus Enterococcus_A; species Enterococcus_A viikkiensis. Next base: position 50,900 of record NZ_BJDW01000014.1, on the reverse strand, counting down.
TAATGGACGCCGAGATAGATCCGGCTGATGATAATACTGAAGATCAATAGGCCAAGAAGGAGCTGGGCCATCAAGCGAGAAACTTTTTCTTTAAAAAATAGACCCGCCACAAAAATCAAGGTGCCGTACAACAAGGTACTGGCAGTTGAATGGCCGCTAGGAAAGCTAAAGCTGTGTTCTGTCACTAAATGGGGCAGGATCGTCGGTCGCGGGCGGTGAAAGAATAATTTTAAGGAATGGTTGCCTATCCCGCTGATTAAGGCCATGCTCAAGGCCAACCACAATGCCGTGATCTTTTGCTGATTGAAATAGAACAAAGCAACAAATACGATGGATAGAATCACCACCGTAATCGGATTGGCGAATTTTGTTACCCACAGAAAGTAGCCGTTCATTTGTGGGGACAACCCGTGAACAGCGTGAATGATCCCGCGGTCAAAGCCTCTTAGCGTCTCTGGGTAAAAACGAAGGATATAGCACAAGGCCGCAAAAAATAGCAAGGTAAAACTGCCGGTTAATTGGTAGGTGGATTTATTTTTCATACAGTTAGTTGGTTCAACCTCTCTTGAAATGAAAATTTATTTTTGACTCACAAAATCTGCGAGTCGAACTGGGAACTATTATAACATGATTCCTAGTGGGGACAATTTTTTTTGCGGGCTTCTTAAGGCGAATTCAATTGAATAATATTTTGGAATCTGCTAAGATAAAACTACTTTGAATATTATTGCTTGGAAGAGGAGTAGTAGAAGCGAACGCATTTCAGAGAGCGCACGGGGCTGAGAGTGTGCATGCGGACATTCGAACTTACCTTGGAGCATGATCGATTGATCCGGCTAGAGACCGTTAGCTCTTTAGAGGTCTGTCATCGACAGATAAAAATAGGTGGTACCACGTTGATAACGTCCTATGAAAGTTCTTTTTGAGCTTTCGTAGGGCGTCTTATTTTTATTCAATGGTGGGCTGATTTCACCGAATGATTCATGTATACAAATAAGTTCATATATTAGGAGGCGCAACATGAGTTACGAGCACAAAGCGATTGAAAAAAAATGGCAAAAGTATTGGGCGAAGCACAATGTGTTTAATACCCAAGATGATCCTGAAAAACCAAAATTTTATGCCTTAGATATGTTTCCTTATCCGTCTGGTCAAGGCTTACACGTAGGACATCCAGAAGGGTATACAGCGACAGACGTGATTGCACGCTTGAAACGAGCACAAGGCTATAATGTGCTGCATCCAATGGGGTGGGATGCTTTTGGTTTGCCGGCGGAGCAATATGCGCTAGATACAGGCAATGACCCAGCGGAATTTACGAAGAAAAATATCGAGACTTTCAAGCGTCAAATCAATTCACTTGGTTTTAGCTATGACTGGAATCGTGAAATCAACACAACGGACCCTGAGTATTATAAATGGACGCAATGGATCTTCGAACAAATGTATGAAAAGGGCTTAGCTTATGAAGCAGAAGTTCCGGTTAACTGGGTACCTGAATTAGGCACCGTTATTTCTAATGAAGAAGTGATCGATGGCAAGAGCGAACGGGGCGGCTATGATGTCATCCGCAAACCGATGCGTCAATGGATGTTGAAGATCACAGCGTATGCAGATCGTTTGCTAGATGACTTAGACGCGTTAGATTGGCCGGAAAGTATCAAAGATATGCAACGAAACTGGATTGGTCGTTCGATCGGTGCGAATGTGTCTTTTGCGATTGCAGATAGCGAAGAAAGCTTCACCGTCTTTACGACTCGTCCGGATACCTTGTTTGGTGCGACTTATGCCGTCTTGGCACCAGAATTAGACTTGGTTCAAAAAATCACAACGCCTGAACAAAAAGCAGCGGTGGATGCTTACATCGATGAAGCATCGAAAAAATCAGAATTGAATCGGACGGATTTAGCCAAAGAAAAAACCGGTGTTTTCACTGGTGCGTATGCGATCAATCCAGTCAACGGCGAAAAAATGCCGATCTGGATCGGGGATTATGTCTTGGCTTCTTATGGAACCGGCGCGATCATGGCGGTTCCCGCCCATGACGAGCGGGACTATGAATTCGCGAAAACCTTTGGCCTACCAATCGTGCCTGTGTTAGAAGGCGGCGACGTAGACAAAGAAGCCTTTACTGGCGATGGCCTGCACATCAATTCTGAATTCTTAGACGGCTTAAATAAACAAGAGGCGATCGATCAAATGGTCGCTTGGTTAGAAGAACACGAATGTGGTAAAAAAGAAATCAGCTACCGTTTGCGTGACTGGTTGTTCTCTCGTCAACGTTATTGGGGCGAACCGATCCCTGTGATCCATTGGGAAGACGGAACGACCGGCTTAGTACCGGATTACGAATTGCCGTTGGAACTGCCAAAAACCACAGACATCAAGCCAAGTGGTACCGGGGAATCACCGTTAGCAAATATCGATGAATGGGTTAACGTGATTGATCCAATCACCGGGAAAAAAGGGCGCCGTGAAACCAATACGATGCCGCAATGGGCCGGTAGCTCATGGTATTACTTGCGCTTCATCGATCCTCATAATAAGGAAGCTTTAGCAGATTACGAAAAACTAGAACGCTGGATGCCAGTCGATCTTTATATCGGTGGAGCAGAACATGCGGTGCTGCATTTATTGTATGTGCGCTTCTGGCATAAATTCTTGTATGACATCGGTGTAGTACCAACGAATGAACCATTCCAAAAATTATACAACCAAGGCATGATCTTAGGACAAAGCTTCCGTGACAGCCGTGGTGCGTTAGTCCCAACCAATAAAGTCGAAAAACGTGATGGCAAATGGTTTAGCGTTGAAACTGGAGAAGAGTTAGAAGAAGCACCAGCGAAGATGAGTAAATCATTGAAGAATGTCGTGAACCCGGATGATGTTGTAGAAAAATATGGTGCGGATACATTGCGGATGTATGAAATGTTCATGGGCCCATTAGATGCTTCGATTCCTTGGAGCGAAAATGGCTTAGAAGGCTCACGTAAATTCTTGGATCGGGTATGGCGTTTGATCGTCGATGAAAATGGTAAAATGCGTGATCATATTACCACCTTAAATGATGGTTCATTAACGAAAGTCTACAATCAAACGGTTAAAAAAGTTACTGAAGATATGGAACACTTGCACTTGAATACCGCAATCTCTCAGTTGATGGTCTTTGTGAACGATGCGTATAAAGCTGAAGCGTTAACGTATGAATATGTGGAAGGCTTCGTCCAATTACTAGCACCGATTGCCCCACATATCGCAGAAGAATTGTGGGCGATCCTAGGAAACGAAGGTGGCATTTCTCATGTGGCTTGGCCAACCTATGACGAAGAAGCTTTGATTGAAAATGAGATTGAAGTGATCCTGCAAGTCAACGGAAAAGTTCGTTCAAAAGCGATGGTAGCTGTCGATCTAGCCAAAGATGAATTAGAAAAACTGGCGATGGCGGATGAACATATCCAGCGCAACCTCGAAGGCAAAACGATTCGTAAAGTGATCGTAGTACCGAATAAATTAGTCAATATCGTAGCCAATTAAAGAATTAGAGCGTCGCAAATTTTCTTGCGACGCTCTTTTTATCGAAAAAAATACAAAGTGCTGACCAAATTATTTATGGAAAGTAAGAGGCGTAGAAAAGCAGCGAAACGGGTCGCAAGAAAGCGGGAGTCATCAGTCAAAACATCGTGATAAAATTAAAGACTAGCGGGTGTCCGCTAGTCTTTAATAAACGCTTCTGCTAAATGATAGTCTCCTTCATAAGGAAGACTTTCACCATTGATAGTCATATAGTTGTCAGTCCCTTTGCCAGCTAGAATGATCGCGTCATTGGGACCGGCTTGTTTAATAGCTTCTTCAATAACTGTTTTACGATCAGCCTCAAAGCGAGCGGTCACATGTGGGTTGTTAATGGCTTGCCGAATTTCTTCAGCGATTTTTTCAGGCGCTTCGAAATTTGGATCGTCGCTAGTCAAAAGTGCCACGTCAGCATATTCACCGATAGCTTGACCTAGACCTGCGCGACGGGATTCGGCTTTATTGCCAGTCGAACCAGTAATTACGACGATTTCGCCGTTTGGATGTTGTTCCTTGGCGAAGGCCAACAGCGATTTCATACTTAAATAATTATGGGCGTAATCAACATAGATATGAGCGCCGTTAGGTTTTAACAAAAGATTCATACGGCCAGGAACCAAGGCTTTAGCCAAGCCCTGACGTCCCGCTTGTTGATCCGCCCCGACTAAGGCACCGGCGATCAAGGCGGCAGCGGCATTTTCTTTGTTGAAATCGCCGGCTAATAAAATGTCATAATCACCGTTTAATTGGAAGCGATCATTTTTACTAGTTAAAGCAAAGGCCAACGGATGTTCCAAGGGCTGAACATGGTAATCCGCTTCTTCGTTGCCGTAAGTAATTACTGGCAGCGATTGTTTTGCTGCAAGTTCTTGTAATAAATCAAAATGATCGATCTCATTTTGCAAAATGACTTGCCGTGAATTAGCGACTAATTGGCGTTTACAGTAGAAATAATCTTCAAAGGTCGGGTGTTCGATAGGACCAATATGATCCGGTGAGATATTTAAAAAGATTCCGACATCAAAGGTCAGTCCATAGACCCGTGCCACTTTATAGGCTTGGGAAGAGACTTCCATGACTAAGTGGGTCATGCCGTTTTCCACCGCTTCGGCCATCATGCGATACAAGTCTAGTGATTCTGGTGTGGTTAATTGTGATTTGAAAAAAGTCACGCCATCCAAGGTTGTATTCAAGGTAGATAAAAGAGCGGTCTTTTTATTGGTCGCAAGGTCTAAGATTTGTTTCGTGAAATAGGCCACCGTTGTTTTGCCTTTGGTACCGGTGATACCAATCAGTTGTAATTTTTTTTGTGGGTAATCGTAAAAGGCCATACTTAGGACAGCCAAAGCTTTGCGAATGTCTGTTACAATGATCGCTAAGTCTGCCGGTACTTCGTAAGGCTGTTCGGCGATATAACAAGTCAGACCCGCACTGAGTGCCTGTTCAAGATAGCTTTGTTGGAAGTTATTGCCTTTGCAAAAAAATAAAGTGTCTGGATCGACTGCTCGTGAGTCGTAGGAAATAGCTGCAAAGTTTTTTTCTAAGGGAGCCGCCAACGTCCACTTTGTCGGCGTGATGAACTCGCGTAATAAATGTTCTTCTTCAAGGATCTGTTGAATTTGGGTAAGTGTCAGCATGTTGAGACCTCCATAATAATAGTCTAGGCTATTATAGCATAGCTGGGAACAGAAAAAGCAAAGAGTGATTGTCATGAGAACGATTTCGTTTTACTATAGAGGAATGAATAGGAGGAGACCATGAAGAAGATACAACCGAGTGATCTAAGCTACCAAGAAAAAATGATCCAAGGCTCCGCCTGGCTTTCGGTAGGAAGTATTTTTTCCCGCTTGATCGGCGCAATCTATATTATTCCGTGGTACGCCTGGATGGGAGAAAATGCCCGTGCGGCGAATGGCTTATTTAATATGGGCTATACCTTTTATGCCTTATTTATGATGATCTCCACGGCGGGGTTGCCTGGAGCGATCGCTAAACAAGTCGCCCGTTACAATTCTCTAGGAGAATACCGCACGAGCCGCCGCTTATTGATTAAGGCATTGCAGGTCACGGCGATCTTAGGCATCATTTTTGGCGGGGGAATGTTTTTTTCTGCACCATTGTTGGCGCAAGTATCTGGGGGTGGCCAAGCCTTGATCCCAGTGATCCAGTCTTTGAGTATCGCGGTGATTGCTTTTCCTTGTATGAGCGTCTTGCGCGGCTATTTTCAAGGTCAGCAGGACATGCGTCCATCAGCAATCTCGCAAGTCATAGAGCAGGTTGTTCGCGTTGTTTATATGCTGTTGAGTGTCTTTATCATTATGAAGGTGCTAGATGGCGATTATCTAAATGCAGTGATTCAATCGACCTTTGCAGCAGCGGTGGGAATGATTGGGGCTTATGGCGTTTTGCTGTTTTATTGGTTCAAGGATAAGGAACGCAGTGATCTGCAGCTGAATTATAGCTTGAATAAGGTAACCATTGACACGAAAAAATTATTGCTGGAAACGGTGCGGCAAGCGATTCCTTTTATTTTATTGGGGGGCGGGATCACTTTTTATAAATTGATTGATCAAGTGACCTTTATCCATACGATGGATGCCAACACGAATTACAGTCACAAACAATTAGTTGATCTCTATGCCTTATTTAGTGCGAATCCAGATAAATTGACAATGGTGGTAGTCGCGTTAGGCACTTCTTTGGCATTGACTAGCTTACCGATGCTGACCGAATTATTTACTCAGCGAAGACGACCGGAGCTAGCGAAGCTTGTGAATACCACTATTCAATTATTTGCCTTTATCATGTTGCCGGCCATCACAGGCATGATCTTGTTGGCCTATCCATTAAATACCGTCTTTTATTCCGCGGATGTTTTAGGAAGTAAAATCTTAGTCGTTGCTTGTATTACTGGCTTGATTTCAGCATTGTTTATGATGTTATCGACAACACTTCAAGGTATCTCACATAGTCGTATCGCTGTACGTTATTGGTTGGCTGGTTTATTGCTAAAAGTGGTGATCCAAGTGCCGTTGATCCAGCTTTTTGAGGTTTATGGTCCCTTGTTGGCGACGGCTATCAGTCTAAGTCTGACCTGCGGATTGTCCCTTTGGAAGCTTCAAAAAGTCGTGCGGGCCAATTATCATTTAGCCTTTCGTCGTTGTGTCTTAATACTGATTTTGACAGTATTGATGCTGATCGTCGCGTTCATTGTACGGCAAGTCAGTTATTTAGTTTTAGACCCTGCATTGCGAGGACAAGCTTTGATTACATGTTTATTGACGGCTGGAGTAGGCGGCTGGGTGTATTTCTATTTGTCGCTGAAGATTCGTTTAGTCGATAAATTGGTTGGACCACAAGGAAGAAAATGGCGCCATCGATTAAGAATAAAATAAGGCATACTTCTGCTTACTGCGGTGAGTGGAAGTATTTTTTTGTTATAAAGTCTTATTGAAATGTAAATACCCCAAAAATAGTTGCAAAATAATTCAAAAAAAACAGTGCCGGTTTCTCCAGTTTCATTACAAAAAGATGTCAATGTTGCTGGGAATAATTTTTGTAATATAAGGGTAAAACAGTTGTAAACGCTATAAACCGCTTGTGTATAAGCTGTTTATGGCCAATTGATAAAAACACTATATTTCAAAGTGACACACGAAGAGAAGTTTTGTTACATTGTTTCATCTTATTGTAATGAATTGTCACAATAATATTACCCATGAAATACAAAAGGATGATAAAGTAGCTCTCGTAGTCAATAAGACAGAAGAAAAAGACAAGATGAAAATCGGAGGAAGTTATATAATGAAATTAGGGAAAACAGTTCTTTTTAGTACAGTATTAGCAGCAGGTGCAGGGTTAGCGATGGGAGCTACAGATGCACATGCTTCAGAAACGTATACTGTTCAATCAGGCGATACGCTATCAAAAATCTCTCACAAGTTTGCTGGGAATGATAGCTTAGTGAATGCTATTGCTAAAGCAAATAAAATTTCTAACGTAAACATGATCTTTGCAGGTCAAGAATTGACCGTCAATGGTGATGCAAAAGCTGATGCAGCCCCTGCTCAAGAAACAAAAGCAGCAGCTCCAGTTCAAGCAGCAGCACCCGTTCAAGAAACACAAGCGGCTCCTGTACAACAAACACAAGTTGCAGCACCTGTCCAAGAAGCACAAGCAGCGCCAGCAGGAAATTCTTCTTCAGCAAAAGAATGGATTGCACAACGTGAATCAGGCGGCTCTTACTCAGCAACAAACGGCCAATACATCGGACGTTACCAATTATCAGCGTCATACTTAAATGGTGACTACTCTGAAGCAAACCAAGATCGTGTAGCGGAACAATATGTAACTTCTCGTTATGGTTCATGGGAAGGCGCACAATCTTTCTGGCAAGCAAACGGCTGGTACTAAGATAAAAATAAGTTGAACATCCAAGTCTTTGTGACTTGGGTGTTTTTTTGTGTAAAAAAACAAATAGAATTTTTTTGTGAAAACACTTGACAATCCCTTCTTAAAGTGTGAATATAATGAGCAAATAATGAAGCGTTGAAGAGAAGAGTAATTGATAGGTTCGTGAGTACAGAGACCTCGGAAGGTGAGAACGAGGATTGCGAATGTCAATGAAGATGAGCTCTGAGCATTTTGTTCCGTTCACGCGGAGCAAACGGGAAGCGACCGATACATCGCCGGGTATCAACAGGTACCGTTGAGGCATTATCCGTGAGGAAAATGTAAACAAGGGTGGTATCACGAAAACATTCGTCCCTTTATTTGTTGCAGTAGCAATAGGTAAAGGGATGGATGTTTTTTTTATTGTTCAGAGTTTGTTCTTCGATGCAAAAAAAGAAAACTGGAGGAATTTTTTATGACTAAACGTACAACATCACCCTTTCGCTTTGACATTGTAGGTAGTTTTTTACGACCAGAAGAATTAAAGACAGCACGGGCATCGTTTGAAGCTGGAAAACTGACTCAGGAAGCGTTGACGAAAATTGAAGATGCAGCAATTATTAATCTCATTCATAAGCAAGAGGCAGTTGGATTAAAAGCAGTTACAGATGGGGAGTTTCGCCGTAGTTGGTGGCATTTGGATTTCTTTTGGGGGCTACAAGGGATTGCATTTTTTATTCCTGAGCATGGCTATTTTTTCCATGGAGAGGAAACTCGGCCGGGTACCGTCATTGTTACAGATAAAATTTCGGGGGAGCATCATCCGTTTGTTGACCATTTCAAATTTACAAGGGCTCATACCAGTGAAGGAATCGAAGTTAAGCAAACCATTCCTGCTCCAGCCCAAATTTTGGTTGAATTACTCCGGCCAGATGTGCTTCCCAAAGTTCGCCAAGTCTACCCTGACAATGAGGGCTTGATTGCAGACATTGTTAAAGCGTATCGTCAAGTAATCGCTGATTTGTATGCTGCCGGCGCCCGGACGATTCAATTGGATGATTGTACCTGGGGTGTCTTAGTCGCACCGTTGCCGGCAGGTTTTATTTCAGAGGATGAGAAGCCAGAAAAAGTGGTTCGCCAAGAATTGGCTCAGCTATATCTGGAAATTAACAATGCGGTTTTAGTGGATCAGCCGGAAGACTTAATATTGAATACGCATGTTTGTCGGGGAAATTATCATTCGACGTGGGCAGCTAGTGGCGGATATGAAGATGTGGCGGAACCTTTATTCACTGATGAAAAGGTCAATGCCTACTATCTAGAATACGATACTGAACGCTCTGGCGGATTTGAGCCATTAGCAAAGGTTTCGGGAGATAAAAAAGTTGTTTTAGGCTTAATCACTTCAAAGGAAGGTGCTTTGGAGTCACCAGAGCAGATCATTGCTCGTATCTATGAAGCAGCACAATACCTTCCGTTGGATCGGTTATGTTTAAGCCCGCAATGTGGTTTTGCTTCAACGGAAGAAGGAAACATTTTAACAGAAGAGCAGCAATGGGAAAAAATTGCATTGATTAAAGAAATTGCCGAAAAAGTTTGGGAAGAGTAATTAAGAAAAGTTTGGAACATCGTTTTATATAGAAAACAAGGAGGCATGACTGAATTCAGTCATGCCTCCTTGTTCATTAACATCGCAATCACCAAAGTCCTGGTAACGCTTGAACCGAAATTTTTTGATTGGTGAAAGGATGAATTAAATGCAACTCATAGGCATGGAGCATCAAGCGTCCATGGGGGTTCTTACTGTAAAGTGGATCACCAACTAAGGGATGTCCGAGACTGGCGAGATGGACCCGGATCTGATGAGTTCTACCTGTGTCTAACTGACAATAAATGGCAGTTTGGTTGTTTAATTGGTGAGCGACGGTTACATGGGTCACCGCCGCTTTTCCGCCTTTTGGATCAATCCGACGCTTCCGTCGATCGTGGCGGTCGCGTCCGATTTTTTGATTGATGGTCTGATCGTTTGTGAGAACGCCGTGAACGATTGCTTGGTAACGACGATAAATTTTTTTCTGTTCTAATAAGCGTCCTAAGATTGGAAGAACAAACGGATTTTTAGCGAATAAAATGGCACCGCTAGTTTCTTTGTCTAAACGATGAACGACATGGGGCTGCGTGTTTGGCGCCAAATAAGCTGCCAAGTGATTTAGCACAGTATCTGTTTCGTTAGGTTGATTCGGATGAGTCTTCATACCGGCGGGTTTATTGACGATGATTAAGTGCTCGTCTTCATAAAGCACATGGATTTTTTTCTGATTCCCTAAGTGGATGTGTCGTTCAGGATAATCACTTGCTTCCACAGTGATACCGATGATATCGCCAGGATGGACCGGCATTTGAAAATGACACAGTTCGCCATTGACAGTGATTCCTTTGCGCGTCCGAATAAAATGGCGAACTTTTCTAGGTACCAACCATTCATTTTCTAATAGGTCTTTGACGGTCATTTCAGGAAAATCATCAGGCAGAGTCATGGTAAAATTCATTAGGCTACTCCTTATGTAAAATGTCATTGGACTTATTGTATCACTTTTAACGGATATTTAAGAAAAAAGACAGTAATTCCTTGAGGTGTCATGCTAAAATAGCTCCATGTGTGTATCGGTCTCAAGCCTCACGCGGCGAGTAGAGAATATATGGTACACTATGTCTGAATTTTGTAGAGAATGGAGATCGAAAAATGGATTTTCAGGAATTTTGGCGCAAGTTTAAAGATGGAGCAAAAGTGTTTTGGCAGCAGTTCCGCAATGGCACCAAAACATTTTGGCAATGGATCAAGCCGTACTTGATTCGTTTTCATCATTGGCGCAAACGTATTTGGAAAAAATATCATATTAATAAAATTTTGCTCTTATTAACGTTAGTCGCTGTTTTAGTCATGAGTGTCTATTTATTTATTTTAGCAAAATCAGTAGATGTTGAAACGTTACAATCGAGTCTGAAACAATCGACCGTCGTCTATGACGAAAAAAATGAACAAGCGGGTAGTCTGTACGGACAAAAGGGAACGTATGTGGAGAGTGATCAGATTTCTTCGAATTTAAAAGATGCTGTCGTCTCCACTGAGGATCGCAACTTTTATAATCACCACGGGTTTGACATCAAAGGGATCGCACGAGCGGCTTTAGGGCTAGTCACCTCAGGACATATTACCGGCGGAGGAAGTACGATCACCCAGCAGTTGGCGAAAAATGCCTACTTGAGTCTCGATCAAACGTTGGAACGAAAAGCCAAAGAAATTTTTATGGCGATCGAGATTGAAAAGAAATACGACAAAGACCAAATTTTGACCATGTATCTGAACAATGCCTATTTTGGGAATGGGGTCTGGGGGGTGCAAGACGCTGCCCGGAAGTATTTTGGTGTTGATGCCAATCAAGTGACCGTTGGTGAAGCGGCGACGATCGCGGGAATGCTGAAGGGTCCGGGGATTTACAATCCGATTGATCATTTGGACAATGCAATTGACCGTCGTAACACAGTACTGTCGGTAATGGTTGAAAATGGTAAATTGACCCAAGAGCAGGAGAATCAGGCGAAAGCCACTGATCTTGGCTCGGAGCTGAGTGATACTTATACCTCTGCGGATGCAGGTTATCGTTATCCTTCTTATTTTGATGCGGTGATTGATGAAGCGGTAGAGAGATATGACATGTCTGAAAAAGATTTACTGAACAAAGGCTATAAAATCTATACCTCATTAGATCAAGACTATCAAAAGCAAATGGAAGCTGTCTATCAAAATAATGCAAACTTTCCAGCCGATGCCGCAGATGGGGCGATGCCGCAATCTGCTTCAGTAGCCTTGGACCCTAAAACCGGCGGCGTCCAAGCATTGGTGGGTCGACGGGGCGAGCATATTTTCCGTAGCTATAATTTCGCGACTCAGATGCAACGTTCACCAGGATCAACGATGAAACCGTTAAGTGTCTATTCGCCAGCATTAGAATCTGGCTACAAGCCGGACAGTATCTTAAGAGACGAACCTCAGTCCTATTACAAAGCGAAAAACTACGATGGCACCTATCAAGGGGAAGCGCCGATGTATCAAGCAGTAGCGCAAAGCTTGAACTTGCCAGCAGTATGGCTATTGCATGAGATCGGTTTGAACAAAGGCTACAATAAAGCAGAAGAATTTGGCATTCCTTTAAGCAAATCGGATAAATATTATGGTTTAGCGTTAGGTGGTTTGGAAAAAGGCACGTCACCGATGCAAATGGCAGCCGCTTATGGTGCTTTTGCTAATCAAGGTCGAGTGTATCAGCCGCACTTAGTAACGAAAATCATTGATTCTACTGGCGCTGTTTTAGTCGATAATGGCTCACCAAAATACGATCAAGTGATTTCGAAGGAAGTCGCCAATGAAATGACCAGTATGCTGTTAGGCACTTTTTCAAACGGAACAGCTGCACAAGCGGCACCAGCCGGCTTCACTGTTGCCGGCAAGACCGGAACAACCGAAACTAACTTTGACGCGAATAAAGTCAACGACCAATGGGTTATTGGCTATACACCAAATGTCGTGATCTCAACTTGGTTAGGTTTCGAAAAAGTCAGCGAGACGCATTATTTAAGCGGTACGAGTGGTTCAGAGGTCGGTCAGGTCTTTAAGGCGGAGGCAGAATCGATCTTGCCGTATGCTGGACAATATTCCTTTGATGTAGCAGATGCTTATGCGACCGGCGGAAAAGTGGTGGCAGCGGATCAAGTCAATCAAAGTGGTCAAGAGGTAGATACGAATAAGTGGCGAGAAGAATTGAAAGATATTGGCGGCAAAGCCAGTGAAGGCGCAGCGAGCTTCTTTGAAAAAGCCAAGGAAGGCGCCAATAAGTTAAAAGAAAAAGGCCAAGAATTGTGGCAGCAATATCAACCAGGAAATTAGGGTATGAACCCGTTTCCATTCATGTTACAATAAAAAAGTAACTTTTATAGAAAATGAGGGATTAAATAATGGCAAATATTTACGATTCAGCAAACGGGTTAGAACGTGAAATCCGTGAACTACCAGAATTCAAATCTTTAGAAGAAGCATTCGCAGAACTTAAGAAAAATGAATCCGCATATGCAGCCTTCAAAGACTTCCAAGCTTTCCAACAAAGCTTGCAAGAAAAACAAATGCGCGGTGAAGATTTCAGCGATGAAGATGCTGAAAAAGCACAAGCGTTAGCAGAAAAAGTTCAACAAGAAGAATTGATCAACGAATTAATGGTGAAAGAACAAGCCTTCAGCGTGATCGTCAACGACTTGAACCGCATCATTATGACGCCAATTCGTGAATTGTACGAAGGATAATTGAATAGCAGAAAAAGAGTTTGTGACCATTTATAGTCACAAACTCTTTTTGATTTATTAAGGGAGTATACATTCTTTACGATTGAAAATACTCAAGGAATAGCTTTAGCTCGTACGATAAGTAGTACGAGCTTGTTTGCTTATTGTTAGCTGAAGGAGTGCATATAGCCGTTCTTACGAACAATATTGTAAGGTGAGGAAAAAGACCAGAAATTTTACTTGGAACTTGCTATACTTCCAACTATAAGGATGGCGAGTGAAAAATGAAAAAAAGTATTTTCGCGGTAGCAGCCGTAATCGTGTTAGCAGGCGGCATCATTTGGTACACCCAAGGAACGAGTCACGAAACAGAGAAGGCTGTATCGGCGAACACAAAAAGCACTTCAACCAGCTCAACAATAAAAGAAACTGTAGAATCAATCGAGCCAAAAAAAATCCCAAAAGTTACGTTACCCGTGACAGACAACCAAGAACTAGATACTTTCTTAAAGGAAAAACAGTTTTCTGGGACAGCTTTGGTGGTTCGAAAGGGTCAAGTTATTTTGAATCAATCTTATGGTTTGGCGAATCAGGAAAAACAAATAAAAAATACGCCCACCACTCGCTATTATATTGGTTCTGCTCAAAAGGCGATCATTGCAACCGCAATTTTACAATTAGAGCAGGCCGGTAAGTTAAGTATCAATGATCCAGTAGCGAAATACTTGGCTAATTTTCCGAATGGACAACAAATCACCTTGAAAAATCTCTTGAACCACACTAGCGGACTGACTGGACGGAAAGAAGGCAGTGAAAAGATTTTACCGCAAGCGATCGTGGAAGAGATCGAGGCCGCCGGCAGTGACTCGGCGATTGGAACCTGGCATTATTCAGACAGTAATTATGCCGTGTTAGCCTATTTGGTGCAACAGCTCAGTCATCAAAGTGTCGCTGAATATGTCCAAGCTAATATTTTTAAGCCTGCGAATATGCAGGATTCCGGCTTTTATCAAAGCACCGATCCAATCGAAAATGTAGCAGAGAGCTATAAAGCAAAGAATGGCCAAGTCGAAAAGGTGGAATTGCCGGATCTTTCTCAATTATTCGGAGCAGGGGATATCTACACGACAGCGACGGATTTTTATTTATTTGACCAAGCGCTGATGCAAGGAAAATTGATCAATCCAGCGGAGCGGGAAAAAATGCTGACAGCCGGCAGTGAATCGACCTATGGGATGGGCTTTTACGTCAATCCTGGCAGTTATTCTAGTCATGGTGTATTGGGGGGCTTCAATACCATCAATACCTTTACTCATACTGGACTGACGGAGATCATTTTGTTAGCGAATACGAATCAAGTAGACTCCTTAGGTCAAACCGCGGATCATATTTATGAAGTATTGAATCAAATGGAATAAAAAAAGTTAGAAACGGTCACTCGTTAGGAGCGGCGTTTCTAACTTTTTTATTAAAAGAATTTTTTGAATTGATCCATCACACCATCAAATTTTCCTGACTTCAATAGTACTTTCGCTTTGTCATAGTAATCGCCTAATTCATCTTTATGGTCTTCGATAAATTCTTTGGCTTTCTCGATATTTCCTTCATTCAATAGTTCTTTGATTTTCTTTACTAGTTCGTCTTTATCCATCCGTATCACTCCCTTTGTGCTTTTATTTTAGTTGATTTTGCTTTTTTTTTCGAGGATTTATCATTTCAATATCTTTGGTGAAAGACGAACAAACTTTCGCTTTTTTTATGGTAAAATAATTAAGATTGAGTTTCAGCCTTTCTCTCGAAATCGTTAAGAGTGAGAAGAGTGTTACTAGTTACTTTGTATGGATAAGGAGGAGAGAAAATGAAATTTTTACACGCAGCAGACCTGCATTTAGATCGCTCCTTTGAAGGATTGACAAAGATGCCGGAAGACTTTCAACAACAGCTGACAGCGGCTAATCAAAAAATGCTGCAAAATATTGTTGATACAGCGATTGATCAAGCGGTAGATTTCATTTTATTGGCAGGGGATACCTTCCATCAAAATCGCCCCACATTAAAAACACAGCGCTATTTTTTTCAGGAGATGGCTCGCTTAACGGAAGCGCAGATCCCGGTCTTTATGAATTTTGGGAATCATGATTTTTATCAAGCAGATCGTTATTGGTTTGCTTTTCCTGAGAATATCCAGCTATTTGCGGATGAGCAAGTCGAAACGAAACAGCTAGTGACTAAAGCAGGAGAGCAGATTGCAATTACCAGCTTTAGTTATCAGCACCCGACGATTGAAGCGGCAATGATCGAGGGCTTTCCTGTCAAAGGCGCAGCCGATTTTCATATTGGGATGTATCATGGCGGACAACTGCCTTATGCTCCAGTTCAATTATCGGAATTGTTAACCAAAGGCTATGATTATTGGGCATTGGGACATATCCATGTGCCGCAAGTTTTAACAGAAGAGCCCTACGTGATCTATCCTGGAACCCCTCAAGGGCATACCCAAAAAGAAGTGAATCTGGCTGGAGTGACACTAGTAGAATCTTTAGGCAATCGCCTAGTCTGTCGGACACTTTCCGTCGAAGCAATTCGTTGGGAAAAACGCAGGATTTCTTTAGCCGGTCTACGGCAACCACGAGAAATTTTTTCATTGGTACAAAAATTATCCACAGAACTGCCTACCTTGTTGCATTTGGAATTTAGTGAGACAGAAGGGATCGGTGATGAGTTCGCGTATCAACTTGCTTCAGGAGAATTATTAGAAGCGCTACAAGAGGAAGTCGATTCAGGTATTTTTCTATGGCAAGTGACACTAGCTGATGCTCCGGTGACGCGACCCTATTTGGCAGTGGAAAAAAACTTGATTGATCAACTAATAGCTACTTATCAGGAGCCGGATGTATTTAGCGACTTACTTAGTGAATTGGAACAAAATCCGCAGCTGCATCGCTTGATGGATCAAGCATTTAAAGCGACGACGATCGAAGGATTAAAAGAAAAAATGGCGCAAAGCTATCAGTTTAGGAGGGAAGCTGATGTGGATTAAAAAAGCGGAGATCACTAGCTTTGGCAAGTGGCGCCAGCAGACGTTTTTATTTGAAGCAAAAAATCAGTTGGTCTACGGCTTGAATGAAGCCGGCAAATCGACATTGTATCAATTTATCCAAGCGATTTTATTCGGTTTTCCTACCAAGCGTAAAAAGGGTCAAGATTATACACCTAACGATGGCAGCGGTTTTGGCGGTCGTTTGCTGCTGGTCCATCCAGTTTACGGAACGGTGACTGTTGAGCGGTATAAAACGAAAAATAAAGGTAAAGCAAAGATTTGGCTAGCCGATGGTCAACAAGGAGAAGAAGACTTGCTGGAAAAAATTCTCTATCCATTAAACCTTCAGCTCTTTCGCCAAGTTTTTACGTTTCAACAGGAGCAACTGCAGCAACTAGAAACATTGAATGAAGAAAATTTGCATGAGGCACTAATTTCTCTAGGGCTTTCCGGTAGCAATGAATTATTCGAACAACGCTTACAGCTGAAAAATAATTATGAAAGTCTTTATCGGCCCCGTGGCCGCAAGCAACCCTTGAATGTAGCGTTGCAAAATTATCAAAGTCTGCAACAAAAGATCAAAGAAAAGGAAGCGCAAGAAGCGGGCTATCAGCAATTAGTCCGACAAGCCGATGAAGAAAAGCTGCAAGTGGCTCGTCAAGTCGGGAGGAATCGCCAGTTGCAAGAGCAGCAACTAGCCTTGGAGCAGCAACGGCTGAATTGGTCTGGCTATGCGGAATTCTTAGGGTTGAAAAAAATGAATCTGGATCTGTCAGCGACTGAGCCGGAGCAAGCGCAATTACAAGAATTTTATCAAGAATACCAGCAGTTAATGAAGGAACAGGAAAAATTACACGGCGCACTGCAGCAGCATAGTGGCAACCAAGAATCTGCTCGGTACTATTTCTATTTAGAAAATGAAACGAAGATTCAGCAATTATTAACAGAACAAGTCGCCATGAATCGAATGCTGGATGAGGAGCAACGGATCGCGGTGAAGCTGGCTCAAGCTAGTGAACTTCCAGCAAAGTGGCAGCAAACGCCGCCACGCCCATTTGCTGATGAGACAGCGATCCACCAGCTTTTTGCCCCCTTGCAAGAGGTGCAAAAAACATTGGAAGAACAACAGATTCAGCTGCGGCTAGTTAAGGAACAGCGTGATCAAGCCGAAGTCAGTCTCAATGACTACGAAAAAAAGCATCCGGAACTTTTTAATCCCCAAAAGAAACAACCGTGGCTGTTGATCGCAGCAGTTGCAGCAATAGTTGTGGCCTTCATACTGCCACCTCCTTTCCGGTATCTTTTGCTCGTGGCAGCAGCCGTTTGCGGGATCATCGGAGGAGTGAAACGAAATAAACCGGCAGACAAAGGAACTTGGCAAGAAAAATTAGGTCAGCTGGATATTTACGAAGGTCAGCTGGTGGAAATTACTAAAAAAAATGCGTTGAGTCAGGGAAAAGAACAGCAGTTGCTTGCACACATCCAAAAAGAATTGCAGCAACGAAATTTCTCTAGCTTGGAACAGAAATTTTTGGTTATCCAAGAAAATCAGCAAGCACAAAGTTATTTAGCACGGCTTCAGTCTAGTGCGGAGCTAGGAGAGCGACAATCTGCTTTACGCCAAAAGCTGATGCAGCAAGAACAACGCTTTGACTTTTTAGCCGAGTGGTTACCATTGCATGAAAAAAATTTATCTGAGAAATTTGTAACCTTAGCTACCTTTGTGAAGGAAATGGAGCAGATTCGTTTTGCTCAGACTTATCAGGAAAATACGGTCTTGCAACAGCGGATCCATGAAACGCAAAAGCAGCAACAACAATTGTTAGAACAGCAGCAAAAATTATTGGAAAAATTTCAATTGGCGTACCCGTCAGAGATCCCAGCCTTTTTACAACGGGAAACAGAGCTTAGCCGTAAGCAAGCGCGCTTGCGGGAATTGACGGAAAGCGTGGTGCCGTTGTTTGCAGAAGAGACTAGCCTTGTAGAAATTGAGCAGTCTTTGGGTATCTTACAACAGGAGCTTCAAGCTGGCGAAGTCGAGCTGTTGAAGATGCAAGAACAAGAACAGCGTTCCCGTTTGCAGATCCAGCAAATGCAGGCTGACGGTACTCTAGACACGCTTTATCAGCAGGCCAGTCAGCAGCAAGCACTAGTTGAACAATTAACGATGGCGTACGCGGTGGCGAAGCTAGAAAACCAATTGCTGCAAGATCTAGCTACTGAACTGTCAGAACAACAACTACCGGAATTATTAAAACAAGCAACTAGTTATTTCCAACTGCTGACCAATAATGACCACAGCCGTTTAGATTTTAACGAAGGATTATTGACGGTGGATCAGCTGAGTCTCTATAATCTTTCCACCGGGACGAAAGACCAGGTGATGATGGCGTTTCGTTTTGCTTATTTAGCGTTGCAGCAAAAGCATCCCTTGTGTCCTGTGATCATAGATGATGGCTGGTTGCATTACGATCATCAGCGAAAATATCAATTTGCGAAATTATTACAGCAATTCAGCGAAAATTATCAAATCATTTGTTTGTCATCTGACCAAGAAATGGTAAGCTATTATCAAAAGCTTCACCAGCCAGTCTGGGAATTGAAGGGAGTTCAACGATGAAAAAGATCAAAGAATTAACGGTTGACGAGCAATTTGAAATGTATGTACTGATCAAAAATGCCGATGTCCGTTTAGCTAAAAATGGGAAAAAATTTATCGCCTTTACTTTCCAAGATACTTCAGGAACAGTTGACGGAAAATTTTGGGATGCGTCAGAAGAAGAAATTAAACGCTATAAAGCCGGACAAGTCGTCTTGTTAACAGGGAAGCGTGAAATGTATCAAGGCAATCCACAAGTCAAGATCCTGCACTTGCGAACTACCAAACCCGAGGAGCCCAATGATCCTGCTTTATATATGGAACGGGCACCGATCAAGCGTGAAGAGATGGAAGAAGAAATCAATCAGACCTTGTTTGAAATTACGAACGCTCATTGGAATCGGATCGTTCGCTATCTTCTGAATAAATACCAAAAAGAATTTTTCGAATTTCCGGCGGCCAAACGGAACCATCATGCCTTTGCCGGTGGGTTGGCCTTTCACACATTGACTATGCTGCGCTTAGGCAAAGCAATCGCAAAAGAATACCCGCAGCTAAATGCGTCACTGCTATACGCTGGGATCATCATTCATGATTTAGGAAAAGTCATTGAGTTATCCGGCCCTTCATCCACCGAATATACGGTCGTAGGTAATCTTGTCGGTCATTTGGTGCTAGTGGATGAAGAAATCACCAAAGCCTGTATAGAATTGAAAATCAATGACGCGGATGAAGATGTGGTCGTTCTACGCCACATGGTGCTTTCTCATCATGGCTTGTTGGAATACGGTTCGCCTGTTCGTCCACGGATCATGGAGGCCGAGATTTTGCATCAGATCGATAACATTGATGCTTCGATGCAGATGCTTTCCAGTGCTGTTAAAAATGCAGAGCCAGGCACCTATACCGAACGGATCTTTGGAATGGACAATCGCAGCTTTTATGTTCCAAAAGATATTTAAAGTAACAGCTGCGACAATAATGTAAAACGTAGGGCCGAGACAATTTATTGTTTCGGCTTTTTGTAACTTGTTTGAGACTAGCTGTTAGGAGGAAACATAGATGATTGAGACGAAACGATTATTCCTGCGGGAGTTGCAGGTGTCAGACCTACCTGCTCTAAAAAAAATCTTACAAGATGAAGAAACAATGACAGCGTATGAAGGGGCCTTTGATGATCAAATGGTTCAGAATTGGTTGGAAAAGCAATTAATGAATTACCAGCGAGACGGTTTTGGCTTATGGGCGGTGGTTTTAAAAGAGACGGATGAAATGATCGGACAATGCGGGTTAACGTGGCAACTCGTTGGAACGGATCAAATTTTAGAGATTGGCTATTTATTTCAGCGCGAATTTTGGCACCAAGGCTATGCCATTGAGGCGGCGCGAGCTTGCAAAAAATATGCCTTTGATGAATTACAGGTACAGGAGATTTTTTCGATTATTCGTGATACGAATCGAGCTTCCCAAAAAGTTGCAGAGAGAAATGGGATGAGTCGACGCCAAAAAATTGTCAAACATTATCGAGGTGTAGAGATGCCTCATGACGTGTATTCGATTCAAAAATAAGGGAATGGCTCTGTCCCGACTTAAAATGAAAGTCGTGTTAAGATACTGATAGAGAAAAAATTCGCTGTCAATGGCGTTTTGCGACAAATGAGATGAGGTGAAACCGGATGAAGAAAAAAACAGATATTCAAACGGTGGAGGAAGAATTTGACTTTGATACAGTGGTGATTCCTGATGATTTAGCTGGATTGACAGAGGCCGAAGTCCAACAAAAAATCCAACAAGATCAGACCAATCGAGTGGAAGAAAATTTATTGAAGTCAGACAAAGAAATTATTAAAGAAAACACTATCAATATTTTTAATATACTGAACTTCGTTTTGGCATTGCTAGTGTTACTCGTGGGTTCACCAAAAAACACATTGTTTTTCGGTGTGGTGGTGATTAATACGTTGATTGGGATCATCCAAGAGCTGCGAGCGAAGCACACAATCGATAAATTATCCGTCTTGGCTAAAAGTAAAGCAGTTGTGTTAAGAGGCGGTCAGCTCCAGCAGATCGATCAGGAAGCGATCGTCTTAGGCGATGTACTTTATTTACGCAACGGTGATCAAGTGCCGGTGGATGGTAAATTATTGGCAGGCGAGGGCGTTGAAGTCGATGAATCCTTGCTGACTGGAGAAGCGGATCGCGTTCAAAAAAGTCAGCGAGATCAATTATTTAGTGGGAGCTTCGTTACAGCTGGCGAATGTTTTTATCAAGGAACAGCGGTGGGAAAAGAAAACTTCGCGGAGCAATTAACGAGTGAAGCGAAGGCGAAAAAAACGGGCAGCTCTGAACTGACTAAGGTACTAAGTCGAATGATCGCCGTCTTGACGATCGTGATTGTTCCAGTAGGACTAGGCTTGTTTTATAGTCAGTACCAAGCCTCAGATTCGATCAAACAAGCGGTATTAGGCACCGTTGCGGCATTAGTCAGTATGATTCCAGAAGGCCTGATGCTATTGACAAGTGTCGCCTTCGCGGTTGGAGCAGCAAACTTGGCAAGGAAAAAAGTGCTGGTTCAGGCGTTGCCGTCGATTGAAACATTGGCACGGGTAGACGTAATCTGTTTGGATAAGACCGGTACAATTACAGATGGCACCTTGAAATTTGAAGAGGCAGTATTAGAAGATATTTCAGACAGCCGTCTAAATACCATCATGGGCTCATTATTGAATCAATTAAAGGATCAAAATGCGACTGCTAAAGCGTTGCGGGAGGCATTTCCTACCAGAGACGAGTGGCAGGCGGAAAAGGTCGTTCCTTTTTCTTCTGCTCGCAAATGGAGCGGGGTTACCTTTAAAGAACAAGGGAGTTTTGCTTTTGGTGCACCAGAATTTATTTTCAAAAAGATGTCAGCAGAAATGCAAAGTAAGCTTCAACCTTATTTGGCAGCGGGTCAGCGGGTCTTAGTGTTAGTCGAGTATCCTGGACTGCTGGAAGAAGAAATGATCGAAGAACCACGTTTGTTGGCGACACTGATCATTTCAGATAATTTAAGAGAAAATGCGCGGGCAACCTTTGGCTACTTTGTTCAACAAGACGTTCAATTAAAAGTGATTTCTGGGGATCATCCTTTGACTGTTTCAAAAATCGCCCAAAAGGCTGGGATTCAAAATGCAGAAGCCTTTGTGGATATGTCCAGTCTAGATGAACCAATCGATTATCCAACACTGGTTAATCACACGACAGTATTTGGTCGCGTGACGCCGAAGCAAAAGCAGTCCTTGATTCAAGCCTTGAAAAAAAATCATACCGTCTGTATGACCGGTGATGGGGTAAATGACGTTTTGGCATTACGAGAAGCGGACATCGGCGTGGCAATGGCCAATGGTAGTAGTGCGGCTCGTGCGGCGGCAGATGTTATTTTGCTGGATTCAGACTTTGCTCGGATGCAAACGGTGCTAAATGAAGGTCGGCGAGTGATTAATAACATTGAACGAGTGGCTTCGATGTATTTAGTCAAAACGATTTATTCATTAATCTTGGCGGTGATCTTTATGATTCTAACCAATCCATATCCCTTCGAGCCGGTCCAATTAACTCCAATCAATGCATTGACGGTCGGCATTCCATCTTTCTTCCTGGCCTTGAAACCAAGCTATGAACGAATCAAAGGGGATTTCTTAAATAATATTTTCCGCGTTTCCTTACCGGGAGCTTTGACCGTGGTAAGTGCAGTGATGATTATCCAATTAGCGGCGCTTTTATTTCATTTAGATTATCAAGCCACTTCAACGATGTCGGTCTTTTTAACCGGCTGTGTGGGTCTTTTAGTCTTATATAAAGTCTCATTCCCACTAGATAAGAAAAAAATTGCGTTGATCGCCGTTTTAAGTACAGCCTATCTCAGCTGCTATTTATTCTTTAGAGAATTTTTTGACTTCGATAAACTTTGGAACCGTAATTTGTTTTTTGTAATTCCTTTGACCTTTGGGATTTACTGGTTGTTTAAAGGATTGACCTTCGTGATGGACAAGCTAGTGGCTTGGCGAATTCGTTGGCAAGAAAAACGCAGGGCGAAAAAAAATCCCTCTTCACGTGTGTTTTAAACGAATTGAATACATGAAATGTTAAAAAATCCCGGAAAAGGCTTTCTTTTTCGGGATTTTTGGTATAATGAACTAAAAGACCGATAGAAAGAAAATTTGATTGAAAGAAGGCGACGCAGTAATGGAATTAACGAAATTGCAAAATGGCTCAGATATTCGTGGAATCGCTATCACAACAGAGGATAAAATCAAAAATTTGGGGACGGATCAGGCTCGTTTGATTGCCCAAGGAATTTTGAATTGGTTAACGGACAAAGGGACCGAACGTCCATTTAAAATCGGAATCGGTCACGACAGCCGCTTGACGGGACCAGAATTAAAAACGGCTATGATCGGCGTTTTTACAGCGGCGGGCTGTGAAGTTTTGGATTTTGGCTTAGCGACGACACCGGCTTTATTTATGGCGACGCAGTTTGAGGAATTCGCTTGTGATGCGGGCATTATGTTGACGGCTAGCCACTTACCCTTTTATTTCAATGGTATCAAAATCTTCAGTCAAGCTGGCGGTGCGGAAAAAAGTGATATCGCCTTCATTCTAACTCATACCGAAGCGGCAGAAAAAGCAGCGGGCAACGTCAAGTCCGCGGATTTATTGTCTCGTTATGCCGCAGATCTTGTAGAAAAAATTCAGCAAGGCAGCGGCAGTGTTCGGCCTTTGGAAGGTATGAACATTGTTGTCGATGCCGGTAATGGGGCCGGCGGCTATTTCGCCGATAAAGTACTCGCGGTCTTAGGTGCAGATACAACCGGTTCACAATTTTTAGAACCGGATGGACATTTTCCAAATCACATTCCCAATCCAGATAATAAAGAAGCAATGGCCAGTATCAAGCAGGCCGTGTTAGACAATCAAGCGGATCTCGGTGTAATTTTTGATACCGACGTCGATCGGTCAGCGATCGTTTCGAAAGACGGGCAAATGATCAATCGTAATAATTTGATTGCAGTTTTAGCGGCAATCGTTTTACAGGAGCATCCTGGCAGCACAATCGTGACGAACTCGCCAACTTCGGATCATTTAAAAGCTTTTATCGAAGAAAAGGGCGGACAGCAATACCGCTATATTTCCGGTTATCGTAACGTGATCAATAAAGCGATTGAATTGAATGAAGCTGGGACAGATTGCCAGCTAGCGATTGAAACCAGCTCTCACGCTGCGTTTAAAGAAAATTACTTCTTAGATGATGGTGCCTATGTGATTGCCAAAGTGTTGATGCTCTTACCGAAGCTGCAAAAGGAACAGCGGGCGTTGACGGATCTAATGGCGGAGTTGGAGCAGCCCGCTGAGACCTTAGAAATTCGTTATCCAATCAGTGGAGAAGAGTATAAAGCAATCGGACAGCAAATGATTCAACGCTTCCGGGAAGAATTACCAAAGCACGCCGGCTTCACGGAAAATCCAGAAAATCAAGAAGGGGTTCGTTTCTCGATCAACGATCCTTATGGCAAGGGCTGGATGCTGTTACGTTTAAGCCTGCATGAGCCACTCTTGGTGATGCAAGTAGAGAATGACCAAGCCGGTCAGATAAAGCGACAATTACCAATTTTCCGTGAGTTGTTAGCACAAGAAAGCAACATCGATATCACAACGCTGGACCAACAAATAAACAAGTAAAATTGCTTGCAAAAATCGTTTCTTAGTCTGATGATAAGCATTAGATGAAGGAACGATTTTTTTATTAAAAAGGAGCGAGAAGAATGAACATTACACTTGATGAAGCAGCGAAGGAAAAAGTATTGAGCCATTTAGACAAGGACAAATTATTACTATTAACCTTTGAAGATGGTGTGGGGGCTTATTCTCAGCATGCCATGATCCATATGCAGACACAATTTTCGATTAACATTATTTCACAAGAGATGGAAAAACCGGATTATGATGAAAAGATTCCTTCAAATGTCGGTAATTTTTGGATCAAAGGGTATTCAAAAGAAGATTTGCAGGAAGAGATGACGATCAAGTTCAATTCTCGTCTCAGCACCTTTAGTTTATCTGGAGAAGGCGGCTTGATCGACGACAATCTTGGCTTTATTGATTTTACTAAAAATTAAAAGAAGAAGGGTCGGCTTTCATTTTTTTACTTTTCTTTGATATGATGGAACAAAGCTTTTAAGCAGTCATTGATTGAACTTGAGAGCAGATCGATAGAAGGAAGTGGAAGCATGGCAAAGATCATGATCGTGGAAGACGAAGCGGTGATCCGTCAATTAATTGGTGAAGAATTAACGAAGTGGAAGTTCGATGTTTTTCAAGTGACGGACTTCAATCAAGTCTTTGAGGAGTTCGAACAAGCAGCGCCACAACTGGTTTTGTTAGATATTAATTTGCCAGTCTATGATGGGTATTATTGGTGTCAAAAAATTCGTGAAGTTTCGAAAGTTCCGATTATTTTTATTTCTTCTAGGAATACGAACATGGATCAGATCATGGCGATGAATATGGGAGCGGATGATTACATCACAAAACCCTTCCAAGTTGATATTTTAGTGGCGAAGATTAATGCGTTGTTACGTCGTTCTTACAATTACGCAGAAAGCGGCGAGGAATTAGAACACAATGGGATCAGCTTGAACATTGATAACAGTAGCATGACGATCAATGGTGAAGTAGTGGATCTAAGTAAAAATGAATACCGTCTGCTGTTTATCTTAATGAAGCAGCACGGAAAGATTTTGAGCCGCGATAAATTGCTACGAGCGTTGTGGGATGATGAGCGTTTCGTTGATGACAATACCTTAACGGTCAACATCAATCGCTTGCGTCGTAAAATCGAACAAGCAGGCATTGAGGATTACATCCAAACAAAAGTCGGACAAGGCTACATTGTCCCGTAAAAGGAGTAGCTATGACATTTTTAAAGTATTTAAAGGACCGCCTGCTGGTTTTTGTCGGCTGGGCCCTTCTAAGTTTATTGCTGGTCTTTATGATTTGGCTGACCCCTGGGCTGCAGGGCTTTTGGGGAAATCTTAGCTACTTATTGATTTTACAATTGTTTTTACTGTTTCTTTTTTTCACGATCGACTATCAGCGACGAAAAAAATGGTTCAAAGCCTTTGATGAGCAAGAGGAATCCCATTTGCAGCATTTTGTAGCAGCGGCAACGACCAATGAAGAACAGCTGCTGCAAGAATACGTGAATCGGCAAGTACGGGAACATCATCTGACGATGGAGCAATTATTGGATAGTCAGAAGGATCAGAAGGATTATATGGATTCTTGGATTCATGAGATCAAGGTGCCGCTGGCGGCGGTGGATTTGATTTTAAATTCGATCGAGTTTGACATTCCCGATGATAAATTCGTCCTGCTGCAAAATGAGATTCAGCAAATCGATGAATACGTGGAGCAGATCTTGTATTACTCTCGTTCAGATGCATTCGTTAACGATTACTTGATTCAAGAGTATTCCTTAAAAAAAATTATCCAACCCATCATTCGTAGTCAGGCGAATTATTTTATCCAAAAAAATCTACAATTAACCTTGTCTGAAGAGGACGCAAAAGTCTTAACCGACGCGAAATGGATCGAGTTTATTTTTCGCCAGTTATTAAGTAACGCTATTAAGTATACTCCGGATCATGGCGAGATCAGTATTGCGGTTGCAGTCAAAAGAGGAGGTGTCGCCTTGAGTCTGCAAGACAACGGGATGGGTATCCCGCCAGAAGACTTAGGTCGAATTTTTGATAAAGGTTTTACTGGCGAGAATGGTCGTAAGGCCCAGCAGCACTCCACAGGACTTGGCTTGTATTTAGCTAAGCGATTGGCAGAAAAGTTAGGCGTAGGATTGACCGCCGAATCGACGATGAATGAAGGGACTAAAATGACGCTATTTTTCCCTCGATTAGATTATTTTCATGAAGAACGTTAATTTTTTTGTTTTTGATTGCCAAATTTCCTTTTTTTCGCTAAACTGTTCCAGTTGTGAATTGAAGGGAGTAAGGTTATGAGTATTTTAATTGCCCTAGTGCCGATGGTGGCGTGGGGAAGCATTGCTTTGGTCAGCGGAAAATTAGGCGGTGACGCCAATCAGCAAACCTTAGGAATGACGATGGGCGCTTTTGTCTTTGCATTAGTGACCTTTTTTATTGTTCAGCCGGCAATGAGTGGTTGGATTTTGTTAATCGGTTTTTTGTCAGGACTTTTTTGGTCTGTTGGTCAAAACGGTCAGTTTCACGGGATGAAATTCATGGGAGTTTCGGTGGGCTTGCCCATTTCAACCGGGTTTCAATTAATTTTGAATACCGTCGCCGGTGCTGTATTCTTTCATGAGTGGACGAAGACCAAAGATTTTGTCTTAGGATTTATTGCATTAGCTTTCTTAGTGTTAGGGGCTTATTTAACGGCTCGTAAAGATGACGAAAGTGGCGTAGAGACGGATAATGGCATGTTGAACTTCGGCAAAGGGTTTCGTGCGCTGATTTTCTCAACCCTGGGTTATGGTGTCTATACAATCATTATCACATGGGCAGGGCTTAATCCATTGGCGATCATTCTGCCGCAAAGTGTCGGCATGTTAGTTGGTGCCAGCTTCTTTGCTTTCAAAAAAGCCAAAGTCGATCGCTATGTCTGGCGCAATATGGCTTCTGGATTATTATGGGGCATCGGGAATGTTTGTATGTTGTTAAGTGTCCAAAATATCGGTTTAGCCATCGGGTTTTCATTGTCACAAATGGGGATCATTATCTCAACATTAGGTGGGATCTTCCTGTTGGGGGAACACAAGACGAAAAAAGAAATGTATTATGTGATTATCGGCTGTCTGCTGATTATTCTTGGCGGCGTCGTGTTAGGATATATGAAAGCCTAGAAACGCGTAGTAATTATAAGCTAAAAAATCAGCCTACCGAATATCGGTAGGCTGATTTTTTACTAGTAACTTTCTGGACTAGTGTCCAGAGTTTAAGTCCATTAGTTTTTGTTTCAAATCGTTTTCCATATGACCAATCTCGATCTCTGCGGCTTGTCGACGTTCGCGCCCTTCTTTTTGGATGCGTAAGGTTTCTTCTAATGTTTCCACCAGATCGTTTTGCGTCTGTTGTAAAGTATCCAGATCGACGATTCCGCGCTCGTTTTCTTTGGCAGTCTCGATGGTTGAAATCTTCAGCATCTCAGAATTTTTCTTCAATAGGTCATTCGTTGTTTCCGATACTTGACGCTGTGCTGTGACGGCATCTTTTTGACGGAGCAAGGTCAAGGCAATGGCTACTTGGTTTTTCCATAAAGGAATTGCTGTATTGATAGAAGCTTGAATTTTTTCCGCTAACGCCTGATTCGTATTTTGAATTAAACGAATTTGGGGCGCTTGTTGAATCGTAATTTGACGAGCCAATTTTAGATCGTAAGTCCGTTTGTCTAAGCGATCTAAAAATTGTGAATAATCGTTCACGATTTGGACGTCCATTTGATCTCCTGAGGCCTGCGCTTTTTTGGTCGCTTCGGGGATCGTGGTCAGCTTCATTTCTTCGATCTTCAATTCGGCTGCGGCAATATAGATGTTCAAGGCATCAAAATAATCTTTATTCTTATTGTAAAGTGTTTCTAACATTTGGTTGTCTTTTAGTAACCCGTCTTTTTCGACATTTAGTTTCATGGCAATTTTGTCGATTTGAGCACCGATCTTTTGATACTTAGTAGTAATCTCATAAATCGATTGCTTGACCTTACCAAACATTTTTTGGAAAATATTGCCTTCGCCCACACGTAATTCATCCGGATTGGCTTCGTTTAGACGGTACATTAATTGGTTCAATGAATCACCGATAGGGCCAATGTCTTGTGAGGATACGGAATTCAGCATCGATTGCGAGAATTCACTTAATTTTGTTTGAGCGGTCGAGCCGTAGCTGATGACTGCTTGCGAATCATTGACATCGATTTTTTTTGCTAATTCCCGCGCTTGGGCTTGGCGTTCTTCCGGTAATTTATCCACTAAGCGGTCGGCTTGTTCCTGCGACTGCAAATGAGAAATTTCTTGCTGCTGAACCGGGGTTAAGGCGTCGGTGCCAAAAGGATTGCTTAATAAATCGTCTAACGTACTGTCAACTGGTTGCGTCTGTGTTTTATTTTCTGGTTCCACTCTGGTTCCTCCTGTTCGAAAAAAATCTAGCTTAAGCTAGATTTTTTTGTTTAGCTAATTTTAAGTTATTTTGTCGACAAATCGGGATCATGGTCAAGATTTTTTTTCGCGATAGAGAGTTCAACGTCCATATCTTCTAAATCCCCTGATACAAATTGTTGATAATCCTTCACAATTAAATCAGCCATTTGATCAATAATCTGTGCACTTTCTTCTAGTTTACCATAAACTTCTTTTGACTTTACTTCGTGACTGTTGATCTCGACATAATGGTCGGTCAAATCAACAATGTTCGGTAAATGGGTATAAAGAAATTGACTAGCCTCTGGTAATCGAGTCGGCTCTTTTACCAATTCTTTGAATAACGCCTTCGCTGCTTTCAACGTATCATGGCGTAAATCAATGGCTTTTAGCTTCGCGCTTTTTTGAACATTCTGTTGCAAACGTAAAACTTGTTGTTTTGAAAGATTCATCGTTTCACGGAACAATTCGATCTCACTTTCACTCATGCCGTTTTGTTTGTAATACGCTTCTTTTTCCTTCGTTAAAAATGGCACGTCTTCTTTTTTACGAGAACCCGTTCTTCCTTTAAAGCCGCTATAAATTAACCATCCACCAACAGCCAGCATTAAAAAGATGATAAAGTTGCCGAAATCCCCTTCAAAAAGGCAGAGAACACCGATTGCTGCGATGATTATCGGGAACAGTTTTCTTCGCATAATAATCCTCCTAGTCTGTAAAAACCCTTCACACTTATTTATTCAAAATACTTGATTTCTTTACAGGCTCATCATAGCATGAATTTCTATAGAATTAGTATGGGACTAAAGATGGATTTTTCATATTTAGAAAAAACGTAAGAAATTTCTGTGATACAATAAGGCAGAACCGTTGAGAAAAGCTTGCCGACTCGTTTTGCTCCTTCTGTTAGAAGAGCGCTAGGACGGTCTGCGGCTTGATATAGAACTAATTTTTCCACGAAAAATTAATTCCTTAGTATGAAAAAAGAGGAAAGGCTGTTGTTATGTTAGAGTATAAAGATTTCGAAGAAAAGACGATCAATCGTAAAGAATTGTTTAAGGGAAAGATCATCGAAGTGTATTTGGATGAGGTAGCCTTGCCAATGGGTGGAACAGCCAAGCGTGAGCTAGTTTTTCATCATGGCGGTGTCGGTATCATTCCTATTACGAAAGAAAACAAACTAATTATGGTTAAGCAGTTCCGTAAACCTTTAGAAAAAGTAGTTTTAGAAATTCCAGCTGGAAAAATTGATCCTGGCGAAGGACAGCATCCCGAAAAAACCGCTTTACGGGAATTGGAAGAGGAAACGGGCTTTACAACAGAAAAACTGAATTATGTTAATGAAATGTATTTATCTCCGGGTTTTTCGAATGAGAAATTATATATTTATAGTGCCACAGAATTGGTTAAAGTTGAAAATCCGTTACCACAAGATGAGGATGAAGTCTTAGAATTATACGAATTGACTTTGGAAGAAGCGAAGCAAGCGATTATTGATGGTACTATTTGCGACGCGAAGACTATTTTTGCGGTCAATTATTGGGAACTATTGATCCATCAGAATGAAATTTAAAAAGAAGAGGTTCGTTTCAATCTCGCTTGGGAGGAGAGGATGCGCATGAGTAAATCACCCCTGGTGACGCGTAGCGAAATGAGAAAGCGCAAAGAAGCGCAAGAGCGTTTAGCCGAAGAACAACGGCAAAGCGCTGAACGAGCGTATGAAAAAAAGCAAAAAGAAATCAGCAGTGTGTATCGTAAAGAGCTAAAAAAGAATAAACCCGTCACCAAGAGTCGCAGCAGCGAGCGGGCCAAACAAAAAGAACGTGGTAGTTTTTTGAATAAAGCAATCATTTTTGTATTGTTACTATTGATCGTTGTGATGTTGGCGGTATTCTTTATTTAATTAATGGGAGGAAAAGAACGATGAAAATTGGAATTATCGGCGCGATGGAGCCGGAGGTCAGAGCATTACGAGAAAGTTTAGGTCATCCTGTATCATGGGAACAATCAGGAGCTTTATTTATTTCGGGTAGTCTAGGAAATCATGAAGTAATTGTGGTACAGTCAGGGATCGGGAAAGTTTTAGCTTCGATTACTACGTCTGTATTGATTCAACAATATAAAGTTAACATGGTCATCAATACCGGAACAGCTGGCGGAATCGGAAGCGGCTTGGCGGTAGGAGATCTCGTGATTGCGGATAAAGTCGCTTACTTTGATGTTGATGCGACAACGTTTGGTTATCATATTGGACAAGTTCCAGGCATGCCTCTTTATTTTGAAAGCTCCACCTATCTGAAGAGTGAAATGCTGGAAGCTAGCAAAAAAATGAATCAAGAGGCCCAAGTAGGCTTAGTTGTTTCTGGCGATAGCTTTGTCAGCAGTGGTTCAAAAATTTATGAAATCAAAGCGGCCTTTCCGGATGCCTTGGCAGTGGAGATGGAAGGGGCAGCTATCGGACATACCGCTGCACAATTTGGTATTCCTTTTTTAATCGTACGAGCAATTAGTGATACAGCGGATGGCGAAGCAACGGAGACGCATGAAGAGTTTGTCAATCGGACGGGGACATTATCAGCACAGTTGGTTACAGAATTTGTTAACCATTTAGTTTAATGAACGGCAGCACAGATTCAATCAGTAAAAAGTTGACTAGGGGGAATAATCCATGCGAGCATTACTTTCAATTGATTATACGAATGACTTTGTAGCGACAGATGGGAAATTAACGACTGGGAAAGCCGGTCAAGCTATCGAAACAAATTTGGTTGACCTAACGAAAAACTATGTTGAACAAGGTGAGTTCGTCGTCTTTGCAATTGATGGCCACGACCCTAATGATCACTACCATCCGGAAAATAAATTGTTTCCGCCCCACAATGTGATCGGAACAAGCGGCCGCAAGTTATATGGCTCCTTGGCAGATTTTTATCAAGCGAATCAATCAGCGGAGACGATCTATTGGCTGGACAAGCGGCATTACTCCGCTTTTAGCGGAACAGACTTGGATATTCGTTTGCGGGAGCGGGGGATTACGGAGCTTTGTTTGACGGGTGTCTGTACCGATATTTGTGTTCTTCATACGGCAGTGGATGCTTACAACCTGGGCTATCAATTAGTGATCCCGGAGCGAGCAGTAGCCAGCTTTGATCCGACCGGACATGCGTGGGCATTGACGCATTTTAAAAATACGTTAGGTGCCACGATTATTTAAAAGAAAAAAACGGTTCCCCACCTTTCTAACGGAAAGTGGGGGCCATTTTTATTTTATATACATCGAGATAAAGTTGGTAAAGTCTTCGATCACCCCATCTTTTGCTAACCCTTCTGCTTCAAAAATTCCACGATTTTTACCAAAAGGATCGATGGCGACGATCGTTCCAATTTGCGCCCGCTGTGCGGCTTGTAATCCAGAGTAAGAGTCTTCGATGACTAAACAATTCGCAGGTGCTAGTTCAATTTTTTCAGCCGCGATCAAAAAGATATCCGGCGCAGGTTTACCGGGAAACGTCCCATTATGATAAACGATTTTTTCAGGATCAAACCATTTGGCTAAAGCAAAAGTTTCCCAATAAAAATCCATATTAACCTTAGGTGAGGCAGAGGCGATCGTCATAGGGATTTGGTGAGATTTTAACGCATCCAACGCGGAGTCTAATCCTTTTGTAAAGTGGATTCTCTCAGGATGGGCCAGAACGCGCTCGCGATAATAAGCTTCTTTCTCATCGGATAATTTCTCTACCTGCACATCTGTTAAGTCGGCAGAAATAAAGTGGCGTAAAATAATATCATTGGTTTTGCCATGAATCGAGTGAATAATGTCGGTTGCACTTAATTCATTTTTTGAATATTTTTTGATTATATGGATCCAAGCTTCCTCGTGAAGATCGGAATCTAAAAACATTGTTCCGTTAAAGTCGAAAATTATTCCTTGCATATGTCGCCCTCACTTTTTCATTGATAATCTTAGTTTAGCACTTTTTGAAAAAAGAAGATGAAAAGGTAGCATCATTTGCATCTTTATTTTAATCGTTTTATAGTGTTAAAGAATGAATTGATGGAGATGAATTGAATGCTAGACTATTTAGTCATTGCCCTATGTGCGTTTATCGGCGGTTCTGCCCGTTACTGGCTAGGTGTTTTTTTGCCAGCGGTTGGGGGCTTTCCGATTGGAACGCTTGCAGTAAATTTAATTGGCTGCTTTATTTTTAGCTGGGTGGTTAAACATATTATGAATGATATCGATATTTCGGGACGATTGGTCTTAGGCGTTGGCGTGGGCTTTTGTGGGGCGCTGACGACGTTTTCTTCTTTTGCTTTAGATACGATGAAATTGGTCCAAGCAGATCAAATTGGCTTGGCCTTTCTTTACCTAGTTCTGTCTTTTGTCGGAGGCTTGGCGATGACCTTTTTAGGTGAATCAATCTATCATAGAAGGGCGGCGCAGTGATGATTGAGACTGTGTTAGTCGGTAGCGGAGCGGCAATAGGCGCGATGCTGCGTTTCACTTTAAACAATTATTTTGAATCTCAAACGAAACGGTTGCCAAGATCGACCTTCTTTATTAATTTGACGGGTAGTTTATTATTAGGGATTTTTTTTGGCTTGCACTTGTCCGAGTCCATGTATCTTTTTTTAGGGACAGGAGTGATGGGGGGCTATACCACTTTTTCCACCTTTAATTTTGAGCTATTCATCCTTTGGAAAAATGACCGGTCGATGTGTTATCGCTATTTGATTGGCTCATATGGTCTAGGCTTGCTGTTGAGTTTTATTGGGATCGTGATTGGGTCGAAACTATCATAAGAAATAAATTAGTTAGTAGAAGCGATTTAAATTTAAAACGCCCCCTCCACTCGAAAGTTGTTTCTCGAGTGGAGGGGGCGTTTTTTTTACTTGTGCAAGTTGGAATATTATTCCTCTTTTTCAGGAATGTTGTTGTCTAAGTCGGTTCTTACGATTAATACATCACAGCCAGCGTTGCGAATGACGTATTCGGAGACTGATCCGATAAATAAACGTTCCACAGCATTTAAACCGGTGGCACCTAACATGATGAGATCAATTTGATTGCTTTCAGGAATTTGATTGGCGATCATAACCTTCGGAGCACCATATTCAATGACTTTGCTAATGTGTTCAACGCCGTTTTTTTTAGCCTCTGCTTCATAGTCATCTAATGTTTGTTTCGCCATATCCGTTGCTTGTTCAGCTAAAACATTATCGAAAGAGGAAACGGTTTGAAATGCCCGTGTATCAATCACGTGTGCTAGTAATAATTCTGCTTGATTCCGTTTCGCGACGTTTACCGCTTTTCTAAAAGCTAATTCTGCTTCGTTCGAACCATCGACTGCAACCATGATTTTACTATATTGTTGTTCCATCGTTCTCAACTCCTTTTCACCTCTTATTTTAAAACAAATACTGAAAAAATGGTACTGTTAGTCTTTTTTTGTTTTTGCTCCCATCAAGAGTGCGAAAACCGCTGCTACAACTAAAAGTAAAATTAAATACATCATGGAATACGACCGATTGTTCATAATGCCGATAATGATCGCCATCACACCGAGGACTGCATAGATCGACCCGAAGCGACGCAAAAATCCAAGAGATTCTGTTTGTTCCTCTTTACTAAACAAAAGGAGAAAGCCTTGAGGTCTTTTGATTAAGTAATAGCTGCAAAGCAATAAAATAAGTGCAAGTAAAAATAATAATATCCGAATCATTTTCTTCCCCCAATATAACAAAAAGCAATTTGCAGTACGCAAATTGCTTTCATTCCATAAAAAATGGAAAATTCCGTCGATGCCGTTATTCACCCGATAGTATTGATCCCGCAAGATACAGCAGGTGGGTTCCATGGTCTAAGTATCGAACTACCAAATGAAAAGGCATGTTACCAACTTTGACACAAGACGGATCCCAAGATATCAATAAAAATGTTCGGTCAACACTGAAGTAGGCAACGCGCACATCACAGAATTTCCATCTCAATCATAGCATAGTCATAACCGAGACGCAATGAATGGGACTTTGATATAAAACATTCGTTAGCCCAAAATGTTTACGTCTTCTATACGTATATTGTATAAAAAAGGAGGATAATATGTCAAAAAAAATCGACTATTTTTTAATTGCAATTCTTATTTTCTTATTTTTAGTCCTTCCCGAAAAGGCAGAAGCCGCTGAACTACAGCTAACGCCATCAATCGGATCCCAAAGTAAATTTCCTGCTAGTTCGGCAGGTTTGCAAGAATTGCTTTGGGCGATATATCAAACAGATCCAAAGCAAAGTTATACCATCCAGTTAGAGCGTTCTTTAGATTTAACCGGTACAGCCGTTGGTACGCCAGAAATTCAAGAAAATCCTGTATTAGAGACGATTAATTTTGCCAGTGTTCCGAATTCGTTAACGTTTAAAGGAATAGATCAAGCTGTGATTTTAAGCTTGCCGGAAAGTTGTTTTTTTGGTCAAGACCTTGAATTGAACCAATTGATGTTGCAGGCACCAAAAATTTATGGCAATGGTCACTCATTAATCTTCGAGTCTATTCAACATTTCGGAAAGACGAAACTATTTGGAGGTAGCAATCACGACTTAGTCGGCAATCCGAGAATGATTTTTAATCAGGTTATTGGAGGGGAATGGCAAATTTGTGGAGGAAACGAGTCGGGAATTTTAACTGGAACGGTTGAAACAAAAATTATGAACCTGACAGGCCAGCTCACACGATTATGCGGTGGATCATTAAGCGGAATGATCTCTGGGGATGTAACGACTGAAATAAAGGGGTTAAACGGAGTATTAGTTGATTATTATGGTGGCGGTATCGGAACTGTGGCTGAGCCAGTGACAGTCAATGGAACAATCAGCAATCATATCAACGGCGCTTCAACGGATTTTGTGCTGGGAAATTATTATGGGGGAGTCGCTTTTGGCAAGACTGGACCGATTCAGAATCGACTTAATGGGATTGGTAATTTTTCGACAAAAGGCAATTTAATTGGCGGTTCACAAACTGGGGAAATTAAAGGAGTTTCGCAAGCAATCACGACACAGATCGACACAAGTCAATTTCTTTCAGGCGAACGGAATTTTGTTGGCGGCAATCAGTTTAGTGGTGTAATTACAGGCGCTATCGACAATCAAATTTTAGCTGGTTCATTTGATCGCGGATCGTTCATGCGGATCGATGGTGCCGGTGGGATGGATATTGAAAAAGCCAGTTTGACCAACGCCGTGAATTTTCCGCCAAGTGTGGAGCTGGCCGATCCGTTAAACGTTACTGTAGAAGAAGCGGCGTATGATCAATTAACCGCTGCTGAGCGTTTTGCGACGGCGAGAGAAAAGACGGCTTTTTATGTGGCTGGGGATGTGACAACGCGATTATTTGGCGGTTGTGTGAGTGACGGGGCTGGCAGGGATAAAAATATTTGCGGAGCGGGCTTTGCCGGTTTGGTTAATGGAAAGGTTCAATTGATCTTAGGAGAAAGCGGATTGGTTTACAGCAAACGTTGGGGTCAGCGGGCACAAGAACTAGGGATCAATCCAAATTTTTTGCCGGATAGTCTAAGTGCCGGTTCAAACTATGGCTTTAACGTGGCAGCTGGGGGTGGTGATAATAAAAATAACTGGGAAAATACCCTCTATGTTAAGGGCACGACTCAATTAGTCATGAAACAAGCCTTAGTGAATTTTGCCTACGGCGGAAGTTTTAGTGGAATCTTAGACGGTACTAGTGAGGCGAACTTAGCTGGTGGGCAAGTCAGCCAAATTTGTGGTGCTGGTCAAACGAGTTACCGAATTTATGGGGACAGCTCGTTAAAAATATCCGGTGGTAAGGTAGAAACATATGCGGTTGCTGGCGGGAGATTAGATCGCCGCTTAATTGGGAACTTGCGAACAGAAATTTCTGGTGGCGAGTTTGAGGGGCTAATCGCTGCTACATTTGGTGCGAATTCTAATCATTTGATTGATGGAAATGCTACCACGATCATTACTGGCGGTCGTATCAAAAAAGGGAAAGCGGACACTCAAATTATCGGTGGGGTGGCTAACGAAGGCAGGATTAGCGGGAATATTTCTCTAGTAATAAAAGACGCCGTTGAGTTGGATACTGGTATCTGTATCAGCGCAGCCCGTCCTAAAAAAGCAACACAAAAAAATAGTATTGGTGGGGTGAACAAGCAGGTATCATTAGAAATCGACACGAACAATGCTTTCTCGGAAATTGAACTATTGGGGGATGGGGGAACAGCCGCGAAAGAGCTAATCAGTCCGCAGCTAGAGTTAATAGTGAACGCACCAAACGGCCATTTTTCTTTGATTCAAGGGATGCTCCAAAATAGTTATGCTGGTCGCCTGCTCCACGAAGTTATATTAGATGTTGAGGCGGCAGGATCCATCAAAAAAATGATTGGCAGCGGCGATCCGACCTTTTCGAATCGTTTGATTGCCAACAGTACTGCTGAAATTTTGCTACAGTTAAGTGCGTCGCAAAAAGAATTAGCCGTTGAAGAAATATATAATTTCACCCAAGCGACTGTTTTAGAAAATAGCCGAATCTCGCTGCAAACAATGAAAAATGCTTATGGGGCTACAAATGAAAATTTTGCGACTCATTACCATCAGTTTGGGGAGTTAACTTTGTCCGAAGGGGCTTGTTTAGCGGTAAATGAATTAAAAACTGGCAGTCTAGTGGCCGAAAAAACCGCTGAACTTCATTCTCCTGCTGAAGCTTCAGCGATACATTTACGGAAATTCGCTCCTACAACAAAGCTGACTTGGCGTCCTTTAAACGAAAAATTGCCACAAAAAATCAACGGCACCTATTTTGACCAGCAAAAAGGGTTTGCCATCATGCAGTTCGCTGGAACCGAGAGTCTGTTAACACCGCTGAACTTTATCGGTTTCGATGCTGCTGGGCATGTGTACACTGGCGATACTAATGGGGAACTGGGGCTGGCGGTGGCGGCCACCATTATTAACTATCAAGCAGTTGATCAACAAGGGAAAATTATTCATGACTTGCCCTTGCAGCCCAACAATCAGCCCCTACCGTTAAAAATATGGGGAACTGGTGATGAGCATAGTGATGAGTTGATTATTCCAGGAGAAACAAAACTTCAGCCGACAGTGCACTTTATGGGAAAGGACGATTCTTCTTTCCAACAGGCAGAAATTCACGGTAGTGACGGGACAATGAAGCAAATCAGTGAGTCTAGTTGGCAACCGACCGAGAGCTATTATTATCAAGTATCAGCGACCTATATGCCGATGTCGGGAACACTAAAACTAGTATCAGTTCCATCAGAAATAAATTTTGGTCAGCAGTCAATCGGTCACATAACACGTTTTTATCCAAAAATAAAGGGTGAGTTAATCATAGAAGATACGCGCCAAAACCAACGGCCGTGGCAATTAACGCTGCAAGCCGACGCTAGTGAAATAGGAGAATTATTTTTTCAGGAGTCGGAAACAAGTTATCCATTGAATGAGGAAATTTCGGTTTTTAACCAAACGGGGTCTTTAAGAACAGACTTCGACGATTGGAATCAAAAAAAGGGCATCTTTTTAACGGTTCCACAAGGCAGGCAAAAACTAGGAAAACATCTTCTGACCTTTCGCTGGCGCTTGACAACGAAGGTTGGATGAACTTTGTTGAAAAAGAAACATAATTATCCTAGAATGAGAGTGCACTCACTAGGAGGAAGATTCATGAACAAAAGGGAAGAAGTCCTTGAAGGCTTCAGCGAAGTATTTAACAAACGGGCGTGGCTGGATAAAGTCAAGATGGAGACGGCTTTAGCTGGTTATACAGCATCCG
Organism: Enterococcus viikkiensis; assembly: GCF_005405345.1. Lineage (GTDB taxonomy): Bacteria > Bacillota > Bacilli > Lactobacillales > Enterococcaceae > Enterococcus_A > Enterococcus_A viikkiensis. Next base: position 11,937 of record NZ_BJDW01000014.1, on the reverse strand, counting down.
AGGTTCACTGCATTGAATTTATCGGTAAGCATCAAGATCCGAATGTCACGAAGATGGCGGAGTCGATGTATATGACCCGTGGTGCTATCAGTAAGTTGACTAAAAAAATGTTGAAAAAAAAATACATCGAAAGCTACCAAAAGGCAGATAATAAAAAAGAAATTTATTTTAAGCTGACTGAAGAAGGCGAAAATGTTTTTAACATTCATGAGCAGCTTCACAAAGAATTCGAAGAACGAGATAAAGAAGTCTTCGCACCTGTTACTGAGGAGCAGTACGATGCTTTTTTAACTTTTTTAGAGCGATACAATCAACATTTAGAAGCGGAAATAAAGAAGCAAGGTCTTACGATCAATTAAGTAGCTGGGCAGTCTCAATTTTTTGAGGCTGTTTATTTTTGTTGACACGGAAACAAATAAGTAGTATTGTTTCCTGAGAAACAAAAACTCGGTTTATTTTCATGCTGCAGCTAGAAAAATTTACTGATGATCAACTACTTGTTCTTGAAAGGAATCTTCTATGAATCAATCAAAATTACCGAAAGAAGTGTTATCGGCGGCCTGGGCGATTGCCTTGGGTGCGATTGCTCCTATGTTAGACTCAACGATGGTGAATATCGCCATCGATCAATTAACCAAAAATTTTCATACAACCCTTACTATTATTCAATGGGCAATCACCGGCTACGTTTTGGCTTTAGCCATCGCTGTTCCGATTGCCGGTTGGTTGATGAATCATTTTGACGGTAAGAAAATTTTTATTGCCGCGGTGATTCTTTTCGGCTTCACTTCGATTCTTGCCGGCATTAGCTGGAATGTTACTAGCTTTATTGCTTTTCGTCTGCTGCAAGGTTTTAGTGCAGGAATTATCACACCTTTGATGTCAACGTTGTTAGTCAAAACAGCCGGTCCAGAAAATATCGGACGGGTCATGGCGATCGTCAGCACCCCGATGATTTTTGGTCCGATTCTTGGTCCAGTTCTCGGCGGCTTTATCGTACAGGCGGCTTCGTGGCGTTGGATCTTTTTCATAAATGTCTTCATTGTTTTAATCGCGGCACCCTTAATGCTGCGTACCTTGCCAAGCTTTACGCCTTTTAATCGCGAAAGCAAGCTGGATATTTTTGGCATTCTTGATTTGTCGGTTATGAGTGCCGCGTTGATTTATGGCATTACCAAGGCCGCGGATTATGCGACCTTCAATAATAGCGAATCCTTAATTTGGACAGGTGTCGGTCTATTATTGCTTGTTACTTATATTTTCTATGATCACTATAGAGGACATCAAACGGTTTTACCGCTGACTATTTTTTCTCATCGAAGCTTTAGGGCATCTAGCATCGGTTTATTCTTTGCCAATATTGCTATTATGGGTCCTATGCTGATTTTACCCTTGTTCTTTCAAAACTTCCGGCATTTTTCCGCGATGGCGGCAGCAATCGCATTAATTCCTCAAGGTTTGGGAATGCTGGTGACCCGACCTTTGATCGGTAAACTCATCGATCAGCTTGGCGCTAAGTATGTTGTCATCGTTAGTTTAATTATTTCGCTGATTGGTACGATTCCGTTAGTTTTTATCACTAATCAAACTAGCATGGTCTGGATCGCCTTGATCCTGTTTATTCGCGGGACCAGTTTTGGCGGCATCAACTTGCCGTTAACAAGCGATGCCTATACTGGGCTGTCGGATGAAGAATTACCAGACGCCGGTGTAGGGATTAATATCATTGAAAATCTTGGTTCAAGCTTCGGTTCAGCGATGATCGCAACAGTCGTGGCTGCGGTATTACAAGGCGCACAGCCAACGATCGCTCACGAATTGTCTGCTTATCATGCGGGCTTTCTGGTGTCAGTCATCGTTCTGGTTTTGATCTTTCTTCCTAGCCTCTTTCTAACAACTAAAACGAATGACCCTCAAAGTTAGATTCCTCTAACCTTGAAGGTCATTTTATTTTTTCTTTTTCCATTCTTCGATCCGTTGGTATTGCTGACCAAGCGCTTGTTCGTATTTGCCAGTCGCTTTAGGCTCGTAGTAATGAGCATCTTTGATTTTGTCAGGTAAGTATTGCTGATCCACCCACGCATTTTCAAAGCTATGGGGATATTGGTAGCCAATTCCCCGTTGTAACTCTTTTGCACCTTTATAATGACTGTCTCGTAAATGATCGGGCACTTCGCCGGCATTGCCAAGACGGATATCAGCGATCGCCGCATCTAAGGCTAGATAAGCCGAGTTTGATTTAGGTGAAAGGCAAAGATCCACCACTGCGTCGGCCAAAGGAATCCGCGCTTCGGGAAAGCCTAATTTTTCAGCGGCTTGCACGGCTTGAACTGTGCGAGCAGCGGCGGCTGGATTGGCTAGGCCGATGTCTTCATAGCCCATCACCATCAAGCGTCGACAAATAATCGGTAGATCACCGGCTTCGACTAGTCTGCCTAAATAATGTAGCGCAGCATTGACATCGCTGCCTCGGACCGATTTTTGAAAGGCGGAGATCACATCGTAGTGAGCATCGCCGTCTTTGTCGTGGGTCAGTGCTTTTCGTTGCACACATTCTTCGATGATGGGAAGGGTCAAATGAATGTTTCCTTCCGCATCTTTTGGCGTAGATTTAGTCGCTAGTTCTAAGCCGTTTAAAGAGCTGCGTAAATCCCCGTTGGTGGCCCGCGCCAAATGCCTCAACGCTTCTTCATCTATTTTAACCGGATATCCTCCAAGACCGCGTTCTTTATCAGTCAAGGCTGACTTGACTGCTGTAATAATATCAGCTTCGTCTAAAGGCTTGACTTCAAAAATTTGAGTTCGACTGCGAATAGCGGGATTGATGGTGATGTATGGATTTTCAGTAGTAGCGCCGATCATAATAATTCGGCCACTTTCTAAATGAGGCAATAGAAAATCCTGTTTGGTTTTATCTAGCCGATGGACTTCATCCAATAATAAAATAACCGTACCGCTCATCTTGGCTTCTTCGGCAACGATCTGTAAGTCTTTTTTTGTGTCAGTGGCGGCGTTCAACATTCGAAAGGCGTAGTTGGTAGAGCCGGCGATGGCGCTAGCGATGCTAGTTTTCCCAGTGCCGGGAGGGCCATATAAAATCATCGATGAAAGCATTCGCGCCTCCACCATTCGGCGAATAATCTTGCCTTCGCCGACTAATTGCTGCTGCCCGACAACTTCATCTAAGTTGCGGGGGCGCATGCGATAAGCTAAAGGTTGTTGCATAAGAAACCTCCTTGAAATTTAATAAAGGGAGTAAAGAGTCCTTCGATAAGGTATGATCGATGACAGGTGAATTCAGCGATGTGCTGAAGAAAATCAGCTTTTATCAATTTTGATTAGTGCTAGTTCTCATTCGGCTAATTTGCTAAAGCAAGGAGTAAAATTAGCAAATGTATGTTCTCATTATAGCATTTTTTGCTTATGTTTGCTGGGTTTTGGGTTGTTGGGCGTAGCGAGTATTTGGATTATTGTGTATCATGGAGAAGGTGAGAAAAATGGAGCAGGTAATTGATTTTTTTAATCGTGAAACGACTGAAAATATTGCGAAATATTTATTAGGGATGTACTTGGAGCATGAGACGCCTGAAGGGAAATTGGGCGGCTATATCGTTGACTGTGAAGCGTATTTGGGACCGGATGATTTGGCTGCGCATAGCTATGGAATGCGGAATACACCACGTGTTCGGGCGATGTACGAAAAGCCGGGTACAATTTATTTATACACGATGCATACCCATTTGATTTTGAATATGATCACACAGCCTGAAGGGGTGCCGCAAGGAGTAATGATCCGAGGGATTGAACCGGTGGACGGTATCGAAGTGATGATCGTCAATCGTCATGGTCGAAGTGGGGCGGTACTTTCGGATGGACCGGGAAAATTAGTTGAGGCTCTAGGTATTAGCCGAAAATTGTATGGTGAGTCGATTTTTTCTAGCTCTTTGCATCTTGTTCCCCAAAAACGACGGGTACCGAAAACAATCGATGCGCTGCCTCGTATCGGTATTCCGAATAAAGGGATTTGGACTGAGCGGCCGTTACGATTTGTTGTTCATGGCAATCCTTACATAACGAATCAACGTAAAACTTTAATAGAAGAGAATAATGGATGGAGGAAATAAGTATGGCGAAAGAGACTATGGTTACGTATTTAGATAATTATTTAAACAAAAAAATTCCGGATTATGAATTGGCATTGGATTGGGATACCCGCAATCACAGCTTTGAGATCGCGTTTCTGATTTATGGCGAAAATAAAGGGCAGATTGAAATTGATGACGCGGATGGTGTGGCTTCTGAAGAAGAGATCATTGAATTTGAGGATGCGATTTTATTGGTTGATCCGGACAAATCGAAGTACGATGCTGACGATTATTTGGCAGTGATTCCTTATGAAGGTAAAAAAGGGATGAAGAAAAATGAACTGACGGCAGTCGTGGATTACTTGAAAGATGTAATCGATGACGGGCAAAGCGATTTATTAGATTTTCTCGCAGATGACAGCGACGAAGCCGTTTTTGAAATGAATTGGGACGATGCAATCTTTCAAGCATCCATTAAACCAAGTGACAGTAGCTATCTATCCTATCCAAGTTATTAAAAGGGGCGAATATTATGAAATGGAATGAAGTAAAAGTAACAACGGAAAGCGAGGCGGTAGAAGCTGTCTCGAATATTTTGATGGAGGCGGGGGCTTCAGGAGTCGCGATTGAAGACGCGCTAGACTTTGAGAATTATCAAGAGGATCAATATGGTGAATTGGTTGATAAAGAAACGTTTTCTAGCTTAGCTGAAGGAGCTATCGTTAAGGCTTATTTTCCTGAAACGATTTTTTTACCGGAAATTTTGCCTTTCATCAAAGACAATATTGCTAAGTTGCCAGAATTCGGGTTGAATATCGGAAAAAATCTGGTGGAAGTCAGCGAAGTAGAAGAGAGCGACTGGGCGACTGCGTGGAAAAAATACTATCACCCTGTTCGTGTGACTCGTTATTTGACGATTGTGCCTAGCTGGGAGAAATATGAAGCACAGCATGACGATGAAAAAATTATTACCTTAGATCCCGGCATGGCTTTTGGAACGGGGACACACCCAACAACCAACCTAACCCTGCAAGCGTTGGAAACTGTTTTGCGTGGTGGCGAAACTGTTTTGGATGTTGGCACGGGCTCAGGCGTTTTGAGTATCGCCAGCTCCCTTTATGGGGCAAAGGAGATTCATGCCTATGATTTAGACGAGGTGGCGGTTCGTTCCGCACAGGAAAATGTCGACTTGAATGCTCATACCGAAAACATTCATGTATCGGCCAATGATTTGCTGGTTGGTGTGGAGCAAGAAGCCGATGTGATCGTGGCGAATATTTTGGCGGATATCATCGTGTTGATGATCGAAGATGCGTGGCGCTTGTTGAAAGCGGACGGAAAATTGATCGTTTCAGGCATCATTGAAGATAAAAAAGATATGGTACTGGAAGCTATGTACGCCCAAGGGTTTGAAGTGGATCGCATCTTCCAACAAAAAGATTGGTTCGCAATTATTTTACAGAAGCCAGAGGAAGACTAAGATGCAGCGCTATTTTATTGATCAAGCCTACCAACCAACGGTAGAACTTAGTGGTGAAGCGCATCATCATATGGCACGAGTAATGCGGATGGGTGTCGATGATGAAGTGTTTCTCGTGTTTACGGATCAAACGGCGATTAAAGCGAAAATCATCGAGATTGACAGTGAGAAAGTCGTGCTAGCCGAGGTGGAAAAGGAAAGTTGGCAACGAGAATTGCCGATTGCTATCACCATTGCCAGCGGCTTTCCAAAAGGGGAGAAGCTGGAGCTGGTCGTTCAAAAAGGGACGGAATTAGGGGCACATCAGTTTATTGCTTTTCCTAGTGAAAGCTCGGTAGCGAAGTGGGATGCCAAGAAGCAGCAAAAAAAACAGCAGCGTTTAAATAAGATCGCCCAAGAAGCGGCAGAGCAATCCCACCGCCAAGCATTACCGACTGTTGAATTTGCTTCGGAAAAAGAATTAGTCGCTCGTTTTTCTGACTATGATGCAGTCTTGATCGCCTATGAAGAATCCGCGAAGCAAGGGGAGCAAGCTCAATTAGTTCAAACTTTCCAGCAATTAAGAGCCGGTCAAAAATTACTGGTCGTCTTTGGGCCAGAGGGTGGTCTGACACCGAAAGAGATCGCGCTTTTTCAAGGGGCGGGAGCAAAATTATGCGGTTTAGGTCCACGCATTTTGCGGACAGAGACGGCACCACTTTATTTTTTGAGTGCCGCTAGTTTCTATTATGAGCTGCAGCACTGATTTAATTGAAAAAGACCACTAGAGTTTGTATAATAAGTACAATCATTTTCAGAAAGAGTAGCAGTCTGCTTCTTATTAATTAAAGGGGGAACGTCACATGGCAAAAGAAGTTGAATTGACTGGTCCTGACGTCATTAGGATGGTCAGTACCTACATGGGAAAAGAGCACGTGGCGTTTGTCCAAAAGGCTTACGACTTTGCTTATGAAGCCCATAAGCCTCAGGTCCGTAAATCGGGCGAGCCTTACATTATTCATCCGATTCAAGTCGCCGGGATCTTGGCAGACTTACATATGGACCCTCATACAGTTGCCACCGGGTTCTTGCATGATGTGGTGGAAGACACGCCAGTAACGTTAGAAGATTTAAAAGTTGAATTTGGAGAAGACGTCGCTTCATTAGTTGACGGCGTAACCAAATTAGGGAAGATCAAATACAAATCCCATGAGGAACAATTAGCAGAGAACCATCGGAAAATGTTGTTGGCGATGGCGCAAGACCTGCGGGTAATTATGGTCAAACTAGCAGACCGCTTGCACAATATGCGGACGTTAAAATATTTACGTGATGACAAACAGCGTCGTATCGCACGGGAAACATTGGAAATTTACGCACCATTGGCTGATCGTTTAGGGATGAGCCGGATCAAGTGGGAATTGGAAGATACGGCCTTACGTTACTTGAATCCAAAGCAATATTATCGGATCGTTCACTTGATGCGCAGTAAACGGGATGAGCGGGAAGGTTTCGTTGACGAAGCGGTGGACGAGATCAAGGAAGCCACGAAAGAGTTAGGGATCGAAGGCGATATTTATGGTCGCCCGAAACATATTTATTCGATTTACCGCAAGATGCGCGATCAGAAAAAACAATTCGATGAAATTTATGACCTATTAGCGATTCGAGTAATCGTGGATTCCATCAAAGATTGTTACGCAGTGCTTGGTGCAATCCATACCAAATGGAAACCAATGCCTGGGCGTTTCAAAGATTATATTGCGATGCCGAAAGCGAATATGTATCAGTCGCTACATACGACGATCATTGGCCCTAGCGGCAATCCGGTTGAGGTCCAAATTCGAACCCACGAAATGCATCAGATCGCTGAGTTCGGGGTTGCGGCTCACTGGGCATATAAAGAAGGCAAGACCGATAAGACAGAGGAAACGCAAGACAATCGACAATTGGATTGGTTCCGGGAAATCATTGAGCTGCAAGATGAGAGCTACGATGCTTCCGAATTTATGGAAAGTGTTAAAGGGGATATTTTCAGTGATAAGGTTTACGTCTTCACACCAAAAGGAGATGTAACCGAATTACCGAAAGGCTCTGGTCCGTTAGATTTTGCGTACAGCATCCATACCGATGTTGGGAATAAAACAACTGGAGCAAAAGTCAACGGCAAAATGGTGCAACTGGATTATAAATTAAAAAATGGCGACATCATCGAGATCATGACTTCAGCCAATTCCTTTGGTCCCAGCCGAGACTGGTTGAATCTAGTAAAGACCAGCAAAGCCAAAAATAAAATCAAACGTTTCTTTAAAACCCAGGATCGTGATGAAAATGTGACAAAGGGCCACGATGCGGTGGTGAAATGTATCAACGATCTAGGCTTCCTACCGAAGGAAATGCTGACGAAGGACAAGCTGTCTGAGGTGTTAGACAAAATCAATTTTCATAGTGAAGAAGATTTATATGCGGCAATTGGTTTTGGTGAGATTAGCGCGCTGACTTTTGCCAATCGTTTGACGGAAAAAGAACGCCGCGAACAAATGAAGCAAAAGCAACGTGACGCCGTCGATGAAATGGTGAATAGTCCGAAAGAACCAGAAAAAATCAAAGTTCGGCATGAAGGTGGCATTGTGATTCAAGGGATCGAAAATCTTTTGATCCGCATCAGCCATTGTTGCAATCCTGTTCCCGGAGATGACATTGTCGGCTATATTACTAAAGGCCGCGGCATTTCGATCCATCGGGCCGATTGTCCAAATATTACGAAGCAAAAAGACATCCAACAACGCTTGATCGAAGTAGAGTGGGAAGACACGACGAATTCTGTTCAAGAATACAATGCCGACTTAGAAGTGTATGGTTTTAATCGTGATGGACTGTTGAATGATGTCTTGAACATCGTCAGTGGCATGACTAAAAAATTAGTTAGTGTTGAAGCGAAGCCAACCAAAGATCGGCTGGCAGTCATTAATTTGACCTTTAAAATCCAAAATTTGAATCATTTGTATTCTATCGTCGATAAAATCAAAACCGTTCCCGACGTTTACAGCGTGAAGCGGACCAAAGGTTAAGCAGCCTAGCTAGACAAATTTTCAGGAGGTTTTTTATGCGAGCAGTCATTCAACGGGTTAGTCAAGCAAGTGTTACCATTGATAAGCAAGTGATTGGTCAGATCGATCGGGGCTTTATGATCTTACTGGGGATTCATGAAGAAGACACGCAAGCAGACGCGGATTATTTGATTCGCAAAATTCCATTATTGCGGGTCTTTGAAGATCCGGAAGGCAAAATGAATCAGTCGTTGCAAGACATCGGCGGTAGCGTCTTGAGTGTATCGCAGTTTACGTTGTATGCCGATACTAAAAAAGGCAATCGTCCAAGTTTTATTAAAGCGGCGCGACCAGAAACGGCGATTCCTTTGTATGAGTACTTCAATGAAGGCTTACGTGAGGCGGGGCTAACGGTGGAGACTGGGGAATTTGGCGGCGATATGGACGTTGCGCTAGTCAATGATGGCCCTGTGACGATTCTATTTGACACACGGGATAAATAACGAACGAAGGACAAAAATCTACGGATTTTTGTCCTTTTTTTCTATCCTTCTAGCAAAAAATAAGGGATAATTGAACCAATGAGTGAACATTGAGAGGAGCATATATGGAGACACGAACTGAACGAGATTCAATGGGGCCAATCGAAGTGCCGAAAGAAGCGTGGTGGGGAGCGCAAACTGAACGAAGTCGTCAAAATTTTAAAATTGGTGGAGAGAAAATGCCACCAGAATTGCTACAGGCCTTAGTTTTGGTAAAGAAAATGGCAGCGATTGCGAATCAGAGAACGGGCAAACTAGAGGCTGAAAAGAGCTTAGCGATTCAAGAAGCAGCTGACTTATTGTTAAAAGGCGAGAGCTGGCAAGAGTTCCCCTTAGTGGTTTGGCAAACGGGCAGTGGAACCCAAAGCAATATGAATACCAACGAAGTGCTGGCTCATCTAGCTAGTGAAAAGGATTTAGCAGTTCACCCAAATGACGATGTGAATATGTCACAAAGTTCCAACGATGTGTTTCCAACAGCGATTCATCTAGCGGGAACATTGGCAGTCGAAAAAAAGTTATTGCCAGCGCTTCATGAGATGATCGGAGTTTTAGAAGAGTTAGAAGAGGTTAACCAAGATGTGATTAAGATTGGTCGGACCCATTTGCAGGATGCAACGCCAATCACTTTTGGGCAAGAGATCAGCGGTTGGCGCGCCGCCTTAGAACACAATGAGACTATGCTGATCAGTAGTTTATCACAATTGCGTCAGTTGGCGATCGGCGGCACGGCAGTAGGAACCGGTTTAAATGCATCGAAGGCTTATGAAGCAGCGTTTATTGATGCGTTGAAGGAAGAGACGGGGATTCATTTTATGAGTGAAGCCAATAAATTTCATGCTTTAGCCAATCGGGATGCGGTGGTGTTTGTCAGCGGAGCATTAAAATCGTTGGCGGCAAATGCTATGAAGATGGCCAATGATATTCGTTGGTTGGCTAGTGGTCCTCGCAGTGGCTTAGGGGAAATCACAATTCCAGCCAATGAACCCGGCAGTTCGATCATGCCTGGCAAAGTCAATCCAACGCAATGTGAGGCTTTAGCAATGGTGGCGGTTCAAGTGATGGGAAATGACACGGTGATCGGAATCGCGGCATCTCAAGGTAATTTTGAATTAAATGTCTATCTGCCTGTGATCGCTTTTAATTTATTACAAAGTGTTCGCTTATTGACGGATGCTTTGCAGTCTTTTAGTGAGAATTGTTTGAAGGGTCTGCGGGTCAATAAAGCACGGATGGCGGAATTAGTGAAGCAGTCTTTAATGCTAGTTACGTCATTGAACAGTCACATCGGTTATGACAAAGGTGCTGAAATCGCTAAGAAAGCCTATAACGAAGGGACAACCTTAAGAGATGCGGCGTTGACGTTAGGCTATGTTACCGAAGAAGAATATGATCTGTGGGTCAGACCAGAGAAAATGATTGGAGAGAGAGTAAATGACTATTTATGATGAAGCATTGACCGCTCATGAAAAATGGCGCGGTAAGATTGAAATAACCAGTAAAGCCAGAGTTCACAACAAAGAGGATCTTTCATTGGCTTATACACCTGGTGTGGCGGAACCTTGTCGCAAAATTGCTGAGAATAAAAATAAAGCCTATGAGTATACCTGGAAAGGGAATAGTGTTGCAGTGGTGACAGATGGTACGGCGGTGTTGGGTTTAGGTGATATTGGACCAGAAGCGGCTTTGCCTGTAATGGAAGGGAAAGCCTTGCTATTTAAAGAATTTGCGGACATTGATGCAGTGCCGATTTGTTTAGACACGAAGGACCCACAAGAAATTATCCAGATCGTCAAAGCGATTGCACCGACTTTTGGTGGGATCAATCTCGAAGATATCAGCGCCCCGCGCTGTGTAGAAATCGAACGTGCATTGATTGAAGCATTGGATATTCCGGTCTTTCATGACGATCAACATGGCACCGCAGTGGTGGTTACTGCCGCACTGATTAACGCTTTGAAATTAGTCAAAAAAGACCCGCAAGAGTTAAAAGTCGTTATTTCTGGAACCGGTGCTGCCGGTAGTGCAATCATTCATATGCTGGTTGATCTTGGTGTCAAAAATATTATCGCCTTCAATAAAGAAGGCGCATTGAATCAAGAGGTGGCGAACGCAACTTTTGTAGAAAAAGAAATCTTGGAATTGATCACACCAAAAGATTTCAACGGGACGATGGTGGAAGCTTTTGTCGGTGCTGATGTGTTTATTGGTGTTTCAGCCCCTAATTTAGTGACCAAAGAAATGATCGCCTCTATGAATGAAGGGAATATCGTTTTTCCAATGGCGAATCCTGAACCAGAAATCAGTTATCATGAAGCATTAGCTGGCGGTGCTGCCGTAGTCGGTACCGGCCGATCAGATTACCCAAATCAAATCAATAATGTCCTGGCTTTTCCTGGCTTGTTCCGTGGCGCTTTCGCGGCCGAAGCGAAGAAGATCACACCGGGTATGCAGCTAGCTTGTGCCCACGCGATCGCCGATTCGATTCCGTATTCGGAATTAAGTTCGACCTACATTATCCCATCCGCTTTTGAGGAAAATGTCGTTGATTTGATTACGATGAAAGTCGCAGCAGCTGCCAGAAAAGATGGCGTTACTCGTTCGTAAAATAGGGTGTAGTACGGCTGAAACAGACTTGTTGTCGATTTTATAGTTTTAGGTAGAAAGGAATCCGTTGAATGAGTAAAATTTTTGGAATGAGCTTTGCCAGCATTTATCCTTTATATATTCTTAATTGTCAAATTAAGTTAGACAAATCATCAATACTTACGTAACTCAAAAATACTTCCAAAGGTGTTCGA
>NZ_BJDW01000013.1 GCF_005405345.1 Enterococcus viikkiensis | reverse complement strand
ATTATCGAACACCTTTGGAAGTATTTTTGAGTTACGTAAGTATTGATGATTTGTCTAACTTAATTTGACAATTAAGAATATGAAATTATATTTTTTCCATTAAATTTTTTTATTCTATGAACTGTTACTCCTAATTTTTCGATTTCCTCATCAAAATAGCTTTCTTCCAAATTATGACTCAATATTTCCATATCAAATAATGAACGATCAAAACTTCTTAAAATATTCATAATCAAAGTCTCGGTTCCGCCAACATCCATCTTTCCAACGACATGTAAAACACGTATTTTTTTCATAAATCTACTCCCTAATAGCTACTATAAATATCCTCTAATTCTTGAATTACATTTTTTTCCAGAAACGGATTAATAAGTTTAATACTTTTTTCTCCCATTTCTGTTAGCATTCTCTCATTTCCAAAAAAATTAGACAAATAAAAATCAAAACCTTCATCCGAATTGTTCAAATCAACAAGATATCCATTAACTTCATGTCGAACTAGATCTACATTGCCTCTAATATTAGAACAACAAATAGGAACACCAGTGTACATAGCCTCCATAACTGAAACAGGTAATCCTTCCCTTTTTGAGGGATGGATATAAACGTTTGTAGCAGCTAGCAAATTTGGTATATCTTCTCTATAGCCCAACAAAAATATTTTGTTTTCTAATCCCTTTTCTTTTATAAGCTGTTCCAAGTATTCTCTCTTTTTGCCTACACCGCAGATGATATAAATAAAATGCCTATCTCTAATTTTTTCCAAATCATTTATTACTTGTTGCTGATTTTTATTATCATTTAATTCACCTATAGACATAAATACTAAGTCATCATCAAAATTCTTTAAATTGTCTAAATTAAATGGTTTTATGTTTTCAAATTTTTTTGTTGCAAGCCCCACACCATGTACATAATGTAAATTTTGTGCATAAAATTTTTTTTTAGCAAAATGGTAATCTTCTTTATTAATTGTAATTAAATGATTAGTTTTTCTTGAAAAAAGTCTTTCTAACGGATACAGCATGAGCCAATTTATTTTTGGAGCACCTTTATAAAAATGAAATCCATGAGCGGTATAAATTACTTTGGAACTCGGATATTTTATTAATCTAGTAATTATTCCTGCAATTGGAGCTTGACAATGTACAAAACTATAATTATCAGCCTCTACTATTTTTTGTAATTGGTTGTATGATCTCACATGTTTAATGACATCTGTAATATTCCTAGAAAAATCAACTTGAAAAAAATTTACTCCTAGTTTTTGTAACTCCGCTTTGAGTTCGTCTATTTTTTTGTTAGATATTGTATTACCTATTTCAAAATTACACGCCACATCAACATCAAATCCCAAATTTTGTAGTAACTTTATATTAATCATATTAAACTGCTGAATCATTGAAGCTACCGAGGTTACAATTAAAGCCTTTTTCATCACAAATTCTCCCGATTTCTTTTTTCATACACCAAATTACCGAAAGCTTTATTAGTAAGGCGTCCAACTTTACCAGGAATATACCCTAATAATCGTACCAACCAATTCATCCAAGAAAATAAATAGATCTTTTTCCCATTTTTCTCAGCAATAGCTTTTACCATATGGCTTGTTCGAACATAATTATCATCCTGAGGGAAAAAGATTCCACTATCTTGAATGTCAATTCGTTCCTTTACAAATTTAGAAAGATTATTGATGTGTAACATGGACCGCTCATTCTTAACATCTGGAAACACCGGCAACTTATTAGCAATTTTTACTAGTTGCTGATAGTTACCTTTACTTCCATGTCCATAAATCATTGGTGGTCTAAGAATTGCTATATAAAAACTACTCGTACTTAGCGGCTGTAGCCCAATTTCAGCCTGTAATTTACTATCTCCATAAAAATTAGAAGGGGTTGGAGTAGTCGCTGAAGTAATTACCCGTTTCTTATTAATATTTGTCTCTTCTCCATAAATAATGATTGAACTCATATAAATAAATTGCCCAAATTTTCCATCTAAGTCTTCTTTATATTTTTTTGCAGTCTTTATAGCAAGATCGGTGTTTACTTTATAGTAAAGACTCTTTGTTTCTTCATTCACCTTTGAAGTATCCGCATGTGCAATACCTGCAACATGAAATAATGTATCATATACTGAAAAATCTTTACTTTCCCATAAATTGCCATGCATATCTATTGTGTCAATTTGATACTCATCTTCAAAATGTTTCATATATTTTTCAAAAGAGGTTCCAATATAGCTGTTAGCACCTGTAATCAATATTCGCTTCATTGATTTTCTCCTTTACTTTCAATGGTTCCTGTACCACCTTCGATTACACCCTCACTTCTAAATACTGAAACAATGGTGCCAAAGAAGCACTTTAAGTCTAATATAATTGAAAGATTTTTGACATATTCTCCATCGAGCTTTGCTTTCAAATCTATTTGTAATTCATCGCGCCCGCTAATTTGTGCGAATCCTGTTAAACCGGGACGAATATTATTGGCAGAATATTGATCTCGTTCTTCAATCAAGTCATACTGATTCCAAAGTGCTGGTCTTGGACCAATAACCGCCATATCACCTTTTATAATATTAAATAGTTGTGGTAACTCATCTAGACTCGTCTTTCTCAAAAACCTTCCAATTCTAGTAATAAAATAATCCGGATTCTCTAATAAATGAGTCGGCATCTCTTTAGGCGTATCAGTTCGCATTGTACGAAATTTATAGATATTAAAATGCGACTTGTTTTTTCCAATACGCTTTTGTTGAAAAATAATAGGCCCCTTCGAATCAATTTTGATTGCTACACATAGAAACAATAGTAGTGGTGATAGGATAATGATACCCATCAAAGAAATAACGAAATCTATTACTCTTTTCAAATAATTCTGGTACATATAATTCCTCCTACTTATTCGACGCATTCGCAAATCTCACCACATCTTTTGCCAATATTTTATCGTCTTTTGGCAAATACTCTACAAAATTCATTACCTCTTTAAAAGAAAATCCATGAATATTCCCTACAAAGATTTTCTCGTAGACTTCTTCGTCGTTTCGTTCTTTATCTAGTAATAACTCTTCGTATAGTTTCTCACCCGGTCGAATCCCTGTCTCTACGATTTCAATCTCATCTTCTGCATAGCCGCTCAATCGAATCATGTTCTTTGCAAGATCGACTATTTTGACTGGTTCACTCATATCCAACACAAAGATTTCGCCACCTTTGGCCAAAGCTCCCGATTGAATAACTAAGCGACTCGCTTCTGGGATCGTCATAAAGTAGCGAGTCATTCGAAAATCCGTGACTGTAATAGGTCCACCATTGGCAATTTGTTCGCGAAAAACAGGAATGACACTCCCCCGGGAACCCAATACATTTCCGAACCGAACGGCAGAAAATTTTGTTTTCCCCTCTTCATTAAGGCTCGTAACAATCATTTCCGCAATTCGTTTCGTGGATCCCATCACATTCGGCGGATTATTCGCTTTGTCAGTTGAAATCATCACGAAATTTTTCACACTATTTGCCTTAGCGGCTTCAGCGACATTCTTAGTACCGAAAACATTGTTTTTAACGGCTTCTCGAGGATTGTATTCCATTAAAGGTACATGTTTATGCGCCGCAGCATGATAGACAATATCAGGATGATAATGATCCATCAGTTCAAAAATTTTATCTCGGTCTTGAATATCGGCAATTATAGGAATGAATTCCGTAATTTCGCCGTCATAAGTATTTTGTAATTCACGATGAATTTGATAAATTGAATTTTCTCCATGGCCCAGCAATAATAACTGCTTTGGATTGAATTTTGATATCTGTCTACAAATTTCAGAACCGATTGATCCTCCGGCGCCAGTTACTAGGATCACTCTCCCGGTCAATTGATCCTTGATTGAGTCAATATCCAATTTAACCTCTTCTCGTCCTAAAAGGTCCACAACATCAATCTCTTTTAACCGATTAATACTGATTTTCCCCGAAGCTAGTTCTTCCATCGAAGGCATTGTATTGACCTTAACCTTTGTATCGGCTAACTGATGAATGATGCCTTGCAGTCTTTTACTTGGCAAAGAAGGTATAGCAATCGTTACCATATCAATCTGATAATCGTCAATAAGTTTCGTTAACTATTCAACAGGGCCTAAAACTTTTTTACCCGATAAATATGTCTTTTGCTTGTTTGGATCATCATCAATAAAGCCAACAACATCGATTTCACCCGATGTCGGTGAGCCAACCAAACTATTGAATAAAATTCGTCCACCTTCACCAGCACCAATAATCAACGTGCGATGAATTACCCCAGAACAATCTTTTTGATAATTATTCCGTCGCTCAATCAATAGGCGCCAGATCAACCGACTAGCAATAATTAAACACAAGCTTAAAACATAGGCTAACAATTCAAAGCGCCGACTATAACTACCTTCCCAAAAAAAAGAAACGATTATCAAACTCACTATGAACTGACTGGTTATAGCAAAAAATATCGCAGACATCTCTCTTAGGTTGGTGTAACGATTAATCCGAGTAAAAACATTGAAGATGCGCCCGAATAGTAAGTAAAGCGCAATCGACATTAGCGCTGTTGTAAAAACAAAATTTGGTGCAACCCCTACATATGGTTGCATAAAAAGATATGCCGTTAAACAAGCCAATGTGATTAAGGCAATATCTATTATAATTATGATAATAATTTTTCTTTTCCTTGTTAATGCAAACAACAATGGCTCCCCCTAAACAATACACATTTTTCATAACTTCTTTAGACCGAGGAAAAGTTAGTCAAGCCCCTTACCCTTTTACTTCAATAAACTATCAGGTAATTTCTCCTTCTTTCTAATTAAAAAATTTAAATTTCCGCTCCCGTATCTCAGTAAACCGCGGTCGTTTTACTGTATCCCCATTAACCAAATCTTTAGCCATTTGTTGCATTGCTACAACAACTTCTTGCCCACATTCTTTTTGAATCTCTTCATACGCTTCTTTCAAATAAAAACTCCGCTGTCGGAGATTGTGGGCATCTGAAGCAACCATGTACAACATATTATGTTTTAACATTTGTTTCGCTGTTTTTTGGATCTCTTTTCCAAAGACTCCCACGATACTTGGTGCGGTCAACTGGGTCAGAACACCCATTTCTAAAAAAGGGATCAATTCATTAGGATTCCTTCTAAAAATAGCATTTCGTTCAGGATGAACGATCACCGGTGTGTGTCCTTGACTTAGCAACTGGAAAAAAAGTTGTTCTGTATAAGCAGGTACTTCACCCGTGGGAAATTCAATTAGTATGTACGTGTCATCAAGATCCGTAAACAAGATGTCGCCTTTAGCAATATCTTCTAAAAGGGTTCCCGTAATACGAACCTCTTGACCTTCTAATAAGGTAAGCTCCAAGTTGCGCTGATCCAACTCTTGTTGTAGTCGCGCAACTTGGTCAATGACTTGATTCGCTGGATTGGAATACTTTCCATTGTTATGATGCGGGGTACACATGAGATGAGTAATTCCTTGGCTAATGGCTTTTTCAGCCATCCCAATGCTATCCTCTAAAGTACTAGCTCCGTCATCAATTCCTGGTAAAATATGACAATGTAAATCAAGCATGTTCTCACCTTCTTATTATTTTTTATCGTTCTTAGTTATCTGTTCCATAATAGTAGTACCCTTGATCATTTTCATCCGTGCTACCATTAAACACTGCACCCAAGACATTGGCGTTCACCATTGAAAGCAACTCACGGGCTTTTTGCAAGGAATCTTTTCGTGTCACATTTTCTCGGACAACTAGCATTGTTCCATCCGCTTTTGAAGCCATAATCTGCGCGTCTGTCACTGCTACAATCGGTGGCATATCAAAAATGATAAAGTCATAAGAATCTCTTAGTTCTGTAATCAGTTGATCCATGCGGGTAGATCCCAGTAACTCGGAAGGATTTGGTGCTTTGGGACCACTGGTCATCACATAAAGATTAGGTACCACACTTCGTTGGATCGCTTCTTTAGCTCCCATATCCGAACTTAGAACATTACTCAAACCCACATTATTCGCAAGTTGGAACGTTTTGTGCACAGTAGATTTCCGCATATCCGTATCTACTAATAAGACACTTTGTCCTGAGTTTGCGAAAACGACAGCCAGGTTGGCCGATGTGGTCGATTTCCCTTCGCAAGGACCAGAAGAAGTAATAACTAACGTTTTAATTTGTCGGTCAGCAGCGGATGCGAATTGGATATTTGTTCGAATCGTACGATATCTTTCTGATACGGGAGAAGTTTTATCTATTAGCGTTATTAAACTAACTGCTTCTGGTATTTCTGTTCGTTTCTTTCTTGCATTTTTACTCATAAGTGCCTCCTAAATACGATTACGACGACGGCGTTCAACAGTTTTTGAGGACTCTGTCGCCTTTCTATTAGATACTTTTTGATTATTTATTGGTAGTGGTTCACGGCGAATCTTCGCGTTCAATTCTTTTTGTGTCATCGCTGGAATATTTCCTAAAATAGTCAGACCATATTCATCCGTCAATGTACGGCTTTCTTTGACAGTACGATCTAATAGTTCAAGTAATACCGCTAAAAGCACCCCTAACATTAAGCCAAGTAGCAGACCTACCGCTAGTGTTAGTTTTTTATTTGGAAATACCGGTTGACTGCTTGCGACAGCTTTAGAAATAATCGAAATACGGTCAACATTCAATACATCTTTAGCATTCTCTTTGAATATCTCAGCCGTTACATTTGCGATATTAGCAGCTTCCCTTGGGCTAGTACTTGTAGCAATGATCGAAAACATTTGAGAATTTTGATTTTGCTCAACTTGGATAGCTTCTTTCAGGCCACCCGCACTCATCTTCATGCCATAATCAGCATTTAATTTCTCAGAAACTTCCTTCGTTACCAAGTCACCTGTAATAATATCTTTATACGTATTAATCATTTGCAAGTTGGTATTAACATCATTCGCATTGGTTGTTTCTGATTGGGGCAGCGTCACAACCAATTGAGCTTGCGAACTGTATTTAGGGGTCAAAATGAAAAAGGCAAGCAACCCGGCAATTAAAACACCTACAAGGCCCCCTACTACAATCAATCCTATTCGTTTTCTCAGCAGTTCAAATAATTGTTTGATACTAATTGTCTCTTCCATAAACTCCTCAACTTCCTATTTATTTTAATAATCTGATTCAACCTCCCTAACGATAGCAGAAACAGTATATAAAAAAATACATACTCCAAACGAGTGGTAAAAAAATATGTATTCTTTTTTTGATGCTTTAAATAAAGAAAAAGAACGGTTCTAAACGATACGTGCTTTATTTGTCCTAGTATCGTCACCTTAATCTTCCTTTAGAAATCATTTACATCTTTTCACCAATCCCTAAAAAATATT
This sequence comes from Enterococcus viikkiensis, assembly GCF_005405345.1. Classification (GTDB taxonomy): domain Bacteria; phylum Bacillota; class Bacilli; order Lactobacillales; family Enterococcaceae; genus Enterococcus_A; species Enterococcus_A viikkiensis. The sequence continues at coordinate 52,032 of NZ_BJDW01000013.1, read as the reverse complement.
GGTTAATCATTATCCATATTTTTCATCATATTATTTATTAAAAAAACAATTTTACCGTTATCATTATAGTTGAAATCCCTTGCTATATCAATGATAATTTGGATTGTCATTCTTTTCATATTCTAAATATCTTTTCATAAAAAAATAAAAGAACACTCGTTGCTTTAATTTGGAAAGCCCTTCAATCTATTATTTTCTGCTTGTTTTTCATGTATTGTTAGTAGTTTTCACAATATTGTAAAAAATCACAGTTATTTGGGGTTTCTCATCAGGTACTTTATCCAAATGCCAAATTATTTCTCATAAACAATTAGATTACTTTCCGTTAATAAAATTTATAAAATTACTACTCAACCAATCATTTTTTGGTGAGAAATATTTTAGTTCTTTTATCTTATGATATTAAAAAAATAAATCGACACTTTGAACGAGGTCATTGTTTGGCTAGACACACATCGCGGTTTTCAACACATACAGCTTCTGAATTGGTAAACAGTGCGGTCAAAACCGCTACTTTCTCGGTGATACTACAAAACAGATTCTTTTTATCCTCGCTAGTCTATAGCCCACTTGTTCCAGAGTCCTTCGTCTCTTTACGAAAGCCGATCTATTTAGTTCGGTTTTTGTCATCAGCGATTTATTTTTACTTATGTGCCGTTAACCTACCATAACTCATAAACGTCGCAACTCATTAAATGTCTGGTTGGCGGTATTTCTTCTAACATTTTCTTTGAAAAAGGATACCAGGATTGCATGATAACAAAGCACATTTTTATCATTATTTCGAGAAACTGCCTAAGCAATAATAGTCCCATTCAGACAGCAAAAAAAGCACCAATCAAACGCGTAACGTTCCATTGATGCTCTATTTTGTTAACTAATGACTGTCACCGTAACGGATCGACGACCCCATTGGATACATTGGTCCACCGTTGGAAAATGGCAGTCAATGATATTGCCTTTGATTGCGCCGCCCGTATCGCCGGCAATCGCAATTCCATAACCAGACACTTCTACCATCGATCCTAATGGAATGACGCTTGGATCAACAGCAATGACTTGTGGGTTCTGACGTAAGTCGATTCCCATCGCCGTGAAGAAGGTATTTACTGATTCTGCACATGAGTAGGCAGTTGATTGCATTTGCATGGTTTTGCCGGATGTTGTTGGCGTACTTGGTTCAGCTGGCTTGGGTGTTTCAGGCTTTGGCTGTTCAGCTGGCTGTGTCGCCTGTTGACTCGTTGTTGACGAAGATTCTGCCGGCTGTGTTGATTGTGCCGCAGAGGATGCCGCACTAGCTTGCGAATTCTGTGCTTTCGTCATAGCTGCCGTTTTTTCAGCTTGTGCTTTCGCTTCGTTTTCGGCTTTTTTAGCTGCTTCCGCTTGAGCAGCTTTTGCTTCTTTGGCAGCTTGTTCCTTTTGCGTTTTTTCAGCCGCTTCACGAGCCGTTTCGACTTCTTTGGCTTGACTGATTTTTTCTAAGCTAGTTTTATTTTCAGCTAGCTCTTGTTTTAAATTCGCCATTTTAGTATCCAGCTTTGCTGATTCAGCTTCAAGATTTTGGCTATCTTGTTTTAATTGAGTTTGTGTTTTTTCTTGCGTCGCTTTTAATTCGGTTAGGCGATCTTTCGCTTCGCCAAGACTTGCGACTTTGGTTTTTTCAGCATTTTGAATGACTGACATGGCAAACGCTCGGTTCAGAAATTCCCCCAGGTCTTTTGATTCTAGTAATGCATTGATTGAACGCTCCGTCATGCCGTTGACTTGGACTTCTTTCATTCGTTCAGCGATAGCGGTCTTACGTTCATCAATTTTTTGTTCTGTCTCAACAATCTCGGTTTTTGTCTTAACCAAGGTCGCCTCATTTTGACGGATCTTCATCCGAATGTCATTGACCTCTTGATATTTTTCATTGACATCGTTTAAAGCCAGTTGTAACTCTCCGCTGATTTTATCGCTTTGGCGCGTAATCGCCGTTTCTTTCTTATCTAACTCATTCAGTGACTCTGCGTGTGCAAAGACTGGTAAAAGCATGTTCACACCTAAAATTGCTGTGGCAACAAACCCAAACGTTTTCTTTTTCACTTAAAAAGTCCACCCTTCTATTTTACCCTTCGCTATTATACGAAAAAAAAAGGGGCTTTTTGTTTCAAAGAGATTACATTTCATTACAAAACAAATGGAATCTAGGTAACATTCGGTTTATTTTTATCATTTCCCATAAAAAAGATAGCCCCTTCAAGGATCGAAAGGACTAAAGTTTGTCATATTTTTGTAACATTATTTTTTGCGTAACTCTCTAGATAACTGGCGAATCTCTGTTAAAGGACTTTTTATTTCCTTCGATTTCATATTAGGGAAACTATTTAAGAAGCGGCGTTCTTGGAAATTCAACTTCGGTAATTGCTTGCGCCACTCAGGTTGCTCCTTTATTTCTGCTAGCCAACTGCTACGACTTTGATAGCGTTCTTCTGCGGCTGTTTTCAGCTCATCCAAATTGGTTTGCAACTGCTCTTTTTTCTCTTGAATCGTTGCACTCATTGCGTTCATCGCACGTCGTAGTGAAGACAAATTGGCTAAAGTAAAGCCTAAATCAAAACTGATCAACATTAGCAAGACTAATGGTAAAAATATGCTAAACCGTTGTTGCCAGCCTTCCACTACTGTCATTAAATAAGGATTCAATACTCGCACGATAAAGACACAAGCCAATCCCCAAAAGATCGACACAGGCACCGCCACCCGTCCATTAATATTTAACGGAACCTCTTTATAATCCCACAACGTTAACTGAAAAATCTTTTCTAAAAGAAAACTTGTCACATACTCTAATAATGTGACTAAAAATAAGGACAAAAAGAAAAGTAAAACAATATTTTGCTGATAGGGCTCGATTAAATACAATACCCCTACGACACCAAAGCCATAGATTGGCGTGATTGGTCCCAGTAAAAAGCCCCGATACACAAAATGTTTGGCTTTAATTGAACAATAAATCGTCTCCCAAACCCAACCAATAAATGAATAACAAAAAAATAAGAGCACTACTAATGTGAAAATACGTTCCATTTTTTTCCTCCTAAATAACTAATTTCAGTTTTATTATTCCACGTATAGGCATAAAATGCTAGTTCTATCTGCCCTACCATCCTTAAACCAAAAGTCTCAGGGGAAAATCCTCTGTCACTTTTGACAAATACGGTACAATATAACCAATACTATTTTACATTCTATCTACTTTATATATTGGAGGACGTTGCATGTTTCAACTATTGCGCTATGCGAAAGATTATCGCAAACAGATTATCTTAGGCCCATTTTTTAAATTTTTAGAAGCCGTCTTCGAACTGATTTTGCCTTTGTTCATGGCTCGCTTAGTCGATGAAGGGATCGCCAAGCACAATCAAGGCAAAGTCATTGAGATGAGTTTGGCGATGCTAGGACTTTCCATCGTTGGTTTGCTCTGTGCACTGATCTGTCAGTATTATGCCTCGATCGCCTCCCAAGGCTTCGGAACCGTTTTACGAAATCGCTTGATGGCCCATATTAATCGTTTTTCGCATCAGGAATTGAACCGGTTTGGCACGGATACCTTAATCACCCGTATGACCAATGATATTAATCAGATGCAAGGAGCCTTAGCTATGTTGATCCGGCTTGTGGTTCGCGCGCCATTTTTAAGCATCGGTTCAGTGATTATGGCCTTTTATATTGATTGGCAGATGGGCTTAATCTTTTTGATTCTCTTGCCCTTATTTTGTATCATTCTTTTTTTGATCATTCATTTTTCCGTTCCATTGTATAAAACGATTCAACATCAGCTAGATCAATTGAACCAGCTAGTGACCCAGAACTTGAGCGGGGTACGGGTGATTCGTGCCTTTGCTCGAACCAAAACTGAAACGGCTCATTTTAATGAACAAACGGAGGATCTTTCAAAGCTGAATCAAAAGGTGGCGAACATTTCCGCCTTGCTGTCTCCCAGTACGACGTTGATTATGAATGTTGGGATCGTCGCTTTGCTCTATTTCGGCGGTTTCAAAGTAAATGTTGGTGGTTTAGAACAAGGCCAAGTGTTAGCGTTGATTAACTACATGAACCAAATGCTACTGGCCTTAATTGTTGTTTCCAATCTCGTGGTACTTTTTACGCGGGCGGCGGCTTCTGCCAACCGGATCAATGAAGTATTTGCCACAGAACCGACTTTGAACGCTGGAAAACAATCGGTCAAGTTGGATCAACAGGAACCCCTAGTTGATTTTAAAAAGGTTGATTTTCGTTATACGGAAAAATCTGGTTTAGCTTTACAAAATATCTCTTTCAGCTTAGCAGACAACCAAGTCTTGGGGATCACGGGGGCAACTGGCAGCGGAAAATCGACGCTGATTCAATTGATTCCACGTTTTTATGATGTGACCACAGGCACGGTGGATTTTTTTGGTGTCGATGTACGCGAGTGGTCGTTGGAACAATTACGGTCTGAGATTGCCTTAGTCCCGCAGACAGCCGTCTTATTCAGCGGAACGATTCGCGAAAACCTTCAATGGGGCAAAGCCGATGCTACCGACGACGAATGCTGGCAAGCCTTAGCGACTGCGCAAGCTAGTGAATTCGTTCAAAGTCTTTCCAAAGGTTTGGACACGCCAATCTTGGAAAATGGTAAAAACTTTTCAGGTGGACAACGGCAGCGGTTAACGATTGCCCGTGCGTTGATCCGAAAACCAAAATTATTAATCTTAGACGACTCCTTATCCGCCCTCGATTATCAAACTGATTTAGAGTTGCGACAAGCCATGAAACGCGAGCTGAACTGTGGAATCATTATTATTTCCCAACGGCTGCGCTCGATTCAAGATGCAGAAACGATCCTTTTAATGGATAATGGCCGGCTAGTAGCAAAAGGCAGCCACGAAACTTTATTAAAGGACTCTCAACTCTACCAAGAGCTGGTGGCTTCTCAGGAGGAGGGTGCAGTACATGCTTAAACAAAAGAATTTTTTCCATTCATTAAAACTGTTTGTTCCATATCTAGCCGCTTACCCTAAACAATTGATCGCAGCTGTGATTTTGGGGATTGCTAGCGGCATTACTTCGGTCATGATGACTTATTACATCGGAGTCGCAGTGGATCAAATGGTGAATCAAGGTGCAGTAGAGTTCTCCCGTCTATTCCAAATTCTCCAATTATTTATTGGGATCTTTTTAGTCACTGTCATTAGCCAATACGTTATTCAGCGCCTCGGTAATAAAGTCGCCTTTGATTCTGTGGCAAAACTGCGGGATGAAACGTTCACTCATTTAAACAAACTGCCACTAAGCTATTACGATCAAAGTTCAAAGGGCGATATCGTCAGTCGATTCACCAATGATATGGATAATATTTCGACAGCGATCTCAGCGGTCTTCAACCAAGTCTTCTCCGGCATGACCGTCGTCTTAGTCGCGTTAGTTTTCATGCTTTATCTGAGTCCGTTACTGACCTTAGTCGTCTTGGTCGCAACACCGATCATTTTTCTGTTGACTTACATTGTAGCCAAGACTTCACAACAATACTTTACTAGCCAGCAAAGGCTCGTTGGCTCAATTTCCGGTTTCATCACAGAAATGGTCGGCAATCAAAAAATCGTCAAAGCCTTTCAACGTGAGGAACAAAATCAAAAGAACTTTGAAGCGTTGAATCAAGAGCTGTATGTTCGAGGACAAAAAGCGCAGTTCGCTTCTTCTTTAACGAATCCCTCTTCACGATTTGTTGACCACTTGGCTTACTTAATGGTGGGCTTAGTTGGCGGACTATTAGCGTTGAGAACCAATAGCGGGGTCACGATCGGAATCATTTCCAGCTTTACGATTTATTCGAGTCAATTTACCAAACCGTTTATCGAACTGTCCGGCATCACGATCCAACTCCAAACCGCTATTGCCGGCTTAGATCGTTCGTTTGAATTATTGCGTGAACCCGTGGAGGAACCGGACGATTCAGATGCTGTTGTTTTGAATGATACGTATGGAAAAGTCGTTTTTGATCATGTGGCTTTTAGCTATCAAAAAGATCAGCCCTTGATTGAAAACTTTAATTTGTTGGTTCAACCAGGCGAAACAATTGCTATCGTCGGTAAGACCGGCGCCGGTAAATCAACCTTAGTCAATTTGCTGATGCGCTTTTACGAAGTCGATGATGGCCGGATCACGATTGACGGCATTGACATCCGCCATCTGACCCGCGATAGTTTGCGGCAGCAATTCGGAATGGTATTGCAAGAAACGTGGTTAATGGATAGTAGTTTGCGAGCCAACTTGCGTTACGGTCGCAAATCAGCCACCGATGAAGAAATTTACGCTGCGTTAAAAGATGCTTATATGTATGAATTCGTCATGCGACTACCCGACAAATTAGATACCATCGTCGGTGAAGCCGGTGTCAAGCTTTCTGACGGACAGCGACAACTATTGACGATTGCTCGTACCATGATTAGTCGTCCGCCCATGTTGATTCTTGATGAGGCGACTAGTTCGGTAGATACTTTGACAGAACGAAACATTCAAAGTGCCTTTTTAGCTATGATGAAGGATCATACCAGCTTCGTGATCGCCCATCGCCTCTCAACGATCCAAAACGCCGATCAGATCCTTGTTTTGGATCACGGACAAATCGTCGAGATTGGCAACCATCCAGAACTACTGCAAAAAGATGGCTTTTACAAGCAACTATATGACGCACAATTTTCCAAAAGTTAAGCAAAAAAAGCAGCGTACAATTCATGTACGCTGCTTTTTTTGCTTTACTAGATTATTTTTTTTACTTACTACATGACAATTGTCAAATTCAGCGGTTTCGATTTTTTGCTCGTTGATAAAACATCAAACTTAGTCCGCTTAGTATCACAACGAAGATTCCTGCAAGTAAGAACCACATCGCAATCCCCAATTTTTCCGACATCGGTCCTGCGATAATCAAACCGACCGGCATCGCCGCAGACATAACACTGCCAAATAGCGAAAAGACTCTGCCTAGTTTTTCCGGAGCGATCGTTTCCTGTAAATAAGCAGTAAAGGGAATATTATATAAATTCCCCATGCCGCCCATTAAGATACAGAAAAAAACAAAAAGCCAATAGCCGGTGATTGTCGCGGGGGCTAAGCCGCTACCGATAAAGGTAATGCCTAGCCCCACAACTGAAAGCTGAGCAGCGAACAGTTTTTCCCGCCACGTTTTCTTCATGCCGATCAAAAAGGCGCTGATCATCATACCCACCGCATAAGAAAATTCGACAACACTGGCAAACCACGCCGACAATTCAAAATGTACATTGGTCATTAACGGAAACAAGGTTCCTAGCGGTAAATAAAAAGCCATAATAAAGAATGAAAAGAACATCACTACAAGTAGCGGCGGATCGGCTTTAAAGACTGCAAAACCGTCCTTCAATTCTTGAAAATAATGCTGCTTGCTTTCCTCACTGCGGGGAATGTCCGGTACGTCGACGATCCATAATGTAAAAGAGGCCGCCAATGCACCAATCAAATCCGTCAATAAAATTACCCATAGAGGCAGTACCGCAAACATCGCAGCCCCCAAAACAGGTCCCAGCATAAAGGCTCCGGATTGTAAAAACTGATTCCAACTATTGGCTTTGACTAACTCCTCTTCCGGCACTAATAGCGGAACGATTGCTTGAATCGATGGTGTATGAAAGACATTCGCCAATGAGCGTAAAAACAGTGCGACGATCACTACCACAAAGCCCGGGTTGCCGATTAAGAACCATAAGGATAATACTAAGGCTACCAAACCCATAAATAAATCTGCGCAAATCACCACGTACTTACGTTTCAAACGATCCAGCCACACGCCTACAAAAGGTCCTAAGAACATTTGCGGCAGAAAAGCAAATAATCCTGCTAAAGACAACATGATTGCTGATTTTGATTCATTCGTCAGCCACCAAATCAGTGAAAACTGGACTGCGGAGCTGCCGATCAAAGAGACTGTCTGTCCGGATAAGATCGTTAAATATTTTTTTAGCCATTGTTGCTTTTCCATAAACTCTCCTTTGTTTGTCGTCTGACAAAACAAGCAGCTTCATCAAACGTTGATTAGTTCGTTAACGCGAATGATTTCAACCGCATGGATGCACACATAGAAAAACCTCCTGAAAAATTTTTTTGAAAAAATTGATGGTTAAATGACACCAAGTTCAGCTTTCCACGTTAATAAGCGTTCTAATGATTGATCCAGCTGCTGTTCACTGTATTCCCCTTTTTTAATGGCCTCTAAAATATAAGGAATTTGCGTACTGTAACTAGAAGATAACACCAAGTCATTCCCCGCCTGCAATGCCTGCAAGCCTGCTTCATCCTGAGAAATGAAATTCGCCAGACCAGCCATGTCCATATCGTCCGTCATAATGACGCCTTTAAACCCCAGCTCGTTCCGGATCGTATCATGAACAGACTTTGAAATAGACGCTGGCCGATTACCATCGATGGCCTGGATAATATTATGCGAAACCATGATACTGTCGGCTCCTGCTTTGATTCCTGCTTCAAAAGGGACAAAGTCATTTTTCCGTAGTTCATCGATTGGACGATCATCCGTCACGATTTCTACATGAGAATCACGATTATTGCCGTATCCCGGGAAATGTTTCAAGGTAGAACCAATTTTTTGTTTCTTCATTTCTGCGACACTCAGGCTTACATATTTGCTTGTCCCTTCCGCATCCATTCCGATCGTCCGATCATAAATAAACGATTGAGGATCCGTGGACACATCTGCGTCGGGGAACATGCCTAATTGAATACCTAGCTCTTTAAAGATTTGAGCTTTATGCTCAATATCTTTAGTGATCCCATCCCAGCCTTCCTTCTGATAGATCGCCTGGGGACTAGCAAAAGCTGGTGTCACAATTTGGTTACGGCTCAAACGGCTGACCGTCCCGCCTTCTTCATCTGAAGCGATAAACATTGGGGTCTTACTGGCAGCTTGATAGCTTGCGATCGTTTGCTTTAATTCACTCTGACCTTTGCCTTCCATATCCCGATCAAATAATAAATAACCGCCTAAATGATAATTTTCAATATCCGCGATTTGATTTTGCTCAGGAACGCGAGCCAAAAATAACTGCCCAACCTTTTCTTCTAATGTCATTTTTTCCATCAGCTTATCGACCTTCGCTTCCACTGAACTTTTTTTGTCCGCAGCATTTGTCTGCTCTTTTTTTGAAGACGTCTCAGTTGTTTCTTTAGAGTCACTTCCCGTAGGTTTTTTCGTATCCGAACTGCCGCAAGCAGCTAATGCAACTATCGCTGACAACAGTAGTACACTCATAAAAATTCTTTTTTTCACGATTTTCCGCTCCTTAATAAAGTATCTAATGTTCATTTTAGCATAGTTTCATTTCCTAAAAATGCAAAAGGTGTTGAGAAAGAAGCGGACGCTTCTTTTTCAACACCTCACTATTTATTCTGTACAATTGGATCCGACATCACTCGATAGCCTTTGCCCCAAATTGTCTGTATTAATTCTTGGTCTATTTCAAGAATTTCTAATTTTAATTTGATATTTTTCACTAACGAGGAAAGCTGTGCTAAACGAGATTGAGAAACATTTCCCCACAGCGTCATGCATAACTCGTCACGAGAAATAATCTCTCCTGGCTTACTACGTAATTTCTCTAACACTTGCAGTTCTAACGTAGATAAATTAATCAAGGTCATCGCTGAAAGCCCTCTCGATTCTTTTTTAAAACAGGCCTCAGCTTCAATTGGCTCATAATTTTGATAACCGGCCATAACCTCCGCTAGATTTTCCCGTAATAATTCAATAGAATCGCTACTTTGCACATAACCACTTAGTCCGTGATTCAATAATTGGCTCTTTTCGTCTTCGCTAAGCGGGTGATCGATTTCACGAAAAATCTGTTGCCCATGTTTTTTTAGCTTTGGCAACAGTATTTCCATTTCATAGCTGGAGATTGTTTCACCAATAATAATGATTGGAAAATAATTGACTAACTCAGGCATATGTCCGTTTGATTGCAATTCATCCAGAATACTAGTGGAACAAAAAACCTCATAGTTTAGATGCTGTAATTTCTTAGTAATTCCTTCTTCCGCCAATATATTTTTGGTCAAAACTAAAACTCGAACCATCTATCCGCCCTCATTTTCTACTCAATAATACTTATGAATAAAATATAACTTAAATTTAAGCGGAAAAAAGGTCTTTTTTTAAAGTATATTAAATAAAATTATGAACATTCCTAACTATTTCGTTTTTTTATTTTTAGAATAAAGAAAAACCGTGATTTATTATCACGGTTTAAGCTGTAATCTTATTCAATTCTTTTGTTTGCTTCACTGCTTTTTCAAAAATTGGCAAGTTAAATTGTTTGTATAACGCACCTGCCACAAAGTAAGCGATGTTAAAATCAACCAAACTATGGATCAATCCACCGACACCCATCAATACGAAAATGGTATATAGATAGCCTTGTGAATAGAACGTATCCGGCATATTGCCCATAAAATAAAAGGCTGAGACAACTAGCATTTCGGCCACCGCATGAATAATACCAATCACTAGGTTGAAGACTTGGAAGCGACCATTTGCTAAGGTGAATTTTCCATTCTTCAATACAATCTCAGGATGAGCTTGCAGATATTTTGCACCAATCACTGCAAAGATAATGTGAGAGAATGCCCGTAAAGCGATAATCGGGGTCGTTGAGATAAAAAATCCTAAGGTAGTCCCTAATACCACAGCAACAGCAACTAATGGCGAAAAGAACATCGCAATAAAAACAGGAACATGACTCGCCAATGTAAATGAAGCTGGTGGAATCATGATCTTCGGCATAACCATTGGAATCAAGATTCCTAGACCAATCAACATCGCTGAAATCGTTAAATTTCTAACTGAATTATTTTTCATTTTATCCCCCTCGAACTGTCAAGACACTTTATTCGTGTTTTAGTTTAGTGCATATCACAGTAAGTGTCAAGACACAAGGATGGAACTTTTTCGAAAATTTCCTATTGTTTTTCAATTATTGACAATCGTTCCAAACGTTCTTCTTCAGTTAGCGAATGTTTTTTTACGTAACGATTTTTTACGTGTTTGGCACAGGCTAATGAGCAAGCACCTAAATATTTAGCCTCATTTTCCTCAGAAACTAACATTTGACGATTGCATTCAGGATTGCTGCAATTGATATATCGCTCGCACGGCGATTGGTCGAACCATTCCTTGCCGACGATCGTCTTATCCACTTGATTGATTTCGACACTAATTCGTTCATCAAAAACATACATTTTGCCATCCCACAACTCGCCCTTAGTTTCCGCATTTTTACCATAGGCTGCGATTCCGCCATGGAGTTGCGCGACATCTTCATACCCTTCGCGCAATAACCAGCCGGAAAATTTCTCGCAACGAATCCCACCTGTACAATAGGTAACAATTTTTTTATCCATCAGTTGCTCTTTGTTTTCACGAATCCAAGCTGGCAACTCTCGAAAATTATGAATCTCTGGACGAATCGCTCCGCGAAAATGCCCCAGATCATATTCATAATCATTCCGAGCATCGATTACTACAGTCTCCTCATCCAGTAATGCTTGTTTAAATGCTTGCGGCTCTAAATAGTTTCCTGTCAGTTGTCTAGGATCGACGTCTTCCTCTAAGTTTAAGGCGACTAATTCGTTACGTGGGCGGACGAATAATTTTTTAAAAGCATGTCCGTCACTCTCGTCAATTTTAAAATAAGTATCTTTAAAACGTTCATCCGCTAGCATCACAGCCATATACTGATCGGTCGCTGCTTTCGTACCAGATAAAGTTCCATTGATGCCTTCTGGAGCGACTAAAATCCGACCTTTAATTCCAAGTTTCTGACAAAAAGCCAAATGTTCCTTCGCAAATGCTTCAGGATCTGCAATCGTTGTATAGTTATAATAAAGTAAAACACGGTAATCCATGATAGTTCCTCCTGCTTCTTTCATTCATTACTACTATAGGAGAAGGGAATCGTTTTTTCGAGCTAGATGCTTGTGGAATTATTTACAAGAAAAAATTTCCACCAATTATTAAGTGGGAGAAAAGTTTTAATCAGACTAAGCTTACTTAACCGTCTCTACAACTAATTTTAGTTTTACTCATTGCGCTCTTTTTCGATAGTTTTATTGCCTTCATGGGTGAAAAAAATGCCGTGCTGATGACTTAATGAATCTAAGACCCCCTGTTGGATCCCCGAGATCATCTACTTCGCCCACGCTTCTGCGACTTACTTGTTGGGAAATTTGACATGCTCTAAAAAGGATGCTGCGAATGGAACGATAATTCGCCACTAACGAAGTCCCTTGCGCCTCGGTAGTAATCTAAAAAGCTATCGTTTGAAAATCAAACACGGTGACTTCATTCAAACCAGCAATGGAATCTTACTCATGAAATCCGCTCCTTTATTTATATTTTCCTGGACAATTCTAATTGATAACTACATGAATAAAAAAACCTTAGACATCCGACAAGACGTCTAAGGCATAGTGATACATTACCACCTTATTTTGCAGTGACCTCACGATCTACTGCCTTGACAAGCACCCCAAAATGGGCAGCTCGGTTGATCCTGGATCTTCTTAATTAGAAAAAAGATCCACTCAAAAGCCATTTTCATCTTTCATTTAATACTTCTCCATGTTTGACCTGACTTTTTTCTAATCCATCGTAACTTTTAGTACCATTAGTAAATAAGGTTAGAACGATCTCTGATTTACCCGCATCTCGAATTTCTGCGAAATTTACTCGAACTAATACGGTGTTTTCGTCTACCGTTTGTCCTATTTTAACAAAGACCTCGAAAGGCTTTCCTGCTAATTCAACTGTGTCTATACCTATATGAAGCAAGACTTCTTCTCCTGATGCGCCAGTTAGTCCAATCGCATGTTTGGTTTGAAAAATGGTAGTAATGGTTCCTTTGATCGGTGCATATATTTCTGACGAAGTAGGCTGTATCCCAAAACCTTCCCCCATCATTTTTTGAGAAAACACAGGATCATTCACCTCTTTTAATGGAATGTAGTTTCCATCCACAGGAGCAAAAACGTTCCCATACTTTTTCTTTTTAAGAAAATCAAACACGACTACACCTCCCCTTACTAATCATCGTGACCCAGTAACTGATTAATTTCTTGACTAAACAAATCCGCTTTTCCTCCAAAGACAGCCTGAATACCACCTTGGACTTCAAAAACAGCAGTTGCGCCAAGTCGTTTAAACTCTGCTTTTTGAACTTGATCCCCCTGTTTTACAGCTACTCTCAGACGTGTTGCACAGGCTGTAACGGTCTCAATATTTTGATCACCACCCAAGGCTTCAATGATTTGCCACGCTTCTTCTTGTAACGTTTTGGAACCTGAATTATCTGCTTCGACTGAGATATCCTCCTCGTTTTCCATTCCCGGAATAGCCACCCGAAATTTCTTAATAAAGAAACTGAAGACGAAGAAATAAATAATGGCCCAAGCAATTCCAAAAGGAAGAACTTTTAACCAGTTGGTTTTATCATTCCCTTGTAAAACCCCAAACAATAAGAAATCAATCAAACCACCAGAAAAAGAATTTCCGATCCGAATATTTAGGATATCTGCAAAGTAGAAAGACAAACCATCTAAGAAAGCATGGATTACATATAACCAAGGAGCGACGAATAAGAACATATACTCAATTGGTTCCGTGATTCCTGTTAGGAAAGAAGTCAATGCTCCACTAAAGTATAAACCACCATTTTTTTTGCGATTTTCTTTTGGAATTGCACGATACATCGCAAAACAAGCAGCTGGTAATCCAAACATCATCGTAGCAAAACGACCAGCAAAGAAGCGTGTGCCATAAGTAAACAATCCAGTGTGACTAGAATCCGCTAACTGGGCAAAGAAAATATTTTGTGCTCCTGAGATCGAGTTTCCTGCAACCGTTTCTACGCCACCCAAAGAGGTATACCAAAACATCGGATAAATCGTATGGTGCAACCCAACCGCGCCCGTTAGACGCAGTAAAAATCCATAAAAGAATGTCCCAATACTCCCCATTTGTGCCACTTGGTGTCCCACAACAACTAACCCATTTTGGATTGGTGGCCAAATTAGATAGAACACACAACCAATCGCAATCGCGCTAAAGGATGAAACGATTGGAATAAAACGCGATCCACCAAAGAAACCTAGAAATTGTGGCAGCTCAATTTTTCGATAGCGATTATGCAAGAAAGCCACAGTCCCACCAACAACGATTGACCCAACAACTCCGGTGTCAATACTAGCATCTTTAGCAGAAAATAATTCCAGTAGTCCACTGATGGTGGCTGTATAAACCAAAAATGCTACGCCCCCAGCTAAACCAGCAGTCCCCTTGTCGCCTTTTGCTAGCCCTACGGCAATCCCGATCGCAAAAATTAATGCCAGATTAGCGAAAACTGCATTACCTGCAAAACTCATGACACTTAAAATCGTTTGCAACCACGGTTGATTCAAGAATGGATAGGCTGCAACTGCACTTTCATTCGTCAGCGCACCTCCAAGCCCCAGTAATAACCCGGCTGCCGGCAAGATAGCAATCGGCAACATAAATGCTCGCCCTAACTGTGAAAACTTTTTAAACATCTTCTTCTCCTCCTTATTTTGTCAATGATTGGATAAAGCGTGTCGCGATCTCCTTTGGTCGTGTTATAGCACCGCCAACAACAATCCCCGCAGCCCCTAGTTCTTGCATTTTTTTCGCTTCTTCCGGAGTATGGATACGTCCTTCTGCGATCACTGAGACGTCTGCTTGAACGAGTGCTTTCACCAGCTCGATGGTCGATAAAGTTGATTCCTCGGTATACCCTACTAGTGTTGTGCCAATGAAATCTATCCCTGCTTCCCAAGCATTAATTCCTTCTTCGTACGTCGCAATGTCCGCCATCAATAATTGTTTCGGATACTTTTTCTTAACTTGTTCAATAAATTGATTAATCGTTTGGTTATCTGGTCTTTGACGCAACGTACAATCAAGTGCAATGACTTCCACATTAGCAGCAACTAATGCATCAACTTCTTTCATCGTTGGCGTAATAAATACCTCGGAATTAGGATACGTCTGTTTAATAATTCCAATAATTGGCACGGTCACTTTTTCTTTGATCTGTAGAATATCTCTCACCGTATTAGCCCGAATCCCAACTGCACCCGCTTCTTCAGCCGCCAATGCCATCAAAGGCATAATGCCTCCTTCAGTTGTATATAGCGGTTCTCCTGGCAATGCTTGACAAGAAACGATTAACCCACCTGCCACAGCGTTCAAAAATTCTTTTCTCTCCACGCTCCACTTCACTCCGTTTTTAAATATTTTTGGATTATTACTCCAAAAATATAGCATGCGCTTTCAGAAATGTAAATAGAAACTGAAAAAAATTTTTTTTTGACGTATAATTCATTATGATAACTTAGTGTTCAAAGGAGAAAATATGACCATTACTTATACGATCCAAGAAAAATACTCAACTTTAACAAAATCTGAAAAAAAAATTGCAGACTATATTCTCTCTAGTGGGGAAAAAATTGTTTACAATACGATGAGTGACATCCGCGAGGCGACAAATGTTGGTGATGGTACGATTATTCGTTTTTGCCAAAAAATCGGTTTTTCCGGGTTTTCTGATTTAAAAATCGCTATTGCTAAAGAGGATTTCAGCAAACACCAGGAGGAGTCGCAACCATCTGATCTATTTGATCAGCGGACGAAGACAATCAATAGTGCCTTAAAAGCGACAAATCAACTTTTAGATAGTGAAAAGCTCAAACAAGCGGTTCAATTCATTACGGAAGCACACCAAATCTATATCTTCGGAGTTGGTTCAAGCGGCAACAGTGGAAATGACCTCGAGGCGATGTTCTTGCGTGTAGGAGTTCAGTCTCGCTCTATCATCGACCCCCATTTCCAAGCGCAAGTGGCTTCCTTGTTAACTGAAAAAGATCTGGTGATCGGTTTTTCACTTTCAGGAAGAACTAAAGATACTTATGCTTCCTTAAATGTCGCCAAAAAAAATAAGGCAAAAGTCATCGCTATTACCAATTATCAACTTTCACCCATTGCACAACTAGCCGATGTTGTTTTGCAAACTGCTATTGAAGAATTTTTAGATGGTGCTTCATTGGCAGGAAAAATTTCTCAATTGTATCTATGTGATTTACTGATCCAAAGCTATGAAATAGAAAACAATGTAGATTCCATTGAATTAAGAGAAACTGTTTTGCGTTCCATTTTAGACAAAGGCTTAGATTGAAGCCTTTCTTCAGGAAGATGGAGATGGGAAACTAACTTTTTCTACGATGGTTTGGTCGTGGAAATCTGTAAAAGTGATGACATGGCAGTACTGGAATTTTCATAGCACTAAAAATTTCTATTGCTGCTCTATATTTTTCAATAAAAAACAAGGAACCGCCTACCTTTCGATAGACGGTTCCTTGTTTTTATTGTTGTTGATTTGGATCCGTGGCTTGCTGATCTTCTTGAACCGGCTGATTTGCATCTGGCGTTTGTGCTGATGGTTGTGGGTGCGTCGCAAAATATTGCGCTTCACGATTTTCAGCATTTTGCTGCAAGTTGTAATAATAAAAACTGATGTCATTGTTCAAGTATGAGCCTGATGGATACAGCTTCCGAGTACTTTCAGGCATCTCGTATTTGGCTTTATCAGCGATCGAGCTGATAACTAAGCCTCTAGCTGGATCCACGGTTGCATCGGCAAAATTCATGACCTTAGTATAATCACCTGAATCATTGCGGATATAGGAGCCGAGATTTTCTGCTGCCGTTGCTGGTGTGGCATCTGTTCTCCAATTAATTGGGTTAATCGCCAACGCTCCTTGATCCCAGGTCGGCAACTCTCCAGTAAAATCAGGGGCAACGGTATTGTAAGAAACCACTACTCCAGTATCATCTGGTCCCATCGCGAATTTAACTTGCGGGTTATCATTCATCTCTTGCTGGGTAACGGATTGGCCTAACACGTAGGCGGCGATCATCCGGTTGCTGACGCCGGGATTCTTTTTGAAATAGTCATACATGATCGACTTGATTAGTCGCGCCCCTTGAGAATGACCGACTAAAATAAAGGGACGGTTATTGTTTTTGTGTTTGATGTAATAATCAAAGGCCGCCATCACATCGGCTTTTGGCACACCATCCACATATTGGTTTTGTTCTTCTTTCGATTTTGAAAGCAACCAATTGGCGTCTAATTGACGGTAATAGGGAGCAAAAATATTGCCGCTTGTTTCAAAGGCAGACCCTTGACTGGCTAAGAAAACTTGAGCTCCGGCCCGCATACTGTCGTTATCAATTTTAGCAATTGGCGAAGTATTTTTATTTTTTTGCGCGTAAGCCGTCGTATAAAGCATGAAAACATCGGCTTGACTAGTGATCTCTGTTGGTTCAGCTAACCAATTATTGGCCTTACTGTAATCGCTGGCTTGAATTGTTTCTCCAGACTTTTCTGGTTCTTTGACTTTAATTGAGGTTTTCCGCGTTTCTTGCTTTGGTTCCTCATTTTTATTCATGGTAGTGTAAGCGTAATAGCCGCCGGCGCCTAATACTGCTACAACTAACAATCCAATTAAGAATTTTTCCATCGTATCCTCCAAAAAACAAATTTACTACTTCTATTATAGGGGAGTTGGGTTTTGTTTGACAAATTTCGTGTAGATTTAATGAAAAAACAAAAAGAGCCGCAGCTCTTTTTATTTTTCTTTATTCATCTCTAGAGCATTCGATAAGCGAGCAAATTCTTCCAACGAAAGGGTTTCACCACGACGCTTGGGATCAATCTCTGCCTGCTGCAGGCTGGTTTCCAGCCATGCGCGGGTCGCTTCATCTTTGCCATACGTGTTCAACAAATTATTCCAAAGAGTTTTTCGTCGTAAAACAAAAGCTGACTTGGTTAATTTGAAAAATTCTTTTTCATTTTTCACAGCTACTGCTGGTGTCTCCCGGCGAACTAAACGTAAAATTGCAGAATCCACATTCGGTTGAGGAATGAAGACCGTTTTCGGTACGATAAAGGCTGTGCTGGCCTCCATATAATATTGGACGGCGATTGATAGCGAGCCATAAGCTTTCGTCCCTGGTTTAGCAGAGATGCGATCAGCGACTTCTCGCTGCATCATGACGACCATCTCAGCAATCGCTAAATCAGAGGCCAAAATATGCATCATGATAGGTGTTGTAATGTAATAAGGTAAGTTCGCTACGACTTTGATTGGACCTTCCTGATCAAAATAAGCCGTTTCTTGCTGCAAATTCACTTTCAAAATATCATTATGAACGACCTTAACATTGTCATAGGGGCTTAACGTATCCGCTAAAACTGGAATCAAGCGGTCATCGATCTCAAAGGCTAACACTTGGTGGGCAGCCCGAGCTAAATGCTCCGTCAATGCACCAATACCGGGACCAACTTCGATCACGTTCGTCTGTTCATCGATCTCAGCGGTAGCGACGATTTTTTGTAAAATATTCGGTTCAGTCAAAAAATTTTGACCAAGACTCTTCTTGAAAGAAAATCCGTGTTTTTTTAGGATTTCTTGCGTTCGAGAAGGCGTTGCGATGTCTTTGTATTTATTCAAGCGGTTTCCTCGACTTTCTTCATGGCCTCACGGAGCTGGGCTTCGGTGATCCGAAACATCGCCAACCGTTTTTCTAGTTGTTTCGCGTTTGTATAGCCAATCTTCAGTTCCTCACCTAGACGCTCGCGGCGTTCACGGGCTTGAGCTCCCGCTATTAAACCATAATCCAGCAACGTTTGTCTAGCAATTTTTGGTTCCTCCGTACTAGCGGCAGGCGTCACCACTTTTTTCAATGCTTCAATGAGGGCTTCATCACTGGCATGCTCGACCCCCAGACTGGCTCCTCGCTTTTGGGGCGTGGCCATTCTTCGGGACAAGAAAGCATGCTGAGCATCAGGAATGACCTCCATAATCGTCTTGCGAATCTTTTCACCGGAAAAATCTGGGTCAGTGAAGACAATCACGCCGCGAGTCTCTTGGGCATGCTCAATCTGTTCCAAAATTGTCTCGTCAATCGCCGACCCGCGAGTCTCAATCGTATCGACTTCAAAAACTTCCTTTAGGCGTTTTGTATCGTCTTTGCCTTCCACAACAATGATTTCTTCAATTCTCTCTTTAGTCATGGGCATTGATCCTAAACAAACGATGAGCGTTCTCAGTCGTTTGGCGAGCGACTTCTTCCATCGGTACATTCCGTAACTCGGCGATTTTTTCCACCACATAACGGGTATAGCCCGGTTCATTACGCTTGCCGCGGTAAGGCATCGGCGCTAAATAAGGCGCATCGGTTTCGACGAGTAATTTATCCATCGGCACAACGGTCGCCGCTTCTTGCACATCTAAAGCTTTTTTAAAGGTCACAACACCAGAAAAAGAAACATGCATCCCTAAATCTAAGAAGCGTTCTGCCCATTCACTGCTGCCGCTGAAGCTGTGCATGATTCCGCCAATCTCGCGAATGTCTTCTTCTTTTAAGATTTTATACGTATCCTCCAGTGCTTCGCGGGTATGGATACTGATCGGCAGCTTCATTTCTTTAGCAATGGCGATCTGACGACGAAAGACTTTGGCTTGTACTTCTTTTGGATCTTCCATCCAATGGTAATCCAAGCCGATTTCTCCTAACGCCACCACTTTAGGCAGTGTTAATTTTTCGATTAAATCTTCCTCAATTGCCTTCGTGTAACTCCCCGCTTCTGTGGGGTGCCAGCCGATAATCGAATAGATTCCGTCATATTCTTTATTCAAAGCCAAACTTTTTTCGATCGTCGGTGTATCAAACCCTACGACTGCCATCTCTGTTACCCCTAATTCCCGGGCACGTTCCACCGTTTCTGGAATCTCCGCGTCAAATTGCTCCGCATTCAAATGGGTATGAGAATCAAAAATCATTGATATTCCTCCTGCTGATACTTCGCTTAAGCGTGAAGTATCCCTTAAATTTACTTTCCTCGTACGCCTACCATAGCACAAAATCCAGATTTTCTCATTTCCTATGAAAATCCGTCGCAGGTCGGATGCCGCCACCGTCTATGCCCTCTATAATTAAAAAGGAAGAAAGTGATCCACTCAAATTTTTTCAAGACAACTAACTACTACTCGGTGGAAAACTGATAGGAGGTTTTTTTATGCCGAATTTTCAAAAAGAGTATCCCAACTTCGCCAGCTATTTAACGCGTCGTTATCCCGACAAAAGAGATCCTTTAAAAAGCGTTTGGCATTGGGGGATCTTGATTCTTTTTAGTCTATTATGTATCGCAACGATCAAGCAGCAATTGTTGACGATCGGTCTTTTAATGATTCTAGCCGCTCTAATAAAAGGGCCGGGGCTCTTACTGTTTGGTGCACTGTATTCCTTTTTAGTCAGCTTGTTTCCGCCGATTGGTATCTTGCTCTCTGCTCTTTTCTTTTTATTGAATCTGCGGTTGTTAACCAAAAGCTGGCGCGTAAATCTCGTAACCTCACTTTTTTATTTGTATCCGCTAGGTTTGAGCCTACTGCGCTACTTTACTCATTGGGAGGCCTTCTGGCAAATCGGACTGCAATTATTGCCAGGTCTGTTACTACTGCATGTTGTCTTAATTCAAGTCTACTATTTCCATCCTAGCGTGCGGCAAGTCGCTTGGACCGTTCTAGCAACCCCTTTTGAATTGCTCTCTTTGATCTTGCCTAAACGTCTGAAACGACCTTTCCGCTCGGCCCAGCAAGTCACTAGAATAAAACGCTAAATAAAGAACCGCGAAAGTCCCTATTACTTCGCGGTTTTTTATTTATTCTCAAGCTTTTCCCATGTTAAAATATATAGACCCTCGCTTTTCTTTGAAAAGAAGGACTCAAATGATTTCAACGTATGAACTTCCAGATAACGAGCAGCTATTTGACCAAGCATTCAAAACATTAGGCCGACTGTTCTTTGATAAAGTACCCGTCAATAACTTCACCCCAGACGATCAGCTACTAAGTCAGCCTCTGCTCGAAATAAAAAGCATATCATCCACCAAAGTGCCCATTAAGAACAATGACTGATTGAATAAGACCGAAAAAGACAGCTAGAAGATGCATGCATCTTCTAGCTGCCTTTTTTCTTAGGGAGATCGCGTCCCTCCACTTCTATTTTTAGGATACGTCCTTTCTTTTCAACCAGCTAGCTCACTCACTAGCTGTTGCAATTGGAACACATCTTGATTGGTCAAAAACGGATCAATCACCACCGTCGGGTATTCGTCCGGCACTTCTTCCACACTGCTGGAAGTAATCAGCGCATCATATTTTTCCAGCTCTGAGCGGTTAATATTGACGCTACTTAAATGTTTCTCCACATAATGGACTTCAAAATTTCCGTAAATCTGGCTTTCAATCTGACTTCCTAAGAAAAACTCCTCTGTTGGTGACAGCTCCGATAATAATAATAATTTTAACGGACGGTCACAGCTGGCTAAGAGCGTCAAACTTTGGGGAACCATCGTGATCAGCAGATACACGTAATTCCAGATAAAATCGTTATCCTGATACATTTGATGACGCTGAACAAAAACTTCCACAATTTTGGCCACCTTTTTTACGGCCTGATCATGTGTTTCCGACAATTTTTCAAGAAAAATCTTTCTTTGTCGGAACAAAATATCGATCCGTTTACCACTTGGCGAATAAATTAAATGTTCATTCAGCAAGTTGATCGTCACTTCCTGTTTCTTTTCATGACCGAGGGAGAAATTCAACAAGTTATCAAATTCTTCAACTAATTCCAAATGACGATAATAATAATCCACATAGTCTCCTTCTTTTTTCAAAGCACTGTGCAGCTGGATCTTGCTGGACACCACAGTATCAGAATAAGACAACCAGAGGCAATCCTTGATTTCCTCAGTGGACAAGTTCAAACGAAAGACTTCCATCGACATTCGTCTGAAAGCATCCAAAATATTCCTCTCCGGCAACATCAAATGGCTCCCAAGTTCTTCTTTGGGATAATAATGTCCATTTTTGATCCGCCACAAACTAATATAAATATTGTAGCCCAGCCGCTTCCGTGAAATATAGGTATCTTCCAATTGATTGACCTGAATGAATTGATTCACTAGATCCGTAATCGCCTTGATCTGAAATTCCTTCAATTCCCGATACAAGGATTCCAAACGATCTGACTTTTCAATGAAATAGCGGTAATACATATGGCGAATCACACTCTCCTTGCCTTCTAGCCGCAAGGGGCGATAATGCAAAGTGACTCCCGTTTCTAGTAAAATACTCTCGATTTTTTTTAAGTTCCGTTGTGTCTTTGACGGACTTAAGAACAATTTTTTCGACAAGTCGATGATGTTTTCATACTTTTCATATAACAGTTCTTCGATGATCTGAAACTCAGGCGACTGCTGGATCGTATCCGCATACAGCCGATTGATGCTAATGTGAGATTTGATATTCAGCTGATACAAGCCTTTGAACTTCACGATCATAAACGCATCCTGCTGGCTATTGATCAGCTTCACATCCTTTAACAGCACCGATAATGAACATTCCAATTCTTCTAGTAACTGGTCACTAGATAACCCGGTACGACAAGCATACAACAACTCTACTACTCGCAAATGTCTTAAATTACTGACCCCTAAAATATTTCTAAAATCCATATAACCACCCTTTTTCACTAACCCCGGTAAAACCTCTCTACCCAACATTTGACGTCGAGAGCCTAACCACGAAAAAGACCGATCAAAAATCCCCTAGTTTTTGATTCAGTATGGTTTCAAGCTCTTTTCTTTCCGGTTCTTAATGGTTCAAGTTCTTTTGGTTAAAAGCCAGCTTTCCCCCTTCACTGTTAAACAATTTTTTTGATGATAACAAAAGAATCAACAGTCCCCACTCTATTCTGATTGAATCCACCGTCTATCTATTAATAATGGTAACTGAAATCCAGCTTCCTTGCTCCACTCCTTCTTTAATTATCCATTGTTATCCAGCGTAATGATTATGCTACCATTATAATCTTATTTAGATAAAGTCAGTTATTTAATTCACTTTCTAAAATAAAAATAAATTTTTTTAGAAACTAATTGCTGAATTATTTTTTGAGCGTTTGAATTATCAATCTTTCCGATAACTTTGATTGTTACTTATCCAGGCATAAAAACAAAAAAATATATATTCCGTTCTAAAAAATTTTCCCCTCTTGTTCTACTTATCGATCGGGCTATTTAGCAAAAAAAGGCCTTTCTCCACGAAGGAAAAAGGTCATTTGGACTATTCAAATGGAGTGACTTTTATTTGGCGGTACGAATATTGACGAATTTTACTTCGACATACTCTTCTACCCCATAAGTCCCATTCTCGCGACCAAAACCGGAATGTTTTACGCCGCCAAATGGTGTCGCTGAGTTAGAGATATTCGTATCATTGACGCCTACCATCCCATATTGCAACTTATTGCTGACATTGTCGATCGTATGGATGTTGGTTGCAAAAAAGTAGGAAGCCAAACCGAATTCTGTATCATTGGCATCCTTGATAACTGCTTCCTCATCATCAAAGACAATCAATGGAATGACTGGACCAAACGTTTCCTGATAGAAAATATCCATCTCTTTTGTCACGCCATCTAAGACAGTTGGCTCAAAGAAAAAGCCATCAGCATATTCGCCGTCTGTTAGTTTATGGCCACCTGCTAGGATTTTCGCCCCCTTATCCGTGGCATCCTTTAGCTGATCAACTACCTTTTCGATGCCAGCTTGATTGATTAATGGACCCGTGGTCGGATCATCTAAGCCATTGCCAACGGTCACGTCTTTGATTGCCTCTACTATGCGATCCGTTACTTTCTGCTTGATATCTTTATGGACGAAGATTCGATTTGGCGATGTGCAGACTTGACCATTATTGATAAATTTCGTTTGGATCAAGGCTTCCACTGCCCGTTCAATATCCGCATCTGGAAAAATAATGTACGGTGCATGTCCACCTAATTCCATCGAAACATTTTTCAGGGTAGGGGCCGCTTGTTCATTTAAGGTTTGACCGACTTCGGTGGAACCTGTAAAAGTGATTTTTTGCACATCATCAGATTCAGATAAAATCGTTCCGATTGTAGATGAATCGCCTAAAACGATATTCACTACACCTGCTGGAAAACCTGCTTTATCAAACAATTCCATCAATGCCAAAGCAGACAACGGTGTTTCCTTCGACGGTTTCAAAATCACGGTGCAACCTGCCGCAATCGCTGGTGAAATCTTTCGAATAATCATATTCGATGGGAAATTCCACGGTGTGATCGCCCCTACTACTCCAACTGCTTGTTTGCGTACTTGCCACTGATTCGTCGCAGGTGAAGGTACGATCTCCCCTAGCAAACGCTGCCCTTCTGCCGCGTTCCAGCGAAGATTTTCAACATTTGTTTGGATCTCACCCTTCGCTTGAGTCAAGGGTTTTCCTTGTTCCATCGTCATAATCTTAGCTAATCGTTCTGAGTCCTCTTCCACCAAATCAGCCATCTTATTCATTAATGTTGCCCGTTCAGCCGGTGATTTTTCTGACCATTCAGAAAGTGCATCATTCGCCGCTTTAATCGCTGACTTAATCTCTACTTCACCGCCTGCTTGAACCTTCGTTAAGGTTTCACCAGTGGCAGGATTAATGATGGCAATCGGTTCTTCCGAGCCATCCAGCCATTTTCCATTGATATAGAGACGTGTTTCGACTTCTGGTAACTGTTCTTTTGCCATGTGTCTAATTTCCTCCATTTCTTGGTATAAGGAAAACGTAACACGAAGGACTACAAAGCTCAAAAAATCAGCTTATTCCTATAATTTTTTTGATTAAAATGAAAAATAATGCATAAAAGTAACCGAACCTCGACCTGTCCATCCTCGATTCTTTAAAAAGAACATTTTTCCATCTAATACGTTACTCCTATTGATTCCTATCACGATGGAACCTGAACCTATAAAAAAATAAGCCTTAAAGCTGAGCTTTCAGGCTTATTCATCAACTTCGTTTCTTATACTTCAAACTGTACGCGACGGTAGCGAAGGATTGCTGCTGTCATCAAGCCAAGACCGATTACGATGAAGGCGATGATACCCATACCACCTGTTGATGGTAATGTGCCGCCTTTAGTCGTATTTTCGATTTCTTGTGGAGTAGCGCCTTCGTAAGTTCCTTTAGCTACGGTGAACTGTACGTCACTTGATAATTTTTGGTAGCCGTGAGGGGCTTTTGTTTCACGTAAGTAGTACTCACCGTACTCTAAGCCCGTTACTTCAAAAAGACCATTCGCATCAGAAGTATATTTTGTTGCAGTTGCATAGTCTTCGTTTGCTGCAACGGGAGTCCAAGTCATTGTATCTGCACCAGCCGTTAAGTAGAGATCCACGCCGCTGACTTTTTTGATTACAACAAACTCAGCGCCAGCCAAAGCTTCTTTAGCTGCCCCAGAATATTTGAAGAATTTTTTACCCCCTGTTTTGATTGGCGGAATTGGTGGGTTCGTCTTGCTTTCGTCTTGTTTGCCATCATGATTCATAGTTACAGTGAATTCATTGTTGATGTCTTTATCAACAGGCGTTTTTTCTGTGAATGATACAGTATAGAAGAATTCAATTGTTTGACCTGCGTATTGACTCAAATAATTCGCAGTTGCAGGACCAGCGGCACCGGTTAGATTCATGGCTAAATTAAAGCCAGCATAGCCTGCCCATGGTGAAGCCACATTTTGTGGAGTATACGTTCCGTGAGTCGCCAAGAAGTCAGCAGAATTCACTTGTGTTCCATTTACCACGATTCGATCGATTCCTTCGAATTTCACACCCGTTTCAGTAACCGCATCCTTAAATTCCAATTTGCTGTAACGCGGCACTCCATTATCAAGTCCACCGATTTGGCTTGGAATTACAAAACTTGCGCGGTAGTGGATTTGCTGTCCAACCTCGAAATCATACCCGTCAGGATTAGGTGCTGGCAACGGATCGCCATTTTCGTCAACTAATTCTTTCTCAGGATCTTCGCCTTCAACTTTGTTCTTAGGGTATAAATGAATAGTAGAAAGTTCTGTGTCGCCCTCTTTTAATGGTAACATTAAGATTAATTTGTATTGACCGATAGTAACGCCGGTCGCCGCATGCTCTTCAAAGAAGTAGACTTTGTAAGAACCATCTGCATTTTTAGCAGGCAAATTGGCAAAATTTGCTTCGCCATTTACATCTGTTGTTTGGTCCCCTGCATCAACGGCGTTTGGAGCAGCACTTAATTCAAATGCATCCATAACTTGTTTTGCTTTGGCATTATACTCTGCACCTGTTTCATTCCCAGTTAGGACTGCATCTAAGGCCGCATAGAAATCCTCTGTGATATCCCATGCCGTGAAAGTAATCCCTTGTAATCCTTCATACCGATCAAATTCAGTCATTTCCTTACCGGTATTTTCAAGACTGCTATTAGGGAATTCATCCATTTTTTTCTTATGCAATGTCACGTTCACTGAATCCACCGCATGTGCGTCACTACCAAACCCAAACAATCCTGTTACTAATGGCGCCATAAATAGTAACGCCATTAATAACGAAAGCACTTTACCCTTGTTCTTCATAATTTTTTCCCCCTTGTTTTCTGTTTAGCCCAATAAAGCTGACGAACATAAGCAACAACCCTAAAATACAATAATTACGAATCAACTCATTTGTTGAAGGAAACTCTTTTCCTGAAATATAGTCATCCGGACCTCCATCATTTGGAGTCCCAGGTGTCACAGGCCACTGTTTCTTTGGTTCAGAGCTGTCTGTGATTGGTGGTTCGGGCTCGCTTGGTGTTGTTGGCTTAGTTGGTTCTGTTGGTGTAAGTTCATCGTACTTACAGTTGATGAGTAAACGTTGTCCTTCTTGATTTGTCCCCCTGTCTATTTGTGGCAAATAAATCACGATTGGCAACATTTGGTACTTTCCTGTTTCGCCCGTTGAAAGCACTAGATAAGCGGCATCGCGTGCGTTTTGATAACGCGGAATGCTAAAGGATACCTTGCCCTCACCATCCAACAAAAGCGGTGCTGCTGTGACTTTTGGCAACTGGTCTTGCTGAACAAAAGCCAAGCGTTTTTCTTTCGTTGGATAAGTATTCAAAATGTATTCTTTGTCACTCTTTTCATCACTAGCCCGCGTAACCCGCCATTCTGTCAAATCGTATACCTCCAGTATTAAGGACTCCATTCCTTCGTGGAGTTTTCCGTTCGGACGTGTATCAATCTGAACGTCCACCTGACTTTCCTCTGCAAAAGCAGTAACCCCCCAGTTACAAATGCCCAGAATAAGTCCCAAGAGAAGAATCATTTTTTTCATTACGATCCCCTCCTTTTAGTATGAAGCCAGAATAGGCTGCCAAGCAGTCCTCCTGCTGTTGTTGTTACACCAATTGCAATCTTAAAAATCGTCGCTGTTCCTGATCCGCCAGTGCTTGGTAATGCTCCTGGTCTTTTCTTCTTATTCGTGATAGTCAGATCAATTTGATTTATATCATTTCCGATACCGCCAGACCCGCTGACATTCGGATTGTTTTGAATCGTCACAACACCCTCTTGTGAAATACTGATTCTGACAGAACTAGTCAAGCCGGTGTAGCCATTAGGAATGACTGTCTCCGTTAATTGATACTCGCCAGGACGTAATCCATCAAAAACAAACAATGGCCCTCCGGATTGAGTCTGATCATTATTTGTTCCAACCAATCGGAAGCTGGCTCCCCTGAGTTCATTTCCATCTTGATCAACTTTTTTGATCACTAGCGCAAAATCCGCCAATTCATTCTTGATTTTATTAGTAGAGCCGGTCTTCCCATCAAAATAGATAACTAATCCCGTCCCGCTACTATTTTCAACGGCTCTGATCTCAACATTCGCCGTCTTCTTATAGCCTTTTGGTACATACGTTTCTTCCAAGATAAATTCGCCTAGTGGAATATCTGAAATCGTTACCACCCCATTGGCATTTGGTGTCAACTCTTCCGCTAATAGCTTGTTGTCTGATTTGCGTCTTACCGAAAATTTCGGTAAGTCATTTGAATCAAATGGTGTCTTACCATCTTGCTTATACTTGTAAAAAACGATTTTATCCTTTAGAAGCTTATTCGTTAGCGTCACACCGCCTGTTGGTACATTTGCAGCGGTAAATTCAGCCGAATAATTGTACGTTGGCTTGGCATAACCAGTCACACGTGTTTCCTCGACTACCCGATAAACATGGTTTTCACCTTCTACACCCGCGAAGGTATCTTTCCAATTTGT
The DNA here is from genome assembly GCF_005405345.1 of Enterococcus viikkiensis. Lineage (GTDB taxonomy): Bacteria > Bacillota > Bacilli > Lactobacillales > Enterococcaceae > Enterococcus_A > Enterococcus_A viikkiensis. The sequence goes on along the minus strand of NZ_BJDW01000013.1, from coordinate 23,669 downwards.
TGTAGGTGTCAAGATTTTTTGTTCAATGGTCTCCCAGCTGTTGCCATTTTTTCTTTGCAGATTTACACGCACATACATCTGACGTAATCCCCAATAATTTTCCGTTTCCTTGAACTCATCCGCCCAGATTTTTTCTACCGGAATCTTTAAGTCTTTGGATAAATTATTCGTAACTTTATAGGGTGAACTTTTCCCATTCATCGTAAGAATCAGATCTGTTCCAGCTCCGTTCTCCACTGCTTTAAGGTCTATGTTCTCCATCTTAGTGTAACCATCAGGCACATAGGACTCTTCCACAAGAAAGTCACCTAGTGGAATGTCGGAAATCGTGACTTGGCCATTCGCATCTGGTTCTAAATCAGCTGCCAACAACTTGCCATCCGACTTGCGCCTCACCGTAAATCTTGGCAACTCTTTCGTAAATGGCGTCTTGCCATCTTCTTTGTACTTACAAATAACTGCCTTACCCTTCAGCAATTTATTCGTGATTTGAACTCCTTCGCTCGGTAACGTTTTGGCGGTAAATTCATCCACATTAGATATTGGCTTTTCATAGCCTGTCGTTCGTGCAGGTTCAACTACCCTGTACGTAGTCTTACTGCCACCTTCCGCTGTGAAAAAATCTTTCCATCCGTTTGCTGCACTTAGTGTTTTCGTTTCAACATCTACCCATGAATTTCCACTTTTTCTTTGTAAAACGACTTTGACACTATTTGCTCGTAATCCCCAATAATTTTCCGTATTAAGGTGTATATCCGACCATTTTTTCTCAACCGGAATCTTAATTTCTTCTGCTTTTCCACGTGCAGATGGCACACCAAATTCTAGCTTGTCTTTCGTCCGTTCAGGCGTTGGTTCCAGCGTGGTCTTGCCATTCGTCTGATACCACTTGCCGCCCTCATAATTCGGATGTTCTGTTTTTAAACGCAACGTGTAATCCAGTTGAATCTCTTGATTGCCGTATAAATTGATGTTGTCAACAGTAATCTTGTTGTTGGCAACAACGGGATGATTCGGTAATTTATTCGATTCGATTGCGGGTATGCCTGATTTCTTCAATTCTTTAACTTTCGGTGTTCCAATCAACTCATACATATCCCCAATTGGATCTTCAATTTTTCCTTTGTCCACCGTCTGAATGACCGAGGTAAACCAGTCTTCGAAGGAAATATCAAAGTCTCCTTGCGTATTGGCATGGAAGAATTGATAGTCTTTTTCTGCATCACCGGTAGCGTTAGATTTTTTCGAAGCCATCTTATAAAGACCTCTGATTAACTCTGAAGTCGTATGATCTTGATAAAGTGTGCTCTTGATATTGATAGCGATTGAAAAAATCTCCATACCTTGTTCTTTAATGTCTAATGCAGTAGAATTTGCCGGAGTCAGATGGCTATATAAGCAGTGTCCATCTCGCATAGAAAATCCTCTTAAAATCTTCGTTTCAGCAGGACTACCTATGTTCGAATTTCCAAGCATAGATCCGCTATCAACGCTGTTTTTGTCATAATTTATGATGCGTAATCCGTCATAATAAACATTGGAATCAGACACAGCATCTAAGGGTTTTACACTTATATTGGGCGCGCCATCCGTTAAAAGAAAAATAACTTTTCGGCGATTGGTTCCAGGGGTGTTGTTCAACATTGCCTGAGCATCCATCAATGCCTTTTGAGTATACGTATCTCCATTCGATGGCGTATTCTTATACGTATTTACCAAATTTTGCCATCCAGATTCATTGCTAGTCATTGGTACCGTTCTATTTGAATTAGCGTAACTTGCTGATGAATAAATAATTCCACCAAGTCTTAAACTATCCGTTTCTGGTTGAGCTGCCTTAAATTTATCTATCAATTTTTGCAATGAATCGACTGCTAGCGTTTTTCTAGGTTTCCCCCCAATATATCCACTTGATAACACCATCGAATTGGAATTATCCAACACAAAACAGACATCCACCCCCGGTTTCGCGATGGTGCTTCCGCGAACATTTAGTTGAACATCAAACGCATCTTCTTTGTTCGTCTCACTAGCAAGTTTTCGTAAAGCAATATTCGGTTTGGTTTTTTCGACCCCATATTTAATATAGGATTTTGTGTAATCATCTTGTGACAGATTCCAGCTAGTGACGCCGTCCCAACCATTTTCTCGTTCATATCCACCTTGATGGTTGAGTACATTCGACTGCCCTGTCGGTGTCCAATTACAGGTAGGATAGATCCCTTCACTCGGCGATGTTGTGTAGAGTGGCGCTTTGTTGGTATACTTTGGCGGGTCCATTCTGAGTAATCCGTTATATGGCACGGCAGTCGCTGGTAATACCTCTTCGACTTTCGGACCAATAAATTCTTCAGAATCAATCGTTGCTTCCCCTTTTTTACTCACCGATTTTTCTGTCTTACTTGAAGTTTTTGTCTTTTCTTTTGTTTCTTTCACCCTTAATTCAAAAGGCTTTTTGATGGATAAAATATCTTCTTCTGTCGCTTTTTTTCCATCTTTTAATGCAGTTTGTTGATCCATTTGTACTTCCAAATTGAGCATTTGCACGGATTTAGGCAACTTAAATACGAATTGTCCTTCCATAGATGACGAATACGCGTTTTCTACCAACCACTCTTTTTCACTCGTCATTTGCTCAAATTTCGGATAATTTATCACTTCCCCTTTCTCGTTAGTTACTTTCAGCTTGAGCCTTTGTTGTGTATCACTGTCTTCGCTTTGCCTCTTGAAGGAGATACGCCAGTGGATTGCATCATCCTGCGATTTCACATCATAGGATAATTGCAGATAGTTCTCATTGATTAGTTCTGTGTTTGTTGTTTCGGCATATACTTTTGTCAGTGACGGAACGGACTCAACGATAAAAGAAAAAAGCAGAACAACTAACATGAGCAAGTGCTTTTTCTTCATTCCATACATTCCTCCCTTCGCTTTTTTCACCCACTGTCCTTCCACGTACCAATATGATATCTTATGTAATTTTATTGCGCTTACAGTCATTTTCGTCAATTTTCAGTTATTTAAATATAATATTTTACGTTCATTTAGCTAAAAAAATCATCATAAGCGTTATCGAACTCAGATACTTTATTTTTGATAAAGAATAATAAAGTTTGAATGTCGCAAAAAAAATTTTTCATTTGAATTTTCCGTCACCTATCTATGAAGAAACTTTGAAAAATACTCTTTTTCTGGAAATTCCGTCAATACAATTAGTGAACAAATAAGACATCTAACGCCTTGATAGTAGTGAAATCAATTTATTATTGTCTATTTTTTTCTTCCATTCCTGTCAATAGCTGCCAAAAAAGCGAAATAAAAAAGACAAAGAGCTTTTCAACTCTTCGTCTTGCTATCTATTTATTTAATTTACCCCTAACTTAGACACCCTGGTTCAGCTTGCGATAACGGATATACGCGTACGTCATCAAGCCTATGCCTACAATTAAAAAGGCGATGATCCCGGTTCCGCCAGTTGATGGCAAGAAGCCGCCTTTAGTAACGTTGGCAATTTTTAATTGGGCTGCATCATCAGTATAAGAATCCTTTGAGATCGTAAAATCAAAATCATCTTCCAATTTGCTATAGCCATTCGGAGCGTTGATCTCGCGCAGGGAATAATCGCCATAGGCTAGTCCCGTTACTTCGAACGTTCCATCATCCTCAGAAGTAAAGATCTTCGCGTCGGTGTAATCATCCCCCACCACTTTTACCCAAGTCCGTGTATTGGCTTCAACTTTCAAGAAATATTCCTCTGAGCCTTCTGTTTTGATAACGACGAATCCAGCACCGGCTAACCCTTGATCCGGCTCTTTGGAATCTACCTTGATGAATTTTCTTCCGCCAGTAGTAACTACCGGAGGGTCAACGACTGTTTGGACCTCATCTTCTTGACTGTTATCATGGTTCAAATCAACGGTAAAGCTATTTTCCACTGATTCATCAACTGGTGTGTCATCCGTCAAAGAGACCACATAGTAGATGGCTAATTTTTGGCCAGCATAGTCTTTCAAGTAATCGGCCGTTGCCCGTGATATTTGATAGTTTGGATCATCCTTTTTATTCGTCGCATTATTCAAGTTCATCTCGATCTCAAATCCAGCGAATTGATCTTTGTCGTAATTTGAGTCGGTATTTTTTAAAGTAATCGTTCCATGTTTTTGGAACTCCGTCAGATCAATCTCCTGATCGTCTGCGGTGATTTTGCTGATACCTTCAAATTTGACACCCGTTTTGTCCACTGCATCGGTGAAATTCAATTTGCTATACCGTGTCTGCTTGCTGCCATCTTCTCCGATCAGTTCATCTCCAATTTGACTCGGAATGGTGAAGGTCGCTCGATAATAGATTTTCTTTCCCACTTCATAATCGTATCTGCCTTCTGTTGGGGTTGTGATTGGTTTGCCATTCTCGTCAACAATCTCTTTATCAATATCATCAGGCTTCACTTTATTTTTAGGATAAAGATGGATGTCTCTGATCGGGGTTCCGTCTTCTTTTAACGCAGGTAAAATCAAAATTAACGGATAAGCACCAGCCGTCACACCCTCTTTTTCCGCTTCATCAAATAAATAGACCTTATAAATTCCACCAGCATCGCGCTCTTCTAGGTCCATAAACGTCGCAAGTCCCTCCGTATCCGTGGTTTGAGTCCCCTTGGACACAGCATCCTTGGCATCTACTAATTTGAATTCCTGTTTGACCTTCTTTACGGCCGCATCGTAGGCCTCATCTGAATAATTTCCTGGTAGTTTAGCTAGCTCAATATCCAGTTTTTTATAGAAATCTGTCGTAATATCCCATGCTGTAAATTCTACACCCGGTAAGCCTTTATAGTGATCAAACTCGGACATTTCTTCCCCGGTATTTTGAATTTCTTTTGTTGGAAATTCATCCATTTTCTTTTTGTGTAAGGTGACATCGACTGTCGCACCCGCTGCCGAAGCACTTTCGGAAATTCCAAGCACGCCAAGCATTATTGGCAATACGCAAAGTAACGCCGTCAATGCCTTAATTAATTTACCCCTCGTTTTCATAATTCTTCCCCCTATTTTCCCTTTTTATTTAGTTTGAAACCAATGAAACCAACCATCATTAATAGCAGACCGATAATTGTATAATCACGAATGAGATCACTTGTTGCCGGAAAAGCCGTTCCCTTAAGAACAGGAGAAACCTCCGAATTTTTTTGTAGGTTGGGCTTCTCCCCTTTATTGGAAGATTCCTGTGACGGTATTCGCGTATCAACTTGATATTTTCCATAAATCAATAATCGCTCCGCCTCTTCTTGCGTCTCTGGATGTTTTTGCGGTAAATAGAGAATGATTGGCAGCAAATGATGGGCCCCAGTCTCTCCGCTGGCTAAAACCAAATACGCCGCATCTTTGCCTTTCTGAAAGCGAGGAAGCTCGAAGGAAAGATTCCCGCTGCCATCCACGATTAGCACCTCGGTATTGACCTTCCTTAGCTGCTCTTGTTTAACAAAAGTCACCATTTTTTCCTTCGTAGCATAGGTATTTAACAAATATTCCTTCGCCTTCTTAGCCTCCTCAGGGTGTTGTGTCCGCCAATCTGTCAGATCATAGACTTCAAACATCAGCTGATCCGTCCCCTCGACTTTTCCATTTTCTCCCCATGTATGTAGCCAAACCTCGACTTGCTTCTCCGCCGCGGATGCCTTAGTTCCGGAAAAACTAACCACTAGAAGCAGACTTACAATAAAAAAAAGCTGCTTTCTCATTTTTTAGACCTCCTTACACTAAAAATCATCTCATTCTTAGTCAAAAGTATTCGTAATAGACAGAATAAAGAAGTGTATCCTGCCATTCGACTAAGCCTTCCAAAATACTCTGAACCAAAAATAACGTCACCTTAAATGAATGACTAAACAAATATGATTTTCTAACAAACCACTCCCTTTATTTTTAATTGATACTAGTTATTGTCACCATCATCTTAACTGATATTATTTTTCTGCGTTTTTCTCACGGAATCCTCTTTTAGCGTTATTATATTTCCCTTTAAAAGCGTTATTTTGAGCTTATATTCTATATATAAAGTTATTTTACTCATTTACTTTATTTTCTTTTCAAATAATAAAAAATTATTCGTTTGTATTTAAAAAAACCTTTTGGGTATTCACACGTTCATCAATAGACTCAAGCATGCTTCCTCAGTAATAAAAAAAACCCTCAGCTAAGCTGGGGGTAATTCATTCCAGTTTCAATTTAGTTCCTCAACCAGCCAGATCACTAATTAACTGCTGTAGTTGAACAATATTTTGGTTGGTCAAGAAGGGATCAATAATTACGGTGGGGTAATCGTATGGAACTTCCTCAACACTGCTTGAAGTAATCAAGGCATCGTATTTTTCCAAATTATATTGGTCAATATGAGCATCCCGCGATCGCTCCTCCACAAAATTAACTTCAAAGTTTCCATAAATTCGTTCTTCAATCTGTTCTGCTAAAAAAATTTCTTCCGTCGGTGACAATTCCGACAGCAATAAAAGCTTCAATGGTTTGTCATTGCTAGCCAATAAATTCAAGCTTTGCGGCACCATTGTGATTAAAAGATAGGCGTAATTCCAAACAAAATCATTCTCTTGATAGATGCGATACCGCTTCACAAAAAGCTCCGCAATCTGCAAGACCTTCTTAACCGCTTGGTAGTGAGTCTCCATCATTTTTTCAAGAAAAATACTCCGTTGGCGATACAAGATATCAATGAAACGCCCCTTCGGTGAGTACATTCGCTGATCGTTAACTAAGACAATCGTTAATTCATGTTTCTCATCTTCACTTAACGAACGACCGATTAAGCGATTGAATTCTTCTACTAACTCATAATGCTTCTGATAAAGATCCCGATAAGTACGACTTTGTTTCATCGCCGATTTCCATTGATCCTCACTAAAGACCAACATATCTGCATAAGATAACCACAAACAATCCTTAACTTGTTCTTTTGTTAGGCGTACCCGAAAAACTTCTAATGCCATCCGTTCAAAAGAATCCACCGTTTCTTTGTCTGGCATACTTAATGGACTAATCAATTCATTTTGCGGATAAAAACGCCCATTTTTAATTCGCCATAGACTGATAAAAATATTGTAACTCACACGCTTCCTGAAAATATGGCGATTTTCCAAATGATTGACTTGAATGAATTGATTCACTAAGTCGGAGATTGCTCTTATCTGGTATTCCTTTAGCTCATCAAATAGCGTCTCTAAGCTGTCGGACTTTTCAATAAAGTAGCGATAGTAAAAATGACGTACCACGCTTTCCTTTCCCTCAATCCGTAATGGGCGGTAATCTAACTTGATTCCAACTTTCTTTAAGGCATTTTCGATTTTCTTTAAATAGCGCTGCGTATTAGATGCGCTCAAATAAAGCTTTTCTGCCAAATCACTGATGCTAGAACATTTTTCATAAAGTAGTTCTTCAATGATTTGAAACTCAGGCGCTTGCTGAAGAACCTCAGCATATAAACGATTGATGCTAACATGCGGTTTGACTTGAATTTGGTAAAGCCCTTTAAATTTCTCAATATGGAAGGCATCCTGCTCATCGTTGATCAGCTTGACGTCCTTCAATAAGATCGGCAATGAACACTCCAGCTCTTCTAATAGTTGATCGCTTGGTAGCCCAACCTGACTAGCATAAAGTAGCTCAACAAAACGTAACCGCCGCAAACTGCTCGTCCCCAAAACCTCTCTAAAATCCATTTTATCATCCCCTTTTTTGACTCCTTCTGTTAAACGATACGAAAATTTTTATACCAATAAACAAAAACTCCCTTGATAAAATTCCCAACAAACTACCTGTACGCAATCGTTTGCCTCTCAAAAAACGCTTACTACAGGAAAGCTGTTCTGTAGTCTATTCTTTATAACGGGCGATTCAAAAAAATCCTCAACCAAAAGAAAAATACAGCTGCTGAATTATTCCAGTCGTGTCCTTCACTTCTTAAATATTTTTGTTTCATTAAGCTAAATGGTTTTTATTCATGTATTATTAAATCGCATTTCCATTTTTATGGTTTTTTATTAAAGTGTATGCTGTTCAAAAAACTATGAATAAAAGCTAATAAAAATAAAAGCTAATAATAAGTTTAAGAAAACTTTAACTCTTTATTTTTACTATTTTTCTTATATATATATGATATCGAAACTGATTTTTATTTTTATTTTTGTAATTCCCTTATATAAGGTTATTTAAGTCCACATAAAAATATTAATATCAAGGCATTCAAGGCTTGTATAAAGTTATTCAATTCGTTTTTTTTATAGCGTGTAAACATTATTAATATCCATTTTGAGAAAACGGAATAAATCATTTGGTTTTTACAAATAAAAAAAAGCCAAAAGTTTTCACTCTTCGCTCTTTTCAAATTCTCATATTATTTTTTGGCTTGTTCTTTTTAATTATTCGGCTGTCTTTTATTTACGTATTGATAAACAAGACTCAACATCATCCCTAGAAACATCATAACACTAGCGGCTATGAAAAATTTACCCACTCCGCCTTCGCCAGTATGTGGCAGAGTTCCTGTTCGCATTTTGTGATTCGTAACCATCAGTTCAATGGTATTGCCATTTTCGCTGATCCCACCGGAGTCAGTAACGTGAGCATGAGGTGAAACCTCAACTTGACCACTAACAGTGATCCGAAATTGGATCGGCTCTTGGAGTCTTTCATAACCTTCTGGATTCTTTACCTCAGTCAAAGTATATACACCCGGACGCAGAGCGGCAAAGTCAAATATCGGTCCATCCTTTTTAGTTACATCATATTCAGAACCTATTAAGCGGAAAGCCGCGCCTGAAAGCTGCTTACCGTCTGGTCCCACTTTTTCAACTCTCAGTGTAAAATCCTTTAACTTATTTAATGCATAAAAATCCTCGCTGCTGTCATTTATTTTAAAGACGAGCGCATCTAACGCATCATTCTCTCTGACACTGATCTCAAAATCTGTTATCGGCAAATACCCCATTGGAACGTAGGTCTCTTCCACAAGGTAATCACCAATGGAGAAATCATTAATGACAACCTTGCCAAATTTATCCGGCGTAAGATCCTTTGCCAAAATCGTACCATCCTTGCGTTTCACTTGGAATTTCGGCAGATCATCGGAAAAGACAGTCTGACCATCCTCTTTGAATTTCCAGAAGGAGTGGTCTCCTCGCAGCAACGTATTGGTAATTTCGATGCCGTTTTTAGTAAGTGTCTCAGAAGTAATGTCTGTTTGATTAATTTTCGGCGCTTTGTAGCCAGCCGTCCGGTTTGGTTCAATCACGCGATAATGGTTATCCGGTCCACCTTCAACTGCTGAAAATTTTTCAGTCCAATCATTCGCTTCATTCAATACTTTTTTTTCAAGTGTCTGCCATTTGCCATTCGTCTGTTTTTGCAAGACTACAGTAAGGTCGCTCGGCCGTAGTTTCCAATAATCTTCTATTTCAGCGAAAGTATCTTCCCAGATTTTTTTGACTGGGATGACGAAATCTGCTTTTGACCATCTTACTGAAGGAATACCGAACTCAAGTAGATCCGTTGTTCGCTCAGGGGTCGGTGTCAAGGTTGTAGTTTTGTTCGCTGGATACCACTGACCTGAAACAAATGATTTATCCGTCGTTTTTAATCGAACCGTATATTCTACTTCGATTTCTTGGTTATCCGTCAAATTGATATTGTTTACTCCAATTTCACGCTGATTGTTCGCCACTGAAATAGTGGGTTGATGCTTCTCTGAAATGGCCGGAGCACCGTTTTCAAGTACTCGAACCGTGGGTGGCAAGTCCTTGACTAACTCAACCATATCCCCTAAAGGATCGGTTATTTTCCCTTTTTCTACGGCCAAAGTAATTGTCTCATACCAAACTTGCATCTCAGTAGCTAGCTCGTCTACATTATCAGCATGATAGAAAAAATAGTTGCTATTTTCATCAGAGGAACCATTGACCTTTTTGCTAGACATCTTGGCTAACCCTCTTGTTAACTCAGCTTTGGTATGGTCGCTATAATTTCCTGATACCATCGGCTTGATATCTAAAGCCAATGTATGAATCTCTACTCCTTTATTTTTTAAATCATATGCAGTCGAATTAGCCGGTGTTAGATGACTGTTTAAATAATAGCTCGTTCCAGGAATTTGCCAGGGACCGATAAAATTAGTTTTTGATCCACTCGCACGAATGCTATCACCTTTTTTAAAATTGTTATCCGCATCAGTAGCATTCCAATTTTTTACATAGACATTATCGATATAGATATTACTAGACTTCTTGGCTTCTGCCGGATTGGTTGGCAAATAGCTTAAATTCGGCGACCCATCGGTTAAAATAAATAAAAATTTTTCTCGTTCGCCACTCTCTGCTGAGTCAAACATGTTATCCGCTTCCATCAAAGCTCGCTGCGTGAAAGTTTCTCCTTCTGGAGGGAGCGAATCATAATCTGATGTAATTTGATCCCAAACAGAGGTATCACTAGTTAATTGTTTGGTTACCTTATTCTCAGGCCATTGACCACCATCATAGAAATTCTTCTTTTGATAACTACTGAAAATATGCGCGCCAATCCGAATAGTGTTGCCTACTTGCTTTTCCTTTAGTTCTGCAATCAAACTTTCGATTGCGTCGGATGCACTTTTCTTTTTACTTTTTCCAGTATTATTGACTGAATGAGACATCGATCCTGAATTATCTAATAATAAAAGAATATCGATTCCCGGCTTCTGCCGGCGACTTCCCCGCACGTTCAACTTAATCTTGAATTCATCTGTTTTTGAAGTTTGTTGGACATATTTTCTTAATTGGATATTCGGATTGGCAGATTCATCCCCATAGTTTATATAGGAATTCTGATAAGTATCTCTTTCTACGTCCCAGCTCGTTTGATTGTCCCAACCAGCTTGTGTTTCAAATCCACCTTGATGATTGATAACATTAGTCTGACCTTCCGGCTGCCAAGCAGCTGTCGGATACGTTCCTGTCGCGTCAGTTGTATATTGTGTTTCTTTGTTCTCATACAGTGAATGATAAATTGAACTTTCTTTTGTAGTCTTCGCACGTGGGACAGATTCATCTAACTGAAGCAGTTGCTTAGGACCGACAACTTCTTTTGACTCAGCGGTAACGGAAGCGTTCGATTCTTCGGTAGAGGCTATACTAGTTTCTGCCGCATCTTCCAAATTCGCTGTAAGGAGATAGGGCTGTTCATTTTTTAAAATAGTTTTCTGAATCCTTGCTTCAGTATCCAAGGAGTTTTGCTGATCGACCTGTAAAAATAGCCGCAGCTGTTTAACTGATTGAGGCAACTCAAATAAAAGCTGAGTTTGCAGCCCATCAGAATACTCTTTTTCAATTAACCAACTATCCTGCTCGATCATTTTTTTACTTATAGGATAGGCAATCGGTTCGTTTTTTTCATCTACTATTTTTAACTTCAATCGTTGCGTCATACGCTTGTCTTCGCTTTGTCGGTCGATTTTTATTTCCCAGCGATTGAACTCTTTTTTAGATTCACAAGTATAGGATAAAGTTAAAAATTGTTCATTGATAATTTCTTTTTCTAACGTTGTTGCTTGCGCGCTCATTGTTGGCAGAGCTAATTCTGTGAAGAATGAAAAAACGAATATTAAAAACAACAACAAACTATTTTTACGCATTGCATGGGCCTCCTTACTATTCAATTCGACTTAGTGGTGTAATAAATGATTAAAGAAACTGAAAAATAATAAAAAGCTACTTTATCTGAGTAATTTCTTGAATCATCTATGAATAATAACAGCATAGCAGATATTATTTTCTATTCATTTTCAGTTAAAATGAATGTCTAAGTTATTGAATTTTGAATAATTCCCGATGTTAAAAGACGAACTCAAGCAAAAGCGTTATTCATTCTCATATTTCTTTTTGACTGTTAAACAAAATAGTATTCTTTTTTAAAGACAATTTTAAACGCATTGAAAACATAGAAAAGAAGCCCCACCTGTTAAAACGAACTAAACTAAAAAAAGCCGAGACTGGAATGCTCCAAGTCTCGACAGTTACATTAATTACTTAAATCTTCACCATTCGTAGCGATTACTTTCTTATACCAATCGAATGATTTTTTCTTACTGCGTTTCAAAGTTCCATTGCCTTGATTATCTCGGTCCACATAAATGAAGCCATACCGTTTTTTCATTTCGCCTGTTCCGGCAGACACAAGGTCGATACATCCCCAGGTGGTATAACCTAATAGATCCACACCATCCTGATCAACTGCATCTCTCATGGCTTCCACGTGCTTGGATAAGTAGTCGATACGGTAATCATCTTCGACATAGCCGTTTTCATCCGGTGTATCCACTGCACCTAAGCCGTTTTCCACGATGAACAATGGTTTTTGATAACGATCATATAAATCGTTCATCGTGATCCGTAAGCCTAGAGGATCGATTTGCCAGCCCCATTCACTTGCTTCCAAGTATGGATTTTTGACAGAGGCAAAGATATTGCCGGCTGTTTGCTCCAACAATTCTGGATCAGTCGTTGCTACACGTGAAGAGTAGTAAGAGAAGGAGATGAAGTCAACCGTGTGAGCTTTTAATAACTCTTTATCGCCTTCTTCCATTTTCACTTCGATCCCTTTACGCGCCATTTCTTTCAACGCATATGCCGGATATTCCCCACGTGATTGTACATCGATGAAGAAATAATTTTCTCGTTCTTCTTGACGCCCAGCCCAAACATCTTCCGGTTTTGGTGTGTATGGATAGTAAGAGCCCGCTGCTAACATACAGCCAACTTGATTTTCTGGATCTACTTCATGAGCGATCTTTGTTGCAATTGCAGAAGCAACTAATTCATGATGGGCCGCTTGATATTTAACTTGCTCGACATTGTCGCCTTCTTCAAAGTACAAACCAGCACCCATGAATGGTGCGTGTAAAATCATATTGATCTCGTTGAAGGTTAACCAATATTTGACCAACCCTTTGTAACGATTGAAGATCACGTTACATAGATTTTCGTAAAAGCCGACTAATTCACGGCTGCGCCATGCGCCATATTTTTCTACTAAGTGCATTGGGCAGTCAAAGTGAGTGATCGTCACTAGTGGTTCGATGCCATATTTTTTACATTCTTTGAAAATGTCTTCGTAGAATTTCAAGCCTTCTTCATTCGGCTCTGTTTCATCACCCTGTGGGAAAATCCGGCTCCAACCTAATGATAAGCGATAGGTTTTAAAGCCCATTTCCGCGAATAACTTGATATCTTCCTTCCAATGATGATACATATCGATTGCTTCTTTAGCAGGATAGAAATGCTCATCGTCGAAATCAAACATTTTTTTCTTCCCGGTAATCACTGGAAACCGATCTTCGCCGATTGGCACTACATCCACGTTAGCTAGGCCGCGTCCACCTTCGTTATAGCCGCCTTCACATTGATTGGCAGCCGTTGCGCCACCCCATAAAAAATCTTTTCTAAAGCCCATCTATTCTTTCCCTGCTTTCTATACTTTTACTAAGTCTAATTCACGTGCCACTTCATCTTGAACTTCGATGCCTTCTTTTTCTAAGCGTTCAATGGTTTCTTTGAAGTTTGGCAAGAATTCTTTATGAGCGATAAATAATTCATCCATGATCCGTTGCGCTGTTTTGCCTGAACGAACCAATGGGTTAATGGTGAATGCTTGCAAAGCAGTATCGTAGTCACCCGTCACAGCTGCTTCAATCGTCAATAATTCCATTGCTTTCATAACTTGCAACCAGCCGCGTTCCGCTACCGGCAATTCGCCAAAGGCTACATTACGGGCCCCTTGTCCGCCGATGTAGGCAGAAACTTCTACGACGCAGTCTGCTGGAAGATCTGGAACAGCACCGTCATTTTTCGTTGAAACAACTAATTGTGTATTTTTGTTGGCATAAATGGAAGCAATCGATTCACAGGCTGCATCAGAATAATACGCACCACCACGTTTACTTAATTGTTCTGGCTTGTAATCCAAGTTTGGATCTTTGTACAGTTCAAACAATTCCGTTTCCGTTTGTTTGACTTGCTGCGCACGTGTACCAACTGTTTTGTATTCTTCTAACGCATGACTCAGTGTTTCTTCTTCTTGATAGTAATAATGGTGGTAGCCGCAAGGAATCATCTGCATTTGTTCTAAAATTTCTCTTGGGAACGGAATATCATGAATGTTCTTAGGCATTCCCGTTTCATCGCCTTCGTACATTTTTTTGATAATGTCTAGTGTGACATTTTTCCCATGAGCGTCAGTTACTTTATGCCAGTGGAAATGATTCAAGCCGGCAAATTTATAAATCAGCTCCTCTGGTTGTGTGCCTAATAATTCAGGTTCGATCATTTGTGCCATAACTGGGACATTACATAAACCGATGACTTTGTCCCATTTACCATAACGAACGACAGCCTCAGTCACCATACCGCTTGGGTTGGCGAAGTTAATCAACCAAGCATCTGGACATAACCGCTTCATGTCTTCTACGATGTCTAAAATAATCGGCACCGTCCGGAAAGCTTTGAACATGCCCCCAGCACCATTAGTTTCTTGTCCTAACATGCCATAGTAAGCTGGAATACGCTCGTCTTTGATCCGTGCTTCTAATAAGCCAACTCGGAATTGAGTTGTAACGAAATCTGCATCTTTCAACGCTTCTTCACGGTCTAAAGTAATATGGACTTTCACGTCATAAGGAGAAGCATCCCACATACGTTGAGCCATCGCACCGACGATTTCAACTTTTTCACGTCCTGCCTCAATATCTACTAACCAGATTTCGCGAACTGGCAATTCATCGTAACGTTTAATAAAGCCTTCCATTAATTCGGGGGTGTAGCTGCTACCTCCGCCAATTGTGGCGATTTTTACTCCTGCTGTCATTCGATCGACTCCTTCTGATTTTATTTACAATTTAATTATCTAATTCGTAAACCGCTTTTTCAATTCAATCACCAGTTATTCCATTGATATTTACAAACAAAAGGAAGAAAACGCTTAATTTTGTAAATATCGATGGATTATTTACGCATTTCTTTCTAATAGCTCACAAAACTGTTTACAAATCATTTATAATAAATGTAAACATTCTTAAAAATGGTGGTGCCACTATGCTTTTAACTGAAAAAATGAAACAAACAGATTTTTCTAATGCCGAAACAGCCCTAGTCGGCTATATTTTAGACAAAGGGACCACGATCGAATCCATGACCATCAAAGAAATCGCAGAAGCCAATTACGTGCATCCTTCAACGCTGATTCGAGTCGCAAAAAAACTAGGTTACAACGGCTGGCTTGAACTGCGAAACGAATTCTTAGCCGAACAAACCTACTTGCAAACCTATTTTGAAGATGTTGATGCTAATTTCCCTTTTCAAAACAATGACGGCTTAATGACGATCGCCAATAAAATCGCTTCTTTGGAACGAACAACGATCGACGACACTTTGAGTCTGCTAAATCATGACGATCTGCAAAAAGCGAAACAGCTGCTGCTAAACGCGAAACAAATCAAGATATTCGGCAGCAACGCCAATTTATTGATCTCCCAAGACTTTGCTTTGAAGATGCGGCGCATCCAGAAAAACGTTGTGACGAACCAAACGATGGGAGAAGATGCTTATGAAGCCTTCAATAGTCAAGAAGATACGTGTGCTATTTTGATTTCTTATACGGGCGAGAATAATCATATTTTACAAATCGCGAAGATTTTACAAAAACAAACTATTCCAATCATTGCCTTGACCAGTATTGGCGATAATACACTGGCTTCCCTTAGTCAGGCCGTCCTACGAATGACGACTCGCGAACGACTTTATACAAAGATTGCCAATTTTACTATCAATTCATCCATCTGCTATTTGCTAGATGTTCTTTACAGCTGTGTTTTCGCTGAAGATTATCAAAAAAATCTGAATCATCTGATCACGATCAGCGAATTAGTTGATAAGCGAAAAACCAGCTCTGCTATTATGGCTGAATCTCCTGAGTCGATGATTCAAATAACAGAATCGTTTTTACCAAATTAAAGTTCGGGACCTTTGTCTAGGTCCCGAACTTTTTAAGGAAAAGAATATTATACAAGAACCGTTAATAACTCATCATCCTTGCAGACATCTGCTTTTTGATCTGCTTCAATAATGTCAAGATAATCCGCAGTGTTGGTTATGATGACTGGTGTTTCTACACTGTATCCAGCTGCTTCGATTGCGGAGATATCAAACGTAACTAATTTATCCCCACGTTTAACCTTAGCACCTTGTTCTACAAATGACTCAAAATATTTTCCGTCCAATTGAACGGTATCTAGCCCAATGTGAATCAATACTTCTAACCCATTATCTGAAACTAAACCAATTGCATGTTTCGTTGGAAACATCGTCATAACTGTACCGTCAAATGGTGCTACTACTTCACCTTTGGTCGGGTGGATGACAACACCTTTACCTAGAACACCTTGTGCAAAAGCTTGGTCTTTCGCTGTTGATAATGGCATCATTGTTCCTTGAACAGGAGCCGTAACGATTTCTTTACGGACTTCCATTGCTGTTTGTCCTTCTTCTACTTCCACCACTTCATCATCTCTCCAGAAGAAGAATGTTAAACCAAAACCGATGACTGCTGCGATTACAATAGCAATGATTGAGTAGATAGCACCAGAGGTATCCGCAGTTTGCTGATTGATGAAGTTTGGAATTCCGAAGATTCCTAAGCCGCCCATTACGTAAGAACGAGTATTCATAGCAATTAAGAATGCGCCCGCTACAGCACCCCCGATCATTGAGAAAATGAATGGTTTTTTCTTAGGAAGAGACAGACCATAGATCGCTGGCTCCGTTACTCCGCAAATCCCAGAAATAACAGCAGGGACCACTAATGCTTTTTCTTTCGGATTCTTTAAGCGGAAGTACATTGCTGCCACTGCCGCTGTTTGAGCGAAGCTAGCACCGAATGTCCCGACCAATGCTGTTGAATAACCCATCGTACCTAACTGCAAGATAGCGATTGGAATAATACTCCAATGCAGACCAAAGATAACCAATACTTGCCAGAAGAACCCAACGATTAAACCAAATAAAATTGGAGAGAAATTCAACAAATTATCAAACCCAGTTGCTAACATATTTGTCAAGATCGTAATAACTGGGCCGATCACTAGGAAACCAATCGGTAACGCAATTAGCAATAAGAAAAAAGGAATAAAGAAGTTTTGAATCATTTCTGGAACAATTTTACGTAATGGCTTCTGTAATTTGCTAGCCAGCCAGACGATCAAGATTGATGGAATAACGCTACTCGTGTAGTTGTTGGCTACAAAAGGAAGTCCCATGAAGGTCATATAAACCGGGCTTTCAAACATCCCACCAGCAAATAAAGTATACAGCGGTTTGACACCTTCCACTGCGGTCAGCGCAGATAATTGAATGGCTGGATAACACAAGGCACCACCAATGACTAAACCGACATACTGGTTAACACCGAATTTTTTAGCAGCGGCGATCGCTACTGCTATCGGTAAGAACATGAAGATCGCATCTCCGATAGCATTCAGTACTACGTAGGTGCCGTGCTCAGGTGTCAACACACCCGCTGCCACTAATAAAGCATTCATCCCTTTGATCATCCCGCCGGCACTCAATGCACCTAGAAATGGCTGGAAAATTCCACTGATTACATCGATGAAGCGATTGAAAATATTCCCTGAAGCCTCTTCCGGTGCGCCACCTTCACCACTAATTCCAGCAATGTCTACCACATCGTCATACACTTGACCCACGTGATTGCCAATAACAACTTGGTATTGTCCAGCGCTGTGCATGACCGTCACGACACCATCCATGTTTTTCAACACGTCATCATTGGCTTTACTTTCATCCTTCAATTTAAAACGTAAACGCGTAATACAATGTGTTAGGCTATTAATATTTTCTTTTCCGCCGACATTTGCAACGATCTTCTCTGCTAATTCATAATACTTTCCCATGTTTGTCTTCCTCCTATTTTTGGCAGCGCATTCATTTTTTCGTGACTAATCAACGCTGAGATTATTCAGCGCTAAACAGTTCTCACGAGGTTGTTGGCTTTTACTGACTAACTTTTTGAACCAAGCGTGCAATATGAATCGTTAAATATAATTTTTCATCATTTGACATCGTGTAATGATAGGTTTGCTGGATAAACTCGGCGATTCGCTCGACGCATTGATAAGCATTTTGATATTTTTTTTGGATAATCAACAGCAGTTCATCATCTGTCTCGTCAGTAACTTGCCGTTGATTCATAATTCGAGAAGCGAAGAAACGCAGATGCGTCGTAAAACGATAGAAATATACAGAGTCTTCATCAAGTTGAACTTTAAAATAATAGCTGGTTATTTGGATGATCTCCTGCATCATCTCTGTCATCATAAAAGCGTCGTCATTATCGTTTTCCGTTTGCGCATTTACTAGATGCAACGCAATGTTGCCGGCCTCATCTTCGCCAAGATCGATACCGAATTTAAGTTTGATTTTCTCTACTGCATTTACTCCAACGGAAAATTCATCTGGAAAAAATCGTTTAATGTCCCATAATAATAAATTGCGAACACGAACGCCTTCCTTCACCTGTTGAATCGATGCGTATAAATGATCAGTAATAGAAATGTAGAGTGAGTCGTTTAATGGATTCTTGAGAGCTACTTTGGCTTCATCAATAATGTCGTTGGCAATCTCCACATAGCTAATTGGCATATCTTCTAACAACTCTTGAAATTTATGCAGCAAATCACTATTGGCAAGATGATAGGTCTTATCGATCGCCTCTTCTGCTATCTCATCCCCGACTTTTTTCTGAAAGGCTAGACCACGCCCCATCACAACGACTTCGTTATTTTTTTGATTCGTTGTGATAACCACATTGTTGTTTAAAATCTTTCGAATTTGCATTCAACGCTCCTCCGTTCTGCGACATTCGCTACTTGAAATCTTTTCCATGGACTTCGTTCACTTAAAATAATAGATACGTTCGTGACTGTTGTCAAACCCAAGTTTGTTCTTTTTTATAAAGTCACCTCCTGTTTTAGGGCAACAAAAAAACCCAATGAAGGTACGACAAATAACTCGTACACGTCATCAGGTTTAGCTTGTAATAAAACAATCACTATCCATCATTTGGTCTATTTAATTCAAAATAATCTTAACAAATTAAGAAAACGCTGTCAATGAGTTTTACAAAAATAGTTATCAAAAATTTTTTTTATGTAAATCGTGATTGTCTCCAGAGGATATCTTTTATTAGCTTAGACATACTATAGAATTTATCATGGAAGAATTTACTTGAAATAACTTTTTTACTATAAAAATTCGTATTAATACGCGACCAGCGAAAAGACGAAAGATTATTGTTGGCAGTTTATCATTTACAAAGCTTAACTAGCGCTTAAAACACAGAGCCGCTAGTCACTATGAAACATCTAATTAATGCCGGCTAAACACTAAAAAGAGATTATTCAACTCGTTTTTTCATGAATTTTCATTTTATTTTAATTAAAAATCACGAACAAATTAATTGAATTAATTACTATAATCCTTTAGGGTAAAACTAAACAAGCCGAAAGGAAGGAATATCAATGACCAAGAAAATTGCTGTACTTGTTACTGATTTAGTTGAGGATGTTGAATTGTCCTCTCCCAAAGAAGCCTTAGAAAAAGATGGAAACGAAGTAACTTTGATCAGCTTCGAAGCCAATCAAGAGATTACCGGTAAAAAGGGTACAAAATTTATTAGTGATACAAGCATTGATGAGGTGAAGCCAGAGGATTTCGATGCTTTATTGATCCCAGGTGGCTTTTCTCCTGATCAATTACGTGCTGATCCCCGCTTTGTTTCATTTGTCAGTTATTTCTTAGATAAAGATCAACCACTCTTTGCCATTTGCCATGGTCCGCAACTGTTTATCCAGACAGGTTTAACCAAAGGCCGGACAATGACCGCTTACACAACAGTGCGGCCAGATATTGGCTACGCTGGTGCAATCGTGAAAGACGAAGCGGTTGTAGTGGATAACAAATTAGTTACTAGTCGGACACCTGACGATTTGCCTGCTTTTAATGAAAAAATTGTCGCAGTACTCCATGCCTAATCAACTTCAATTGATAGATACAGAAAGAGACCGATTCATTATTGATCGGTCTCTTTCTCTTCTATGTCTAAACTATAAATGAAAATCGATTCTCATTCATCTACTGGGAGAACTAGCCTAAAATGAACGATAGCCCCCTCATGCTTGAGGGGGCTATCTAACTAATCAATATTTGTTATTCTAAAGTTGAGGGTGTTGACTATTACTAAAAATTAACTATTTCTCGTTTAAACGATGTATTCCCAAATCCTTCTAATACATCCTTGTAACCCTTTAGTTACGCCAGTTTGATTAAATTTCATCAAAATGAGTTAAAGTGTCGCATAAAAATATCTTTCGTGTTCTCTCACTATAACATATTTTCAGACTTTACGCTAAAGGACTTGGTTACTTCTTAAAAATTTGAAAAGACAACATCGTTGATCCCAAAATAATTTAAACCATATAAGAATAGCACGAGACCATTTATAATAAGCGAGACTACGATAAT
Organism: Enterococcus viikkiensis; assembly: GCF_005405345.1. Lineage (GTDB taxonomy): Bacteria > Bacillota > Bacilli > Lactobacillales > Enterococcaceae > Enterococcus_A > Enterococcus_A viikkiensis. The sequence goes on along the minus strand of NZ_BJDW01000013.1, from coordinate 3,043 downwards.
CCCATATCGAATCGTCAAATAAGAATACCCTTCTGGTCGAAAGCCAGAATATTTTTTCCCGTGGTAGCCAACCAAAATAACCAACAAAACGAGTGTCATGATGAATTGAAAAATCAGACCAAGTAAATACACACCTGGCCCACCATTATTTAATTGAAAAAAATACCCGCCTAATGTCAATGCATCGATTAAAATCGCAATTAGCGGCATCCGCTTCACTCCTTAGTTTACTTTTTATTAAGCAGTATAGCGAATTAACAAAGAAAAAGCTCTCGAAGTGTTTTAACTTCGAGAGCTTGAGCATTATCCTACGATCGCACCGTTTGGCATATCCGCTGGTGCTTCCACAACTTTTAGTGTTCCGTCTGGCGCTTCCGCTGAAAGGATCATTCCTTGACTGATTTCTCCCCGCATTTTCCGCGGTTTCAAGTTCGCCACGATAATCAATTTCTTTCCGACTAAACTTTCTGGATCAGCATAAAATTCCGCAATTCCCGAAAGGATTTGACGATCTTGTTTGTCACCGGCGTCTAAACGGAATTGCAAGAGTTTATCGGCACCTTCAACTTTTTTGCATTCCATGACTTCCGCAACTTTCAATTCAACCTTATCGAAGACATCAAATTTGATTTCTTTATCCTTTACTGAAACCAATTCCGTTTCTTCTGGATTCCATTTGATTTTTTCTTCCTCTGGTTGGCTGCCTTCAGACATTTTTGCCTGAATATAAGTAACCTCTTCTTCCATGTCCAAACGTGGGAAGATTGGCTTGCCTTTCGGTGTCACTTTCGTACCTTCTGGGAATTCACCAAAATGAATTTTTTCTAAGTTCATTCTTTCGACATTTAAGCCTAACTGTTCAAAAATTCGTTTTGGCGTTTGAGTCATGATTGGTTGTAACAGAATGGCTACGATTCGTAAGCTTTCTGCTAAGTGGACCATTACGCTGTTAAGCTCTGCTTGGCGTTCTTCGTCCTTCGCTAAGACCCACGGTTCCGTTTCGTCGATATATTTATTCGCCCGTGAGACTAACGTCCAAACTTCCGCCAAGGCGTTATTGAATTCCATTTTGTCCATTGATTCACGGTAACGACTAACTACATTGGCCGCCGTCGTTGACAGTTCGCCATCAAAATCTGTAACTAGTGATTTATAAGCTGGTACAACGCCGTCACAATATTTATTGATCATCGCAATCGTCCGGTTCAATAAGTTGCCTAAATCATTGGCTAAGTCATAATTCACTCGAGAAACAAAATCTTCTGGTGTGAACACACCATCTGAACCAAAGGGGATCGCCCGCAATAAATAATAACGCAACGCATCCAATCCATAACGTTCGACTAACATCTCAGGATAAACGACATTACCTTTGGATTTAGACATCTTGCCGTCTTTCATCATCAACCAGCCGTGTCCGTAAATTTTTTCTGGTAATGGTAATTCTAATGCCATCAACATGATTGGCCAGTAGATTGTATGGAAACGGACGATTTCTTTCCCAACCATTTGTACATTTGCCGGCCAATATTTTTGGAACAAGCTGTCGTCATCTGAACCATAGCCTAATGCTGTAATATAGTTTGATAACGCGTCGATCCACACATAAACAACGTGTTCTGGATTCGCATTCACTGGGATACCCCATTTGAAGGTCGTCCGTGAAACCGCTAAGTCCTCTAAGCCCGGTTTGATAAAGTTGTTGATCATTTCATTCTTGCGAGATTCTGGTTGAATAAATTCTGGATGCTCATCATAATAAGCCAACAAACGATCCGCGTATTTACTCATGCGGAAGAAATAAGATTCTTCACGAACCAATTCAACTTCGTGACCACTCGGTGCTTTCCCGCCGATCACATTGCCCTCTTCATCACGATATACTTCATCTAATTGCGTTTCAGTAAAATATTCTTCATCTGAAACTGAATACCAGCCTTCATATTCACCTAAGTAAATATCCCCTTGTTCCAATAATTGATCAAAGATTTTTTTGACTGAAGCTTGATGATAGTCGTCGGTCGTCCGAATAAATTTGTCATAGCTGATGTCCAACGTTTTCCATAATTTCTTGATGTCCGCTGCCATCTTGTCTACATATTCCTGGGGTTCGACGCCAAGTTCATCGGCTTTCTTTTCAATTTTTTGTCCGTGTTCGTCCACACCTGTTAGATAAAACACGTCAAAGCCCATCAAGCGTTTGTAGCGAGCAATCGCGTCACAGGCAATCGTTGTATAAGAATTCCCAATGTGCAGTTTGCCACTTGGATAATAGATTGGCGTAGTAATATAAAATGTTTCTTTCTCTGCCATGAGGCTCCTCCTTTAAAAATAGATTCCTACGTAGTATACCACAAAAGTAGTGGGCTTTTAAGAATTGGAACGTGTAAACTAAGGAATTACTTTTGGAAGAGAATGCCTTTCAAACTTCATAGGATCAATTACTGATTTGTAGCATTTCTTTGGGATCAACTCCACTCATCGCAACACCCTCGCTATTTTCGGGAAAGCGGATTGTTTGGACCCCAGATCAATATGGCCCGTTAATGAGCACCCTTTATCACTGGCAATGAACGCTTGATTCATCTGCCCATTTGAATAGCCACAATAAGACAAGAACATGCCAACTATTATAAATAAACAGCGAGCCAAAACGACTCGCTGCTCTCATTTACTTCCGTAATATCTTCTCCATTTTTTTCCCTTTAGCCAACTCATCGACTAATTTATCAAGATAGCGAATTTTCTGCATCAAAGGATCTTCGATGTCCTCCACTCGATAGCCACAGATCATTCCCTTAATCAGGGTGACTTTTTCATTCATCCGCGGGGCCTCTGCAAAAAAGGTTGTCATATCGACTTCCTGTTGAATTTGTTTTTGTAGCGACGTTTCATCATACCCCGTTAGCCAATAAATAATTTCATCAACCTCGGCTTTTGTCCGATTCTTTCGCTCTGCTTTTTTAATACGCCGATTGTAAAATTAAGCTAGACAACTAAAAAAGCCATTTGTGCTACACTCAAAATAGTTCTGACCAAAGAA
>NZ_BJDW01000012.1 GCF_005405345.1 Enterococcus viikkiensis | reverse complement strand
TAATTCTTTTGCGGGAACTATCTTGAGTGTAGCACAAATGACTTTTTTATTTGTCTAGCTTAATTTTACAATCGGCGTATGAATTATATTTTGCTTGTATAGACGTAATCTATTCATTTCAACCTGTAAGAAAGCCTTTTATAAATATTAATAAAATACTCATTATTTTTCACTAATGTTTGACTTGCTTCTTTTGCCGTAATCAATTGTGATAAGTTATTGTTGAAATTATCAGGAAAGATAAGCGTACCACCAAATTTCGATAGTTAAATTTATTCAGAATTTCATACTTATTATTTCCATAATCCTAGGATAGGTGTTTCTTTCGATACTATTTTTTCTTTTAAATTTTGCATGATTTTCTTTAGGATACGGCTGAAAACTCTATCAAAATATGATATTCTCTGAAAAAAATGGAATGAAAGTTTCGATAACACCAACTCGACGATACGAACTTACCGATGAACAATGGGGCCAGATGCACGGGCTCTTTCTAAGCTACCGAACAGAGTAACCTCCTAATGCAATCTGTAACTCTTCCCTATCGTTTTTTGTAGATTAGCTAGTGTCATCTGATGCTTTGTAAAAACATCACAATTATTTTTAATCTGAAGGTGACGAATGAAAATCGTTCCTTCAGTATCAATTGCAACCAATCTGTGTTTATACTTTGTGACATCAATTCCAAAATATATCATCGATCTGCACTCCTCTTTGCTTAAAATTACACTATGTTTCACTTACTCTTTTCCTGTGTAACCTTGTGATCACTCAAGCGTCATGAACGTATATCATACACTAACAAACTTATTACCCATTAGACGGCCAGAGTCTAAACAAAACAGTAATCCAGTAAATTCTGGTGGATATCATACTAGTCCACAGTGCTTAACTCAATTATAGTTAAAATAACTTCAGATTAGAATAGAACAACTGAACAATTGAGTACCTTAAATATACAAAAATTGTTATCATTTAGTCACTTCTTTAGACAAAATACTATCGCGTTAGTAACACGGGGGTACCAAACTCATTGAAAATCCCTTTGAGGGTTGCTACGAAAGGCTTCACGAGCACTCTTTAAAGATTTGTTTTTTGTCAAAATTAACTAAATAGTAAACCAAAAGACGTGTGAACGAACCGGCTTTCAGCGGAAGAGCCGAGTTCGTTTACACGTCTTTTTTGTGTTTTCTCAAAAATGAAACTTTTCCGAAATGAGTTGATTGAGATTCAAATAGTTTAAGAATCTCTTACAAGTTAAATTAATTACCTGTGGTTTCGAAAAATTCCTCTACTCAGATTGTAGTAGTAATGGAAGGGTAATCACCCACAAAGAAAATTATGAGAATTTCCACATTTTAGGGACATTGTGACAATTCAAATTGTTCTTATTAGTGAAAGGATGGAAAAAACGTGTGCTTAATTCGCGCCCCTACTCTATTTTGTTTCAACCAACTGAAATAAAAAACTAAATTAAAACCAAAGGAGAAATACACATGTCAAAAAAATTAATGATTCAAAAAGAAACTAGTATCTCACTCAATGATTCAGAAACAATCAATCTGGCTAGTCTACGTTTCGACCTCAAACAATTCAAACTCCCTCAACGTTTTGTTGTAGCCAAAAGCGATATTCAAATGCGGATGGAACGTGAACAAAACCACGTTGGCGAACGTGTGGAAACCGGGTTAATGACACTCACCTTCAAAGTCTATGATCGGGCTTTTGTCGAACTGGTTCTAAATAACGGCGGAACAGAACTGGGCTCCCCGATAACGATTGTGGTTGAGCATCAAGAAGAATTACCAATTTTAGATAACTATGAGGACGGCGAATTAATTCCCATTCGCTTTAATGGCTTAAATATCTATCCCCGAAAAATTCAGAAAAAGTCATTTGTGGGAGAAGGTCAGCCGATGATTGATACGTGGCAATTTGCAGCGTTGAAAATCAGCGCCGATTCCTATCAACTAGGAGAAGTGAATGAACCAAATACTCCGGCAAAGTAATGAATGTCTGATTGATTTTCTACGCTTTTCATTACCGGATGCTTCAATGGAAAAAGTTGCGGACCTATTGGGAATTTCCCTTTCAGACTTCACTTCGGAAAAGAAAGGGAGTCCTTTTCCCACTTATGATTCTCACTATTCCTTTGCAGATATTATCATTCACCAAAGTGACCACCACAACAATCTGTTAGTAAACTTATCTGGTCAAGGTTGTCGCCAATATGAAGAATATATGTCTAGTGTGGAAGGTTGGCATTGGCAGAAGTTCTTAGTCACCATTCTAAAAGCCAAAGGAACCGTTACTCGTGTCGACTTGGCAATGGATTTATTTGATGGCTCCTCTCCTCCTGTGGCTATGCTTCAAAAATACGTGAAGAATGGCCAACTTAGCTCTCAAATTCGCTACTTTCGAGAAGTGAACAGCGGGCAATTACAGAAAGGTGTTCTGACTGGTCATACCCTCTATATTGGCGCTCAACCTCAACTACTGCGGATTTATGATAAAAAGCAAGAAATCCGCGATAAAACGGGTGAAATCGCCCAAGTCAACGAATGGGTCCGCTGGGAATTGGAATTAACCGATCATAAGGCTCGGCAAGCCGTAGAAAAGATTGCAAAGGGAACGCCACTAAACACGGTAATCCGTGGCATTTTTGCTTCCCATTACAGCTTCAAGACCAAACCCAAAGGACCCGTCAATTATCACAACAAAGCTCGTTGGTCGAACATGAAATGGTGGGATAAATTTGTGGGGGGTATTCCCAAAATCCCCTTACGTGTAATTCGTGAAAAGCCAACCTTTTCCAAGAAGAAAGCATGGTTAGAAAATGCCACTTCGAAATCGCTCGCCATGATTTATGAAGCTTTTCTGCAAGCCTATGGCCCAGAACAAGCAGAGGTCTATTTGAGAGAACTACTAGCCACAGGAAAAGAAAAATTCACGGAAACAGATCAGACCTTTATCGAACAAAAAATATTGGAATTGGAAAATGAGGATTCTTACTAAGTGAGGTGAAATTGATGGCAGCGTTCATTGATAAAAATGAACTAATGGAACAGGGATATCCAAAACATACGGCACAAAATATCATTAGACAATCAAAAGAAATCATGGTACAACGAGGATATCCATTCTATATGAACAAGCGCGTTGGTCGCGTGCCAAAAGAAGTTGTTGAATCCATTCTAGGTTGTGAACTAGAGTCGGAGGAAAACAGCAATGGCTAAAACGAAATATGCAGGAGTTTATGTAGATAAAGAAAATCAGTTTTACTATGAAACAGAGCTAGGCACCGATCGTATAACAGGAAAAAGACTGCGCAAAAAAGGCAGAACGGACCAATCTGGAAAAAAGTTCACGTCTGCTCACGCAGCCTACAAAGAATTGATTAGAATAAAGAGAGAATATCATCAAGTCCAAAAATATGCAAACTACCATCTAACCTATGGTGAATTCATGGATAAGGTCTATATCCCGGCATACAAAACAGATGTAGAAGAAAGTACTTTTTCAGTCCGAAAAAAGACCTTAGAAAATATCCGTGACCGCTTTTCAGACAAACCTTTACGCGAAATCAATGTAGAAGATGTACAATCCTATCGAACCTGGCTACTAACCGAAAAGAATTCTGGTGGTGCGGGTTATTCTCAAAGTTATGCTAGTCTGATTTTCGGTATGTTCAGAAAAAGCTTAGATATGGCTGTGACTATGCAATATCTTGAGAGTAATATTTCAAAACGTGTGAAGGCTATCCCCAAAGGAAAATGCAATGTTGCTTATTGGACAAAAGATGAATTCGAAAAAGTGATTGCAACTATTTGCATCGATGATTTTTACGAACATTTGTGTTTTGTCATGCTGTGGGTGTATTACATGACAGGAGTACGTGTAAATGAAGGCACGGCTTTGTGGTGGGATGACATTGATTTTAGGAACAAACGTCTTAGAGTCCACCATATGCTAGTTACACGAAGTCGCACAGACTGGGATCGTAATGATTACACGAAGACAGATGATGGTAAGCGCACAATTGTCTTAGATGATGATACTCTTGCAATTCTAGCAGCTTGGAAAAAGCGTCAAAGCCAAGTAGGAATCCATGATTTTGTCTTCTCGTATGATGGACTTCCAATGATTAAATCCACTATTGGTAGAATCATTGAGCGTTATGCAAACTTTGCCGGTGTTCACAAAATCCAAGCAAAGGGATTACGGCATTCTCATGCTTCATTTCTAATCAATGAGTTCAATGTTTCAGTACTAGTCCTTTCCAAACGAATGGGTCATTCAAGCCCAGAAATCACACTAAAGCATTATTCACATATGTGGTCGGGTGCAGATGAAAGTATCGCAAAGGAAATGGCCGGTAGTATCAAGATTCAAACTGCTAAAAAGACAAAGATTGCTTTTAACGGGAATCAAACCATAAAAAAATAAGAATAATCTAGTTTCCCGCCAGAATCCCCGCCAAGAAATATACAAAGTGCTATAAACACTGATTTAACAGTGTTTTAAGCTCACCTGTGACATTGGAGTGGGAATAATCTTCAGATAAATTGATTCTAGGATTGTTGATCTACTAGTGATTAAATCTAATGCGGGATTGAGCGTTCACCGAATCCCAGCTTAAAAATTATTCCCACGAGCTCCGTAGACTTATGGGACTAGGGAAAAATTAAAGGAATACCTTTTTTAAAGGTATTCCTTTAATTTATATATTATTTTCTGGTCTCATTGTTATAAAGTTTAAGCTGTTTAGTCTTTGAACCGGAAGTAACGTCACAATTCAAAATTATTGAACTCGTATTCATTCCTTATGGAGAGTTAGTTAATGACTATCCATTATTAAAAAAGCCTCATTAGTAAAAAGGAGATATCCCCTTTTTATTAATTCAATCGGTTAGGCATCTTATTTTCAAGAAATCCCCAAACACCATTTCCTATCAATAGTTCTTCACGATCATACTGGCTTATCTCTTTTGAAATTAAGTTCTCTTTTCCATCCAATACTTTGTTTGTCCAATGAGGATCGATCAGCAACGCACGCCCTACTGCCACAAGCTCAGCATCTTTCAAAACATTTACAGCATCGTCTCCTCCTCGAACATCTCCGACTCCAATTAATGGTGTACGACCACCAATTGTATCATGTACATATCCGAGCATTGATTTTTCTTGATACCCTTTTTGAATAGATACTTTGTTATAGTCGTTCAACGAAATATGCAGATAATCTAATCCTTTTCCTGCAAGCTGGTCTACTAAGTAAAGCGTATCAGAAAATTTGATTCCTGGTTCTTCATATTCTTCTGGCGAAAAACGATAGCCAACAATAAAATTGGATACATTTGAAGAATCCACCACTTCGGTCACTTGGTTAACTAATTCTTCAATAAAGCGATACCGTTTTTCCAAACTACCACCCCATTGGTCGTTCCGTCTATTTGAATGGGGAGAAAAAAATTGTTGTATTAAATAAGTATTGGCTCCATGAAGTTCTACTCCATCAAATCCAGCTTTAATTGCTCTTATTGTCGCTTGTTTGTAACTATCAATCAGTGCAATCACTTCATCAGATGTAATTTCTCTAGGAAGTTCTGCATCCTCTCTGTCAGCTTTGACTTCACTAGGACTAATAGGTCTAACTCCTCGTAATATCTTGCTATCGGTCATACGTCCCGCATAAAAAATTTGAAGAATCGCTTTTGTCCCATTTCTTTTAATTGAAGCTGCCAGTTTCGCTAATCCTGGTAAAAATCGATCATCATAGACACCTAGTTCGCCTTCCCATCCCTTTCCATCCGACTGAACATTAGCTGCAGCAGTGATTACTGCCCCTACTTCACCCGATCGGAGAGCATAATAGGCTAACTCGTCAGAAGTAACAACGCCATCAAAGAAAGACATTTTTGTAGTCATTGGTGCCATGACAACTCGATTTTTCAACTGTAATCCTCTTTTAAACTGTATTGGCTTCTCCATACTTATTAATTCCCTTCTTGAGATCATATTTTTTTAACGCTTCACTAAATAGGCGTTTTTCCCGCATGTGTGTATCATTTTTTAAATAAATTTTTGATCATCCCACCGCATTACCAAAACCTCTACAACATCAGAGATTGGATTTGCTTGAAGGTAAGAGATCTTAATCTCGATGCTACCTGTTCTTTTTTTCTTCCAAATGTCTTGGTTGCAATACTGTATAATCTAAATGAGTGCTATTCATCAACCAACTACCCGATAAAACGACGTATTATATTCTGGATCGTTCCCTAAAAACGGAGGAACACAACTCAAAATTGATAGGCTTTTATTTGTCAGTCGCACCGATGACAGAAATTTCCATGTACTCCCTTCTTTTTTATATGCATGCACATACATAATTTATCTTAAAAGAAAAACACATGCAAGCGATGCGTTCTATTTTAGTTCATTTTTCAAAATATGATCTACTAAAACGCTAGCTGAAGCTAACGTATTCATTCCCTTACTAGTAATCGAAAGATACATTCCTCGTTTGTCATCTTCACAACAACTACGTTGGATGACTCCACAGTTCTTGTTCTCCATTCTTGATATCAGTCTAGACATAGCGCTCTGACTCAAGAAAAGTTTTTTTTCGAGGTCGCTGAGACGCATTTTGCCTCTTTCTGATTCGTTTAGATAGTAAAGAACGTAATATTCATTCAAAGTTAATTGGCTGTCTTCCTTTAACTTGCTTTCCAGCTGTTCCTCAATCTGTTTTTGTTTTTTCGTGAACTCAATCCATTGATCAAAGTAATTTCTTTTCACTTTTTTTCACAGTCCTTGATCTAGTTTAAAATTGGTAAGCAATTAAATACTTACCACTTCATGTATTGTATATTGTTTTTTTGTAAATTGCCACAATCTTCTTTTTTGTGATGAAGTGGTTCGCATGCCTACGCTTCAGAAAACCAGTCTTTATTCAAACTATTTATACTAGATACTTTCTAAAATGTCCCCATTCAATCTTGAGCCCTATACAAATAGAAGCACTACCTATAACTAAGAGCCCAGATCATTCAAATCTGGGCTCTTAGTTGTTTTAGAGCAGAACTTCTTTCATTTTAGCTGATTATTCAGCGGCAAATACATTGCCCCATTCGGCACGTTTGTCTAAAAATTCTTGGGCTAATTCTTGGGCGCCTTCTAACGTGTGGCTCGCTGCCCAGCCACATTGAACGGGATTGCTGGCAGGAACTTCGGTCGCCACTAAAACATCCTTCATCGTTGCTTCTAAAACATCCATGATTTCTTCCATGTCTTCATGGTTTAAGACGGTTAAGTAAAAACCAGTTTGGCAGCCCATTGGTGACCAGTCTACGATGTAGTCCGCATGATTGCGAATTAATTCGGCGGTTAAATGTTCCAATGAGTGCAACGCAGCCATTTCCATATGTTCTTTATTCGGTTGTTTGAAACGTACATCGTATTTTACGATGACATCGCCATTTGGCCCAATTTTTTTATCGGCTACTCGAATATAAGGTGCACTTACCTTCGTGTGGTCTAAGTTAAAACTTTCAACATTCATTTTCATTTTATTCTGCCTCCATTATTTTTCTACATTGACGATTCAAACAAACCGATTCGAATCCTTGCTAATAAGTTGTTTGAAAGTCATTGTCACTAAAAATATGCTTCTATTTTGGGATCAACGGGTACTACTCCCGTTCTAAATCAGCAGCCAGATGTTCAAAGCCCACTGATTGAATCTCTGCTAGAATTTTATCATAACTTGGTTTAGATAAAAACTGCATGTCTCCGAAGATAATTTCCCCGCCGATTGTATTGTTTGATCGCTTGTTCCTTTCCGCTGTCCGTTAAATGATGAAAAACCATGTTTGAGACGATCGTATCAATCGGCACTGTCAGCTTTTCAAAATGCTCTCCGTCCCCTGTCAGAAAAATTATTTCTTGTGAGAGGGATTTTTTTTTAGCTTAATAGTCTTCTCGTGAGTAGATAGCTTGGGATAAATAGCGATCTCCTGCATCAGGAAATATCGTGACTACTTGGCTACCCATTGGTAATTTGGCTATTTCCACTAAGGCCGCTGCCATAGCTGCTCCCGAAGAACTTCCCACCAATAGGCCATGTTGTTTCGCTAGTTTTCGAGTCATTGCAAAAGCCGCATTGTCGCTGATTGTAGCAAATTCAGTAATCGGCAACTCGGCAAAAAAAGGTGGGATGAACTCGACACCGATGCCTTCCACCTCATGGCTATGGCTGGGACCACCGTTTAAGATCGAGCCTTCAGGTTCCACCCCAATCAAACGAATCGCGGAGTTTTGTTCCAATAAATAGTAGGCCACACCGCTAAAGGTACCACCGCTACCGATTCCCGCGACAAAACTGGTAATCTTCGGGCCTAAATCTAAAACCAACTCTGGCGCCAAAGAGTGATAATAGGCGGCTGGATTGGCGGAATTTTCAAATTGCAGCGGTAAATAACTATCGACCATTTCTTGATGAAGTTCTTTTGCCTTACGAATCGCGCCTTGAATTCCCTCTTCCGTTGGCGTGTGGATAATTTTAGCGCCTAACGCTTGCATCAATGCTTGTTTTTCTAAACTAAATTTTTCTGGTACAACAAAAATCGTCTGAAGTCCAGCTCCCAGTGCGGCTAGTGCCAGCCCAATTCCCGTATTCCCAGCCGTTGGCTCAATAATGGTGGTCTTGTTCGTAATTTTTTGCTGGGAAAAGCCTTCTTCTAATAAATAGCTGCCTAAACGGTCTTTGATACTCCCGCCTGGGTTCAAATATTCCAGCTTAGCATAAATGGCTGAAGTTTCAGGAATTTCCTTAAATTCTTGATGAGTAAATTTTAGCAACGGTGTCTTTCCGATGGCTGCTCGAATGGAATGAATAATCATTGTCTGAACTCCTTTAGTCAATTTTGAGAAAACAAAAAAGGTGCTGACTATTAATCAGCACCTTTCCCTTAGTTTGAACCCACAACCCCCATGAAGGCTATGGCAATCAACAATAAGCAAAGTTTGGGCGGTTAACAGGCATGACAAAATGGTATGCTGCTTTTTAGCACCATACAACAACAGCACGCTTCAAATGTAACGAATTTGCTGAATGTCATGTCTAACCCTCCAAAAAATATCGAACAATTTCAATGTTTTAAAAAAACTATCATAGATTCTCAGTCAGAGTCAACGAAAACACTCAGCGATTGGTTAATTTATCTGGCTACATGACTCGATAATCGAGCGCTCAAAAGGTTTTTTCTTTGCAGATTTGTTTAACTTTAAGTATAACTAAGGAAAGAGAAACTCGTAGAAATTGCGAGAAAGGAAGAATCAACATGTACTCACTAGTTCCTGAAAATATGTTTGAAGTCGATCAAAAATTAAATTATTTCCTTGAAAAAGGTGAAACGATCACAGAAGAAGAAGTGATTCGCCAAGCCGTGCTTGATAATGCTCAGCAAATTCTTGACGGAGATTTAGAAGGCCCCTATTGGAAGGTGAAATGGCAACCGGAAGATCAAACGTTAGCCTTTTTTGATATCATGAACAAAGAAGTCGGTACGGTCGACAGCTTGTCCGGTTCGTTTAGCGCAGATTTTCGTAAAAGTGCACCGAATGTAATCCGTCATCTAGCAGAAACAATTCAAAAAATTGTTAATAATAATTAGTATTTGAGTTAAAACACTTAGATAAAATTCTAAATGTTTTAACTTATCTTTCGTATCTTTTACTATGACTAAATATCCCTAAAGATATATTCATTTAAATAAAGGTGGAATTATCAAAATTTGATTTTTTTAGCAATCTCAATTTCTAGTACCCATATCGGTAATTCTTTTATTCAAAAATTTCGTACACTCTACTCATCAGAATATATAATAGTAATAAGAGTGTAACTATTGAATCAATACCTAGAAGGAGAAAAAATGAGCTTATCAAAAAAGGAAAAAAGAAAGATACTTACTCAGTCAAAAAAATCGAAACCTCTGAAACAAAAGTCTGAAGCTAAAGTCGGATTCAAAAAGATAGAATATTTACCTGATAAGGGCAAAGTAGAATTAACTTTTGAAATGGGAATGATTCCTCCATCTCAGGATGAGTATCTAAAAAGCATTGATCCACATTCCATTGATAATGCCTCTGAAAAACTAAATAAGTTGGATTACTCCAAAGTAAGTGATACTGAAATACAGTCCATTTTATCGTCTGCTTTAGCCTACGAAAAAGATTTTGTGAGTATATCACCCATGTCGATAAATCCAATTATCATACCGCCGGGTGAAATTTTATATAGAGTTAGAGACAACAGAACTAATTTTAACTGTGAATCACAATTTTGGTACAATCCTATTGGATCAGAATATTATAATCGATTAAATAAGCCTCACGACCCTATATTCTATATATCAGACTCCCCTTTGACTAGTATGTTGGAATCTAAAATACCTAAGAATGAAGAGTTCTATTTACTTGCATATTTAACCCTAGAAGAGATTAAACTTGTTAAAATATCTCCAAGTTATATTAATAGTGGACAATATCCCGAAATTGAAAAAAAAGTAAGTACATTCCTCGTGAATGAATTTTCTAGAGATGTTCCAAATGATAGAAATGAGATTTATAGAATCACTAATTGCATTGGAAATTTTTTCTTCCCTTATAAGATACATAATTTTGATGGTTGGAACTATCCATCTGCTGTAAGAAAGAATAAGACTAGCATAGCTATATGTCCTGATTCCACAGACCAAAAACTCTCATTTCTATATCTAGCGGAATGTCTTTACACAGAAACTGAAGATTTTCTTATAAAAAACCCCCAATCTCTAAATATTGATGGAACACTATTTTCAATTAATCATATGAACAAATTTAATAGCTTTGAGCAATTTAGAATACAAAAGATACAAAAATACTATAACTCACTCCTGAAATGAGTTAATCTGATTATTTACTAAATTTCTTCGACTGACGTAAAATAGATTTTCCTATTTAATCTTATCCCGAGAACAATTATTCGCTTTTAAAAAAAGAACGTAGTAAAATCTATTTAACTTATTAATAGTAAGTATATTAAGAGATTTAAGGAGGTTCTTCATCATGAAAAAAATTGGCTTTTTAAGTTTTGGCCATTGGATGGATCAGGGTTCACTCGTTAAGACTGCTCAAGATGCGTATTTGCAATCTATCGACTTAGCGGTTGAAGCGGAAAAAATCGGCATCGACGGCGCCTATTACCGTGTGCATCATTTTGCCGATCAAATTGGTTCTCCTTTCCCATTACTATCAGCAATCGGTGCCAAAACTAGTAAGATTGAAATTGGTACTGGTTTGATCGATATGCGGTATGAAAATCCTTATATGATGGCTGAAAATGCTGGATTAACGGATATTATCACACAAGGACGAGTGGAATTAGGCGTGGGCCGTGGTTCACCTGAACAAGTCCTTGATGGTTGGAAATATTTTGGCTATGACTATAGCGAAGATGAGATCAAAGATATTACCCGTGAACGGACGCTTGAATTTTTGAAATTACTTGAAGGCGAACGTTTTGCTGAACAAAATCCACAACCAATGTTCCCGCAAGCACCTGGAAAATTACGGCTTGAACCTTATTCAGAAGGTTTGCGTCAACGGATTTGGTGGGGTGCTGGCTCGACGCAAACAGCGATCTGGGCTGCCCAACACGGAATGAATTTACAATCTTCAACGTTGGTAAACTATGAAACCAATGAACCTTTCCATGTACAACAAGCCAAACAATTGCGGGCTTACAAAGAGGCTTGGAAAGAAGCTGGTCATGATTTTGAACCGCGGACATTAGTCACTCGTTCGATCCAACCAATCACGACAGATATTGATCGTCAATTATTCGGTCACCAAGACGAAGACGCAAATTACGATCAAGTCGGCTTCCTTGCTTATCACCAAAATCCAACGATCTTCGGGAAAACCTTTGCCGGCGAACCTGATAAAATCGTCAAAGATTTAGCGGAGGATGAAGCAATCAAAGAAGCAGATACCGTGCTTGTGACGATCCCGAATACTTTAGGTGTCGAATACAATATGCATTTACTTGAAACAATTGTGAAAGATATTGCTCCTGACTTAGGTTGGAGATAATCACGCATTTAAGCTAGCCTGTTTTTCAGGCTAGCTTTTTTTCCAAAACAAATTTTTTTCGATTCGACCCACATAAGGTTATACTTTCAGTGTAACTACTATTAGGAGGTTTTTATTTATGGAACAGTTGAAGTTGAACAACGGACAAACGATTCCTCAATTAGGATTAGGCGTGTTTAAAGTTGAAGATTCTAACGACTTAAAACAAGCTGTCGACGCCGCTTTAGAAAATGGCTACCGTCATTTCGATACCGCGGCGATCTACCATAACGAAGCATGGCTTGGTGAAGCATTGGCTGAAAGCGACGTAAAACGCGAAGACCTATTCATCACCTCAAAAGTGTGGAATAACAATACAACGTATGACGAAACGATTGCGGCTTTCCACGAGTCATTGAAAAAATTACAAACAGATTATTTAGATCTCTATTTAATCCACTGGCCAAGTGAAGGCTACAATGAAAAATGGCGAGCAATGGAAAGTTTATATAACGATGGCTTGATCAAGTCCATCGGGGTCTCAAACTTTGAAAAACCCCACATGGAAAAATTATTGACAACGGCCAAAGTAAAACCTGCCGTAGATCAACTGGAGACGCATCCTTATTTCCAACAAAAAGAAATGAATGACTATTTGAAGAGTTTGGACATTGTCCATGAAGCTTGGGGACCACTGGGACAAGGAAAAAGCAATGTTTTACAAGATCCTGTCTTAGTAAAAATCGCTGAAGCCCACAATAAAAGTGTAGCGCAAGTCATCTTACACTGGCATTTGCAACGAAACATCATCGTGATTCCAAAATCTGTTCATGCGGAACGAATCGCGCAAAACATCGATGTCTTTGATTTCACTTTAACCGATGAAGAAATGTCATTGATTGCTTCGATCGATAAGAACCAACGTGGTTCTGGTGATCCGAACGATGAAGAAATGTTAAAAAATTCATTGAGTAGAAAATAGAAAAAAAAAGCGGCCTCGGCCGCTTTTTTATATCATTCATTTAATTTTTTTGCTAAACAATGGATAAAACTGAGATTTGTCGCTAGCATCCGAACGATACACGCCATTCAAGCCTGCACGATTAGCAATCGTGCCTAGTTCAATAATCAGCGTTTCTTCCTCTTTATCAAAACGAATCTTATGATCAAATCCGACCCGGTAAATATAGTTTACTAAGCGATTAATCAATGGCTCCGGATTTTTTTCCGTTTCTAGCGTTTGGTACACTTGCAGCAATACTTCATTAATCTCGATTAATTGCGGTTGCGGATTTGACCGTTGAACCAACCGATTATACAACTCGTGGACCAGCTCTTGCGCTCGCTTTTGTTGATTGCGGTTGATCGTTTCTTCCCGTTTCATATCCTAACATCTCCATTTCACAGACCTATTCTACGCCAAATAGGTAATAAATAAAAAAAAGAACCCTCAGCTGATCGAATTCCTTTGATTACGAACAATTGACTTGCATTCAGTTCATTTTTAAATCAAGCGGTTGCAATTTATTTCACAAATTTCCGTTATTTCTGAATTATTTTGTACTTAATGTCATGATAGCGTTTCGCTATACTACAAAACGTAGAAAGAAAGGCGGAAAGTAAATGAAAAAAATTGTAGCCATCACCTCTTGTCCAGTTGGAATCGCTCACACATACATGGCAGCGGAAAACTTAGAAAAAGCTGGAAAAGAACTTGGAGTAGAAGTCAAAGTGGAAACCCACGGATCCATTGGTGTGGAAAATGAATTGACTGCTAAAGATATTCAAGAAGCAGAAGGTGTCATTATCGCAGCTGACACCAAAGTCGATAAATCTCGTTTCGGCGGAAAACCATTAGTAACTGTGGGGGTCCAAGAAGGTATTCATCAATCGACTAAATTAGTCGAAGACATTTTAAGTGGCAAAGCACCAATTGCAGAAGGTACGAGTGTTACAGACACTTCAGACGGCGGAGCCGAAAGCTTCGGGAAAAAGATCTACAAGAGTTTGATGAACGGGGTCTCTTACATGGTTCCTTTCGTCGTAACTGGTGGATTATTGATTGCTATTTCATTGACGCTTGGCGGAACAGCCACACCTTCTGGGATTCAGATTCCTGAAGGAACGATTTGGGCAACCATGAACAGCATCGGCGGGATCGCGATGGGCTTGATGGTCCCCGTTCTTTCAGCTTTTATTGCACAAAGTATCGCTGATCGTCCAGGGTTGGTTCCTGGTTTTGTTGGCGGAATGTTGGCCGCTAACGGCGCATTGTACGGCAGTGATGCCAATGCTGGTTTCTTAGGCGGGATCATTACTGGTTTCTTAGCCGGCTTGATTGCGGTTGGAATTAAAAAACTGCCTGTACCAAAAGCCTTGCAATCGATCATGCCGATCATTGTGATTCCGATCTTGGCTTCATTGGCTGTCGGCTTTATCTTTATTTATGTTGTCGGCGAACCTGTTGCGTTATTATTTAGCTCATTGACTCACTTCTTAGCTGGAATGCAA
This sequence comes from Enterococcus viikkiensis, assembly GCF_005405345.1. Taxonomy (GTDB): domain Bacteria; phylum Bacillota; class Bacilli; order Lactobacillales; family Enterococcaceae; genus Enterococcus_A; species Enterococcus_A viikkiensis. The sequence goes on along the minus strand of NZ_BJDW01000012.1, from coordinate 77,118 downwards.
GGCAGCAGTGAAATTGTTTTAGCGATGATTTTAGGCGCGATGATTGCCTTCGATATGGGTGGACCTTTCAACAAAGTGGCTTTCCTATTCGGCTCGGGCTTGATCGCAGAAGGCAACTATTCAATCATGGGACCCATTGCAGTCGCTATCTGCGTACCGCCATTGGCACTTGGTTTGGCTTCATTGATTTTAAAAACGAAATTTACTAAAGCAGAACGTGAAGCAGGAAAAGCATCATTAGCAATGGGCTTATTCGGTATCACAGAAGGGGCAATTCCTTTTGCTTCAACGGATCCATTGCGGGTCATTCCAAGTATCGTCGCTGGTGCGATGACTGGTAGTGTGGTGGCGATGCTTTCTGGCGTAACGGACCATGTTGCTCATGGCGGACCGATCGTAGCTGTCTTAGGTGCGGTTGATCACGTGGCGATGTTCTTTGTTGCTGTAGCTGCCGGGATCGCAGTGACGGTCTTCATGTTGAAAGTTTTAAAACCAACGTTAGAAGCAACTGCTGTTGTGGCAACTCCTCACGGTTCACTGACGATTACAGATGAAAAAGAAGAAGTTGTTGAAGCACAAGCGACAACAGAAACTTTCGACTCAATTACTGATATTATTTCGGATGAAACAATTGCTTTAGACACAGCCAAAACAACCCAAGCGGGTGTGATCGACGACTTGATCCAACGTTTAGTAACAGACAAAGCAATCACAAACGCGGAAGAATTTAAACAAGCAATCTACGCTCGTGAAAGTGAAAGTACAACCGGCATCGGCATGGGGATCGCAATTCCTCATGGTAAATCTGCCTCAGTCGTGAAACCAACCTTAGCCTTTGCTAGAAGCCAAGCAGGAATTGACTGGCATTCATTAGATGGTGAAGCAGCCAAATTGATCTTCATGATCGCTGTTCCAGAAAACAGCCGCGGCGACATGCACTTGAAGATTCTGCAACGTCTTTCTCGCAAATTGATGGACGACGACTTCCGCCAAGCACTCCTGGAAGCCTCAGATAAAAAGGCTATTAATCAATTACTAAGCGAAATGTAACATAAGATGAAAAATCGACTGTGATGAGACATAATAGATATGTTTTCACAGTCGGTTTTTTTATTCAAATAAATTTCATTAGAAAGGAGCCATCTTTTATGAATCCGCGTCAAAAGTCGCTTATTTATCAATTACTCGAAAATAATAATTACATAACCACAAAGGCACTAGCAGATTCTTTCAACGTTTCCGAACGAACGATTCATAGTGATCTAAATAAAATCGAAGCCTTTTTAACAACGATGCAACTCCCCTTGACGATTCAACGAAAAAAAGGAACCGGTATTTTATTGTCTGGATTGCCTCATGAAAAAGAACAGCTAAAACAATCGCTGAATGATTCGTCCGCCTTAGATACCGACACCGATCAGCTTCAGCGGATGCTGGTTTTTCATTTATTAGTCGCGAAGGACGGAATCAGCCTCGACGAATTAGCGGAAAAGTTATTCGTCAGCCGTCGAACGATCCAAAAGGAACTAACGACCCTCGAAGCGTTCTTTAGACAGCACCACCTGCAATTGGTTTCTAAAACACGACTAGGGACCTTCGTCACTGGCGATGAAACAAAGAAAAGACAAGTGTTGGTTAAAATCTTACGTGATATGCAAAAAGCCGATCCTAAAAGTACATCCTTGACAGAATTTTTTGCTCAAGACACTGTAAAAGTAATTCAGTCTACCTTGCAAGACGTAATCTTAGAAAATCAACTAGAACCGCCAGCGGAGCTATCCAGCATCGAAGTCCATATTTATTTCATGTTAGAACGGATGAAACAAGGACAAAAAGTCACACTCAGCGAGGATGAAAATCGTGCCGTCAATCATACTCAAGGTCAAACAATCAGCAGCCAAGTTCTAGCCAAATTAGCCACCGTTTATCCAATCGAATTTTCACCGGATGAGATCAATTATTTAGCATTGCGAATCGCAAACCTTTTTTCAGCGTCACAAGCTGCCGACCGTTTCGAAAAGGAATCCCAAGAGCTTGCCACTCACTTGATTGATCAAGTCCAACAATTTTTGGATTATTCGTTAGCAGATGATCAGCTATTGGCTCAAAACCTTGTTTCTCACTTGTCTTCCACCTATTTCCGTTTAAACTACGGCTTAGCGATTTCAAATCCGCTGACGAAAAATGTTTTCAGTACTTATACGCAATTATTTTTAGTCTTACAACTTATTTTAGAAGACTATTTTGAAGCGGAGACTTTTTATGTCCCACAGGATGAAATCGCTTATTTAACGATCCACTTCCAAGCGGCAATCGAACGGCATCAGCACAAAAAAACACGGAACTACCAAGCGATTTTAGTCAGCGAATACTCCCGCGGCATGGCAACCTTTTTAGAGGCGCGACTGAATCGCGAACTGCCAGAGCTGACGATCCTGGATCTGATCGAGTACAGTCCCGAAATGCGCTTTGAAGACTTGCCGGCGGTGGATTTTATTTTAACGACTTTGCCTGTTCAACATGAACAGCTTCCCATAATTGAGATTTCACCCATGATCACAGAAACAGATTTGGCTCAGGTAAACAAATATATGCTAGAGCATATTCCAAATAGGCGCATCAGATCCTTTGATTTGTCGGTCTTTACAAATCCATTTTTGATTTTTCCTAAATTATCACTGACGGATCCAACGGAGATTTTAAGCTTTATGAGCACTAACTTGGTAGAAAATGACTATGTTTGTCCGGAGTTTGTAGCCTCTGTGCTTGAACGAGATCAGCATTCAAGCACGCGAGTAGCGGCTTTTGTCACGCTGCCCCACGGCAACCCAATGTACGTGAAGGCCTCCACTATTTCGATTGCGACGATGCAGCAACCAGTCACTTGGCATGGCGAACAAATTCGTTGTGTCTTCTTATTAGCCATAAAAAAAGAAGACTTGAAAAACGCTGAATTCAAAAAACTCTTTTCCGTTATTCGCTACTTAGAAAAACAGCCGGAGCGCCTGCATCAACTGCTTGAAACCGATCAACCCTTAGAAATCTTGACCCTCTTATCTAGTTATGAATAGAAAAACACGCTGGCAGGCTGTCAGCGTGTTTTTAGCTTTCTTTTTTAATATACCAGTTTCACTTTATCGTTCATGATCTCATTCGTACGGCGGATAAAATACTCCCGCGACAAATCTTGGCCTTGATTAACGTGGATCGCATGCTGCTGGGCCAAGTCATCCGTATAGTCTCTCAAAGCATAGGTCTCATAGGTCTGATAGTCACTTCCGATATAAGTGATCGTTGGCCAAAACTCCACGTCGGCAATGTTGACCTGCTTTGTTTCTTTATCGTAGTCCAACGACCAGCGGGCCATGCCACCGAGCATTCGATCAGCTTCAGCTTGGGAAGAAATAAAATTTCCCAGCGAGTACATGACTAAGGTTTGATTTCCTGCAGCCCCCGTCAGATAATCCATTGGCTGAATCACGTGAGGGTGTCCCCCTACAATAACATCCACCCCGGCATCGCTTAATAATTGTGCCAGCTGTACCTGTTCGTCATTCGGACTGAATTGATACTCCTCACCCCAATGCATACTGACTACTTGGACATCGCTTTGCTGATTCAGTTGTTCCATATCTTTTTTAATCTGCTCTGGATCAATCAAATTGACTAAATATTCTTTGCCCGTCGGCAGCTCTAGCCCATTTAAGCCAAAGGTATAGGACATCAAACCAACCTTCACTCCCTTGACTTCCTTCACCTGCATTCGAGGTGCCTCAGGGGATTTTTGCGAACCCGTCACCGCCATGTTCGGATATTTTTCCAAATGTTCCAGTTGTTTAACGATTCCTGCTTCCCCTCGATCAAAGGTATGATTGCTAGCAGCGGATAGCCAATTAAAATCCGCGCGATGCAATGAATCTAACACTTGCGTAGGACCATTGAACAGCGGGTAACCGGACAAGCCTAATTCCTCGCCGGCACAAATCGTCTCCAGATTGATATAAGCAATATCTCGATCCTGATTCAAATATTTCGTAGGCTGATACAGCTCATCAAAACGATACGTTCCATCTGAATTTTTTAAATGATCATAAATAAAATCATGGATTAAATTGTCTCCCACAGCTGAAAAATTTATTTTTACTGTCGGATCGGCTTTGGTTTCTGAGACCGATGATGAAGCTTTCTGAGACTCCTGAGCTGGCGCATTGCTGCAGCCGCTTAAAAATAATAAAACAAGCAAGCTGATTCCCCAAATTTTTTTCACACTATCCTCCTTGATTTAGACCTAATGTTCCTTCTCTCTTAAAATTTATTTTACGTGTTTTCACGTGATAGCGATACCATTATTTTCAATTAATTCACCCGAATCCATTAAAGACAAAAGCAATTTATTTTAAGCGATTGATACTCATTTTCGTTTAGCATAAAATTAACTATAAGCATTCATTTTTCATTCCATTAAAGGTGGTCATATATGTGAAGAAAATCATTTATTTTACACTTGGCGCAATAACTTTCGCGCTTGGAACGCTAGGAATCTTTCTACCTTTTTTACCAACAACAATCTTTTATTTATTGACAGCGTTCTTTTGGCTACGCAGTTCAGATAACTATTACAATCAATTTATCCACTCCTCCTTTTACCAGCGTGCGGTAGAAGAACCTATCGTCAAAAAGAAAATCACAAACGCCGGAATGATCAAACTGTTTTTGACGATCTTAGTCGTCTTTATGATCCCCGGACTTTTGGTGGATAACACACCGATGCGAATTTGTTTAGTAGTTGTCTATCTCGCTCATGTGATTGGCTTGACTCGGTATTTACGAGGCAAACGGTCGTCTGCAAAGGCAGGGGAACCAAATGATTGATCGTCGACTATTTGCGCTTACCAAAAAAATGCTATTCTTACAAGTGTTGATCCCTGGTATTTGACTTGCTGCATTATACGTCCCTATTTTCAAGACGACCGCTAAAATCCAAGCGATTCCACCTTGAATAATTGGAGTAAAATTCATTGGTAAAAAGAATTTTGCAAGCTAGGATACTTCGATCCTAGTTCACAGCTTCCCACCATGCGGATTATTGAGCGCTTGCTAGATTGGAGCTCACGATCAATCGGTAGCAAAAGACGTTTTCTTTGGGATTTTATTAATTTTGGCGTACACTTTTTTTGAAATGGGGTGCACGATGATGGAAGAAAAAATCCATGAACGGTTAGAATTTGGAATGGTTTTAGCAGCAACCGCTGGCGGACTAGACGCCTATACGTATCTCGTGCATGGCGAAGTCTTCGCGGGACTGCAAACAGGAAATTTTATTTTATTGGGAGTCAATTTAGGACAAGGCCAATGGACCGCCTTAGGTCATTATTTGATTCCGATTTTTGCCTTTGCCTTCGGTGCTTTATTGGCCCGTTTTCTACAAACGAAAATAAGCAAGAACCAGCAGCTTTGGTTTTTGAGTTTTGAGTTTTTCTTGCTGCTACTCGTTGGCTTCTTTTCACCGACTATGCCAAATTTATTAGCCAATGCCCTGCTTTCCATTGCGGCAGCGACTCAGTTGCAAGAATTTCAAAAATTAAAGGGGCGTCCGTTTACTTCCTTGATGATGACCGGTAATCTAAAAAATTTAGCCACGAATTTTTTTGAAGGTTATTTGACCCATCACCCAGAAAAGCGCGAAGCCTTCAAAGACACCTTGATCATTCTTGGCAGTTTTTTGAGTGGTGCATTGTTAAATGGCTTTTTAGCAACTTATTTTCACGAACGGACAATTTTTTTCAGTTTAATCTTTATCGCGATCGCGCTCTTTTTATTAGTGAAAGATCGGCGGGCATTGCGCTAAAAAAGAAGGTATTGGGACATTTAAATGTCCCAATACCTTCTTTTTAGCCCTGCCCGTAATAGGCTGCGGCTCCATGTTTTCTGAAGTAATGCTTGTCTAGTAAGTATTGTGGAATTGCCGTGATTTTTGGATTGATCTGTTCATTTTCCTTCGCCATCAAGCAGATCTCATCTAAAATCAAACTATTCTCCACTGCTTTCATCGGTGAATCGCCCCATGTAAAAGGTCCATGACCATAGACTAGTACCCCAGGCACTTCCTCTGCTTGAATCTTTCTTTCTTTGAAGGTCTCAACGATCACCTCTCCGGTATTGATTTCATAAGCTTCGCAAACTTCCGCTTCCGTCAGTTGCCGCGTACAAGGCACGGTTCCATAAAAGGCGTCGGCATGAGTCGTGCCATAAGCTGGCAGATCCCGACCGGCTTGCGCCCACATCACCGAATTGGTGGAGTGAGTGTGAACGATCGATGTTATCGAATCGAATGCCTGATACAATACAACATGGGTTGGCAGGTCTGACGAAGGATTCATACTGTCTGCGTCTAATACCTTGCCAGATAAATCTGTTACCACCATTTGCTCGGCCTGCATATTCTCGTATTTCACTCCGCTAGGTTTGATCACGATCACTCCCAGCTCACGATTGATCTCGCTGACATTGCCCCAAGTCAGCTTAACTAATCCATATTGAGGCAGTTCTAAATTCGCTGCAAATACTCGCTGCTTCATTTCTTCGATGATTTGTTCACGCGACATCATAGCCCGCCTCCTTTAATTTCGGATAAAGATATTCTTTGGCTGCTTGGATATCTTGCTCGAAATCTTGACTCTTTTCGCTCCACATTTCGATCAAGAACGTCCCATCGTAATCCAAACGTTTTAAGTTTTTCAATAAGCCTAGAAAATCGACACAACCCTTGCCGAAAGGCACATCGCGAAATTGACCAGCAGATTCGTTGGTCACTGGATACGTATCTTTTAAATGGATCGAGGTAATAAAATCAATGCCCCGCTCTAATTCCAATGCAGGATTATTTTCTGGCCAAGCCGATAGATTACCTAAATCAGGATAGACTTGTAAATACGGCGAATGGATCTGTCGCTTGATTTCCAAAAATTTCGTAATGGAGTTCATGAATGGGTCATCCATAATCTCAACAGACAGCATAATGCCATAAGTAGAAGCTTCCTTGACGCTTTCCTTCATTCCTTCGATGAAAGCTTCGCGGGACATGATCGATTTCTTTTCATAATACACATCATAACCAGCAACTTGAATGACCTTGATACTTAATTTATGAGCGAAACGAATAGCTTTGCTCATAATTATCCGCGCTTTTTTTTGCTTTTCAGAGTCGGTAGATCCGAAAGGAAATCGCCGATGGCCGCTTAAGCAAATAGAGTTGATCCGGATATTCGTCGCGAACATTTCCTCACGCAACTGAGCGATTTGTTCATCGGTCCAATCCAGACGAGCAAGCCGCTCGTCTGTCTCATCAATCGACATTTCAATGAAATCAAAACCCAGCTCCTGCGTTAAACTAAAACGCTCAGCCCAAGTGATTCCTTGAGGCAACGCTTTTTCGTAGATTCCGATTTGTACCATGATTATTGCCCCCAGATACGGATAATCTCATTTTTAAAGGCTTCGGCTGCTTTGACTGGATCTTCAGCAGCAGTAATGCCGCGGCCCGTAATAAAGGTATAGACATCGATTCCTTCAAATAATTTCAATGTATCAACATCAAGTCCGCCCGTCACAGAAACATTGAAACCCATCTCAATCAATTTTTTGACTTTTGAAAGGTCTTTTTCACCCCAAGTCTCACCTGATAATAGGGCATCGCGGCTTTGGTGATAAATAGCTTGTTTGATACCGATCTCCCGCCAAGCCTCCGCTTGCTTATAAGTCCAATCGCCGTATAGCTCGACTTGCAACTCTTTGACTTCTTTTTTGGCGGCTTCCATTGTTGGGATCGTCGCGCAACAGATCACTGTCATAAAATCTGCGCCGGCATCTGCCACATTTTTAGCTACTGTTCCGCCAGCATCGGCGCATTTTGTATCAGCTACGACTGTTTTATTAGGAAACATGCCTCGAACACAACGAATGGCTTTTTGTCCTTCTTGCAAGCACAGGATCGTCCCGACTTCCAAAATATCAACGACTTCGCCAACTTTGAAAACGTCCGCTAATGCGTGCTCTAAATCATTATGGTCTAAAGCGATTTGTAAATTAGGTCTGCTCATGATGTACTCCTTCTACTTGCTAATTTTTTGATACAATTCAGATTCAGCAAATTTTTCTCCGATTTCTTTGGCCGACATCACATTTTTGATGCCGATTACCGTAATCCCTTTTTTCTCTGCTTGCGCGAACATGTTCAAGAAATTCATCGGGGTAAATACCACATCGTACTGATTCGCGGAGCTTTTTCCTTCTGAGATCGCACAATGATGAATTTTCGTAATCGGAACACTCAATTCCTTCATCGCCTTTTCAACACTTCTCATCATCATTAAACTAGTTCCTGATCCATTCGCACACGATACTAAAATTCTCATTTTGTATTCCTCCTAATTTTTATAATCGGTTAGTCATTCAAAAATTTTTCTGCGTATTGTTCATAGTCATCAACAATCATAAAGTAGCCTTCCGGATTTTTCCGATATTGCAATTGCGGAATGATTAATAAACCAATTACAACAACCGCAACACCGACATAGCCTAGAACTTTCATGATTACTGTGAACAGCGGCCAAGCCGTTGCCCAGTCGAACATCCCTAAGTAGCCACCAAATTGTGATAAACCGATCCAAGTAGCGAATAACGCTGAACCACCGACTTGAATGATCCCGGAAAGAAATGGGAATAAACAAGCTGCTTTAAAACCACCGCGGTTATTGGCAAAGACGGCGATGACCGCATTATCGAAAAACAGTGGAATGAAGCCTGCGATAACAATAGTTGGTGATTTCAATAAGATCAACAAGCCAATCATTAAGAACTGTCCTAACGCTCCGAATAAGAAGCCGATCGTCACTGCATTAGGTGAACCAAAGCCGAAGGTCGCCGCAACGTCGATCCCCGGTACTGCACCTGGCAAGATCGTATTGGAGATTCCTTGGAAGGACTGTGTCAATTCATCTACGAAAGTCCGCACACCTAATTGCAAAATTGCTAAATAGACGGCGAAATTCAATGAAGTCGTTAAGATGTAAAACAGGAAGCTCTGGCCTTCTACCATAAATTCCGCTTGGATCAAATAGTCTTTCCCTAATACTAACAGGATGATCCCAAAGAAGAAGAGCATCAATAGTGAAGTAGCCACCATATTTTCGTTAAAGATCGATAGAAAGCCTGGTAATTCAATGTCTTCCAATTTTTTATCGATTTTTTCCGATTTGTTTTTTCTTTCGTCCCGTTTTTTCATAAACTCAGCCAACTTGGCGAAGATAAAAATGCCGAACATTTGTTGATGAGCAACCGCAAAGCCGGCACCCTCCGTCAATTCTTGTGCGATTCCCACCGTCAGATTTGAGGCAACTGCCCAATAACAACCTAAGATCAAACCCATGAATACCAACACTTCAACTCGTCCTAAATCTGGAAAACAAAAAAGTAAGATCCAGAATGCTGTCGCAGCTTGTTGAATTTGCACATTTCCGGTCGTAAAGACGGAACGCAACTTCGTATATTTTTGGAAACGAACCAATAAAATATTCATGATAAAGGCAATCAATAATAGAATCATCACATCACCAAAGGTTCGGCCAAAAGTTTTCATCAAACCAGCATCTACCGCGTTTTGACCAAAGTAAGGATCAGTCACCATCGCGTCTAAATTAAAGCGTTCCTTCAACCCAACTAAGATCGGTCGGAAGTTGTTGACTAGTCCACCAGAGCCCACTGACAAAATAAAATAGCCGACCGTTGCTTTTAGGAATCCCGCGATACATTCATAAATTGGCCGTTTCAAAAGGATGTAACCTAGTAAAACGATGAAACCAATGAGATAGGCTGGCTGCGTTAAAATATTCGTGGCAAAATAAGTCCAAATACTTAATAAAAAGTCACCCATTAATTTTTCCTCCTAATTTTCCTAAGGTGAACTGCTTACTAACCCACCCCAGCGGATTAGTAAACAGCAGATGCTATAAGTTGTATTGTGTCATCACCATTTGATAGTCTTCGATCGAGTTGGTCGCAACCAAGCTTTCGATCAACCCCTCAGTCATTAACAGCTCTGATAGATTTTGAATATTTTCCATATGCTCTTCCGCATTTTTCGCAGCTAAAGTGAAGAATAGAATTGCTGACTTTTCTTCATCCTCTTCCTGAGTGTCAAAGACGACTGGCTGTTTCATCTTAGTAAAGGAGATCGCAGTTCCAAAAACGCCTTCGCTCTCTTCTGACGAATGAGGCATCGCGACTTCCGGAACAATCACGATATAAGGACCGTGCTCTTCAACACAGCGGATGATCTCATCTACATACTTCTGATCTATGATTTTTTTATGCATTAATAATTGGCAACTTTCGCTGATGGCGTCTTTCCAATCCGTCAGCTCCTTGTCTGAGTATCGCACTAAATCATTATCGAAAAAATACTTTAACATCTTGCTTTACCTCGCTTCTTATAAGAATGATGGGAACGGCGTATCATTTTCAATGGAAAAAACATCCTCAAAGCCACGATAGAAATTAAATTCTAAATCATCCTTATTAGTTGGATAAGTAAATTTTCCACCGACTTGCCAAATATAAGGTTTGAAATCATACTGCAAACGATCTTTTTTGAATTTCCAAATCTCCGTGATTTCTTTCGGATCAGCCATGAAGTTCGCCCAAATATCATAGTGAACAGGAATCACTACATTGGCGTTCAATGATTCCGCCATGCGCAGCATATCGACAGAAGTAACTTTATCCGTGATACCACGAGGATTTTCACCATAAGCGCCTAAACAAACATCGATTTTATGCTCGTTTCCATGTTTTGCGAACATGTTGGAATAATGAGAATCCCCTGCATGATAAAGATTTCCACCGGATGTTTCGAATAAATAATTGACCGCGATTTCATCCATGTCTTGTGGCAGTTTTCCTTTTAAAGTAACTTCTGAGTCTTCACAAGTCACTAACGCCGTCCGGTCAAAGGCTTCTAACGCAACGACATTGATGTCTTTGATTTTTACTTCATCTCCCGGTTTGACGATAATGGTTTTTTCTTCTGGGATGCCCCATTTCAACCAAGTAGCGACAACTTCTTTTGGCCCGACAAATTTTGCTTCCGGACAATTTTGATGAACCGCCGCCGCCGTGTTGATGTCTAAATGATCTGAATGGATATGAGTGACGACTAACGCGTCTACGTTTTTGACTTCAAAAGGATCAATCACAAAGGGCTGTGTCCGTAAATTCGGCTGCATTTTTTGTACACCGCTCATACGCATCATTTGATGACCTTTTTTCATCATACCGTTTCCATGACTGCGTTTTCCGGTACCACACCATAAATCGCATAAAATATTCGTACCTTCATGACTCTTCAACCAAATACCCGTACAACCTAACCACCACATAGCGAAAGTGCCTTCTTTTACTTGCTCTACCTCAATCTCTTCGTTTAAATAGGTTCCCCATTCAGGAAACGTTGATAATACCCAGCTTTCTTTGGTTACTTCATTAACGTGATTACTCATTTATTTTTCTCCTAACATGATTTTGATATGATCTACACTTAGATCATAAATCGTAAACAACGTTATGAAAACCCTTTTATATGACTCTTTGAACTTTATATGACTTTCTTTGCTTTTGTTATGATTTTCTTTGTATAATGACTCATATAAGAACAAGGAGCCTTTTTAAGAACTCTTTAGTCAGGAGGAAAGTAATTGAAAAATTCTATCGAAACTATCAATAAGCGTCATAATGACATCCTCGATATCCTGCAAAGCAACGAGCAAATGACGACGCTTGAATTATCGAACACCTTAAATGTCTCACTCAGCACTATTAGAAGAGACTTGAATCTATTAGAAGAAAAAAATGATATCATTCGTAAATATGGCTATTGTCTCTACAACTACCAAAACAAAATGGATTTTGATCAATCGGGTCCCACTCGGATCAAGCAATTGATCGCCAGAGAAGCTAGTAATTATGTAAGCGATTACGATACAGTGTTTATTAATTCTAGCTCTACCGCTTTACAGACCATTGATTTTCTCCACTCGGATTATTTGACGATCGTCACAAATAATTTGAAGGTTAACGGATCACCGCGAAAAGATAATTGTAACTACATCTTGACTGGCGGCGAAATGCGTTTCCCAAAGGAGGCTTTAGTCGGCGACATCGCTCTCGGTACGATTTCTTCAATGAACGCCGATGTTTGTATTATCGGCTGTAGTGGTGTTAGCCTTGAGAGCGGTGTCACAACTAAAATTCTTAATGAAGCAAAAATTAATGAACTGATGATCGACCAAACCATCAAGTGTAAAATATTGGTCGCAGATTACCGTAAGATAGGATTAACTTCTAAATTTAAAATCGCTGACATTTCCGTTTTTGACTATTTGATCACGGATCAATTCAGCTCTGCCGAAACTTTAAATGAGATCGCAAAAATGGGTGTCCAGATCATTCAAGTTGACTAGACTTCACGCTAAATGGATCAGCTAGTATCCTTAAAGGCCACTCCTTGAATAAAACGATCATTATTCTTTTTTATAAGCGTTCCTAAGGATTCTTCCGTGGTAAAATAATAATAAGATGAACTGACAGACTTAGTCATAAAACCAAGGAGTTTAGCGATGAATACTCATGACTTATATCAAAAATTAGAGATTGCGCCAGTGATTGCGGCGATTAAGAGCGAAGAAGAATTGACCGCCGCCTTACTGAACGAAGTGGAAGTTATATTTGTCCTGCAATCCCACCTAATGCAACTACCGGAGCTCTCAGAAAAAATCAAACAACACGGCAAAATTGCGATTCTTCACGCAGATCTCGTGAAAGGATTATCCTCTGATGAAATGGCGATTGATTATATAAAACAACAGACGGCTTTTGACGGCATTATCTCAACAAAATCTGCCATCGTACGTTATGCCAAACGTCATCAGTTATTAGCGATCCAGCGTTTTTTTTTACTGGACTCCTCTGCCTTAAACAATGTGGAGCGCCAGCTGTTACAAACAGAGGCGGATCTAGTGGAAGTTTTACCCAATGTTTCGCCTAAAATTATCAAAGGCTTGGTAAAACAGTCCCGCAAACCTTTGATCGTTGGCGGCCTGATTCATGATAAGGAAGATGTCTTAGGCGCACTAGGAGCAGGCAGTTTGGCGGTTTCCACTACGGACAGTCAAGTCTGGTCGATTTAAAGATTGTCGTAAAGGATTAATGGTGTTATAATACAGGTAATCAAATACGTGCTAGAGATTAAAAAAGAGTATAGCAACAAACGTCAACAAACATTGGCGTCTGTTTCTTATACTCTTTTTTTGTGTGACTAGAGTTAGATTAGGAGGAATAACGATGTACGATATCACTATCATTGGTTGCGGGATCGTCGGTGCGGCGACCGCTTATGAATTAAGCAAGTATCAACTGAACACGCTAGTTTTAGAGGCGGAGAATGATGTCAGTTTGGGGCAAACAAAGGCCAACAGCGCTATTATCCACGCCGGCTTTGATCCAGAGCCTGGCTCATTGATGGCGAAGCTGAATGTTGAAGGCGTCGAACGTACAAAGGAGTTGTGTCGAAAGCTTTCCGTTCATTACGATCCCATTGGTTCCCTAGTCGTTGCTTTTTCTGAAGAGGAATTGCTGCTACTTAAAGACCTTTATCAACGAGGAATTGAAAATGGCGTCCCCGACATGGAACTACTGGACCAAAAGGAGCTGCTAACAAAAGAGCCGAATCTTTCCGAACACGCCTTAGGAGCACTTTACGCACCATCCGCAGGGATCGTCAATCCATGGGAGCTTTGTTTGGCATTAACTGAAACCGCCATCAAAAATGGTGTGCAACTAGCATTAAATAATCGCGTGACCGCTATCGAAAAAATCCCAGAAGGTTATCAGATCACGACCAATCAATCCGTCTATCAAACCAAAGCGATTTTCAATGCTGCGGGGGTCCATTCAGATGACATTCATAACCTGATCGCCGAACCTAATTTTGAAATCACTCCAAAGCGGGGGGAATATTATTTATTGGATCGTTCAGAAGGCACAGTCGTGCACCACGTCATCTTTCAATGTCCTTCCAGCGTCGGCAAAGGGGTGCTGATCAGTCCAACGGTCCATGGGAATTTGATTGTTGGTCCGAATTCTGAAACTGTGCTAAAAACTGACCTAGATAGCGGTAGTGATACCGGCAATACCGCAGATGGCTTAAAGCAAGTCGGTGAGTTGGCGAGAAAATCTGTACCCGAGCTGAATCTCCGCCAGTCGATCCGGAATTTTTCTGGTGTACGGGCCAATAGTACGATTGACGATTTTATCATCCAAGAAGCCCTGCCTGGCTTTATCGATTTAGCCGGAATCAAATCACCAGGCTTAAGTTCTGCCCCTGCAATCGCAGTTTACGGAATCGAATTATTGGAAGAGTCTCTACAACAAAAATTTTCATTAAAGGATGATTTCATTGATACCCGTGAACGAATTGTTTTTCGTGAATTAGACATCGATGAAAAGAATCAGTTAATCAAACAAGACCCAACCTACGGCCATGTGATCTGCCGTTGCGAGACCATTACTGAAGGTGAGATTCGAGACGCTGCCCATTCTCCTATCAAACCCACTTCATTAGACGGCATCAAGCGGCGCTGCCATGCAGGCATGGGACGCTGCCAAGGTGGCTTCTGTGGGCCACGCGTATTGGAAATTTTAGCCGATGAGCTAGACCTGTCGCCGTTAGAAATTTTACAGGATCGAGCAGACAGCAGGATTTTAGTCGAAGCAACGAAGGGAGGGTTTTAAAATGTATGAATTGATTGTCATCGGTGGCGGGCCCGCTGGTTTAGCTGCTGCTTTAGCAGCCTATAAGCAAGGTGTGAAAGACATTTTGATCATTGAACGGGATCATCAATTAGGCGGTATTTTAAATCAGTGTATCCATAATGGCTTTGGCCTAACCTATTTTAAAACCGAATTGACTGGACCGGAATACGCTCAGCGTTTTATCGATATGTTGGAAGATACATCGATCCAAGTCTGCCTTGATACAATGGTCCTGGAAGTCACGGAAGACAAAAATGTCCACATCGTCAATAAGGAGCAAGGTTATCAAATCTTGCAAAGTAAAGCCATTATTTTGGCGATGGGCTGTCGCGAACGGACGCGCGGGGCGATCGGCATTCCCGGCAGTCGTCCGGCTGGGGTCTATACTGCCGGCACTGCCCAACGCTATGTCAATATGGAAGGCTACATGGTCGGAAAAAAAGTAATCATTTTAGGCTCTGGCGATATTGGTTTAATCATGGCTCGCCGCATGACCTTAGAAGGCGCCGAGGTTTTAGCATGTGTGGAAGTGATGCCTTATTCCGGCGGTTTGACTCGAAATATCGTGCAATGTTTGGAGGATTACGATATTCCTTTGCTGCTTTCCCATACTATTACCGATGTCCGAGGAAAAAGCCGGGTCGAAGCAGTCGTTGTCTCTGAAGTAGATGAAAAACGACAACCGATTCCAGGAACTGAGCAAACCTTTGAATGTGACACAATTTTATTATCGGTGGGACTGATCCCTGAAAATGAATTGAGTCGCGGGGCTGGTGTGCCTTTAGATAATCGGACTCACGGTGCGGTCGTATATGAAAACATGGAGACGCAGGTTCCGGGGATTTTTGCTTGTGGCAATGTGGTTCACGTCCATGATCTCGTCGATTTTGTAACAGCGGAAAGCGAGCGGGCTGGAACTGCTGCAGCTCAGTATATTCTTCAACCCAAAAAAGAGGACGACAATAGTTTGATCGTTAAAAACGGCGAACATGTTTCTTATGTTGTACCACAAAAAATTCGGGAAGAAAATGTCGACCGCAAAGTCGAAATGTTTTTCAGAGTCAATCAAGTGTTTGACGACTGTCAGATCACCATCAGTTCTCACGGCGAAATCTTAGCCCAAAAGAAAAAAAGCTACCTTATTCCAGGTGAATTAGAAAAAATCAATGTCTCTAAAAAAGTGATTGATAAGATCAACAATAATGAAATTGAAATCTCTGTACAGGAGGTTCACTAACATGAAAAAATTTATTTGTATTATGTGCCCAAAAGGCTGTCATTTAAGCGTCGATGAAGAAAATGAATATCAGGTCAGCGGCAATAGCTGCAATAAAGGCGTGAAATACGGCAAAGCCGAAGCAACAAATCCAATCCGGGTCGTGACTTCCACGGTCGTCGTCAACACAGGAACAAAATCGGCCCGCTGTTCGGTCAAAACCGCGGATGGCATCCCAAAAGGTTCGGTCAAAGACGCCATGAAGATCATTAACCGTGTGCGCTTACAAGCACCGGTCTCGATCGGCGATGTCGTAGTAGAAAATCTGCTGGATACGGGAGTCGATCTAGTCGCTACTAGTAATTTGCCAGGAATTTAGTGACAAAAACTCGCTTAGACGTATGCTTCTTCTACGTCTGAGCGAGTTTTTGTCGATTATTTTAGGAAATAGCGGTTATAAAAGAGATAACTGGCAGCCAGCGCCGTTAGCGGTAAAATAATTACCGCAGCGCTACTTGTCAAAATGCTGATCAGCAATTCACCCACGAAGGCCTTGGAGTTGATCACTTCTAAAAAGGAATACTTTAAATCCTGAATCCAAATGATCAAAGCCAGACTCGATCCCATAAAAGCAAAAAGCAACGTATTGATCGTTGAACTTAAGATCGCTTGTACTACCTTCATACTGGAATGCCACAATTCCTTAAAGGTTAGATCAGCCGTCTGGGAAAAAATTTCATACGTCGAGCTACTAACCGCCATACTACTGTCAATCACCGCACCAGAAAAGCTCATTAAAATGATCGAACGATTTAACGCTGAAAAAGGAACATCAACCGACAAATCCATCATTTGCAATTCATCCAATTCTTCAAGGGCAAAGCCATGGACCTGCAATACCTGAATGAAAGTCTGGGAGACCAGTGTAAAAACAAGCAAGAAACACAGCACACAAAGAAAAGCGGCTTTGGTTTTTTGATTGACGTCATTGATGTAGAACAAGGTCACCAGCGTTACCCCAAGAAAAATCAAAAACGTCACTGGATATACCGGAACATTGTGGCTCAACAGAAACAACAGCAAAAGAAACAAGCAGAAATTCGCGAAGGTGCCGGTGATCATATAGATCGAGCTTCGCTTAAAAACCAAAACAACTAAGCCCACTAACAGTAACGTAAGAACGAGCAGTACATTCATTTAGTCTGCCTCCTCTCCTGAATCCCTTCAGCCACACCAAAAGCCGCTAATGCCAGCGGTACAGATAAAACGATCGCGAAGCCGCCACACAATGTACGCAAAATTTCTAGTGATAAGTGCATTCCCATAACATCTGCAAAATTCCAGCCATTGGCAATATAGAAAACAAATGCCGGAATCGCCCCACTGAGATACGCAAACATCAAGACATTGATCATGGATGAGGCTGTATCTTGAGCAATCTGCTGACCTGAATGCAGCAGCTGTTTCAAAGGCAGTTGTGGATTTTTTTCTCTGATTTCATCTAGGCTGGAGATAATCGTCACCACGTTATCCATACTGGCACCAATCGCACCAATCAATAAGCCACCTAAGAAAACCGAACGGTACGGCCGCGTAATAAACTGCAGCTCTTCATAGCGTAAGCCGTCGTCCTTCAACCAATGCATCGCCAGTAAACAAATAAAAAAAGCGAGAAAGACACTCATTAAGGTACCTAAAAGCTTCCTTACATCTAAATTTCTAAAGCCATAGGATGTTCCCATCGCCACAACAACCGCCACAACCGTATAGACACTCATTAATACTAGCAACGACCATTGACTCGCCTGATGCACCCACAAAAAGCCCACCAATAAAAAACTATTCAGCGCTAAGCCCAGCAACGTGGAAATTCCGCCCTTGCCACTGATCAGCAGCACCAACCAAACGAATAAAGCCAGCAACATAAATACATAGCCATCGCGTTTTAGTGAAAGCACTTGCCACTGGCTGCCAAGCTTTCGAACAATCAGTTGCTCGCCTTGGCGATACAAAGGATGTACAGCTTCATTTTCATGATAGTCCATCTCTACTGTTGCCTGTCCGCTACGATTCAGCAGCGTTCCAGAGATGGTTTGTCTATTTCCCTCTTGCGTCACCTGTTCCACTTTTATAACTGCTTCTGAATAAAATATACTGCTTTTCGCCTGAATCACTAAGCCAAGCAGAAGGATTCCAGCAAATGCAATTACATATACCAGCTTTTTCTTCATGGCAGACCTCCTTAAATATAGCTACTTTCTTCATTCTAGCATTTGTGAATAAGCAGAAGCGAATGGATAACGCTGATTGGGCCAATTTTAGTTAATTCTTTGAATACGCAGCTTCCTTCCAAAGTAAGCCACAAAAAAGGAGCTGCGCTTTGACCTTGCGCAGCTCCAGGATTTTTATTTCTTTAGTTGTCCACGTTTCACGGCCTTGATGATTTTTAACGCGCGTTTACGGGTTTTGATATTGGGACTTTTTAAACGACGATAGGCACTTGCCAAATCCGTTTTTTCCAAGTCGCTCCCCTCCTTGATTAATGGGCCAACATTTCCTGCGCAATCGCTTGACTACTCATAGACTGCGGATAATAGGTCGGCCAGTTGTCTAATTCTTCGTATAAGGCAGCCTGACTCTCGCCTCCAACATACAGATGGAAGTGTGACGACTTACCTGGTGCGATCCCATGATCACTAAACTGAACATATTTATACTTACCCGCAGCGGGATCTTTTGTCTCAAAGGTGAAGCGTACCCCGCGATTGCCTTTAGCATAGTTTAAAATTTTATAACCGATCGCTTCATATTTGTATTGATGATGCTGACCCGCCACTATAAAATCAATCTGATCACCTTTGATCGTGAGTTGTTCAACGTCCGTTTGATACCCTGTTTCGTAATACTCTTTGTATTCTGCTGCGGTCTTATCGTTAGTCAATTTAGCTTTATAATCGAATACTTGATCTAAGTCACCTTTTTCCAAAAGCGGATAGACCGATTGCCACTTCCCATTAAAATCTGACAACGGACGGTCCTTTACTTGTGAATCCTTGAAATAGCCGTGATAGATCGTTTCTTCCGATTTTGCTGCATGCTCCGGTTGAATCGCTTTTCCGGCGACGCTAGTGGTTTTCTTCAAAGCTGACAGATTTTGCTCCATGATCGACAAATAATTTTCTCCGGCGTCTAGCTGCTTTTTAGTCAGACTTTCTAACGGATTCAAGACAGCTAGTTTTACCTTTGTCTCGTCCACCAAAGTTTGGGCCACTTTGCCTTGATTGGTATTCTCTGAATAAATATAGCGGATTTGATTTTCTTCGACATAGTGTTTTAATTCCGCAATTCGCGAAGGGTCCGGCTCTTGATCCGGATTGATCCCAGAGATACCAACTTGATTCAAGCCATAATCCAGCGCCAAATAACTAAAGGCGGTATGCTGGGTAACAAAATTCTTTTGCTTCGCCGCTTGTAAAGTTGTTGTATAGCTTTTATCCAAGGCCTCAAGCTCGGCTAAATATTTTTTTGCATTGACTTCAAAGACGGCCTTTTTTTCTGGATAAAGTGCACTCAACTGCTCTTTGATTGATTCCACTTCTTGGATTGCTCGATAAGGCGATACCCAAGTATGGGGGTCCAACGCATGGGGATGCCCTTCTTCGTGACTATGCCCATGTTCTTCTTCACCTGGAAGTAGCAGCATCCCTTTTGTGCCTTCAACAATATTCGGTGAGCCTTTTTCCCACGATTTGATTGCTTTGGGTACCCACATTTCCATATTTTCATTATGATAAATAAATGCATCGGCATCTGTGATCTTCGCCAAATCTCTAGCGGAAGGCTCGTAATCATGAGGCTCCGTTCCAGCTGGCATCAATAAGGACACCTCCGCTTCATCACCCACGATATTTTTAGTAAAATCATACATCGGATAAAAGGTCGCAACGATCTGCAGCTTATCATTTTTGCTTTTGGTCGCCGCTTGATTATTCTCTTTGCACCCAGCCAGACCGATCAACGCTCCTATACTAAACAAAACTAACCCTAACTTCTTCATTCCCAACCTCTTTCTTAAAACTATTTTTACCGCTGACGTTCATCCACTAAATCGACTTCACAATTAAAAATTACAACGAATCGTTAGGCAATCATAAAATAAGCAGTCCATGATCACTAAGTGCATGAAATCTCCAAGACTATGAACAGCAGTATTACCTTGTTTATGCCCTCCTATTCGCGTTACACAAAACGTAATAATTACGATTAGTTAACGATACTTTACCATCCAAGAAAAGAGCTGTCAATATAAAATAACATGAAATTTCATTCATGTGAATATCGCTTCATTTTTAGCTTTCTTAAGTGTTCGTGCCTCTTGTTTCCAATTTAACGCTAAAAAAGCCCTTAAGATTTTTTGCTCTTAAGGGCTTTACATTCACTTTATTTTTTTACGAATTCGGTCGCCATTGAACCTTTCATCGCCCCTATACGTAACGCCATTGGAGCGAATCGACCAATGATATTCAATAATTTACTAGGACCGGGATTAATAACTGCTTTATCTTTTTCGATTCCTTTAATCACCAGTGGAACAAAATCCGCTAGTTTCATATTCAACGGATTCTTTTCACCATTTTCATGCATCGCTGGATTCAAATTGGTCTCTGAAACTAAGGGTGGTGCAACTTGAATGACATGCAGCTTTTCATGTCCAAAATAATCGGCTTGGCCGCGAATCGCTTCGGTCAATGCGCCCACTCCAGATTTA
Source organism: Enterococcus viikkiensis (assembly GCF_005405345.1). Classification (GTDB taxonomy): domain Bacteria; phylum Bacillota; class Bacilli; order Lactobacillales; family Enterococcaceae; genus Enterococcus_A; species Enterococcus_A viikkiensis. Next base: position 56,269 of record NZ_BJDW01000012.1, on the reverse strand, counting down.
CTAGCGGAATAAATCGGATTAGCCGTACTCGCCACATAAGCCAGCCCAGAAGTAATATTCACCAATGTTGCTTCGGGTTGCTGTGCCAACAATGGCAGAAAAACTTTATCGACATTGATCGTTCCAATTAAATTGGTTTCGATTTCTTTCGACAACGGAGCAGCCGCGTCAAAAAAATTCACGCTTTGCATAATTCCAGCCGAATTAATCACCATATTTAGTGTCGGATGTTCGTTTAGAATCCTTTCTTTTAAACGCTCAACACTGGCTAGATCGCTGACATCGACTGGATAACCGATCAATCCAGGATTTTCAGCCGTTACTTGCTCAATCACCGCCGGACGGCGAGAAGTAACGATCACGGTATTATGCTTTAAAAGAGCTTGGGCTAGGCCTAAACCGAGTCCTGAGGTTCCTCCGGTAATAAGCACGGTATTATTTTCTAATTTCATTTAAATTCCTCATTTACATTTTTTTATTTTTGTAACTCACTACGTCACTATAAACCGGTTGGTTACATTTGTCAATTAATGTAACTTCTGCTAAAATCAATGCATGACTACTCTATCAAAAGAATTAATCTTACAAACCGCGTTCGACCTAGTTGAACAAAAACAAAATATTAAAATATCGTTGAATGATGTCGGTGGTGCATTAGGCGTCAGCCATGCCGCCCTTTATAAATATTTTCCCAATAAAAAGGCCCTCTGGACTGAATTAGCGATGAAATGGCTGGACCAGCAATTGATTGCGATTCTTCCTTTTGACACTTCTTCTTATGACGACGTTTCTGTCATTGCCCACGACTGGCTGTGGGCGTTAGCAGATGGAAAACGCCAAGCGAAGCAGCAGAATCCTGAGATGTTTTTGGTCTATACGACCTACATCGAGCAAGACTTGTCTGCCTATCAAAGACACGCACGAGATCTAGGTGAAAGCTTTATGACCGCAACCGGAAAGGATGAAGAGTTTACGATTGGGATTTTATTGTCCTTTATGTATTTTTCAGCCCCCGCCTATGCGATCCGTTGGGATGAACATTTTCAGGAGCAATTTGAACTCGTTTGGGCCTTGGTGAAAAAAAATTTTGAGTAACGCAAAAAGCGATTAAAATCTTTCCGATTTTAATCGCTTTTTCTTACCCTAACAATGGCTGCATCTTTTTCCCACAATACTGACTCGTAGCTTTCAGCAGCGGGCCAATCAATAACACACCAACGATCGGACCAATCATAAATTTTCCTCCTAGAATCATTCCGGTTAGAAAACAAATACAATCGAGGCTCATACGAACTTTGGCTAAATCCTTTGATAGCCGCTTACTTAATGCAAAGCTCAAAGCGATGTAGCTTTCTTTTCCGGCATTCGTCGCCGCCGCAATCCCTGATCCAATACCAATAAAGGAAATTCCTAGTATGACGATCAGTAGTTTCAGAACGGTCGGTCCTTCAAGCGTGACATGCTTGATGATCAAATCGGTCAACAGACTAGTAGCTAAGGGATTTAATAGAGTTGCTAAGCCCAGTTCTTTTTTATCAATCAATGCCACGATCACTAGACAAGTGCCCGTAACAACGAGAGAAGCCTGACCGACTGTCAGCGGTAAATGTTGTGTCAGCCCTTCCCACAAAACACCTAGCGCATCGGCGCCTAACCCGGTGACGACACAAAGACCAACGCCGACACCAACTAACGCCGAGCCCAAAACAGAAATCAGATTTTTTACGGTCATCTTCATTAATCCAATTTGGCGCCGTTTGAAGCGATCACGTCTTTATACCAGTAGAAAGAATCTTTGCGGATTCGTTTACACTCCTTCACATCATCATCGGTACGATCGATATAGACTAGGCCATAACGTTTTTTGTAGCCGTTACTAGTAGACAATAAATCGATCGCTGACCAAGGCATGTAGCCGACAACTTCAACTCCCATATCCATCGCGCGTTTCGTGGCTTGAATATGTTCACGAAGATACTCGATCCGATAATCATCATGGACTTTCCCGTCTGGCGTCAGCTCATCATAGGCACCTAACCCATTTTCAGTAATCATAAATGGCACGCGGTAGCGCGTATACAGATCCCGGTAAACATATTCCAAGCCGATTGGATCAATCGCCCAATCCCAATCTGTTGTTCTAAGCTCAGGATTCGCACACATTTGATAAAAACCTGGATGGGTCTCAAAACCAGACATATCGCCTTTTTTCCCAGAGATATTATAACCAGACCAGCGTCGCTCCTCGCCTTCCGGACAAGCATGCGCACATTGGCTATCATAATAATTAATTGCAAAGAAGTCAGACAAATTTTCTGCGAAAAATTCTTCATCACCGGCTTCCATTTTCGGTGCTAAACCGGCTTTTTGTAAATACGTTAAGGCGGCAACATTGTAGTAACCGCGGAAGTAAACATCTAGATAATACGCATTCCGCAAATCATTGGCGTTCAGGGCCGCTAGTTGGTCTTCCGGTTTACAAGTACGGGCATAAACAGGTGCGTACCCTAAAGCTGGACCTGCTAATGCACCCGCTTCATGAGCTAGTTTTACCGCAACAGCTTGAGCAAGATTCATGTGGTGATTGATTTGATAACGTAATTGATTGTCGTCTTGATATTCCGGTAGTACATAACACTTTTGTGTCCAATACTGTACGATGATACTTTGCTCATTGATCGTGATCCAGTATTTGATGTCGTCCTTAAATTCATTGATGACATATTTAGCGAATACTTCAAAATCCTTCACTACTTCTCGTGATAACCAGCCGCCATATTTTTCGACTAACGGCCATGGCAAGTCATAGTGATAAAGCGTCGGAATCGGTTCGATATCGTTTGCCTTCAATTCATTGATCAAATCACGATAAAATTGAATTCCTGCTTCGTTAACCACATCATCTCCATTAGGGAAGATCCGTGACCACGCAATGGAAAAGCGATAACTCGTAAAACCCATTTCTTTGAATAAAGCAATGTCCTCTTTGTATTTATGGTAATGATCACTGGCAACACTAGCATCGGCAAAGCCGAATTTTTCGTGTCGTTCAGAATTGATAATATCTTGTTGGGATAGTCCTTTCCCATCCTCTTGTGCTGCGCCTTCTACTTGATACGCGCTAGTTGCTGCTCCCCACAGGAAGTCTTTTGGAAATGCATTATTCATCTCTTTCGCTCCTCATCTTTTATTTAAAACTGAAGGATGAGTCAATAACGGACTGCTTCAGGTTTTATATCGGTTATTCTTTTTGATCGACAAAATGGGTATCGCCAATCTTCTTGACGGCGTATACGCCATCTTTATAAGTCAAAGTCGTCACACTGCAATTCGCAATTTTTTCGCCTTGATATTTCCCTGGTGCAACACTTTCCAACAAGATTGGAATAATGCCACCCGACGAAACAATCAACACGTTTCCACCTTTTTTGGCGGCTTTTTTCATGACTTGAGGCATCGCTTTTTCTACCCGCTGCTTCATTTGGTCATACGTTTCAGCCGTTTTTGTCGGGTCAACATCTGCGACTTTATTGGCTAATTCTTCCTCGGTTAGTTGGTCCTTCAAGAAATCCCACAATTCATCGCTACCTTCGGGATAGTCTAAATTCAATGCTTTCGCAACCGCAAGATTCATGTCGTCGTTGGACTGTCCTTCAAAGCCACCAAAGTTTTTTTCTCTAAATCCTTTATTTTCAACAATCGGTGGGATCTTATTTCCGTTTTGAGCCAAGATCAGCTGGGCAGTCTTACGCTGGCGCCCCAAATCACTGGAGTAGGCAGCGGTGAATTTGACTTCTTCTAGGCCTTCGCCGACTAATTTGGCCTGAGTTTCCCCTTCTTCAGTCAGCAGACTATCGCTAAAGCCTTGGACTTGGTTTTGCGTATTGAACCAGGTTTTCCCATGTCTAACTAAGTAGATCGTCGTTTCTTTAGACTGCTTGGATTCTTTGGCAAGCCCTTCATTTGCGCCACTGGTACCGGCAACGATGATTGCCAGTAAAATACTCAACAGCGAGACTATTCCTATTATTTTTTTCTTCATTAAGGTCTCCTACTTTTCTAGTGCTAGTTCAAATAGATCAACCAAATCTCTCGTCATATTCACTTCGCTGGTAATCGTCATTAAGTGGTCTTGTGCATGGGTAAAGAGTAAACAAGGTTGATAACTTTTTCCCGCTGCCTCATTTTGGATGACTTCGGTTTGCGAGCGGTGGGCTAACACGATATTGTCTTTAGCTTCTTTTAATGCTGTTCGTGCCGATTCAAAATCCTTTAGTTTTGCAAATTGGATTGCTTCTTGGGCTTTCGTTCGACCATTGCCGGCATGCAGGATGATCTGCATTGACACTGGAATCAATTCATTTTCTTCTAGCACTTCTGTTTCTTCCATCATTTTTTTTACACCTCATTTTTTAGATTGCTTCAACTGGGGCAGTGAATTCTTCCCCCAATTTTTCTTCTTTGACTTCTTCCGCTAAGACTTCTTTTTCATAAACTTTGAAGAATGGGTACCAAGTAACTAGATACAGCGCGAATAATAAGGCATACCACAGTACCGCACGGAAATCCTGTAAGATCATAACACTGGAGATTGGCGCCGGAATCTGAGCGACTTGCATCAAATCTTGTGGAATATTCAGCAGGCCACCTCGCATCGCAAACCATACGACACAGCTCCCAGTAATAGAATTGATCCACATCGGCATCATCAAGATAGGATTCATTACGACCGGTGCACTGAAGACGATCGGTTCATTAATATTGAAGATCGAAGGACCAATACAGATTCGGCCTAAGGTTTTTAATTTTTTCGCTTTCGAGAAGCACATCAATAAATTCAGTGTCAGTGTTGCTCCCGTACCACCCATCATGATCAACCCTAAGCTGTAAACTGTTTCATTCGTCACGATGTTCATCCCCGTATCGCCTCCCTTAAGGGCTAAGGCATTCGCCGCAATTCCAGCGATAAAAATCGGGTTCTGAATCGCTGACCACAGCCAAGTAGAGATTCCCATTGAATAGAAGAAAGCTGGAATCAGAACCAGTAAAATCAGACCTGGTAAAGATTGACCAAAGTTTTGAATTGGTTCAAACAGGTTGATGATTACTTCGAAGACATCGATCTTGAAACTGAAGATCAAGGTGGACCATAATGCTAAGCTCAAGAAAATTGGAATGATATTATTGATCCACTCAATCACAAAATCCGGTAATTCGGAATTTTGTAACAGGTGCAATTTGCTGAAATTATGAAAGATTACACTGACGATCGCCCCAACGATCACCCCAATCAAAATCCCGGTCGGTCCCACCCGTCCCATATCGAAGACGCCTTCTTTTGCCCCTACTGGATGTAAGGTCATCATTAAGACACAGACCGAAACGATTCCGGCAGTGATACTGTAATTTTGATGCTTGAATTTTTCCATGTATTGGTTCGCAACCATGAAGGCGGCAATTAACCCGATCATGCCAAATGAATAATTTGAAATATTGCCTAAATCCGGTAACTGTGGAATGTACGAACGGAACACGTTATAAAAGAAGACGATCGAACCGGTCATAATAAACGGAATCAACTTCTGCATGGCACTGGATAGTCCCGCGACGGAAGGCATTTGCGTCAGTTTCTTTGCTTTAGGCGCAAAGGAGTTTGCCAACCAATCCATAAATTTTTTCATTTTGCTCTTCCTCCTTGTTTAATTTGCTCTATTTTTCTAATTTACTAATCGCAAAGTCCAACAATCCTTCACCATCTAACATGCCGTAAATATCTTGCGGGATCACATCTACCACCACGTTGTGAGGTGCTGCTTGTTCCGCCATCTCTTCTTTGAATGACGCGTAATGGGGGCCTAAAAGTAAGATGTCGATGGAATTTAGATACGAAGCCACTTCACTTTCACTACGGGCATCGATCGAACCTGAGATTTTTCTTTTTTTTGCGGCCTTTCTAGTTTTTTGGGCTAAAAATCCACTAGACATCCCGGCACCACAACATAATAAAATATTGACTGTTTCCATTATTAATTCCTCCTAAATATGTTTTTTGTGTCTGTGCTGATCTCTTTTACACCCTTATTATTGCAAAATTTCTATTTTCCTCTCAACTAGACTGTTGCACGGAGGTGGTGCAAATACCTATTTTTTTAAGAACGTTTTCACGTTATAATAAAGAAAAACATATTTGAAGAGGTGAGGCTATTGAAAAAGAAACAAAAAGATCTGCTAACTCTATTGCTGCAGCAAGATTCTCCCATTTCTTCAAGGAGACTGTCAGAAAAAATGACTGTTTCGGTTCGAACAGTAAAAAACTATATTTACGAGCTGAACAGATTAGGAGCAGCCCCGGTGATTACATCCTCCAAGATCGGCTATCAAGTCGTCCGTGATGAAGCCGAGAAATTATTGCAGGAGCCAAAAGACCTTTCCCAATTGCCGCAAACCTTTAAGGAACGTTCCTTCTATATTATTAAAAAAATCTTGATGGAAAATCAGCGCATCAATATTTTCGATCTATCGGAGGAATTGTTTGTCAGCTTTTCCACTTTGAAATCCGATCTATCCCGCATGAATAAAGCGTACGAAAAATTCCATGTAAAATTTGTCCTGAAGCAAGAGGAAATTCAAATTACAGGGGAGGAAAAAGAAAAGCGCCGGCTGATCTCGTATATTATCTTTGAAGAAGTCCCTAATAAATTTATCGACAAACAAATTTTAGAAGCGACCTTTGAGAAGGAGGATATCGAGAAGCTATCAGAGATCATTCATACGATTTTGCATGAGTCTAATTACCATTTGAATGATTTTTACTTTGTGAATTTGATGCTCCACTTGCTAATTCTGTTGGAATCGGTCCGCAATGATAAATCCTTAGCTAGCCGTAATTGGTTCAGCTCGTGGCTAAGAGAAGACAAAGCTAAATTAGTCACGGAAATGATCCGCCAAATTGAAATCGCCTTTGATTTGACCTTAAACAATTTGGAAAAGGAAGAAATTCATATGATCTTCCAAGCCAACGCCAATTATATTCCCTCTAATAACCTGAAAGAATTGGAACAGATTGTCGGCAGCGAGATTTCTCACGCAGTAGACGCCATTTTGAGGGACGTGCGGCTAACCTTTGGTATCAATCTCATGAGTGAAAGCTTTATCGTTCCCTTTTCGCTACATGTCAGTGGACTCTTTTCCCGCGCAAAACAAAAGACTTCCCTGAAAAATCCGATGCTAAGCTCGCTAAAAAAAGAATTTCCGATGGTCTATGACATTGCTGTCTATCTTTCTTTACGTTTAAGCGCGCTGTTTGATATTTCCATCAGCGAAGATGAAACAGCTTACATCGCGTTGCATATCGGCTCAGAATTGGAAGGACAAAAAAGAAACCTATCAAAAATCCCAACGGTTCTGCTGTGTCCAAAGTACATGAATCTAGATGAGCGTCTGTATGAGCAGTTGACTCAACATTTTGGCAATGACTTGAATATTCAGACGGTCATTTCAAAGTTTTCGGAAGCCGCAGACTTGGATTTTGAACTATTGATTACGACCCTACCGATCCCTGCAACGAATGATTTCTTAACGATTGAGGTCTCGCCAATTTTTACGGAAGAACAGCGAGTAATGCTGATTACCGAGCTAGGAGACATTCGTTTAGATCGGAAAAAAAGTATTCTGCGAAAAAACTTTGACGATTATTTCGATCAGCGCTTTTTCACTAGTCAACTGAAAGCCAATCAAACCGAAGCCATCATCAACGATTTGTGCCACGTTTTAGAAAGAGAAAGTATCGTACCTGAGACCTTTGCTAAACATGTTTTAGAACGAGAACGAGCTTCTTCTACCGCCTTTGAAGCCGTGGCGATTCCCCATTCGGTCTATATGGATGCTCATCAGACTGTTATCAGTGTGGCGATTTCCGAAAAGGGGATCTTGTGGGGGGATAAAAAAGTCCATATCGTCTTGCTAGCTGCCATCAATGATATTGATCGCCATCTCTTTACAGATATCTATGAGGCCCTGATCTCTCTATTCGATTCCGCTATTAGCTATCAAGAAATCAAAGGGATCAAAAACTTTGAAGCCTTCCGTTCCTTTATTTATAAAAAAAGCAGACGCGGGTATTAAAAAAAGCGACTAAAATCTTTTCGATTTTAATCGCTTTTCAATTTAGTATGCTCGTTTCCTCTTTTATTGTGCAACTTCCTCGTTATTTAAAAGTAGCGAGCGTCTTTAAAAATAAAGAACAATCCTTTTCACGGAAAATGATTCGAATACTGGCTTTCACAAAAAAGAGGTACCGCCAAAATATCGTTACCTCTCAAGGAAAATTTATTTTTAGTTTTCAGACTCATCCGATTCGTTTTTTGTTGCTGCTTGTATTTTTCCTTGCGCAAGGATCTCTACTCGGGTTTGTATTTCTTCATACAGGGCCATAACAGAATGACGCGATTCACTGATTTCTTCCGAGATTTCTCTGGCTTGCTCATTGATTAGCGCTAATTCTTTTTTCGCCTCTCCAATAATCCGATGAGCATCCATTTTTGATTTTTCTACCATCCGATTCGCTTGCTTCCGAGCGGAAATCAAGACTTCGCCGATTTCCAGCTGAGTAGCGACCGCCTCTTGTTTCAGCTCCGCATTCTCTGCTTCAAAATAAGCTAATTGTTCCTTCAACTCAGAAACTTCTTCTAATTGATCCTCATTGGCTTGACCGTCTTGTCCTGCTACAATCTGTTCAATCATTTGATCCTTCTCTAGGATTACCTGGTCCAATTGGGAATAGTGTTCTTCCTTTTCATTGATTTCAGCTAGTAAGTCTTCGATTTGTTCCTCCAATTGTTTAACCTTCTCCAATCGTTGAACCTCTTCATCCTTTTGCTGAGATACTAAAGCTTTATGTTCTTCGTGAATGTCTTCCAACTCCTGTTCTACGGTGGCTAAATGTTCAACCGAGGCTGTTAATTGTTTGTTTTCGTCTAAGGTCTCATCCAACTGCTGCCTCAGCTCTTCTAGTTCCTGCGAATTTTTTAATCGCTTAATCTCTTGGCGTGCCCGTTGGATCTCCGTTTCCAAATCTTGGATTTGACGGCGATTTTGAGCTTTTTCTTCACCCATTCTTAAAACTGATTGACGATAATTTTCATTTTCCTTGGTTAATTGCTGGTTCTGGACAGTCATTTCCTTTTTGTATTTCTGCAAGACCTGTTCCTTTTCGAAAATCAAACGTTTCAATTCTTTGATTTCTTCTATCTGCTTGTCTGGCGAGTCACTGACCGTATTGTCTGCGACCATCTTTAATGTCGGTGCCGCTTTTGCAGAGTCTTCTTTTTCCACTTTCTCCTTCGGAACGGCATTGATCTCATCAATGATATTTTTATTAAAAAACCATCCGTTCTTTTTTTGTTGTGCTACCATTCATATCCCTTCTTTCCTTTAATCTTCTTGAATAATTGAAAATTGAGCTTCTTCATTCTCACGAGAGAAAGTACAACTATACTCCGGTTTTTGCTTGTCTCCCTCACGAACATTTAGCTGGAAGGCAATCTGTGTCAAATTAGACACTCCCTCCGCTTCCTTGGCAAAAGCCTTCACATTTTCTATGATCTGCTTACGATTATCTTCACTGGTCAAATCACTAGCTAGAGCGATATTCAACGTTTGCGTCGGAATATCTAAGACGATCAAGATCGTCGGTAATCCAAAATAGGGACTGAGTTTACTCGATAGATCGCTTTCCAGCGCATATTGCTTCTCACGGCTCTCATCGGTAAATAAGTCGTCCCATGAATCATCTTGCAAACCAATCCCCGCTTCCGGATAGGCTTTGACTGGAATCTTATTGATGAACTTTTTCTGTTCCTTCTTCATCAGATTGAGATCGTCTTTTAAAAGATTGTTTTGTTCATTCATGGTATACAGCTGATCTTGGACTTTAAAATTACTGTAAGTATTCAGCAACCACCCAACCGCGAGGAAGAAGATGATGAACAACAGCGCGGAAACGTGTTTTGTTTGTTCGATCTGCCGGACATATTCTAATTTCTGCTGAAAAGAAGGATCCGCGTTTCTTGGTGGCTTGACTCCTTGCAAACGAATGTTAATGATCATTCGGTAAAACCACACAAGGAGGACTAAAATAATCAGTCCTATGCAAATCCAATTAATGATTATCATATTCTTCTCCTTCTGTCCTTATTTTTCCGACTTTGCTAGGCGAACGACCGGAAGACGAAATTGAACCGTTCCTTCGATTGCCTTTTGTTGGACAAAGCCAAATGTTCGACTATCTTTTGAGACGTCAACATGATCGCCAATTACAAAGTAGACGTCTTCAGGAATTTTATTCAACATTTGAAATTCTTCTGCAACAGTGGGTGCTAATTGAAAGCTACTAGTGGTTTCAAAATCATCCTGTTCACCGATATTTAAAACCATCCGTCCATTACGGACAAACATGCTGTCTCCAGGTAGGCCAATCACACGTTTGACAAACATTCCCTTCTCCTTGATGACTGAAAAAGCAACAATATCGTAACGTTGGACCGGCGTTCTTTTTTGTACGATAACCATGTCCTTTTCGGTCAAAGTCGGCACCATCGATGTTCCTGAAATCGTATGAATGCTAAGATTTTTTTTTAATTGCCCATTAATGACAAATAGTATCGATACAAATAGCGCCACTAAGATCAAAACCGTCAACATTGCGGCCTTCCTATCTTCCCGTGGATCTGTATGTCCTTGACTTGGACGAATATTTGCCATTCGTGCTGGCACCCCCTTATTTTGCTTTGATGTAGGTAACAAGGTCGGATTTTGCTAGGTTCGCATCGATCACCCGATACGAAATAACTGTACCTCCGTAGACATTTCCTTCTGAGATCAAGATCCCTTCCGGTTTGACCGCTTCGACAAAGGCCACGTGTCCATAGCGTGCATCAGAGCCCGCGACGCCTGGTTTGAAGGAGATCAGCCAGCCGGCCTTTGGTTCGCGGCTCACTTCATAACCTAAAGCCTTGCCCTTCGTTCCCCATTCTCCGCCATTGCCCATGAAATCATCGACACTCTTGCCTAACTGCTTCACGCGGTTAAAGGCATACCACGTGCATTGACCGACAGGATACGATCCTGAAGTATTGTAATTGACGCCGTTGTAATCTGGGTAACACATCACTGAACGATACGCTTCTGGAATTTCTTCTTTGCCTTTAATGAAGACACCAGCTGTTTGATTGACCTTTACACGATCATACTGAGTCAAATTGTAAACCGCGATGATCGAATTCAATTTACGACCATAAGAAATATCGGTGGCATATGTTCCAGTCAAAGCATTGGTCGTCCGTAAATAATTCTTCGCTGTAGAACGCCATGTTTTTTGATAATAACCAGCATTGCCACTGATTCCACCACGCAATAGTTGAACATAATCACCTAATGAAGCGGCGTAGTTGGGATATTTACGAAAGGCGGCATTGATTGAGTACAGTGCGCCATTACCACGATCTTCTTGAGTTGCCATCGAAACAGCTTGTCCTTGATAAGTGCCCTTTACGCCAAACAAATTATGATTTGGCGGTAACGAAAGACTGCTAGTTCCTGAACCACTTTCTAACAACGCTTGCGCGATCATCACCGAAGCGAATACATCATATTCTTGGCCCAGTTGACGAGCGTCTTCAGCGATCTTAGCAATGAAATTCTTCGCGCCTTCGTTTTCAGTGAAATTGATTGAAGCCGGATACTCTGCTAACACTTCATTTCCGTATTCGGTCAAAGTAACCGCCGGTAACGACTGTACTAAAATATCTTCATCTAAATCCAACGGTTGCAGAATGACTTGACGCTGCTTTGTCTTTCCAGCTGAATCGTTGCCTACTTCCTTATCGTCGGAAAGCTTTGCCGCATCGGTATCTTTTTCTGCTTGCGCGACTTCGACATCACCTACTGTTAAGTAGTACTCCTCACCGATATAAATCCCGACTAATTCATTTTTTTCCTTTTTCTTTTGATACAGCAAACTTCCAATGTTGATCTCTTCCTTCACTTGTTCTGGCGTACCGGAAAGTTCGATTCCGAAGAGATTATGATAAAGCTCGGTGGCTAATTGCTCGGGGCTAAAGTTATTCGCTTGTTCGATTCCTAATTTTTTTATTCCGTCATAAACCAAGGCCCCGTGGGCTTGGTCCTTGAAGCTGGATAGCAATGGTAATTCAAACCCTTTCAAATCTGACTGTGCAACTTCCGACGTTTTCAACCCACTTGGCAGGTCCAACGTACTTGATTGTGAAAAGGCCTCTGGCACGACTGGCGTAAAAGCAGAACTCGCTTGGGCACTGGCTGAATTCGTTTTAGGCGGTGTTCCTTGTGGTGCGGCTGGTACTATCGGCTGCTTTGGCTCTTCATAGCTAGAAGGAGGTGGACTGCTTGGCTGTGTCCAACTAGAACTGCTATCGCTTGGCTGCGTGCCACCAGAAGTGGATCCTCCACTTGAAGAGGTACTAGTATCAGACGTTGGATTCGTCGCACTTTGATCGGTAGAACTTTGATCGGTAGAACTTTGACTCGTCGAACTGTCGCTGATTGAACTATCACTGGTTGAGGTCTCATTGGTGGAGGTGTCTTCAGATGTACTAGTGGTCGTTGGTGATTCTTCTGTACTATTTTCGGTTGGCGCCGTCGTTTCGGTCATCGATACTTCTTCTGATGTTGTTGGCACTTCGACCGAGAACCCTGGCGTGGATTCTTCAGGTATCTCGACTGGTATTTCCGTAGCGGGGACTTCGACCGTTGGTGTCTCTGCTACGGAAACCTCTGGCACTGGCGGAGCGATTGTCGAACTCTCAGGAACCGTTGTTTCAATCACTGGCTCTTGCAGCAAGTCATCCGCTTTCAAAACTCCGTTTCGTAAACTCGCCACTCCCCAGCAAACCATAATCAACCCACAAATCCCCATAACGATCTTTTTCATAAATATTTCCCCTTCTTTCTCTTTTTAAATCAAGTAAACCAATTTTTACTTTAAGAGCAACCAATGACTGTCGTTGTAAAAAAAATCAAGGATGCTGTCAGTAATCCGCATCCTTGATTCATTCTTCAATAATGATGCATTCACATCTAAAAAAACGACTGCCAATCATTCCCCCACCGCTCACAAACAAGATTTAAATAAGTAGCTTAAGTCACACTATTTTACTGATTCATGGCATTCCCCTAAGACAACTGTGATTGAACCCCCATTCAATCACTCCTCTGCTGAAAATAGTAAAATTACAATGACCATATCTTTTATGTCATTTAACTTGTTTGTTTTCTATGAACTTTATTTGCTAGCATTTTCGCCAACGAATACATTCATTTCCTTTCAACATAAAATTGCGAATAAAAGACTTTTCAAAGCACTTTAGCATTGGTTACACCATTATTCTACCCGCATTTATAAGGAAAGTCTCAGCCATTTTTTCAATATAAAATTTAATTTTTGAATAAAAATGAGTACTATCAACCGTTGTATCCGTCATCCTATTTGATGCTGCTCAAATTTCCATAAAAATAAAATCAAATGACTAGTTCAAAACTACTGAATTCTTTTTTTTGTTTTTCTATTTCGTTTTTGATTCAAGACGAGTGATTTTTTTTATTTCAAAATAAAAAAAGTTGAGGATAACGTTGCTCACGTCGTCCTCAACACTTCTGTTAACGAATTGCAGATTTCTTTTTGATCAATTGTGGGATCATGGTATGCTCCTGCAATAATTCTGCCAACTCTAATAAATTTTTCACACACAGATCTGCGCCCTGCTGATAAAATCTATCCGCGGTCTGCTGATTCAAATGAGCCATTTCGTCTTTTGATAATTGTTTGTATTCGTCAAAGGAAAGACCCATCACCGAACTACCTTCCGTCACCGCGATACTTAAAACCCCAGCATTTTTCCCTTCTTGGATGTCTGAGAAGGTATCGCCGACTTTGATTACTTCTCGCACTGAACGATTTTGGAAATGACGCATATTCTGATAGATCATGTAAGGATACGGCCGTCCGAGTGATCCAACCTCATCTGGTGTGACTAAATAATCGGGATGATAGCCTTCGACTTTGGCTGTCTCTGCTACGACCGTCATCATCGCTCGAGTGTACCCGGTGGTTGTCCCAATATTAAAGCCCAGCTGTTTAATCTTTCTGATCGCCTGTTTTGTTTCCGGCTTCAACTGACTGTGCTCTGCTAGATCCGCAAAGAGGTATTTCTCAAAATCTTGATAAATCGACAGAGCCGCTGCTTCATTACTGGCTTTACCAAATTGTTCCAGCCATTGCTGCTTCACTGTCTCTAATGCTAACAGCTGCTTGATATGGTCCAGCTTCAACATTCCCATGGGTTTACGAATTTCTTCATAAGAAAGAGTGATCCCTTTGTTCTCAAAAGCCCTTTTAAAGGCTTGAACTGGGGCCATACAACCAAAGTCAACCGTCGTACCAGCCCAATCTAAAATAATTGTTTTAACTGACATAGGCTACCTCCGAATAATGTTCAATTATTTCAACTAAGCGGTCGATATCCTCTGGATAAATCTCGCCAATATTGCCAATACGAAAACATTCCTGTGAACTGATCTTACCTGGATAGATTACAAAGCCATGCTCCTTCAAAAACGCATAGAACTGATCAAATTTAAAGTTTCCCCTTTTCGGATAATAAAACGAAGTAATGAAGGGGCCTTGATGTTCTTTAATAAAGGGATAATAGCCAATCTCAGACATTTTTTGCCGCAGCAGTCGATTGTTCGTCAAGTAGCGGACATACCGCTGATAGATGCCGCCTTCTTTCTCCAGTTCAATCAACGCTTGATAAAAGGCTAGCACCGTGTGAGTTGGCGAAGTGAAACGCCATTTTCCATCCTTTTCCATGACTTTATATTGATCATACAGATCTAAAGACAACGTCCGAGCATAGGTTTGCCGCTGTTCTAATTCTTTTCGCTTAGCAATCACAAAAGAAAAGCCTGGCACGCCTTGAATGCATTTATTTGCGCTAGAGATCAGAAAATCAATTCCCAATCCTGAAACATCGATGGGGATACCGCCAAAGCTGGACATCGCATCAACAATAAAAAGTAACTGTTGCTCCTTGGCTAACTGAGCGATTTCCGCTAACTCATTCAAAATACCTGACGTCGTCTCACTATGAACCATCGCTAGCGCTGTGATCGTCGGATTGGCTTTGATGAGCTTTGCGATGTCCGCCGCTAAAGGAATCGCGTTCTCTGCCACTTCGTAAACGGTATAGTTCAGTTGATAGCGTTCGCTCATGGCGACGATCCGTTGACCGTACGCCCCATTGGCACAAATCAACAAATGATCTGTCGGCTTAATCATCGAGCTAAGCACCGATTCCACACCGAAGGAACCGCTACCTTGCATCAAAACCGTCGTGTATTCCTGCTCTGAGACGCCGGCTAAAATCAACAGCTTCTGCCGAATCTCTTGTGTAATCGTTTTGTATTCTTGATCCCATGTACACTGATCCGTCAGCATCGCTTGCTTGACAGTCGCCGTAGTCGTCAATGGACCCGGCGTCAATAATTTGTATTCCATGTTGTGCTCCTCACTTAATCCACTAGTTTTTGATGATGCTCTAATAATTCCGCCGTCAATTCTTCAGGGAAGACTTTTTGTTCTTTCGCAAGGGCGCGGCTGTTAACTTTTTCCCCTTCGTATAAAGCGCTGGGATAAATTTCTAATAAATCCTTCCGACCCTTTTTCAAAATCACGTCCAGCATTTTTTCCGCTTCAGGGTTCGTACTTTTACCTTTGTCAATTACCGCTAACGACTCGGTCAATGTATAGGTGCCTTCTGAAGGCTCCACGAAATCGATAGGCAAACCATCCGTCTTGTCTTTGACCGCTTGGTGACGTAGACCGAAGCCCAGCGCGACTTCTCCTAAACGAACCTTTTTGATGGGACCTGAGCCTGAGCTTTCTAAATGGTCGCCAGTATTTTTATAAATAGCTTTTAAAATCGTCTTTGCTTCATCCTTGCCGTAAGTATCAACTAACGCTTGGAATAACAGCCATGCCGTAGACGATTGCTTAATGTCGGAGATTGATAGAACGCCTTTATATTGCGGGTCCGCTAAATCTTTTAAACTTTTCGGGATCGGTAAATGCAATTCCTTCATTTTGTCAGTGTTGTAAAAGATCGTACCTTCTTGCACAGTGAAGGGCGCGGCGTAGTCCGGAATTTTCGCTAAAGGTTTGACCGGTAACTTTTCTTCCTTGAACATTTTTTCCTTTTGCTGCGCACTATTCAAATAGAAGGTACTCATCGTTACTAGGTCCGCTTCGATATTTTTGCCTTCTGCCAACAGCTTTCCGCCTAGCTCTGAAGTCCCAAAAGATTGCAGGACGTACTTACCTTTATAGCCGTTATCGTCTAAAACTTTTTTCATTACTGCTACTGGCTCCTCATCCGCATTCGTATAGATCGTTACCTTGTCATTCGCGGCGTTGCTTTTGCTGCAAGCTCCTAATAACAACAAGGTAAAGATACAGCCTAGTAAGACGATTAATTTGTTTTTCATTCATCCTTCTCCTTCTTTATACGTGTTTTTTCTCAATCGAATGTTTTTTCCCTAGATTCGTTAAAAAACTTGGAAGCGTCGTTTGCTTCGCTAATTGCATCAATCCTTGTACGCTTAAATTAATGACTAGTAAAAACAGTGACAGCATGAAGATATCGTTAAACCGGCCAAAATGCTGAAGCTCCTTCAGCTTGGCGGTAATAACCATTGTGTTGGCGCTAGTCAAGAAAATTACCGCGCTGATAGTGACCATTGAATTGAAGAAATAGTAAGAAAAAATATCAATGATCGTGATTTTAGAATTCGGGATCAAGATTCGCCAAACTGTTTTGATCCAGCTGTCTCCCATTAATTTCGCGGTGTTCTCCCAATTCAAATTCATTTTTTGCAAGGCTTCCTTCGCCATTTGATACGGCGTAGAAAAATAATGAATGACCGTAACGATGACTAAGATCAGCAACGTATTATGCAGCGGAGTGTCGCTAAACAGTAATAAGAAGGCGACCCCTAAAACCATGCCTGGAATCGAGTTAGTGATCGTCGCGATGCTGTCGATCACTTGATTGACCTTATACAAGTTCCGCTCCCGTGAAGTCAGGATCGCTGC
Source organism: Enterococcus viikkiensis (assembly GCF_005405345.1). Classification (GTDB taxonomy): domain Bacteria; phylum Bacillota; class Bacilli; order Lactobacillales; family Enterococcaceae; genus Enterococcus_A; species Enterococcus_A viikkiensis. The sequence goes on along the minus strand of NZ_BJDW01000012.1, from coordinate 39,084 downwards.
GAAATATGCGATCACCGTTCCAACCAACGCGGTCAATAACGCCATCATCAAAGAATTTCTCAAAGTAGAAACGAGACTGTCGTCTTGAATAAAGCGAGCGAAATTAGTAACGGTCGGCTGCAACTCATAAGGCCAATTCGTGACCATTGGAATAATCAGCAAGACTGCGAACACGCCTAAGATAAATAAGGAGACGCTTAAAAACAGCAATCGGAAAAGCCAATCTCTGACTGGATTTTTTTTCAGCACAATCGGTCGTGGTTTTTCGTATCGTACGACCTTCTTTTGCAAATGATTCAAAATCAAAATACTTACGATCGATGGCAAAAGCATCGTCAACGCTACCAGTGAACCAAATTGAAAATTCGGGATCGTTCCCATAAAGCCTTCATATAATAGAGTCGTGATAAAAGGTGTCTGTCCGCCTACCGCACTGGGAATCCCAAAATCCGTGAAGGACATGAAAAACCCTTGTAAAAAAGCCACCGCCAAAACCCGAGCCAAAGGAGTCAAAATCGTCTTGACTAAAGACCGATGCCATGCGTCCCCCATCAAACGAGAAACGATGAACAGCTGCGTATCTATATATTTCATGGAATTATTAATCAAAATGAAGATTGGTGGCAAAGTATAAATGATAAAACCTAATAAAATGCCGATGGATCCATAGATGGGAAACAGCTCCTGTTTGAAAATTTTGCTCCACAATCCTTGACTTCCAAAGGCATAAATAAGAACAAAGCCATAAGTAATCGTTGGTAGCAACATCGGAAAATGCAAGATGCTCTAATTCAGCTTTAAAAACTTGCGATTGATCTGCGTAAAATTATTGCCGTAAGCTAAGAGAAATCCTAGCAAAGTCGAACAGCTGGTCGCAATTAAGGAATAGCTCAAGCTATTACTAAAGGAGGCTCGCCACTTAGGACTAAAAACGTCAATGTTTTTCCCGCCGACCTCAGGAAAAGCAGTCAAAACGATCTGCACTAATGGCCACGCTATAAATAAAATGAAAAATCCTAAGACCAACCAGCTGCTGAAACGTTTCAAGGAAAAAAACCTACTCATGTAGCCACCAGCTTCATGGACGCTTGAAAAATCTGTTGGATGTTCCGTTGCTTGATTGCTAATTGATTGACGATGAATTCTTCCACAAAATGGCAAGAAGCCGCACTCATAATCTCCACTGGTGAGCTGCACTGGGCGATCTTTCCTTCATCTAACACGACGATCTTGTCGGACATCGTCAATGCTTCTTCCGGATCATGGGTGACGATGATGATGGTTAAATGCAGCTTGCGGGCAATTTCTTGGATTTTTTCCTTGATGGATTCCTTGATCACCCCATCCAATGCGCTCAATGGTTCATCTAACAGCAGCAGCTGCGGCTTCATCACTAATGTTCGGCCTAACGCTACCCGCTGTTTTTGACCACCTGACAATTGATGGATTGGTTTGTCTAAATGTTTTTCTAAGTTCAGCAGCTGAATCAATTCCGCTACCTCGTCACTAGAAGAACGATCCTTTTGATTTTTTAAGCCGTAGATCAGATTTTGATACGCGGTTAAATGAGGAAACAGCGCGTAATCTTGAAAAACGATATTGAAAGGCCGTTTCTCCATTAACGTATGAGTGATTTCTTTATCATTAAAATAAATTTTTCCCGCTGTCGGTTCTTCTACTCCTAAGATCAAATTCAACAATGTCGTTTTGCCCGAACCGGATTGCCCTAAAATAGAGACAATCTCGCCAGCTGCGATCTCTAAGTTGATATCTTCCAGCACCGTCGTTTCTTGGAATTGCTTGTAGATTTTTTCGAGTTTCAGCACAATTGTTCTCTCCTTTTTTTATCTTGAAGGGGCGTTCTTCCCAAGAGTCCTTCTTTATTTTTGATTGCTAGTTGTGTCCTCCACACCTAGCAAAGTATGTTAAGTGATTGCCCGCCTCTTAAAAAAGTATAGCGGCGCATTGTTAAGGCTCGAACAACTTCATGCAAAGATAAAATAAAGATTGTTATGGTTGTGTAAAGATTGAGGAAAATAATTCAACCTTTAATCGTTGCACCCGCAACGGTTTTCTTTTATACTGATTCTGGTTCAAAGGAAGGATGAGAGGAAGAAAATGGATTCTTTTATGCAAATGGTCAATCGCCTCGCGCGACTTTCAGCCTTGTATCGTGAAAAGGAATTTAAAAAATTAGGCTTGGGAGAAATGCATCACGCCTATATTTTAACGATTTGCCATCGGCCGGGGATTTCCCAAGAAGAGCTGGCTTGTCGTATCTTTGTAAATAAAAGCAACGTCGCTCGCCAGTTGGCGCAGCTAGAACAAAAGGGCTTTATCACTCGCAAAAGTGATCCGACAGACGCCCGACGCTTACAAATTTTTCCCACTGAAAAAGCACAGGAGATCAAAGAGGAGATTCGCCACATCTTAGCCGACTGGAATCAGACACTATTGGCAGAAGTCCCCGCTGAACGACAGACTGAGCTATTGGCGGACGTAGAGACGATCATGACAACTGCGGAAGCACGCATTTGTAGTAAGGAGCAAAAATGAAATTAATTTTAAACTATTTGCGACCCTATCGTTCACAAGTGACGATCGGTGTGATTATTAAATTTTTAGGAACAATGATGGAACTGGTCCTCCCGTGGACGCTGGCCTATATTTTAGACCACGTGATTCCACAAAAAGATCCCCATAAAATCCTTTTGTGGGGCGGTGTCATGCTATTGGCCTCCGCCTTTGCTTTATGGGCGAATATCATTGCCAACCGCATGGTCTCAAAAACGGCGAAGAACACGACCAAGCATATTCGCGATGACCTATTCAAAAAAATTAGTTATTTAGATACGACTCAAATTGAAGAAGTCAGCGTCTCCTCGTTAGTCTCGCGAGTCACGACAGATTCTTACAATATTCATTTAACACTGGGGGTCATGCTGCGGATGGGCATTCGCGCACCGATCCTGTTGATTGGTGGAATTTTGATTACCACCACCTTAGACCCGGTGTTGACACTGGTCTTAGTCGCGGTGATGCCGATCATCTTCGTGGTGGTCACACATATTTCTAAAAAAGGGGTCCCGCTATTTAGTAAATTGCAAACAAAGGTCGATCAACTCGTGCTGACGGTGCGGGAAAACGTGACTGGTTCACGCGTCATCAAAGCGCTATCGAAAGAAGCGTATGAACGGAATCGTTTTGAACAAGTCAATCAATCATTAGTAAATGCGGAGACGAAAGCCAATGTGACGTTGGCTGCTTCACCGGCATTATTGGATTTATTTTTAAATCTAGGCTTGACCCTCGTAATCGTCGTCAGCGCCTACCGCGTCAATGCAGGACTGACACAACCCGGGGTAATCGTCGCTTTCTTGACGTATTTCACGATCATTTTGAATGCGATGCTGTCAATCACGCGAATTTTTGTTTTGTATTCTCGAGGACTGGCTTCAGCCAAACGAATCAACGATGTCCTGCGGAAAAAACCAACCTTGGTTCCCGGCACTTTGGAACAACGCAACGAAAGCGAAACAAAATTACGCTTCGATCACGTGACCTTCGCCTATCCCGACGCTGCAACTGCGATTGAAGATATTTCCTTCAATCTAGCATCCGGCGAAACATTAGGGATCATGGGGGCTACTGGCAGCGGGAAAACCACCATCGCCAGTCTGATCTTGCGTTTGTATGACCGAACCTCTGGACAGATTCTTTTAGACGGTCAAGACATCAAGCATTATTCCTTAGACGCGCTGCATCAAAAAATCGGCGCGGTCTTACAAAAGGATGTACTATTTGCCGATACGATCCGTGAAAATATTTTATTCGGTCGAGCTTTTTCAGAAGTACAAGTCCAGCAAGCAATAGACGATGCGCAGGCACGAGAATTTATTGATAAATTAGCGGACGGTTTGGATTACCCCTCAGAAGCCAAAGGACAAAATCTCAGCGGTGGCCAGAAACAACGAGTACTCTTAGCTCGTGCGTTGATTGGTCAGCCGGATCTCTTGATCTTAGATGATTCCTCTAGCGCGTTGGACTATCATACGGATGCGAATTTAAGAAAAGCCCTGCGAACCCATTTTGCAGCGACCACCAAAATTTTGATTGCTCAACGGATCAGCTCGATCCAACATGCAGACAAAATCCTTCTTTTAAAAAAAGGAAAAATGATCGGTTACGGCAGTCATGAAGAACTGCTAGCTGAGAATGCAACTTATCAAACGATCTACCACGGTCAGATTGGAGGGGCAAGCATTGGAGAATAGTTCACGTAAAGGTACCCTGCTGCGATTGTGGGGCTACTTGTATCAATTCAAATGGCTTTTACTTTTAGCAGTGCTATTAACCATCGCCAGTAATTTATTTGCTTTAGTCGGCCCTTTGCTTTCCGGCTATGCCATCGATGCAATCCAGATTGGAAAAGGACAAGTCGCCTTCCAGAAAGTCTTCTTTTACTGTGCCTGGATGGTGGGCTTTTACTTAGCCTCAGCGATTTTAAGCTACGGTATCAGCCGCTTAATGATTTATTTGAGTCAAAAAATCGCCTTTCGGTTACGGAAAGATTTATTTAACAAAATCGTTTCACTGCCAGTCGGCTATTTCGATCAGCATCAAACGGGGGATATCGTCAGCCGCATGAGCTATGATATCGACACGATCAATACCTCACTAGCCAGCGACTCCGTCCAAGTGTTAAGCAGTTTGGTCACCGTCATCGGTTCTTTTGTAATGATGATGGTGATTTCGCCAATAATGGTAACGATCTTCCTAGTCACCGTGCCAGCATCGATTTTGCTAACACGCTTTTTGACCAGTAAATTTCAGCCGCTGTTTCGCAAACGTTCCGCTAAGCTGGGGGAATTAAACGGTCTAACCGAAGAACTTTTATCCGGTGAACAAACAACGAAAGTCTATCATCAAGAAGAAACCATGATCAAGCGCTTCGCTACTAAAAATGACGAAGCCATGACCGCCTATTACAATGCCGAATATTATGGCAGTATGACCGGACCTTCCGTCAACTTCATCAACAATGTCTCCTTGTCATTGATCAGTATCTTAGGCGCGTTCCTCTTCCTATTTGGGCATCTCACATTAGGGAAACTTTCGTCCTTTGTGCTGTATTCACGGAAATTCTCTGGCCCAATCAACGAACTGGCAAATATTTTCAGTGACTTGCAATCATCGATCGCTGCTGCTGAACGTATTTTCAAATTATTAGATGAAGAACCTGAAGTCCAGGATGTACCTGAGGCTTACGTCTTCAATCAGGTGAAGGGTGCTGTTCGCTTCGATCATGTCTCCTTCAGCTATCAGCAAGCGCAACCGGTAATCAACGATCTATCCTTTGACATCGCTCCCGGCAGCATGGTCGCCATCGTAGGGCCCACCGGTGCAGGCAAGACGACGATCGTCAATCTATTAATGCGTTTTTACGATCCAAATAGTGGCGCGATTTATTTAGATGGCCAAAACATCAAAGAAGCAACCCGCGAAAGTCTGCGGAAGCAATACGCGATGGTCTTGCAAGACACGTGGCTCTTTACTGGAACAATTTTTGAAAATCTAACCTATGGCAATGAAGCCGCCACGATGGAAGACGTTGTTTCCGCTACGAAGGCCGCTCACATCCACGATTTTATTACTCAACTGCCTAAAGGCTATGACACGATCATGACCGAAGACGGTTTGGCAATTTCTCAAGGTCAAAAACAATTACTGACGATTGCCCGAGCGATGCTGCTAAATGCGGAGCTGTTGATTTTAGATGAGGCGACTTCCAATGTCGATACCCAAACCGAACTGTTGATCCAAGCAGCAATGGGCCGTTTGATGGTGGATAAGACTTCCTTCATCATCGCCCACCGGCTCTCAACGATTCGTGAAGCCGACTTGATCTTAGTCGTCAATAACGGCAACATCGTCGAACAAGGGACTCATGAAGAACTCTTAGCAAAAAAAGACAACTACTATCAGCTCCATCAAGCCCAATTTGAACATTAAAAAAAGACGTTTACCAAAAGTTGGTAAACGTCTTTCTATTTTTTATTACCAGCCTCCAGAAGCGCCACCACCACCGGAGGACCCACCACCGAAGGAGCCCCACGAGGAGCCACCGCCAGAGCTGTTGTTATTATTGTCCGACCAATTATCGGAATTATAATTTGATGCTAAGTAGGCTGTCGTTAGTACATTCCCATTGCCAGAATAAAGAGTATCACCAATCAAGATCCGGCCGAACAATTTCTTTTCCGCCGCTGGATCACGCAGCAGCTGTCCCTGAATGATTGCTCGTTTAATCCCTCTAACAGACAAGCCGATTACTAAGCCACTTAAGAAAATCGCATACAGCGGCGATTGCTGTGCTGCTTGATTCAAAGCTTTATCACTAACGATCCTAGTCGTTTCACGCTGATAGCGCTTATAGGTGTCTTTTAAAAAGACGCGTGCCCGCAAAAGATTTATCAGACTGATCAGACTGACTAAACACAAGAGACTCAATACAACTAGGCCCATCCAATGGAAAAACATCAGCTGTGTCCGTTGATCCTTTACTTGAGCAATTTGCGAATCTACTAGCGCTGTCTTCGTATTCATGGTGGCGAAGACTTCATCGATCACTTGATTGACGCCTTGATCATAAGCTTCATCCTTAAAAGCATCCACTACGTCGTCATTATTGATAATATCATCTGCCTTACCGTCGGGAATCAAACCTTCCAAGCCGTACCCCACCTCTAATCGAAATTTTCGCTCGTCTAAAGCAATCAGGTACAAGACGCCGTTATTTTCCTGTTTATCGCCGATACCCAATTGATTAAAGATCGTATTAGCATAAGACTCGATATCTTGACCACGAGGCAGTTCAGATACGGTAACGACGGCTAATTGCGCGCCGTTGGTACTTGCCGCCAGCTGTTTGTTTAATTGATAAATTTTTTGTTTCAGTTTATCACTCAGCATCCGCGCGTTGTCAGAAACGAAAACATTATTCTTATTAATCGTCAAATGACTATCCGTCCCTTTAATCGCGACTTGATAATTATTGGCCTGCCTTGGATATTCCTTTAAGTTGGACAAATTGTCATTCATAGTCGTTTTGAAGGATTGTGTAACAGTCACCTGTTTACCAGCTAGAATAGCTGCTCGTTCCTGATCCAGTTTTGTTAGTTGCTGATCGTAGCCCGCCTTTTTATCGCCATAGCCACCGCTAGTAACGAATGTAAAGAATGAAAATCCGCTCACCAGCAATACAATCACTAACACGAATGAAAAAATACCGTTGCGTCTACGCAATTTGCGGTAATTTTCAACAACCGTTTGATGAAGTTGTTCCCTTGAACCATACGGATCCTTTTTCATTTTTCCACCCATCCTTATTCAAAACTAACGTCAGGCACCTCTTTGGCGTTTTCATCCGCTTTGAAATTTGCCTTTTTATCAAAACCTAAGACTTTCGCCGCCATATTTTTGGGGAAGCGGACTAAGCTTTGGTTGTAATCATTGACTTCTTCGATATAATTCTTTCGTTCAACGGAAATCCGATTTTCTGTTCCTTCTAGTTGTACCATCAATGTTTTAACATTTTCATTTGAAGCTAGTGTTGGGTAATCTTCTTGGATCACATTCACCATTGTTCCTAAACTTTGTTCGATCTGATTATTCGCCGCGTTTTTTTCTGCAGGCGATTTTGCGCTGTTGTAGGCTTTTCGTGCGTCTGTAATTTCCTTGACGATTTTTTCTTCATGATTCATACTGCCTTGCACACTGTTCACTAAGTTCGGAATCAAATCTGCTCGTCGCTGCATCACATTTTCAACCTGCGACCATTTGGCATCGACATTGTTTTCCGCTGAAGCCAATGAATTATAGGTGGTGATCAAGTAAACGCCAATCGCTAAAAGAATCACACCCATCCCAACAATAAGCCCTGAATTTTTTTTCATTTTCATCAATCCTTTTTTCTTTGTGATTGAGCTAATTATAGCACTCGCCCAGTGGCGCGCCTCAGCCTTTCGACCGATTTTTCAGTTAGGTGGTTGACAAAGAAAAAACAGGATAATTTTTTTATCCTGCTTCCTTCTTCTTAAATAAATCATCGCTCACAACTCTTACTGTTTACACCACTTCTCAATAAACTTAGTACATTTTTCAATCTCTTCAGAGTCTTGGGCTTTCCGCCGAATCAAATAAAAATGTCGTTTAAAGCTATCATCCAACATTTGGTAAGAAATCCCTTCAACAGCTCGTTCAGAAATTACCGAGCAACCGAAGCCACGCTTTAATAACCCTACAATGATCTCATTATTTTGAATCTCGATGATTGGATCTTTGATATCGCCCTCATCTAAAAAACGTTTCGTATAATAATGAACGCCAGAAGTATTTTCCCGAATGAGCCAAGGACCGGTCTTAGGATCGCCAGCCAAAACTAATTGGTCCTCCATTAAAGAAACCCGTTTGATGTTCACTGAGGATAATGGTTTTTCAATAAACCCAAGATCAACCGTATGATGCTCTACCGCCTGCAATACTTCTAGTGAATTCATCATTTGAACGCTGAAACGAATATGAGGAAAGTGTTGATACAAGTCGATCAGCAAGGTTGGCAAAATATAATTGGCAAAGGTGTGTGAAGCACCGATTACACACCGGATAGTTTTCTGCTGATTGATTTGAACTGCTTGATACAGATTCTCCCAGTCATCGATCAAATCCACGACCCGCTCATATAAAATTTCTGCTTGCTGAGTTACCAAGACTTCTTTACGACCGCTGCGAATGAACAACTGTGTGTTTAATTCATTTTCCAACTGTTTGATCTGTGAAGAAACCGTCGGCTGGGAAATAAATAAAATCTCCGAAGCCTTAGAAAAATTTTTGGTTTCATAAACCACTTTAAAGGTTTCTAGCCATTTAAATATCGTAATCACTTCCATTAACTTTTTCTATCTAAGGTATTATATCAATAAATTATAATAATGAAAGTTGTTGGTTATAATAAATTTAATAGAAAGGAACCTGCCTATGTCTAACAATTTTTTTATGTCGTTTAAAAAACTCATTCCTGGCTTAAGTTTGTCGATAGCTGTCGCGATTTGCGGTAAGCTCTTGGCGCTGTTGCTACCAAAGCTTGGTGCAGCAACACTGGCGATCTTACTAGGGATTCTCTTAGGGAATACTTTTTTTAAACAACCAAGTCTCGCAGATGGGACAAAATTTTCCGAGAGTCGGCTGTTGGAATACTCTGTCGTCTTACTAGGCCTCACGGTGACCTTCCAAACGATTGGTCAAATGGGGGTCAAAGGGCTGATTTTTATCCTACTCCTCATGACGATCGTCATCTTTGGAGCTTATCTACTAGGCCGCAAACTCGGCTTTAATGAAAAAATGGCCTTGATGATGGCTGGTGGAAATGCGGTCTGTGGCTCTTCTGCCATTGGAGCAATTGCACCAGCGATTGAAGCAGACGATAATCAAAAAGGACAGATCATCACACTAGTGAATCTGTTAGGAACCGTGATGATGCTTACATTGCCCTTTTTAGGAATTCATTTATTCGGCAATGCGTTATTCGCTAAGAGTGCTTTATTAGGAGGCACGTTACAATCCGTTGGACAAGTTGTTGCCGGGGCTAGCCTAGTCAATGCCGAAACGGTCAAATTTTCGATGCTGTTTAAGATCACACGAATCATTTTTCTCGTTGTTGTAGTATTCGTCTTTGAACAAAAAGTACGCCGCGATCAATTAGTCACTACCAAAAACGCCAAGAAAAAATTTCCGATTCCTTGGTATGTTCTAGGTTTTCTATTAGCCTGCATAGTGAATAGCTTCCTGCCTTTGCCTAGCTTTTTTAACCAGGGAGCTCATTTTATCAGTTCATGGTTTGAAACAATTGCCTTAGCTGCCATCGGCTTGCGTTTGGATTTTCGTAAATTTTTAAAAGAAGGCCCGCATTTTTTGATTTATGGATTATCAGTTGGCACACTGCAAACCATCGCCGCAGTCGTGTTAATTTTTCTTTTACACATTTAAAGAAGAACGTGTGCCAACCAACTGGTGAGTACACGTCCTTCTTTTTTTTATTTCACCACCGCAACAATTTCAACTTCCACCAACGCATCCTTAGGCAAGCGGGCCACCTCTACACACGAACGGCTAGGTTTTTCATTGGAAAAAAAACTTTCATAGACTTGATTAAATGCGACAAATTCACCGATATCATTCAAAAAGCAAGTCGTTTTGATAACTTGATCATAATCTAGATCGACGGCTCGTAAAATGCCACCCACATTTTGCAGCACCTGATTCGTTTGCTCTTGAATCGTTTCCCCGACTAATTCTCCAGTGACTGGGTCCAAGGCAATCTGGCCCGAGGCATATAAGAACCCATTGACGACTTTTCCTTGAACGTAAGGACCAATTGCCTGTGGTGCCTCATTTGTTTCGACGGTGTAAACAGGTGCTACCTCTTGAAAATCCAGTTTCGCTACATTGTTTTCCATTTTTCCCACTCCTTTTTTTAAAATCAAAAAAGCATCCCACCTTTATCAGTGAGATGCTGGAGAATCCCACTTAACAAATGTCAAACAGGACTTCAAACCGTTTTTTTCAAAACAAGTCTCAAGTCCTACGCCTAATAATAATCATTTGCCAAGCAGTCGTCGTGTTCATAGAAATTCTCCTTTTAAATTAAATTTAAATGGCAATTAAATTAATTTATGATTGTAATCATAACGGAGGTTACTTTGCTTGTCAATGAGTTTAAAGAATTTTCTGACATTTAGTTGTTCTCTTCCTCTCATTTTTGTAAGTTGATTGTTCGTTAAATACATGGTAAGATATCACTTTTTTCGGTATCTTTGAAATAAAGAGAGAGGAGTTTTTTAATGAATCATGGATTGACTGGTTTCCAGTTAAAAGTAGTCGGGGTCGTAACGATGGTGCTCGATCATCTAGCAGAATTTTTCCTATTTCTAGGAGTTCCGATGTGGTTTCACTGGATCGGACGAATCGCAGCACCGATTTTCCTTTTTGAAAGTTCCGAGGGCTTTATTCATACAAGCAATCGAAAAAAATATATGTTCCGTTTGTTGGTGGGCTATTGGATCATGGGAATTATCAGCCAAATTATCAACCGTTATCTGATGACTGGCGATACTGTTATTATGAATAATATTTTTGGAACGTTGTTCTTAGGGACCGTCTATATGCAAGCGTGCGAATACTTCAAACAACGCAAAACTTTTTTCAAAGGATTGATCTGGTTCCTTGTTCCAACACTGTTAAGTATCTTAGCGATGGCCTTATTATCTAGCAGCTTATTCGAGTCAGAAGTTGGACCGATTTTCTTCCAAATATTTACTTTGCTGGTACCGACCTTATTACTGACTGAGGGAGGAATTTTATTTGTTTTACTGGCCGTCTTGTTCTATTTATTCCACGGTAAGAAACTGTTACAAGTTGCTGCATTAGTTGTAGTCGCTGTAATAACGCTCGTTTTTGGAGGCGGCATACAGCATGCCTTTACCTTTAACTTCCAATGGATGATGCTTTTTTCAGCCATTCCTATCATCCTATACAACGGAGAAAAAGGCCGCAGCATGCGGAATTTCTTCTACATTTTTTATCCCGCTCATATCGCACTATTCGCCGTTATCAGCTTTTTAATCCAGCACTAAGCTTGACCTTCGCCAAAAAAAGCCGTACAATGCTGATTGTGAATAAATCGTACAGATAACACGCTTTCGCGTGTCGAGAGAGAGGCGGTTTCTATTAATTTAGAAACCATCTCTCTCTTTTTGCGAATTCCACTTCTTATTTTAGCAAGTTTGGTGGAATCGTATGTGTACTGAAGAGCATTCATTTTCTTTTTTTTAGAAAAATGAGTCCGATGCTTTGAAGTAGCTGCGAGTCCCACTTCGTTTTTTTATGCGATTATTCAAGTAAAATCTGTGAGGTTATAAAATGAAAGAAAAGAAAATCCACTTGTTGTATGCTGTCTTAGCCACTGGAATCATGTCCTTCGCTGGTGTCCTGATCGAAACCGCCATGAACGTCACCTTCCCAACTTTAATCAAGCAATTCGGGATCTCCACCGGAATGGTACAGTGGGTCACGACGATATATCTCTTAGTGATCTCTATCATGGTGCCTTTTTCAAATTACTTATTGAAAAATTATTCGATTCGAAAATTATTTTTAGTTGCTAATCTCTTTTTTATCGTCGGTTTGGTGACAGACTTATGGTCGCCTTCTTTTAGTATCTTGTTAGCAGGACGCCTGTTACAAGGGATCAGTACCGGAATCGCGCTACCGTTGATGTTCCATATTATTTTAAACTTTACGCCGATGCATAAACGGGGAACAATGATGGGAGTTGGAACCTTGACGACCTCCATTGCGCCGGCAATCGGCCCAACTTACGGTGGAATCATGACTGCTAGCCTGTCTTGGCATTCGATTTTTTTATTTTTACTACCAGTCTTGGCTTTGTCGTTAATTATCGGCTTATATGCGATCCCCGAAATGCCGGTCAAAAAATCCGGCGGACTGGATATCGTCAGTTTGTTAGGCGTGGCCCTTCTGTTTAGTGGGCTATTAATGTTCTTAAATCAACTAGGTAGCTGGCTAAGTCTCGTATCATTAGCCATTGGAATTTTAGGTCTCCTGATTTTTTATCGGCAAGCAACTCGCGGAAAAAATCCATTGGTGCGCATTACTGTTCTGAAAAACAACGTCTTCGTTTTATTTTTATGCGGTTTTCTCGTGTGTCAGTTTTTACTTTTAGGGATTTCCTTCGTCCTGCCAAACTTCATCCAGATTGTTTTAGGCAAAGACGCATTTGTTGCTGGTTTAGTTATGATGCCGGGTGCTGCGGTGGGGGCCATCTTAGCACCAATCTCTGGCCGCGTCTTAGATACCTTCGGCTCAAAAAAACCGATTCTACTAGGCCTGAGCTTAGCGACGATCGGCTGGATCGCTTTGACCGTATTATTACGAGCCCCCATTTTATTGGGCTTTGTAGCAGGCCACGTCTTTTATATGATCGGAATCGGCTTTGCTTACAGCAATCTGATGACCACCGGCATGAATTTACTGCCTGAATCCGATTATGGCGACGGCAATACGCTTTTCAATACGTTGCAACAATTTTCTGGTGCAGTCGCTACCGCAATCGTCGCGACGATCATTAATCTAGCACAGCAATCTCAGTCGGATTTTATCGCCGCCACCGTTACCGGTTCGCAAATCTCGTTGCTCTTTCTACTTGCACTGCTAGTGATCGTTTTGATTGCTTGTTGGATTCATTTTCGCAAAGAACCAACCATCGTTTGATGGCTGGTTCTTTTTTTATTCTTCACATTCACTCATGGTATCAATTGATTCAACTGATTCACTTTCTTTCACTTTCCCAATCAAAAGAATCGCTAATAAAACAATCACTGCCCCAAAAATCGGTGTGTAGGTAAGTCCTATTTTACCTGTGACTTGAGCACCAACCGTCGAACCTAAAGTGATTCCGATGTTAAACGCGGCGATGTTCAAGGCTGAAGCCAAAGTAATATCTTGTGGAACATATTTTTCAGCGAGCTCTACGACATACAGCTGCAAGCCAGGGACATTCATGAAGGCAAATAGGCCTAACAACAGTGCTGCTGACAATCCTAAAATGGTATTTCCAAGCAAAACTGTCACAAATAAAAAGACGAGCGCAGCCAACAACAATCCAAACATCTTCATCAATGACGACAACGGTTGGGCATTGGCAAAGTGCCCACCAATCGTATTTCCAATCGCTACCATGATGCCGTACACGATCAAAATAAGGACTACCGCACTAGCAGAAAAACCAAAACCTGCTAAAATTGGCGATAAATAAGTATACGCTGCAAAAGTTCCGCCATACCCAAATGCCGTGATTAAAAAGGACATGACTAATGATTTGTTCGTAAAGATTCGTACAAAGCCTTTTAAATCCACCTTTCCAGGTATCGGCAAATTGCGAGGCACTAAAAAACTGCTGGCAATCAATCCAATTAAACCAACGACTGCAATAAAAATGAAGGACATTTTCCAAGTCGTTTGCTGACCGATAAAGGTTCCTAATGGTACGCCTGTTACCGTTGCAACTGTCAAACCCGTAAACATAATCGCAATCGCACTTGCTCGCCGTGAAGGTTCCACGACATCCGCCGCGATCACTGTAGAGACTGACATAAAGATGCCATGAGCAAGCGCCGCTAAAATCCGACCAACTAATAAAATTGAAAAAGTCGGCGCAAAGGCTGCCAGTAGATTTCCACTGATAAACAGCAACATAATACCCAGCATCAAGTTGCGACGATTCCATTTTCCTGTTAAGACAGTCAAAAGTGGCGCACCAATCGTGACACCTAACGCATAGAGTGAGACAGTCAGACCAGCTTGAGCCAATGTGACGTGAAAGCTTTTGACCAGCATTGGCAGTAGGCCGACACTGATAAACTCCGTCGATCCAATCGCAAAAGCATTGATCGCTAAAGCAAATAACGTTAAATTAGGTGATAGTTTCTTTTCCATTTTCTTCCTCCAAAGCAAGTATTTGTAAGCTACAAGAAGATACTATATACTGTGGAAGATCTTTTGGTAAGTACCCACTTTTTTGTACCATAGATACCTTTTAGTAACTATTGGATCATATCAAGCGTTAAAGGAGCAAAAAAAATTGGAAAATCGTGCGTATATGATCGGTGTCGAAGCCACGATGGCTGTCATCGGTGGAAAATGGAAACCGATCATTCTATGTAATCTTCGGCATGGACCGATGCGCCCTAGTGATTTGAAACGGGGAATCACCGGCATCAGTCAAAAAATGCTGACCTCTCAGTTGCGGGAATTAGAAGAAGACAACATCATCGACCGCAAAGTCTATCAGCAAGTCCCGCCGAAGGTCGAATATTCTTTAAGTGAATACGGCCGCAGTCTCTCAGACATTTTGGATAATCTGTGCAGTTGGGGCGAGCAACACGTCGCTCATCTACAAGAACAAGGTCACGCAGTTTGTTTAGAAAAAACACCCTAAAAGAGGAGAGAGCCCTTTTATGCCAACACCAAATTTTTCCGCCATTCATCATGTGGCGATCATTGTTTCTGATTATCAGAAGGCGCGTAATTTTTATGTCGATATTTTAGGTCTTCCGATCATTCGTGAAAATTATCGTCCAGAACGAGAAGATTATAAATTAGACTTGCAGCTAAAGGACGCTGAATTAGAAATTTTTGCCGTAAAAAAACCACCTCGACGTCCCAGTTTTCCTGAAGCTTCTGGGTTGCGCCATCTCGCTTTTAAAACAGAAGACATCGAAGCGACAGTCGCCTACTTAAAGGAACAAGGCGTGGATTGCGAACCTTTACGTAAAGATGATTTTACCGGGGATCGGATGACGTTTTTTTTCGATCCCGATGGTTTGCCGTTAGAACTACACGAATAAAAAAAACGGCAGATTCGCTCTGCCGCTTTTTTTATACTTTATCAACTGGGTATTTGATGGCGTTTTTCTTTAATTTTTCACTGATGATCTCATCAATATCGAAGTCTAAATTATCTGCCATCATATACGAATAAATCAACACATCCGCTAGCTCTTCTTTCAAGCGTTCAGTTTGCGTTCGCGCTTCTTCTGAGTCTTTCCATTGAAAAAGTTCTAACAGCTCCGCGGCTTCTAATGTGATCGACAGTGCCAAATCCTTTTCATTATGAAAAGGACGCCAGTTTCGTTCATCACGAAATTGATTGATTTTTTCCATACTGTTCATAGTCAACCTTCTTTCGCTCCTATTCTACCACAGAAACAGGGCATCGCTTTTCCACCAGCTCACTAACCCCTTGAATCTAGCTAGTCCTTTTTACTCCCCCTTAACACTCAAAAACTCGTTTAGCACTTTCAATATTTTTATAAAAAGCGCTTACAAAATCAAATAATTAACTAATCAATGTGAGATAATATTTTTGCCAGAATTCTTCGGTGACGACCTTCTCCTCGTCCTCAACTAAAAATTCACCTCTCATCGGTTCCACGATGCGTTCATCTGAAACATGATAAAGACGTCGCTGTCCTTTGATAGAAAAAGGATGGATACAGCGTACATTTTTGAAGATCCAAGCGTAAGAACCTTCCCCTAACTGCTCTACATCAACCAAGTCCACGATACAAACCGCGTGTCTCGAAATACAGCCGGGAGTTTTGATTGCCGTTGAGCAAATCAATAATGGCCCACGATAATGCGTAGTCCATGAACGATATTCCTTTGTTTTCTTTCCCGCGAGAATTTCCATAACTGGTTCGGGATGAATAGAGATAGCTTTCAAGAACTTTCCCTCCTTTTGCTTCTTTTTATTATTTTATCACGTATTCCTCTTGATGATAATTTATATATATATATCGCTTACATTTGTGAAAAAAATAATACACCTATCGAGTTATCTTAATTGACTAACTTGATACAGCGATCAATTTTTCAAACAGCGGCAGCCAAGTTGGTTCTAAAACAATAATTTTAGTTTTAATCGTTTGATTTTCTGGGCGAGTGGCCACACGATACAAAATTTCTGCCGCTTTCTGTTTAGGATAATTGTAGATTCCTGTACTTAATACCGGCAAAGTTAGCGTCTGAACCGTCTGTTGATGCACCAAATCAAAAATCACTTCATAAGCAGACTGCAACTGCTCCGTCTCGCGCTGTTTTTCATCACGATAACGGGGGGCCAACTACACGAGTGACATACTCAGCCGCCAAATCAAAGGCCGGTGTAATGACCGCCACTTTTTCTGTTAGTTCAAACATTTAGCCAATTCTTCCTTTTTTGTTGAGGCATTCAGCTATTTGCGTTAACCGTACCCAAAAGCAATTGGGCCTGTCAATAGTTTTTAAGAAAAAGAGCGGGCGATACCGATCACTATCAAAAAAAGCTCTTTTCCTCAGAGTGAGAAAAAGAACGTTTAGTCAAGCTTATTGAAAGCGATCTAATATCGCTCGCACTTCCGCGGTTGATTTTGTATTCATCAGGCTGACGCGCAAATCATTCGCACCGGGAAAACTTTTCACGTAAATTTTAAAGAAGCGATGCAAGCCGACGATTGAACGAGGAACCTGTTCCGCGAATTGATCTTGCAAATCCAGTTGCAACCGTAATAAATCCATCATTTCTTTTGGTGTATGTTCCTTCGCTTCTTTTTCAAAAGCATAAGGATTCTTGAAAATACCACGGCCGATCATGATACCATCCACACCATATTTTTCTGCCAACTCTAACCCCATCTGACGATCCAAAATATCACCGTTAATGGTGATCAAAGTTTGCGGCGCGATTTCATCTCGCAATTTGACGATTTCAGGAATCAGGTCCCAGTGAGCATCGACTTTGCTCATTTCTTTTCTCGTCCGCATATGAACCGAAAGATTCGCGATATCTTGTTTTAACAAGTGACTGATCCATGCTTCAAGCTCGTCTTTTTCCGTAAAGCCGATGCGCGTCTTGACGCTGACCGGCAATCCGCCTGCCTTTGCTGCTTCGATCAGCTCCGCTGCTACCTCTGGCCGTAAAATTAGACCGCTGCCTTTGCCTCGCTCCGCGACATTGGGAACCGGACAGCCCATATTTATATCGATTCCTTTAAAGCCCATCTCAGCTAACGCCATGCTCATCTCACGGAAAAATTCCGGCTTGTCTCCCCAAATATGCGCCACCATTGGCTGCTCATCTTCCGTAAACGTCAAGCGACCACGTACGCTGTCAATGCCATCCGGGTGACAAAAACTATCTGAATTCGTAAATTCTGTAAAAAAGACATCCGGCGCTCCGGCTGCTTTGACTACATGACGGAAAACGACGTCCGTCACATCCTCCATTGGTGCCAAAACAAAAAAAGGCTTTGGCAGTTCTGCCCAAAAATTAGTTTTCATGCTATGTACTTCCTCCTATCGCGCACAGACGCGATTTTCAAAACATGCTCATTATACTAAGGATCGGCTGAAGAATCAAAAAGGGTGTTTCGTTGACGAACTTCTGTGCTAGTGCTAATTATTTTATTACTCAGAGAAATTAAAGGCAGCATGTTGATTGAATACCCTTAAATTACTTTTTCTTTCTGTAGATGCCATTGTTCGAGGTACTTTGATAAACCAACGAAAATTTTTCTCATCAAGAACTCCATTCCTAGTTGTTCAACATTCATATTGAACGGACGGAGAACCTTTTGACGATAATTTTGTATAAATCACATTTCTTCGGAAGCTAGCAGTAATTCTAAAAAGGAATGACGACAATCCCCTAGCTGTTCAGAATACAAGGTGTGCTTTCCTTTTTAAATAGTTGATTGGGAAAATGACGGCTCATCGCCCCACTTGTGTTTGCCAATTGTAAGTTATCATAAAGCAGCCTGAGGAATAACTGATTCGTTCCCCAGACTGCTTTTCTTTAGCTAAATTTGTTCTCTTTGGTTTTTTTTATTACACGGACTTGAGGGATCTCCTCTGTATCAACGACTTGTACTTGTTTCCCGCCTAGAATCGTAAACGCTCGATCGTTGACTTTTTTTACTTTGATTCTTAACTGGAGACCTTCTGTCTTTAAGGTGTAGCGTCCGCCACTTAGCGCTGGCTCGACTAGGCGTCCCATCTCATCCGTCGTTAGATAGACATGATCGCCTGTTCGTGTTAAAGGCCGTTTGCCGTTTCTAGTATACAGTTGGAATATTTGACCACCAAGACCCTGTCCTGCTTGATCCTGCAGTAAAAAGTACAATTGATATTTGCGATTCGCAATTTTTGCTGCTTTGATCCGCTGATAGATGAACGTAATCAATACAGCCGCCAACAACAGACAACCGATTACTAATAAAGTCTGTCTCAGCTTGATGTCCCGATCGATCGCATCGATTTTTTTCTTCATGGCTTTTTGATAAGGAACTCGATGACCTCGGACTAATAAGCGATGGCTGTTGATCATATAGGGCGTACAAGTCATTAAGGTCACATAATCTTGCCCTTCCACGATTTTTAATTTTTCCGTCTCTGTCGGTTCGATCACGCTAATGTCATCGACTTTATAAGCCAATGTCTCCTGATTAATCTCGATAAAAAATTGATCCCCTTTTTTCAATTTTGGCAAATCAGTAAATAATTTCGCTTCTGGCAATCCACGATGAGCGGAAATAACGGCATGCGTATTTGTTCCTCCCGTAGGATAGGAAGTCCCTTCTAACAAGGTAGCACCACGACTCAAAAAAACATCGTTTGTTTGATCATACACCGGCAGTGAGACATTGATATCAGGAATTTTCAACACGGCGATGGTATGTTTTTCAAAATAGCTCCGATTCTCCACCCGTTCTTTTTCCGGCTGATTAGCTAAGGGATCGGCCCCAGGGTTGTTCTTTTTCGCGATCTCGCGGTTTTTTTCTGCCAACTTTGCTTTTTCTGCCGCAATCTGTTCTTTATTTTTTTCATTTGCTTTTCTTTGGTGGTAACTGATCACTTGCTGCTCTACGTATTGGTTCAGTCCATCACTAACGAAAGGATACAAGGCGGCACAAATTCCCACAATCAGCACGATAGTCATCAAAATATCCATCAGTATTCTTTTCTTTTTTTTCACTCGATCACCTCATCCACCGACCTCTTTATGTAAAAAAGGAGCCAACATTAAAAACTGTCGACTCCTACTCAATCAATTATACTTCTGTGTAACCTGCTCTTTTTTTGAAGTAAATTGCCGCTCCAGTAATCGTGATAACTCCGAGCAAGACTAAACCGATGATCCCCATGCCACCAGTGGATGGTAAAATCCCTTTAGATTTATTGATAACAGGTAATGTTTGTGTTCCATCATCTGCTACAAATGTTAGATCTGGCATGGTCACATAGCCGTCAGGGGCCTTCGTTTCAATCAACGTGTAGCTTCTGCTAGCGATTCCAAAGACACTGAATTTTCCATCTGTACCTGAGACAAGAGTGGTTCCTTCCTCTTTACTATCGACCCATTTGACAGCAACCGCACTGTCCATTTTATCTCCTGTAACCGTTGCGATCGGATTATTGGAAGCATCTTGATACTGTAAATATTTTCCACTTCCATTAGTAATCTTAAATTCTGCTCCCGCCAATTTTTCCTTCGTGTTGGCGTCTTCTTTGACAAAGCGTTTTCCGAAAGTCTTTATTTTTTCAGTATCGTGCTTGTCATAGAAGTTGTTATCAAAAGTGATCTTGTTTTCGATTGTCGTTAGATCTGTTCCCGGTGTCACCGTCATTTCGACTTCAAAGGTCATCGTTTCTCCAGCGTATTTTGCCAACTGACTTGGGGTGAAAGTCAGAGTAAATTGATTCGCCCCTGCAGAATAAGTTGGAATGACATCCGTAGCTGTTGCTCCACCGATTTTGAGACTGCTTAAAATTTGAGCATCTGTTGATACCAGTCTCAAACGCGCATCGTAGTTATCAACCAACTTATACTCTGTATATTGGGCGACATCATCTGGAATTTTTTGTGTGATCGTAAACTTCACTATTTGACCTGCGTCAACATCCGTGTCATCAGCTTCTTTTTTAGGAACGGGGACCTTGTAGTTATACGCTTCTGCTGAGCCTGCTCCAGTTTGTTTGACTAGTTGTCGATTGTAGTAGTCATAAGTGACCTCCATATTAGTAGCAACCGTTGCCGTCACGACCGGATTGTTCTTATAGTGGAAAATCTCGTTGTTAGCCGTAGACTGTCCTTGGCTCGTTGAAACAGTACTATCGACCTCATAGAACTCATATTTTCCTGGATTCAATATCAGCCCTGAAACTGAAACTATCCCATTGTCATTCGATTCGATCTTACTAGCGCTCGCTACATCTGTAATATCAAACTTATTATTAGAAGAATTATAGTACAAGCCACTCGCCACATCTTTTAAGATAAACTGAGCTTTAGCTAACGTTGCCTTCGTTCCATCCACTTCGATACCATATTTAGTAAAACCTAGACTCACTTCTTTAACTTCATTTTTAGGATATACATGAACGGGATTTCTTAAGTTTCCTCCCTCATCATAGATTGGTAACCCTAATACGAATGGAACTGATTTTTCTTGATTGACACCTGCTGGTGAAGTTGTTTCAACAAAGAGATACACAGCTTTTCTACCACCTGAAGTCATTGGCAAAGCACCATTTGCAATACCGTCAGACCCAGTAGCGGGGAACGCGATCCCATTTGTTTGAGAAGCTAATTTTGCCGCTGCGATTCCTGCCGCTTTTTTCGCTTCTGTATTGCCTGGCGCAGCATCATAAGCCGTCCAATAGTCTGTTGTAGCATCATAAGCGGTAAAGACCGCTCCGGCTAACGGTTTTGAACCCGTCCAAGTCATCTCCGCTCCGGTATTTTGCGTATTGCCTGGCATAGTTTCAAATTGCAACTTGTGGATCCTAATATTTTGCGTATTTGCGGTGTCTACCGCTAGTACTCGAGCGCCTCCTAGTAATGCGGTAAGACTACTGATCAGCATCACAGCTAACGTTATTAAACGTATCAACTTAGATTTTTTCATCTTCTTTCCCCTATTCTTTTTTATTTTTTTTATAAAACGCGGCAAGTGAGACAAGCAATACTCCTCCGACAACAACTAACCAATAATTAGTGAGCATATTTGTTTTTGGAAAAATCTTACTTGGCGAATATGCTGTTGGTGTTGATGGTATTTGCGGCGTTGGCGGTACGACTTGTTTCGTCGTAGGTTTATTGACCACCTTCAATGCCAACGTTGACGCCCCTTTAGTGACCATAAACGGGATCGGATCTTGTGATACTACATAGCCAGCAGGAGCTTCCAACTCTTTTAAGAAATAGTTGCCATAGCGTAACCCCATTACTTGGAACTCTCCTTGATCGTTTGACTGCAGTTTCATCGCCTGAACTTGATCCTTCGTCCATTGATACCCTGTATCCGTCTTTTGCAAATAGTTATTTTGTCCATTTTGGACAACGAAGACCGCACCGCTTAACTGTTTACTTTCGTCTGTTAGATCCACTTTAAGGAACTTCTTCCCGCCAGTATAGATCTCACCATGGTCTGCTAACTTATCAAAATCGGTGACCAAGTCGGCCTGATTAAGCAAAGCTTGATCCACCTTTTCATAAGAATTTAACCGCATGGAATAACTGATCGTAACCGTCTTACCCGTATAATTTTTCAAGGAATCAATGTTGAAATCTAGCATAAAGCCATGATCATCCGTCTTTAGTTGATAATCACTATCCTTGACCAAAGTCGTTTGATTCACTGTGACTTTCAAGGTCTCTGGTAGCATCAGCAAACTTTCATCTGCCTGATCAGAGACTCTGTACATCGTGTAGTTGAGCAAACTTATCGGTATTCTCGTCGTCAAACGATAATCGATCTGATCCCCAAATTGATAACTCGACTGTTGATCTATGATCTGCTTATCGAAAGTCGGCTGTTCTTCCACAATCGCATTTTTAGGAAATAAATGGATCGTATTCATCGTGCTACCCGAAGTTTCATTATCGATGATCGGCAAGACGACTACTAAGTCTTCAGCCGGTGCCTCAACTTGTGCGGGTGCTTTGGTCTCGCGAAATAAGTAGATCGCATCTTTGTCCTCTGATTTGGCCGGCAAACTGAACTTAGCTTGACCTGCTTCACCGTTAATCGTAGCCGTTTCCTGAGTCTGTAACGGCGCCCGATTATTCAATTCGAGACCAACCATTTCTGCTTGAGCCGCTTCTTGCAGTGCTGTCCCTTGCAATCCCTCTTCTCTTAGTTTTGCACGTGCTTGATAAAACTCTTCTGAGATATCATAAACGGCAAAGGTAACACCATCTAATCCTTTATAATCCTTTAGTAGCTCAGCAGTTTTGCCATCATTTTTCCCATCATTTAGGATTTTTTCTGGCATTTCTGAACTAGGTATCGCAAGCTTGTGCAAAATAAAATCAATATTTTCATTTGCTTCATTTGCTGCCATCACCTGTGTTCCTCCAACAAACGGCAAGGCAGCTAGTAGCAAACTAACAAGCATTACCACTCTGACTAGTCGTTTCATCTTAAAGCACCTCCTTTGCAAAACGAGCTTTGAAGAGGTAGATGACCGTTAAAGCGATCAAAACAAAACCAGTCATCAACCATATGAGTCGCCCTGGTCCTCCCGTTTCTGGTAATGGTGCTTTCGGATCATTGTCAACGGTCAAGCCGATTTGATTATTCTTATCAGCTGAACCAAGTGTGATGGTGGAATTAGGAAAGGCTTCCCCATCTTTTTCCACAGTCACATTACCATTAGCGGCGATGCTAACTTTATAGATGCTCGTTGATAAAACATACCCATCTGGTGCCGTCGTTTCCTTGAAGTAATAGGTTTTGCCAGCTTCTAACAGGTAGAGCGAACCATCGGCTTTCTTAAACTGACCTTTGCCATCTTCACCAGTGTTCAAAGTCGCTACCGCATTAGCTGAAGTATCGGTTGGATCTTTATCGTATAAGGTAAAGATTGCACCCTTTAAGACCAACTTATTGTCATTGGCATCACGTTTTAATAGGTCCAATTCAAAAGGTTTCAGTCGGTTGACGGCGTTCATCGTAATCTGGATCTTCTGACCCGTCTTGTCTACAGTGAAGTTGCTACCAGTAACGCCTGCTGCTGGTGTAAAGGTAATCTCACCCACTGCTGTAATCGTGATCGTCCCAATCGTTCCTAAAACTTGAAAGCCATCGGGCGCCTTCGTTTCGACCACTTCATAAACACCTGGTTTCAAATCAGTCAGGGTGTGGACACCCCCGCTCCCCGCCGTCAACGGATACTCAGTATTTCCTTGTTTCAGCTTGAATACCGCGCCGTTCAATGCGCCACCGGTCGGGTCTTTCTTATTCAATCTCAAATCGATTTGTTTCAAGGTATTACTGATTTTTCCACCTGTAATACCCGTTCCTGTCACTTGTCCTTGACGGTCCACAGTGATTTGGATTGGAGCCATCGTCTGAAATCCTTCAGGTGTGACCGTTTCTCGCAACCAATAGGTACCTGGGGTGATATTAGTAAACTTCAGTACACCAGTCGCATCAGAAGTGACTTCATCCGACTTCGCAGTCCCACCAGTTGCAGCATCGAACAATCGGAATTTCGCATTAGCTAGACCAATCGTTGTACCAGCTGCAACTTTGGTCAGTTCGAATTCGACCTTAGGCATGGGGGCTTTGACCGATGGTACAGCGTAGTATTTATTATTCCCATCACCGTTGGCTAGGTAGGTCGTCTGATTGGTCGGGTAAAATGTATTGTCACGATAGGCTTCTTTTAAGGTGACATTATAGGTTATTCGATACCCTTGACGCAGGTTATCCTTATTCAATCCTAAGTTCACATTATTTAACTGGATCTGTGTACCGGTCACATTTGACGTAATTGCTTTGGCAAAATCAGGATAATTCGCCGTATCGCTACTTGGAATCACCGTTAAAGATCTGTTGCTAGTTTGCGAGAGCAATAAAGCCGAATGTTGTACCGATGAAGTATCTAAAGTCACATAGGTACTCATCGGATCCGTAATAACCGCCTTATAAATCGTCGATATCAATTCCGAAATCGCCGTCTGCAATGCTTGGATCAATGAATCAACATCCGTTGCTCTGAATGCACCATTCGGACCGAGAGCGGTGACCACAGCATTCGCACTGTCACCAGTATGAAAACCAACCCCATAACGATAGAATCCTGGAACTTGATTGTATCTATTATTTATAAAGTCAACTGTGGGTTGTCTGTTATTGATAATATCCCCCTGACCTCCGGTGCCATCAAAATAAGTAGTACTAGCAGTCATTTTTAAAATATTACCCGTTTCTTTGGTTTTGCTTAATCTATTTAATGAATTACTCACATTATTACCCTCAGTATAAGCATCCGTAGGTCTAAAGGTCGGATCACCATCTGTAATCGTAATAATGACTTTTTTCGCATCTGATCTTGCTCCATACCCTGTTGTATTTAATAGTTGTAATCCTGCATCTACTCCTAAAAACGTTGGCGTTCCAGAATTAGAAGGTGGGTCCGAGGCTAACATCTGATGACCTTGTAGCACTGTTGCGCTTTTTGTAAATCCAGTCAACGCACTTGGCAATCCGCTACCCGGTAAAGTAAAGTCTCCAAATGAAGCAATCCCACCATAAGGATTAGAACTTGCCGACCCAAATGCTGCCAGTCCAATTTGAACATCATGCGTCGCTGAATTGCTTAGCATATTATTAGAGAATTGTGTAACTGCTTCTTTTAATTGTTGCCAACGTGTTTTACCATTAGTGGAATTGTTGACCATACTACTAGACCTATCCAAAACTAAGACGATATCGACTTTTGGTATCGGCCGGATGGCATCACCGATCGTATCTAGTTGAACTTGGAAAACATTCGGATCATTCGTTGGACTGACGGTCTTTTTTGTATTTAACCGTCCGTGATCTGAACTTCCGTACTCATGGTATCCATTGTTAAAGTCCAAACTAGAACCAGTGATGTTGTAAAGCGCAATATTATCTTCTGCCTCAGTAGTTTTCGTCGCATTGCCATAGTTATAGTTTTTAATGTAATCTGACGTTCCTTCTGCTGGTACATATCGATTTGTATTATGTTTAGGATAAATTCCAGTTGGGTTACTACTATCAAAATACTTGAACGGATCAGCCAACGTTGCCCGTGATACGAGATTACCACTTAGTAATGAAAACCCACCTACAGAACTGCCAGCTTCTGGGATTTCCACCAGTTGAGTAGCACTCTTCGCTTCTTCGGCGGTACTTTCGCCCGCTGTCTCTGTTTCAGTCGCTTCCTCTTCGGTTGAGTTTTGCGTTCCTTCTGGCTTGTTTTCTGCAGTCTCATTCGTTTCGGTTACTTGAGTTAGGCCTAATTCATAGGGCCCCACTTCATCCGGACTTAATTGATCTTCTAACACTTCTCCGACTTCATCGCGCTCATTTATCTGGAGCTCCAGCTGGAGTGCTGTTGCATCTTTGGGTACAATTAACTCCAATACTCCCGTTCCTTCAGATGAAAAGTTTTTTTCTGTATACCAATCATTTTCAAAGACAAAATCATCATTCGTTGTATCACTTGCTTGATTAACCCGAACTTTCAACTGGCTTTCCACACCATCTGTAAGCGCTTTCTTCTCAAAATAGACCTGCCAGTGTTGAGCCTCGTCTACTACTTGCCCCTCGACTTCCACCTTGATCTGCTCATTGTCTACTAACGTCTGCTTCGCTGCTGTTTCTGCGGAAGCATTCAAAGGGAAGATACTCATAGCGTTCAATAAATAAGGAACCAACACACCGAATATCATCAGTAAATACATGAACTTACTTTTCCGCTTCTCCATTTTCACCTATCCTTTCTGACCATCAAACACTTATACTTACCAACAACAAAACAGAAATACAATTAGTTATAAATTAGTATTAAATAATTATATACTAATAATAACGAAATGATTTTATCATTTAATCATTATATTTTTAATAATAACAATATTTCTTAATCAAATCAATTAATAGCTACCCTCCAAAAGAATGATTTTCTCTAATGAAATAAACCCATGAAACCAGCGGGGTTTTATCACTTTTTAATCCTTAAAAAGGTCGCCATATTCTCAAACACTCCGTATATTTAACGCCAATCATGCTTTTTTCCTGTTCCCCAATAAACGCCCTTCTTTATTGCAGCTTCATAAAGTCAAACCCTATTTAATATCTCTTTGCCCCAAAACGACGGTTTCAAAATATATATTTCAAACACGCAGCGTTGTCGAATATCGTTATGACGCCTTTTCCGTTCAGATATTCCGCAAAAATCAAACTATTTGTTTCGGGTAAAGCATTAGCAATAGATGTGCATAAATTGGCATCCTATGCTTTTCAATTATCTCCACTCCTCTGTAACTTCATAGCATCTGATCTAAGTCTCAAGAACAGCCAATTCAAAATCTCGTACCTAAGCGCACAAAAAAAGACACCCACCAAATGGTGGATGTCTAAAATCGTTGATATAACAACGATTAACGTTTTGAGAATTGAGAAGCTTTACGGGCTTTTTTAAGACCTGGTTGGCAGTTCAATTGTGTTATTTTAAATCAATGAATATCAAAAATGCTGATTTATCAGTATTTTCTCCTCAAGATTTGTACTGGATTTCAGTCGATTTTAGGCACTCGTAACCACGATTCGTAACCAATTTTGAATGTAAGACAATTTGGTTACAACAAATTCAGAGCATATCAGTATCTACTACACTCCTTTTAATCTTTCCATTGAAGAAACTGCATGATAAATCCATGTAGTCTTTTTAGCGTAGCAAAGTCAATAATAAAAGAACAAATTCCCCAAACGTTAGGCGCTCTTTGCGGAGGGGTTCGCCTCAAGCGAATTCCCCTTCGTAAAGAGTTCGCCTTGAACACGAGTGGGCGCTAGCCCGCGAGTGTTGTTTCACCCCCCCTATCTAACAGGGGGGTACAAAAACACGAAAAACAATCGAAAAACTACGTACAAACACTGTTATACCAAGGAAATGGGCACTTATTGACAAGTGTTAACTAATTTAAAAAAGTTCACACTTTGTTTTCACTGGTTCTAACGAGTTTCAAATAGCGCATCAAACTGATCTTTTTAGCTATTCAACTTTCAATTAGCCTCATTGATTCTCAAACTACCGATTTTATACTTCTATTAATGGCCCATGAATAGTATTATGATTTGAATTCATTTATTAGCTGATACTTAGTCGCACGGCCTTGCCCGACTTTTTGAATCTTATTCTCTGTTTGTAACTCAGCTAAAGCACGTTCTATCGTTCGCTGGCTAATATCCGGCAACAAACTCTCTAGATCAGCTCTACTCAGAGGTTCAAAAGACTTTTCTAGTTCTTCAACTACCCGCTCTGCTGGTGTTAGCTCACGATTGATAATCATCTCAAAGCGTTCTGAAAAATTTTCATACGCTCGCAAAATAATTCCCACAAGATAGCGCACAAACGGCGTGTAGTCCTGCTCATTTTCCAGCCAGCCCACAGAGCTTGCCTGTAACGCTTCATAGTAAGTTTGCTTCGATTCTTCAATCAGCATCTCAATACTAATGTACTTGCCAACTAGATAGCCCGACTTGTACAGCAATAGCAATGTCAATAAACGAGACATCCGCCCATTCCCATCACTAAATGGATGAATCGAGAGAAAGTCTAAAACAAAGCAAGGAATCAGCAGTAACGGATCAATCTCAGCTTTCTGAATGGCTTGATTGTATTGATAGCACAGCTCATCAATTAAATCCGGTGTCAAATAGGCTGGAGCTGGGACAAACCGAACGCGCTCGTTACCATCTAAATCTTTTTCCGTAATAACATTATCGCCACTTTTGAACTTACCTTTGTAATTTTTAGCCGAGTAATTATATAGATTTTTGTGTAACGTTAAAATATCGTTGGGCACGACGCGAATATACTCGTAACTATCATGAATCAGTTTCAACACATCTCGATAACCGGCAATTTCTTCTTCATCCCGATTACGAGGCTGTACTTTTTCCGCTACGATTTGCTTCAAGCGGCCATCTGTTGTCGCAATTCCTTCAATCTTATTAGATGCCTCTGTACTTTGAATCAAAGCGAGATTCGTTAGCTTATTTAAAATCTCTGGTTTTGTGGCAATATACGGTTCTTGCTTCCCCTTATACTCATGAATTTTGGTCAGCATATTCAGCAGATCATGACTAAGAGTGAGCTTATTCAACTCCCGGTAATCAAATTCTTTCACCGCCATCCACCTCTTTTCTCCGCCATTTTATCTTATTTGGCGGAGAAAAACAAATAGTAACGGAGAACTTAGCCTAAATTCTTATAGTAAATAAAACTCATTATATAAGTATAGACACAATTGTTCTTCACATTAAAAATCTAACTTACTCATGAGTTATCGCCTGAGTATATATTTCACATTGAGCGAAACTACCCAAATTTAAAATACGTAATATTTCTTATCAATTATAAGTATTCGCCACAAAAAGAAGTAATATCTTTAAAATTTTAGTACCTATACCAAATAATTTTTTTAGCACTTTTTATGTTCTAAGCTTTGTATTCCTTATTGTCTCGGACATAGTCATTTTTGATTTACATTCAAGCAGAATAGCGATGCTATCCTTGCAATCGGTACCGATAATCGAAAGCCAACTAATTGATCAAACTTTCACAAAAATTTTCCAATCGAAGTTTCTAGATAGCTAGTTAATGTTTAGGACTTGTGATCTAAACATTAACTTTGAAATGAAAGCTTAAAGATTCCCATCTAATTCGTTCTTTCCCAAATTAAATTAAGTATATTATCAACATGAACTCTTAATAAGGAATCTTTTTCTAAGTTATTTAATTCTTGTTTCTGACAAAATAGAATCTCATCAGATTTCACATTAGTTCCAACGCACTCTTCTGCTAGTTCTTTAAAGTATGTTTTTCCCGTTTGGTCTTCTAAGTCTGCTGTATTAATGTCTTTATTAGATTCTAGGATAGCCATCTCCGGGGTCGTAGAGTTTAAAAAATAGACATTAGAATTCCAATACTTAAGAAATTCCCGTTGCAACAAATATTTTTCTTTTCTACTATTTTCCCCACTATTGGGATTAAATTTTATAGTAACGCCAGTAAGTTCCGTGATGATATTCCCCAAATTTTCATTTTCAGATTCAGATATTTTGTCCACATTAATTTTTGCTTCCTCAACCCATTCTTTCTTAATAAACATCAAACCATCCAAATTAAGCAATTTATTGGCATCTCCATCTAAAACATAAAAAGTGGACTTCTCATTTTTTAATGCTGAGGAATAGATATGATATTTAATAATATTGGCTACCCCGCCAGGTAAATATTGAACATCAAATATATCTCTCATAGATTTAGTTGTTGATTTTATAATTCCATAATCAACAATTGCTTTTGCCAACTTATCTTCAACAATAATTTTATTTTTTTCATCAATCTTATTTCCCAATACTAAAAAGGCATCTTTATAGTCCACATTTTCAGCTACAGCTATTTCCTCATCAATATTTTGAAACGTTTTTATAGCACATTTTGGCAAATGATCAACAAGATATGGTGAGTGTGTTGTCAATATAATTTGATGATTTTTCAGTTTTATTTGTTGTAATAGAAAGAGCTTAAATCTAACAATCGCAATGGGGTGTAAATTGATTTCAGGCTCATCAATCAATATTAACGAGTTCTCATTAGCACTCATGATATCATTCACCAACATTATTAAACGTGACTCACCACTGCCAGCAAAAGCTTCTGTGTAGTTCAAATTTTTCTTTTTCATTAGAATGGTTTTTAATGGTCGAATTTGATTTCCTTTATCATAAAGTTTATGGGAAACGATTCGAATCTCATCGTATTGCTGGTCCAAAATCCATCCAATCTTATTGACGATATCTTCCGGCAAAACATCATTAGTATCAACTCGTTCAACTTTTGCCCAAGTAAAGGAATTTAAATTCTCATCTATTACTTTAGATAATTTTTTTGATCTATTTCTTATAAATTCCTGTCTAGTTTTATATGACTTTTGAGGTTCAAAAACATAATTATAAAAATACATATCAAATGCTGAAATATACTCTTTAAAATCACAAAAAACTACATCTTTCCGTATAGGGTCCCATCTACTAATACTATTATTATTCGCATTTTTAAGCTCAGTTTTTGTGGGCTTTTCCATACCATATTTGACTAACGCCCTAGATGGTTCCCAATAATCCGGGTTATTCTCTTTTTTTATTCTTGTTTTAAGTACTTCTACATCTCGCTTAGCTCCAATATGATAATAAGAATAAATAAAACAATGTCTTTCCTCATCCGTGATCCTATCTACATCAGTGGAAAACCAATAAGTCCCCACACTTTTTTGATCAGGGACACCAAATAATGCCTGTAAAACAGAAGTTTTATTACTACCATTTATTCCGACAAGAACAGTGAGGGGAAATTGAAAATTGATTTCAGTATCTGCAATCAAAGCTTTGTATCTAGGAAATCTAATTTTTTTAATATAAGGTGTATAGATACTATCTATACCTGCAGTAAATTTCTGAGTTATGTCATCAATCAACATTTGTAAGTTAGTATCATTCATTCAATTTCCCTCACCTAATAGATTAATAAAATACGTCCCACTTGCCTTAGCTAAGTTGACGGGTACAGCATTTCCTATTTGCCTAGCCAGCTGAGCTTTATTTCCAAAAAAAACATAATTATCATCAAAAGACTGTAATCGAGCTGCTTCACGTGCACTCAACGCTCTATTTTCATAGGGATGTCCAAATCTGCCTTTTGAAAAGGTCATACATCCTCCAGTAATTGTAACTGCTGGTTTACTTATATCCAATATACCATAGACGTCCGAATGCCCCACTTTATTTTTATGGCAATCAAGGATTAACTCCTCTGGAAGAGAGTCTCTCGATCCACTCCCATTTCTGATGATACTAATTCTTTGCATATTTTTTTCAGAAAGTCCATTCGAGACATGGTTATATACCAATTCGTCCCCTTGATATTCTTCTCCAGCCTCCAAATTAGGTAATCCTAGAATTACATCAGCCTTTTTCCACAAGGGGAGACCTTCGCTTCCATTGTACGAATGTGTTTTCACAGGGAGATTTACATTTTGAACTTTCATTTTTTTTAAGAGTGATTTTTTTATTCCATGCAACACTAACCGTTTCCTAGTTTGTGGAACGCCGTAGTCTGCAGCATTTAAAACATCATAGATTATCTCATAGTCATCTTCCAAATTCTTTTTAAATTCATTAAAAATCTTTTTCCCTTTTTTACTTGTCATTCCTGAAACATTTTCCATAAGTAAAAAATCAGGTTTCATTTCATTAATTAATCTTAGGTATTCAAAAACAAGCTCATTTCTAACATCATCTTCACCACCACGTCTAATTGATGAGAATCCTTGACAAGGTGGACAAGCAACTAGTAATAATTTGTCTTGCCTAGAATCGTATAATTTAGAAAAGTCATTACCGCTTATTTCTCTGATATCTTTATTGAATAAGAAAACTTCTGGATTATTATAGCTATAGGTCTGATTAGCAACCTCATCGATTTCTACCGCAGCAATAACTTCCAGACCAGCCTTTTTTAAACCTTGTGTTGTCCCTCCACTACCACTAAATAAGTCAATTGCTTTAATTTTTTCCACAATAATCATCCCACTTTTTTATCTCAACTTAAAATAATATACATTTTATTTACAATACGCAAACTTACTTTTTGTAAGTTTGTGCTATATTAAGATGACCCTATTTTACGATATTTTTTTTTCCATTGAAAGATTATTCGAACAATCCTTACTTATTGTACTTACTATCTAAAAAGCTAAATTATCTAAATCTATCCCTTAATGAAAAAGGCGATTTTTTTTGCTTCATCTTTGAATTGTTCAAATAAGTCAACTTCAGTTTTAAAGCAATCGTAAATATTAAAAGAATCATTATATCTATACTCTTCAATATTCAATGATTCCTTCATTTTCTCAATTCCATAATAAACAATTTTCGACTTCTCTAAATCAATCCCCAACAGCGGAAAGGCTCGGGTAAAGAAGTCAATCGTTACCTGATTCGTTAAGTCCGGTAAATTGTGATATAGATACTTTTGTCGCTTCGCAAATGTATAGGGTAACAAATGGACTCGGTTGTTCTTAACGTCTACATAGGCATAATAACGTGGCGATGGATCCTCTGGGTCATTGGCTGCGGCCGCAGTATAAAGTGACTCGGTTCCCTCAACTTTGGAATATGTTAGATACGGATCATTTCTCTCCACTAACATACCTGAATCCATAATTCCTTGCAGAAATTCCATAATCGTCATTTCATCATAGACATCCACTTTTTGCTGTTTTAAGAACGCCAACATTTGCTGTAAGAATGCTGGATTCACTTGTAACTGAAAATGATCCTTTAACAAGTTTGTCAGTACTTCTTCTGGCGAACCATACAATAGCTCTTCTACAGTCGTCTTACCCAATAAGGCGATTTTTTTGAGTTTGTCTTCTTTAGGTAAATTAATCCCTCGCTCCCAATTATTAACTGTGGTTTTGGGAGAATTACTGATTAGCTCACCAAACTGAGCCATACTGTAGCCTAAATCCGTCCTTATTTCACGGATTTTTTTTGCTACTCTTTGTTGATCGACTTTCATAATCCTCATCACTCCGATAGTTTTCTAGTTTCATCATATCAAATTTTCTTAATAATCGAAATATAAAAGTACTTATTTTCGAACTTTATTTTGTTGACATTCTACTGGATTAGGCGTACGATATACAAAAGTACTTTTATAAGTACTTTTGGCACGCCCTTTGAAAACTGAATAGTACCTTTCTTCTTTTTACTTCTAGATTGGAGGTAGATCAATCAATGGCAGTCGAAATTACACTTTCGCCTGATCAAGAGACGAGTTTAAGAGAATATATGTATACCTTAATGGTAGATGAAGTGAGAAACGCACGAATAGCCGTACATTTAGAGAATCGCTATTTATCAAAAAAAGAAACTTGTGAGTATTTAGGTATCGCCAACAACACGCTTGATAAATGGATTGATGCAGGGCTTCCCATGATACATCTTTGGGGAGTTGTACGATTCCAGCGAGAAGAGATCGATAAATGGCTAAGGGAGTATTCCAAAGCACAGCAAGGCGCTGTATGATGAGTGTGTAGTGATACTGATATGCCATTTTTGAAAGGAAGATAGAAATGGCAATTAGTCTAATGGAAAATGGCTCGTATAAAGTTAATGTTTATATGGGGGCAGATGCTTCTCGATACGTGGCTTATGCGGACAGCAAACATGAAGCCGAGATTTTAGAAACAGAAGCAAAACTAAAAAAATTGAAAGGAGAAGTGAAAAAGAAGAAAGGTTCTTATACATTCAAAGAGGCTTACCAAATGTGGTGGGATAAGAAATACACAGTTACACAACATCATGAGCAGTCTACTTTAGATCGGACCAAGACTTGCTTTGAGAAGAGAATTCTTCCCTACTTAGGGGAGATTCCGATTAATAAGATTACCTATGACCTATTAGAAGATACTCAAATTTTGTGGGCATTTGGCAATGAGGAAAAAGGCATTAAACCTTATGCTAACTATAAACACTGTGTCTCCTACACCAAACAAGTATTACGCTATGCCCTAGTGAAAGGCTATATCCAAAAGAATCCCTATGATTTGTTGGAGATGCCTGTAAATGCAGACCTAAAGAACAAAAAGGAAGAAAAACGTCAGCAAAAGTACTATTCTAAGGAACTCATCCAACAAGTGCTAACTTTAATGAAACAAGAATATGGGATGCGAGACTTTACGTTACTTTCTTTGGTTTATCAATTAGGAGCAGCCAAAGGAGAAATTTATCCCTTGGTCTGGTCAGATATTGATTTCAAAAATAAGACGATTTCCCTCATGCATAAATTGGTGAAAAATAAAGCTACCGGAAAATACGAACGTGTAAAAGGAATGAAAAACTCCTATCGTTTTCGAACGATTCCAGTAGCAGATTCCGTCATTGATTTATTGGCAAAATGGAAAAAGGTTCAATTTAATGAACTTCAACAAGTCAATATTTTTCCAACTGATGATCAATTTATTTTCACCTATACTACTCAAAAGGGAGAACTGAATCAACCTTTGCATCCAGATTACCTTAACAATAAACTTGATGCCCTTTCAAAGAAATTTGGCTTTTCCAAAATAACACCACACGGGTTGCGACATACTTTTGTCAGTGACCTTTTAAACAATGGTGTGGATGATTTAATTGTAAAATCTCTAGTCGGTCATGCGGAAACATCTGAGATTACGCGAAATGTTTACGGACATGTAAATCCAGAAGTTCAGAAAGAAACCGTCAAGCACTTGGAGGATTACCGGCAAAAAACAAGTTGAGAAAAATAGTCGTAACCAAACTAGTAACCAAAATAAAAAAAGCACCTTCCAAATGAATGGAAAGTGCTTGAAATCGTTGGTATAACAACGATTAACGTTTTGAGAATTGAGATGCTTTACGTGCTTTCTTAAGACCTGGTTTTGCTTATAAATAACACAAATTGATTGTTTATCGTTTAATCTAAAGGGTTTTATAGATTTTTTAAAAATCTTTATATCAATCAATTTCAACTGATTTCAAGCAACTCGCACATCAAAACGTACATCAAAAAAATACGCAAACCAGAACAAGACTACTCAACATAAATAACAAATCAACAATTATTTATATTTGACATATCGTACCTAGGAATATCTACTGTCACCGTGAACAACATCATATCTCATTCGCGTTCAAATTCAGACGAGCGATATTTCTCAATGACTATTTTTAATATCTCAATAATTTCAATATTTCCATCTACATATTCTTCTACTAATTTCATCGTATCTTCGGAAGGCATTGCTGCATCTAATGCTGAGTATGCCAAAGCAGTATCTCGAAGTTTTTCTCGCTCAATTTTCGTGGTGTATTTTATATAATGTTCGTCATCATTCATACCCTACGACTCCTTAGAGGTTGCTTACTATGGAATGGCAACAGTTTTTTTGACAAATTTTATAAGGTGCAGAACTTCTTTCCGTATGCTATTCCGATTGTCCTTGACAATGAGCCTCCTCGGATGTGACGATCTTCAGCAGGAGCTAACAGTTAAAGTTAGACTGCCTCGCTAGCGTTAGCACATCCGAGCTCATTATCAAGGATTCGCTGCGCCAATCTCTGGTTACGGTAACCAACCGGTGTCTCGTAGCCAAGTGTACCGTGCAACCGAAGGTGGTTCCACCAATTGACATAGTCAAATAACTCCAAATCCAATTGTTGTAAGGTTTCAAATGTGTATTGATAGACAAATTCTACTTTCAACGACTTATAAGTTGATTCAGCTACGGCATTATCAAAAGGACAGCCTTTATGACTCAATGATCGATTGATGTCAAAAGTTGTTAATAATTCATCAATAGCTTGGTTATCAAACTCTTTTCCACGATCAGTATGAAAAATCTCAACCTCTGTCAGAGGTTGTTTGATACGGCTAAATGCTTTTTTTACTAGAACGGCATCTTTATGTTCTCCACAAGAATAGCCGAGAATTTCTCGATTGAACAGATCCAAAATGAAACAGACATAATTCCATTTTTTCCCGACTCGTACATAAGTCAAGTCTGTTACGATCGCTTCTAATGGGTTGTCTCTTAAGAATTTACGATTCAATACGTTTGTCGTTTTGGCTTCATTGCAAGTAGAATGATGTACTTTAAAATAAGCAACAGTATAGCTCGATTTTAATCCTCTATTTTTCATGATTCTACTAATTTTTCGTCGGCTGATCCGAATGCCTCGTTTTGATAAGGCTTTTTTTATTTTTCTTGAGCCGTAGGCCTTTCGGCTGCGGATAAATTCTTCAGCGACTACTTCTTCAAGTTCTGATTCGTCTTTCTTTGGTTTTGATTGATAATAATAGGACTGACGTGATAGACCTAATATTCTGCACATCGCTGATATAGGGTAAAGATGCTTATTCGCATCGATTACTTGTCTCTTCGTCCGCATATCAGCGCTGCTTGCTTTAAAATATCATTTTCCATTTCTAATTGCTGGTTTCTTTTACGTAGTTCTAACAATTCTTTTTGTTCAGGCGTAAGATTATCTTTTTCTTTGAATGAACCACTCGTTTTAGATTGCTTTACCCATTTGTCAAATGCTGAAGCCGTTAGTTCATATTCTCGAATGATTTCTACACGTGGCTTTCCAGCTAAGTAAAGATTGACGATTTGTTGCTTGAATTCTTGTGAAAAAGTTCTTCGTGTTCTCTTAGACATAAAAATTCCTCCTGGTATGTTTTCTTCTAGTCTACACACCTTAATTTTTCTGTCTAGTTAATTGTAGCCTATCCACTAATAAAATGCTGATACAAATCGACTTCATATCAATTTTTTCTGTATAAAATTACTCCTTTTTGATTACATAGTAGTTTAAAGTAATTAAAGCTATAATAAATCCTTTGAGGGTGGGATTATTATTTAGATTGCAACAATACAGTTAACATCTCGTATGTCTGCGTTTTATCAAAAGGAATATCCTCATTTTGAGGAATTTCATTTATTCGTGTCTGTAATTCATCTAAGAACTCCAGCATGTCTTCTTGCACACGTTCATTAAGGGGCAACGAATCGAGATTTTTCAAAGAACCTAATAGTCTTGCTATATCGTTTAAATGCTTTTTGATGTTTCTACTATCCACTCGCATGGTTCCCTGTTCACGTTTTTTAGTTAAGTCCAACCAGGCTTTTGCTTTAAACACAATAAGATATTTACTATCCAGCACTGAATAACCATCTACAATAATTTTTCCTTTTACGAGAAGATCATAATAATCTTCATCAAGTAATAGTGCAGATAAACTCATATCCTCATCAAAATGTACCGGAGCAGTTCTTAATGTACTACTGAACCAATTTGGCGTTACACAAAATAGCTCTATAATTGCTGGATAATCTGGATTATCTGTTTTAAAGCGATATAGTTTTCCCTTCTCATCCATTTTATTTGGTGTGTACCCACCCGCATAAATAAAGTCAACAAATGCCTGATAAAACAACCAATCCTTCTTTTCTTCGATAACCACTAAGTCATAATCTTTTGTCGAACGACTATTCAATCCATTTTGATGTAAAACAAGTGATGTAGCGGTACCACCAATTATCACATAACGATCCGAATAATCTTTAAAGGCTTCTAGAAAGTTTTCATTACTATTTAACGGCATCTCAATTACTCCAAACTTTGTTTTATTTTGTAAAGTAGTTCATCCAGTTCCATCTCAATCCTTGGATCATCGCTATCTTTAAGGCTAAAATACAACGATATTGGATCAACGAATCGATCATTACTAAGGGAAAATGGGGAATAACTCCATAATTCTAGTTCAACCCTATTACCAATATTCACTTCAAATACTTCCTTGTTACTCATTATTGAATCTTCAATTGACTCCTTAAACACTTTTAGTGAAGTGGCATATACTTCCTCGGTATTTGCTAAATTTGATATTCTACTCAATGCCGGTAGTCCAGCAACTTTTAACCTAGTATTGGTTGTCTCTATTTCACTTAATTGATTAATATCTTTGTGCTTCAAATATACACTTTGCTTTTTAGGGTTTGTAAAAAAAGAAGCAGCTTTTTCAAAAACGTCATTTTTGGAAAGTAAGAACGAATAACTTCCATATTCTGATTCAATCCATTTAAACGAACTAAATTTTTTTAAACCTCGATAGACGGTCGGAATAGACACGCCGGTTATTTCACTTATTTCATTTGGTGTAAATCCTTTTCCTGTTCTAAGTAAAATACTTATAAGTACTGCTTGTTCACTAGGAGATAATTTATCTTTTAAGCCTAGCTCTATATTTTGAATTCTCTTAAGGGACATTCCAAGATCCGGGATAAACAAATTCCCCTTATAATCCACAAAAGGAATTCGAGCTTTTAACAATAATGTTCTAGTTTTTTCAGGTATCTCCGTAAATACTAAAATAATCTTTTGTCCGATAATTTCACCTATTTTATCCGCCTGGTTTATAAATGATTCAATCGACCCTGTCCTTTTTTCTTTAACTAATACAAATCGTTTGTTTTCATTTAAAATCGTCATTTCTAGATAATCATATCGATACTCAAAAGCTATAGGCAAATTAACAACTACATTTTTTAGTTGAACTGGCAATGCAATCTTTTCAAATACTTTATAGATTTTTTTTTCGTTCAATCTAACTCACCTACCGTTTTATCATGATAAGCAAATTTTATCACCGCATTTGATAATTTACAACCGTTTTGATAATTCGTGTCTGTTAATTTTATAATAACGCCGATTGTAAAATTAAGCTAGACAACTAAAAAAGCCATTTGTGCTACACTCAAAATAGTTCTGACCAAAG
>NZ_BJDW01000011.1 GCF_005405345.1 Enterococcus viikkiensis | reverse complement strand
CTACAAAAAAACCGCTATATATCAAGCGTTACAGCGGTTTTTCGAGTGATTATCGTTACACAATTCGGGAATGCAGGTTAAAAGCGACCTTATTTTCTGAAAGAAAATAAATACATTAATAAGAAAAAGGATGTCAGTTCCACTTTTTGCAGGTTATGAAGGAAAGGCATCTGATAAGTTTGTAACTAAAAAAAAGTAGATAGAGCATAGTGGAATGATATACGGCTTGAAAATCGACCTTATTTTCTGAAAGAAAATAAATACATTAATAAGAAAAAGGAGATCACATGAAAGAAGCTTTTGAATTAGTATCAGTGGATCAAAAAACAACGCTTCACGGTTGGCATTGGAGCTGTCCAACACCATGGGCTGTGTTGCAAATCACCCATGGGATGGCTGAACATATTTTGAGATATGACGAATTGGCAACCTATTTGAATACTCTGGGGATCGCGGTGATTGGCCATGATCATTTAGGTCATGGGAAGTCTATCCAACAGCAACCGCAAGGTTATTTCTATGATGAACAGACACCGTTTGGCTTAATCAAAGATTTGTATCAGGTGACTGAATGGGGAAAAATCCGCTATCCTGATCTGCCTTTGTTTGTCTTAGGACACAGCATGGGTTCTTTTGTTTTACGAAATTATTTATTTGATCACGGCGAGGAAATTGACGGTGCGATTTTGATGGGGACTGGGCAGCAACCCCTTTGGCTGACGCAAATGGGACGGCAAACGGCTAAAATTTTAAGTCGCTTTCAAGGTGAAATGCACCCCAGCAAGTTGATTGATCGCATGGCTTTTGGCAACATGAACCGTAAGATTTCGAACCGTCGAACAGATAAAGATTGGCTGTCGAGTGTGCCAGAGGAGGTCGATGCCTATTTGTTGGATCATGACTGTGGGTTCCTTTTTACGTTAAATGGTTATCATGAACTTTTTTCGATGATTATTCGAAGCCAAGACTCTACCCAAATGAAGAAGGTTCCTAAAAATTTACCGCTGCTTTTTTTATCTGGAAAAGAAGATCCAGTGGGGGATTTTGGCAAAGGTATAATGAAGGCAGCTCAAGCCTATCAAAAGGCCGGATCAACAAAAATTACGGTTAAACTCTATGAAAATGCTCGTCATGAAATTTTGAATGAACGCCAGAAGCAAATTGTTTTTCGAGATATTTGCAAATGGATGGAAAAATTTTCGGATAAATGATACTATTGTAAAAATTTATTTGATCGAGGGATTTTATGAAAGCAGAATTTTTGATTGATTACTGCCAGCAAAAAGAATGGCAAGTAGAAGAAGGGCATCGCCAATCACCAATTGATATTCAAACGAGCCAGATAGAAACGAATCAAGAACTTGGAGAAGTGCAGGTAGCCTTTACAGACAACACAGCTACCTTTTTGAACAACGGTCAAAATCTGCAGTTGTTAAATGCAGGAGAAGCCTGTTTAAATAAGCGCGTGTTTCATTTTGTTCAAGTTCATTTTCACGCAGATGCGGAACATCAAATTAATGGTGAAAAATTTCCCTTGGAAGGACATTTTCTTTTTCAAGCAGTCAATGGACAGCAGGCGGTTATCGGCGTCTTGTATCAGCTAGGGGCACATAATTCTGACTTCGAACAAGTCCTTAACCAATACGATTGCCAGCAAGGTGAGGGAGAATTCTCAACTGATGGTCTGATTCCTGAAGATAAAAGCTATTATCATTATATCGGTTCATTGACCACCCCACCATTGACAGAAGGCGTGGAATGGTATGTCATGGAGCATCGCTTAGAAGTATCAGCAGAACAACTGAAGCGTTTTGTTGCAATTCATGGGAAAAATAATCGTGATTGCCAAACCTTACATCAACGAAAAGTATTGCATTATCAAGCATAAAAGCCGTTTTCCAATATTGGAAAACGGCTTTTTTACTGTAATGTAAGAAGGCTTATGCTACCTCTCTTATTTTTCCCGGCCGTGAAGTGATCTTGGCTTGTGTTTGACTTGTGGTTCCAACTCAGCGATCAATTTATTCATAATGTGATCGAATTGCTCCTTTTCCTCGTGGGTCAAGGCTTCTAAAACAATCGGACGAAAGTCGTCACTTTGTTGGGCGGCGACTTTACCGCGACTCGTTAAATGGATGTTCATCACTCGTTTATCCGCTTCGGATTTCTCTCGTGTGATGTATTCTTTTTTTTCTAACTTGCGAATCATCTCTGAGGCGGATTGAGGCCGCATATCTAACTGGTTGACTAAGTCTTTTTGTGTAATCGTCCCATGATTGCGAATAATAGTTAAAATCTGTCCTTGTCCGCGGTTGCGATTCTCAAATTTAATCGGTCCGCGTGAATTTTCCCGAAAGAATTGTGTGAATAAACTGTTTAGCTCCATATATTTATTGGTTAGGGCAATATTTAATTCCTGGTCATCCATTCGTTTGCTCCTTCAAGTTCATCTTCAAACCCTATTTTATCAGGTTACCGAAATAATTCAATTTGTAAATGAATTGAAAGAGACGGGCGAATTAATTATTTTTATGTGTTCGCTTGTGGGATGCAGGTCAGGCTATGCTTGGATTAGAACAGCCTCCAGGTTAGTCACTTTCTTTATTTAAAAATGCCTTTTTGAATAGTCATTTTATTTTTTTAAATGGTGTCAAAATGAATAAAAAACAGAAATGGATGTATTGTATTTTCTATTTAACTATTCAATAAAAGAATAATTTAAAATTTTGACAATGTAAAAGAACACGTAGCAACAATTATTTTGAAAAAATGTAAAAATTTTTTTGTGTAAAATAGAATAATAAGAATCTTTTCAGCAAAAATTTATTTACTATTGATTACGAAGTCTTCAGTAAGGCGTAATTTGAAAGTGGGGGAAAGCGAGATGGATTTTCGTGATTTATTGAGTCCAAGTACCAAACGTCATTTACAATTAGTCGAAGCGATTTATTATAGCCCTGATGGTGCAGCCTCTAGTGATCAGTTGCTAGGCGTACTGGCCTGTTCAATGACTTCCTTATTGAAGGATGTCAAATCGATCAATGAGCGACAGTCGAATTTGCAGATTATAAAATACAAAGGATTGTACTGGTTGAAAACAACCCAGCATGCTAATATTCGTTCGCTTTACAGTGATATTTTGGCTAATTCGTTTGAATACAAATTAATTGAAGAACTGCTTTACGAGGAGTCTCATGGGATTGTTACGATGGCTGAACAAATGTTTACCAGCTCTTCTAACGTACAACGTTATCTAAAACGAATCGGGAAGGTGTTTAAGAAGATTGGGATTCGTTTGTGCCACCGCCCCTTGAGGTTAGAGGGCGATGAACTGCTGATTCGTGAATTTTATCATAGTTATTTCAGTGAAAAAGAATCGGGTTTTGAGATCCGTTTTCCTAAACTAACTGAGAACCAGCTACTGACCGTCTCGAAGATGATTCTGAATTTTCTAGAGATCAACGAGTATCGAGATCGTTATTTATTTCAAAAGGACGCGGTCTTTCGGGCGATCATTAGCTTATGGCGGATAAAAAATGG
Source organism: Enterococcus viikkiensis (assembly GCF_005405345.1). Classification (GTDB taxonomy): domain Bacteria; phylum Bacillota; class Bacilli; order Lactobacillales; family Enterococcaceae; genus Enterococcus_A; species Enterococcus_A viikkiensis. Next base: position 93,647 of record NZ_BJDW01000011.1, on the reverse strand, counting down.
TCATAGTTTCCCGCAGTCAGAACTGAGGAGCAATTGTCTGAAATTCCCTACGATCGAAGGTTTGACCGCTTTTAAGGAAATGGTGACGGAGGTGTTTTCGCTTGAGGTGACAGATGACGTGTTCCGAGATATTAATTGGCGCTCTTTTTCCGATGCGTGTGTCTTGAATGATACTCACCAGACGCAGGCTGTTGCGGAAAATCGAAAATATGGTGAAATGTTTGAGGGGCATCGTTTTCTAGTGAGGCAATTTAATGAGCTGATGGCTCATGCCCTCAATCCATCCATGATTGATGAAATTGCTCGGATTTTGACTGTTTACTTCTATCCTTTTTATAAGAAAAAAGAACTGATCATTGATTTGAGAAACCCACGAAAACGTTTCATTGAGGAATTGTCAAAGGATTATACTAGTACGACGGCAAAGGTCTTTAGACTTGTTCGGGACTTTATTGAGGCGTATTCATTTGTTCCTAAGGAGGCGGTGGACTATTATGTCTATTTGTTGGTGACCTTGGTGAAGGGTAGCGCGGACATCATCGAGTTACAGAACCGGAAGCTGCATTTTCTGTTTATTGGAGATGTGATGCGTTTGGAGGAACAACATTTAATGGAATATATTCGCCAAAGTTGTCACGGCAACTTTGAGCTGCATCAATTTGAGTATCGGAATCATGATGATGTTGATTTTTGGCAGGAGATTAAGAAATACGACGGGCTGATCACGACTTGTTTGGTGAAGAATGTGCCGGATCGTTTTCCGGTAGCGGTGATCGATGCGTTGCTACCTGTTCAGATTATTCATAAAGTGCAAGGCTTAATCGAAACTTGTTTGAGTGATAAAATAGACGAAGGGAAATTCATTTTTTTCTTGCGTGAGGAGAAAATTGATTTACTACGTTTAAGTGAATAGTGATGGGTATAAGGATGACAGCTGACAGGGCGCTCATCCTTTTTTGAATCCTTAACTGAATAGGCCGAGCGGGATTATTTCTCAAGTATAATGGTTATGTTAAGCTTAACTTATCAATCGATAAACAAAAAATAAATCTGGGGGGAATAAGCATGATTTCTTGGTTAAAAATAGGTGGTGTCGCAGCAGTCTCCTTTTTGGTGTTAGATTTTTTTTGGCTGTTAGTATTGGCGCGGAAAATGTATCAACAATATCTGGGAAATTTAATGGGGCAAACGAGGTTTGGTCCAGCAGCAATTTTTTATCTGATTTATTTATTAGGAATATTGTTTTTTGTCATTAATCCTGCCTTGGAAAAAAATAGTTTGTTGTATGCGATCGCCGCAGGAGGCTTTTTAGGCCTGCTGTGCTACGGCACTTACGATCTGACCAATTTAGCTACGATCGCTAATTGGCCGATCCGAGTAACAGTGGTGGATCTAATTTGGGGAACCTCTGTAACGGCAGCGGTCTCAGGAATGACCGTCTTTGTTGCTCAGCATTTTAATTGGAGGTAATTGGGATGGAGATGACACAAGTGAATCAATCAATCGATCCAAAAAAATTACGTTTGGCTTTTCAACAAGGGGCGCTTCAACTGATCCAGCATAAGCAGCGATTGAATCAGATTAATGTATTCCCTGTTTCAGACGGGGATACCGGTAGTAACTTGGCTTCTTTAATGCAGGCGATCTTGGAAGAAACGACAGATGAAAGTCAGACGGTGATTGAAGTTTTTGAAAAAGTCGCTGATGCCTCGCTGATTGGTGCTCGCGGGAATTCTGGGATTATTTTCGCACAATATTTTAATGGTATTTACAATCATCTATTAAAGTTAGAAGAAACTGACTCAGTCAAAAGCTTCTTAGAAAGTGTGAAAGTCGCCATCACCGAAGCTTATCAGGCAATCGAACGGCCGGTAGAAGGCACGATTATTACGGTAATTCGTTCATGGGCGGAAGCTTTAAGTAATGGTGAACCCAATTTAGAAAATTTATTGTCAAACGCCTTACTAACAGCTAAAACCGCATTGGAAAATACGCCAAATCAACTAAAGGTCTTAAAAAAGAACCAAGTAGTAGATGCTGGCGCGCAAGGTTTTTATTTTTTCATTGAGGGCTTTACGCATGCATTTGTGGCAAAAAATGATTTGCAGCCAGAAGTGAAGCAACAAAAAATCACACTTGACTATAGCAAAGAGAATCATGCCCATGTAACGGAGCCTACTGAACGCTATTGTACAGAAATTTTATTGGATCAGGTTCAATTATCAAAGCATGACTTGCAGGAACAGTTGAAAGATTTCGGCGATTCCCTAGTGATAGCGGTGAACAGGGGAAAAGCTCGTATTCATATTCACACAAACAAACCGGCTGAAGTCTTGGCGTATTTAAGCATAGTTGGTCAACCGATTCAGCAAAAGGCCGACGATATGCTGCTACAATATCAAGTAAATAAGCAAAGAAAAGCGCCAATTGCTTTAGTAACCGATTCTATCGCCGATTTACCAGCAGAATATTTGTTAAATAACCAAATCCATGTGCTACCGATGAATATTTTGATTGGCGAAACGAGTTATATTGACAAAATCACGATTCAAAGCGATCAGTTTTTAGCAATGGATCAGCGAACAGCAGCTACTAGTTCACAACCAACTTTGAAAACGGTGGAAAATCTTTTTTCATTTTTGGAAACACGCTATGAAGCAATTTTAGTGATCACTGTCGCTGGCAAGCTCAGTGGAACCTTTCATACCGTTAAAGAAGCGGCGAAACGCAGAAGCGGAACCCGCATTGAAGTCGTCGATTCTCATCAAAATTCTGCGGCACAGGGTTTGCTAGTCATGGCGGCGAATGAATGGATTCAAGCAGGACGATCCTTTGATGAAATCGTTGCAGCCGTTTTAACGAAAAGAGATCAGATGAATATCTTAGTTAGTGTCGATGACCTGAATCCTATGATTCAGTCAGGGAGGATCCCTCAAGTTGTTGGACGGCTGGCTAAGACAGTCAACTTGAAGCCAATCGTTAGCTTAGATCCTTTAGGGGAAGGCAAACTAAGTAATTTTGCTTTTAGCCAGGCGGGAAATGAAAAGAAAATTTTGACCGAAGTGGTTAAAGCAAATGAAGAAAAGGTAATCAAGCGTTATGCGCTGATTCATGCCGACGAGCTGGCGAAGGCACAGCGTTGGGGTCAAGAATTACAAAATAAGCTAGGCTTTGCACCAAGCTTTATCACCGACGTTTCCACCGTGGTGGCTATGAGTGCTGGTGGTGGCAGCGTGGCGGTAGCTTATGAATTGGAAGAGGGAGAGGTGAACTAATGGTCGCGATTATTCTGATTATTTTGTTTCTTTATTTTACCGTTTTGTTTTTTATTGCTCAAACACTGCATAATAACTCCATCGTTGATATCGCTTGGGGAATCGGTTTTGTACTGGTCGCTGTGACGGGATTTTTATTGATGCCAGAAAAAACGACAGCGGCTTTTTGGGTGTTGGGATTAGTGACGATCTGGGGCTTGCGGCTCTTTTTCCACTTAGCCAAACGCAATATTGGTAAACCAGAAGATTATCGCTACGTCAATATGCGAAAACGCTGGGGGAATCACTTTGCGAAGCTAAAGGCTTTCTTGAACGTTTTTGTTTTACAGGGTGTTTTGTTAAGTATCGTTGCATTACCGATTTTTTTGACGATGACGAGTAGTAATGACGCGTTTCATTGGTGGAATAGCTTAGGTATACTTGTTTGGCTAGTGGGCTTTGGTTTTGAAACGATTGGGGATTACCAGTTGACGTTGTTCAAAAAAAATTCCAATAATCAAGGCAAACTGTTAACTACGGGGCTTTGGTCGTTGACCCGGCATCCTAACTATTTTGGGGAGGCCCTTAGCTGGTGGGGGATTTTTCTGATCAGTTTGACGCAATGGCGCAATCTTTGGGGGATCATTGGTCCAGTCACGATCACGTTATTATTGCTGTTCGTTTCAGGAGTGCCCTTACTAGAAAAGAAAAACCGGAAAAAAGCTGGTTATCGTGAGTATGCGAACCAAACACCAAAATTCTTGCCTTTTTTTGGGAAAAAGGGTTTATAGAAAAGGTGTAGAAGAGATCAATCATATTTTTCAACTATAATAAAGAAACGGGATTGTGAAAGTCTTTTGTTGACTTGTCACAATCCTTTTTTGTCAATTGTTTGGTGTGAAACGATTTCTAGTTAATCAGACGACTGCTTGCTTTTCCGCCCCTTTATTCTGTGCAGATGCACAACTAAAGTTGTAAATCTACCAATTTTATTTGGAAAGTAAATTGGTAGAATGGAAACGTAAACAAAAAAAGGAGATGTTTCACATGGCAACTGTTGTTATACCGTGGTATGCGGCAATTATTGGTTTACTTTTCGCAATTTTTTTGATTTTAAGAAAAATGAATCCGGTTTATTCGTTGTTTTTAGGGGCAATCGTAGGTTGTTTAATCGGGGGTGCTTCTCTAAGTGATACAGTAAATATATTGATTAGTGGTACACAAAGTATCATGGGAACAGCCATCCGAGTATTGGCAGCCGGAATGTTAGCGGGTGTGATGATGGAGTCTGGCGCAGCCGAATCAATTGCTCAGGCAATTGTTAGCAAGCTGGGAGCCAATAAAGCAATATTGTCTTTAGCGTTGTCTACGATGGTCATTACGGCAGTAGGGGTTTTTATTCCTGTAGCCGTTCTGATTGTAGCGCCGATCGCTCTTTCGGTAGGGAAACAGACTGGAATAAGTAAGTTGGCTTTATTGACTGCTTTGTCTGGTGGCGGAAAAGCGGGAAACATTATTTCTCCGAATCCCAACACGATTGCAGCAGCCAATGGTTTCAAGCTGGATTTGAGTAGTGTGATGATTGCCGGTTTTATTCCAGCTGTTTTTGGGTTGATTACAGCTGTTGTGATTGCTGGTTTGATCAAAAAGAAGGGTGCAATGGTTCAAGATAGTGATATTGGCAAAGAAGAAAAAAAAGAACTGTTGCCCTTAAGTAAGGCATTGATTGCTCCGGTACTATCGATCGTTCTATTATTGATTAATCCAATCGGAACAATGTTGCATATTCAATTGTTGGCAGACATAAAGGTTGATGCGATGTATATTTTACCTTTTGCTTCAATCGTAGGAACGATTGCAATGGGTCGTGCACATCAAATCCGTGAATACTCGAAAGCGGGAATTTATCGTGTGACGGATACCGTATTGATTTTAATTGGTGCGGGAGCGATTGCGGGATTGATTTCAGTCTCTGATCTTTCGAAACAAGTTGTTCATTTGATTTCTATTACAGGAATCTCTGGGACATTCTTAGCACCTATCTCTGGGATTTTGATGGGATTAGCGGTAGGTTCGACTTCGACCGCAGTAATTTTAGCGACAGGATCATTTGGCCACGCAATTTTAGCAACCGGGACATCTTCAGTAGCTGCAGCGGTCATGGTTCATACTGGTGCAACTGTCATTGATAGTGTTCCTCAAGGAAACTATTTTCATATTACTGCCAACAGCATGCATATGTCGATCAAAGAACGGATGAAAGTTATTCCTTACGAAATGTGTATTGGTGGTGTAATGACAATTGTTGCTACGATTTTATACGGATTTATATTAAAATAATGAAATCAAAATGGTTTCTAAGCAGAAGCAAGGGGAATAATGATGAAAAAAACTTTTGTATTAGCTCCAGATTCATTTAAAGAAAGTATGAGTGCCAAAACAGCTTGTGAAGCAATGGCGCGTGGCATCCGAAAAGTCTTGCCTGAAGCGGAAATTATCCAAGTTCCAATGGCTGATGGAGGCGAAGGAACGGTCGATGCCCTAGTTGATGGAAGTCAAGGAACGATGGTTGATGTAGAAGTTTCCGGACCGATCCCGTCAGAAAAAGTAAAAACCTATTTTGGATTATTGGCTGATAAAAAAACCGCAGTAATGGAAATGGCAAAAGCCAATGGAATCGAATTATTGAGCAAAGAAAAACGTAATCCATTGCTCACGTCTACTTATGGGACTGGGGAAATGATCTTAGCAGCTTTAGACCAGGGCGTGGAAAAGATTATCATTGGGATTGGCGGTAGCGTGACCAATGATGGGGGTGCTGGGATGGCACAAGCACTCGGCGCACATTTTTTAGATAAAGCTGGTCATGAATTAGCGGTCGGAGGTGGCTCGCTGGGAAAACTAGCAAAAATCGATTTGAGTGATCTGGACCCACGAGTAAAAGATACGGAAATAATTATCGCAAGCGATGTGACCAATCCATTAGTTGGACCCAAAGGTGCCTCCCAAGTGTTTGGACCACAAAAAGGAGCCACTAAGGAGATGGTGGACGAATTGGATAAAAATCTCACTCATTATGCAACGATTATCGAACAAGATTTGGGAATTGATATCGTAGATCGCCCCGGTGCGGGAGCAGCAGGTGGATTGGGTGCAGGGTTATTGGTATTTACGGAAGCGAGTATGCAGTCAGGTGTGAATATTGTAACTGAGTTGACTCATCTAGCCGAAAAAATTAGTCAAGCCGACTATGTTTTTACTGGAGAGGGCGGCATGGACTTTCAAACAAAGTTTGGTAAAGCGCCTTATGGTGTCGCAAAAATTGCAAAAAAATATGACAAGCCCGTCTTCGCTTGCGCTGGTTATATCGGAGAACAGGTGGAAGTTCTTTACGAAGAAGGAATGACTGCGATTTTTGGTATTTTAGCAAAAGCCAGTACGCTGGATGAAGCGTTACTGTCAGGTGAAGAAAATTTAATGCGAACGGTTGAAAATATTACACGCGTGTTAATTACTAAGTAAAGTTGAATTCATTGTCATTTGCACAAAGTTCGTTACACTATTAGTACAATAAGTATGTTTAGGATGGATGGATGATGAGCACGTTGTTGACAAAGGAACAAGCGAATATGATCGTTCAAAAATTGATGTCGGATATTCCTTATAACATCAATATCATGAATGAACAGGGTTATATCATTGCGAGTGGGAAGGAACAACGAATCGGGGAACGACATCGGGGCGCGGAACGAGCAATTGCCCAAAGAAAAATGGTTGAAGTGTTCAAAGATACATCGCTGGAAAAAAGAGGGACCAACGAACCGATTTTATTGAATGGTGAACTATTGGGGGTAGTGGGAATTTCCGGAGAACCTGATGAAGTTCGCCCCTTCACCAAACTAGTGAAATCAATCGTACTCCTACTTGTCGAAGAACTGAATGAATTTAGTAAAAAAGAGAAAAAACTACGTCAACGCACCAATTTCTTAAACGAGCTTTTAAATGCAAAGGGTTATTACAGTGAGGCATTGATGACAAGTGCGATAGAAGACTACGGAGTTAATTTGCTACGAGCGAACCGATGTATATTGTCGACCAAACAAGAAGTATTGAGAAAATATTTTCCATTGCATGAAATTTTTGAATGGCATGGAAGGTATATCACCTTTATTGATGCCGAGCTGGAGGTAGCGCCAGAAGAATCAGAGATGCTGATTATCAGTGAAGAAAAAATGAACGTGGGACAATTAATAAGAGATGTAGAGAATACGTTTAAGTATCTTTATTTCTTTCAGCAACCGGCTAATCAACCGATCTTCACAAGCGATCACTATTTTGCTCGACTGTTTGACTTTCCAATTGAAATCGATCGGCAATTAATCAGAAAAGTAACGGATATTTATGGCGAGTATTACGATACGTTGATTTGCTTTGCTAATAATAGCACTAATGTGAAGGCAGGGGCAGAACAACTGCATATTCATCGGAATACGTTGAATTATAGGATTGAACGCATTCATGAATTGACGCAGAAAGATCCGCGGATCTGGTCGGATCTATGGACACTGTTGTATCATTTTGCTTATTGTTTTGTTCAGAATTTTGAATGAAAAAGCAACCCTACGAAAATGCAAGGGGTTTTAAAAATAAGAATTTCGACTCTGTGTAACCAAAGAATGATGGATAAATACTTTCAAAGCGATGACAGAATGAATGAAGTTCTGTCATCACTTTTTTGTTATCCTAATGTGATTAGTCAAGTTGGTTTGGACGATGCCTTTTTTTTGGAGTGCACTTTCGAGAAATAAAAGGATGAGTGAACAAGAAAATTACTTTTTCATGCGTCACGCTCCTATCTCACAAAGCGATTTTGTAGAAAAATATGTTCGAACCGATAGAAAATTAATCTAATGAAACAAAACTAGCGAGACATGAAACAGCAGGCTTCACTGCTTTTACGGAATAAAATGCATGTCCTTCATGTTTTTCGATTTCTTCTCTTGATGCGTTTGAAAACGCTCGTGGATCAACATCGGCTTTTTCTGTCATTTTTTTACTTTGTTATGGCTCGTTACTGGATCATAGAATACGCGCATTGTACGCTGAGTTTTTTGTTGAAACAACCAGTGTGCATATCTCACGATTGCTCAAAAACTGCCTGCGTTTTGGATTTTGTTTCTTATTAAAGTTTTCAGTTGTGGCTAAACCTGATCTTTCAAGTCACTGAGAATCGTTCAAAATGAGCACCCAAACATCTATGTTCTTTGGCTCAGGACTAAAAACATATCGAATGGCGTGGTAATGGCAAGCGGAAGCATTTTTTACCAAACCAAAAACTGTCAATGAAGTATATTGTCGACTTCATTATGTACCGTTCTAACCAATCATAGATGCCGGAGATTTTTTCTACATATATCCACAGGCTTCCTTCCAAGTCATCCAAAAGTGGATACCGCCGGTGGAATCGACCCAACGATTGGGGTTATAATTTTCAGCTAAGCCCCATTCGCCTGTCCGATAAATAAAGTTAGCATCGACATAGGAAATTGCCTCGTTGTAAGAAGTCTTTGTAAATTTATCCTTGATCGATAACACCTTAGCTTTGTCGCAACGACAGGTGGTGTTAGTAGCTGATGAACGGCGGGCATCGACCGGAACTAGAAGCTGAACGATCCGATAATTCAAGCACTCCTTGTAAGCAATGAAGGCTCCTTCTTCAGGGCAATGCATCGCAAAATACTGCGTCTGCTCATCATAGCGGACATCAGTTAAATCGGCGGTTTCAAGCATGGCGGAAAAAAGATTCGCGCCGGAAATGTCTGCACCTCGCAAATTGCAGTGTTGAAAATTGGTTCCTTGTAGATCGGCATTTTTTAAAATTGCTTCTGAAAAATCACAGTCAATACACAAACAATTGCTTAGGTCGGCACCAGTCAAATCCGCATTGGAAAAAGCAACTTGCTTAAACGTCAGATGATGAAAATTGGCATTTTGTAGCTTACGAAAAGCATAATCGTGATTTTTAAGTCCGTCCGTCATCGTCCCCGCATCCTTTCTGATGGTACCTCGCTTTATTTTAGCATCCTAGCCAGTTGGACGCTATGCTATGAGCATTATTCACCAAGCTCGATCCAGTAGACTTGAACCCATTCGCCATCTGTATGAAGAAATTCCCGTTCTAACACACCGCCAGCGCTGAGGATCGTTTTTCGGGAGGCGATGTTGTTTTTAGTACAAGTAATCATGACTTTTTCTAAGCCGATGGAGTTGCAAAAAAGCAACCCTCGGCGAAGCATTTCGCCGGCGTAGCCCTTTTGCCGTTCACTTGGTCGAACCCCATAACCGATATGGCCGCCATAATTTCGTAGAAAATCATTTAGAAAATGACGAATATTAATGATACCGACGATTTTTTGATCTTCTGTTCGAACCGCTAGGAAGGTCGTTGCGGTCACCCAGTCAGGGTTGATGATCGTCGGATCGGACGCGGCTGCTATACGTTCTAGCCAATCATCATAATTGGGGCTTTCCTCAAGTAACGAAGCGCCGTGCAGATGTTCTTCACCAATTTCACGATGTTCCTGCACATAATCCAAAAGCTGCTTTTCGTGTTCTTTAGTAGGTAAAACCAGTGTAAGCTTGTTCATTATTCGTCAGCTCCTTACGCTAAAAGTTGTTTTTTATTGTATCACAAAAAAAGAGTGGAGAGAACGCGGTGGTATAAAGGGGCGGTGGAAGGTCTTTGATAACGTATTTTAAAAATCCATAGAAAAATACGAACTCTTTAATGCGAAGAACAAAAACACATCCGAATCCCAAACAGGACTCGGATGTATTTATTCGCTATAAATATTGATGACGTTATACCAGTGATGGGCATCATAGTCCGTATAGCGATCAGGAGAAAAGCCTGATAGTGCATAGCCTAAAAGGATCAATAAAAGCCCACCGCTAATTAAATAGGTAGCGACTTTTGGCAATAATAATTTACTTTTCATACTTGTACGACCTTTCTTTGGAAAATATTTCGCCGGATCAACCGCATCAAATTTTGATGCATATTGATGAAGACCGCGCTGAATTTATAAGTCAGCCACATACATAAAAGTCCGCCGCCAAACAGCAACATGCCGACACCGAGTTGAGTAATGCCCATGAAAATAGAATCAAAAAGGACGAAAGGACTGGTCAACGCAGCGGCCACACCGCCAATGATCGTACCGGCTGCCAAACAGGTGCCCGTAAAAGGAATACACCAGATCAAAAGATCGATGCTGAATAAAATCAGAAACCCTGCTAACGCCAAGCTACCCCAAAGTGGAAAGCCGATGATCAATAACGTAATCCATAGCCAATTCAATTTGCGGGGGACGCGAACCTCTGTAGGAATACCTGCCGCTTCATAAGCAAGCTGCTGGGGATCACCTAATTTAGCGACCGCTTGTTTTTCGGAATAGCCATCTTCCATCAAGTCTAAAATCATTTCATCGTAGTATTCGATCAGGCGATGGACTTCGCTGGGGCGAACCTCATAGGCTAAATAATTGCTTAATTCTTTGATAAATTCTACTCGATTCATACTTCAATACTCCTTCTGATAAATTGATGTATTGCTTCAACATCCTGCCATTCCTGTAAAAATTTTTGAATACTGGCGATCCCCAGGTCCGTTAGGTGGTAATACTTTCGCAAACGTCCGTTATGAATCTTTGAATACGTAGTCACCTGTTTATTTGTCTCTAACCGTTTTAAAATCGGATAGAGGGTCGATTCAGTAATCTCGATATGGGAATGGATATCCTTGACGATTTGATAGCCATAGGAATCATGCTCGACTAGTGACGCCAAGATGCAATACTCAATCAAGCCCTTTTTCAATTGGCTATCCATGAACAACACCTCTCTATGCCTTATACTATACATTACATAGTATGGGATGTCTATCAGACTTGCGCCCTATTTATAAAAAAAGAGAATCGCTCGCGATTCTCTTTTTGGGTAGCGATTTATTTAGTCCACTGATTTTTTTATCTCTTTGCATCAATTTCTTTCAATGCCTGTTCCGGTACTTGCTCACGATGGACTTCTTCATAGGTTTCGATATGAGCGCCTTTGTTGGATAATTTTAAGTAGCGATCGGTTTTCAATTCTGAGAGTCCGTTGAATTGGATCGTGCGGGTGTTGCCGTTTTTATCAGCGGCTAATTGTTCGTAGCTCGCGGTACCGTAGCCATTGACAGACTGAGGTGTCGTTGTTTTCACGTAAAGCTCACTTTTTGGAACGAGGGGATTAAGTTGATCTAAGAGTGCTGCGACTTCGCTAGAAGAATTCTTCGAGTAAATGGATGCTCCGAATAATAAAATGAATACTCCTGCAAATAGTCCGATTAGTTTTTTTATCATAGTCAAATTACCTTTCCTTTCAAACTTTCTATATACAGACTATCAATTTTAATAACGGATAAAATCAGCCGAAAGACCTATCTAGACCTAACAAAAATGTCACTTGGAAGTTATTTTAACTAGGTGGGACAGAAAAAATAAAAAAACTACCCTAATGAATAGGGCAGTTCCTTCATTATTTTGCTGGTCGATAGCCAGCTTTTTTTGCTTCTTCGATGGTTTTGAACCAAGCTTTCGGATTCGTTGTGTTGTCATAATATTTACTGCCAGGTAGGTGATAGACGCCGCTGTTTGACCCTTTGATTAAGCCTTTGCCGTTTTCATCTACGTATTGTTTGGCTGGATTCTCTGAACTGGAACTGTTGACCGTAGTAGACACTGTACTTGTTCCGTCTGCGTAATTCAAGTTGACGCCTTTTTGTACGTTGAAAATATAGACATTAAATTGGACCGCCTCACTATCGATTGACTGAGCCATCATATGGACGCCTCGCGCTAGTAGCTCTTCGTTACGGAAAATTGGTGTGACAGAATAGCGGACATAGTTCTTGGGGCTTTTCTCTAGGTAATAACGAATATCCATCTCAAAGCGCAGCATTTCTGGGCTGTTGAGTTGTCGTGTGCCAGTGATCAAATTTTTCCAATTCGCATTTTGCCCCGTCAATTGATAACCAATCAAATGAGAACGATTGTAGAGATATTGGCCATTGATTTTTTTATTGTGCCAACCAGTGGGCGTAACGCTGGCGATCTCTCCACGTTTTTCTGTCGGCATCAGCTTTTTATTTAGCAGAGCTTCAGCGGAGGTGGCTCGATTCAAATGATCCAAATCGCCATATCTTTCCCAGGGTCCATTGGTTAGCGTAAGTTCGTCTTTAGTAAAGGTGGGCTTGTTTTGATTGAGCTCAATCGTTTGCGTGCCGGAGTAGTTTAGTGCCGCCAACTCTCTTTGATCCTTTACGGTTACTTGAACAGTAGGAGTGGGCTTTTCTGGAGTGTCTGGTGCTTGTTTCATGCTGTAGACAGCGAAACTAGCTGCGGCAAGCAAGATCACCGCAACTAGTTTAGTTTTTTTAGTCAAATGCGTTCCTCTATTCTAACTCTTTTTGAGGTGTTATTCAGGAGCCCCAATGATCTTGATGTATTCATCAGGATTCATAATTTCAAAATGCTTCGCCACTAGCTGATTGCGCTTATTACGGCGGCCAGCGATATGGATCATATATTTATTATCCGGCAACCGGAAAACGTAACTTGAGAGATAGCGGTCTTTAATCAACACTTCGGTTTTATTTTCGCCGTCACTCATGATGAGTAAAGACATCATAATTGGTTTTTCTTGTAATAGAATGGTTTTTTCTAATAGACCACGGTATTCTTCCAAAAAAATCACTCCTTTCGATAAAAAAAGACTTCCCTTAATTTTAGCATTTTTATGGAAATTATGCTCTCCTAAAGAAAAGCTTCGTGATCGAATGAGAGAGTTTGTTAAGATGAAAAGGAAAAGCAGGCGAGAAAATAGTATTTTGGGATCCGTGGTAAGGCTATCAATGAGTGAATAAAGGCTGTAAATTTTGTTTTATTCACGGAAGAGATAGGAAACGAGCCGTTGATACCAGGCGGTCCCCATTTTATTAAAGCTTAAGAAACGTATCGGCTGAACGATCACCAATTGTTTTCCTAAGCAAAAAAAGCGAATATCAACGGGTATATCTAGATTAAAAACCGATGCGCTTCTCTTTCCACAGTAGAAAAGAGGAGTGCATCGGTTTAGATGTCTTTCTACGAGTTAGTTTTCGGAAAATTCTTCCTCTACTAGTTCTGCGTTCGCCGCAGCAACTCGCTTATTGCCACGATGGAGTTCAACGATCGTCCAAGCTAAGAGTGCTAAGACAGCGGCGATTAAGAGATAAGCGATTGTATCAGCAGTCATAATTTCCATGGCGCTAGGATTATCACCGAAAAAGCCTTCGATTTGACTTGGCAAACCAATGAGATTCAAATAGGTCAACCCGATTACAGCGATCCAGCCCAGTAATTGTATAATTTTTTTATTTTTGAAACGAGCCCCCATTTCTGCGGTACTGTTGGTCATCATCAACAAGGGTAACATCGAAAATGGTAAAGCAAAGGCTAAAAAGACTTGCGAGTTATTCATCAAATTATTCAACGCCTCGTGTTCCTCGATGACGCCTTTTCCACTAAAGAGCAGGACACAAATCATAACAGGGACAACCGAAATCAAACGAGTGACTAAGCGCCGCAACCAAATTGGCATTCGCATATGAATGAAGCCTTCCATAATGACTTGTCCAGTTAAGGTTCCGGTGATCGTTGAGTTTTGACCTGAGGCCAACAATGCGACGGCGAAAAGGGTGGATAACAAGCCGGTCTTGGCAACGCCCATTAAAAGGCTGTTGCTCATAGTCGCTGGATTTGATAAGGCTTCATATAAGCCGAAGAAAGAAGGGTCTTTGACGGTTCCCGTTTTAAAGACCGCCACACCCATGATCAAAAGCAACGCGTTGACTATAAACGCCATTGACAATTGGATATTAGAATCCCATGTTGTAAAACGAACGGCGCTTGCGACTTCTTCTTCATCAGCATGATTGATCTTACGCGTTTGTGAGACTGCCGAGTGAAGATATAAATTGTGGGGCATCACCGTTGCACCAATGATTCCAAGCGCACCAGTTAAAGGTGTTTGCCCACCAATAGCAGGGGATTTCGCAAACGTTTCGTGTGTTGGGACGAAGCCTTTGATCATTTCACCCCAGTTTGGATCCGATAAAGCGACTTGATAGACAAACACGAACAAAATAACAAAAATCAAGCAGACGACGATAGCTTCAATTTTTCGAAAACCAATTTTTGTCAGTAACAATAAGACTAAAACATCAAAGACCGTGATGAACACTGCGATCACTAAAGGGATATTAAAGAGGAGGTACAAGGCGATCGCCGCACCGATAACTTCTGCGATATCGGTGGCCATGATAGCCAACTCGGTTAAGATCCAAAGGACGATACCAAGCGCTTTACTCGTCCGAGCCCGAATCGCTTGGGCTAAGTCCATCTGGGTGACGATTCCTAATTTTGCGGCCATATATTGCAAGAGCATCGCCACTAAACTGGAAAGTAAGATAACAGACATCAATAAGTATTGAAAATTTTGTCCACCAGTGATGGAAGTGGACCAATTTCCTGGATCCATGTAACCAACGGCAACTAAAGCACCAGGACCTGAGTAGGCCAGCAGTGTGCGCCAAAAACTTTTTCCTTTTGGTACTTCGACAGTACCATTGACTTCTTCAAGGGACAGTCCGTTTGTATGTTTCAAAATGGGATTTTTTTCTTTGCTCAAGAGATTCCCACCTTTCTATTAAACTTTTCTACGAAGCAATCATACACCCAAATCTAGGAAAATAAAAGAAAAATATTCGGCGCGCCTAAACTTTTTTGTAAATGTGGCGTTTTGCTCAAAATAAAAGAGCATATTTCTTTTATTTGAACATAAATTTCTTTAAAGTAAAAGAAAAAGGTGGAGAAGCTATGGATCAATTCAGAAAACAGTTACCGGGCACTTGGTTCATCAAAGGGACTACGTTTCCGATGTGGCTGTCTAACAAGAGAAATACGCCTAGGATTACGTATCGTGTATTAGAAAAAGAACCATTGAAACTTTTGGACTTAGTCGAGTATGAGAAAAAAGGTAAGACAAAACAAATCAAAGGCGTGGATTACCAAATAAAGAAAGCGTTTCTTTGGCGGGGAAACGGACTGTTGAAAATTTTGAAAAGTCGCTGGGAGGTCGTGACAATCAAAGGCGATGTCTTAGTGATTCGCTTTGCGCCGTCACTAGTCACGCCGGCAGGAGTTGATATTTTGGTTAGAGAAGGAGTAACGGTTCCTGATTTAGCCAAACGAGTGGTTCAACATTGCGCCGTTTTTGGATTAACAACAGAAGAGATTCGGAAAATTCAATGGAAATGAAAAAAAGTTTGCCCGTACGTCTGAAAAGACGTAGCGCAAACTTTTTTAACTCTATAAAGAAAGGATAAAATTTTAAAATGAATCAATCGCTTTCCAGCAGGGACATCCATGCCCGGCTTTGCGAAAACCTTTCTTATTGACTGATTTCAATGACACGATCGGTCCAATCTTGATAAAAGCTTTCTTCGTGGGAAACGACAATAACGGTACCCTCGAAATTGGCTAAGCTTTTTTGTAAGCTGTCCTTTGTCCTTTGGTCGATATGATTGGTCGGTTCATCCAAAATCAACAAATTGCCTTTTTGCATCGTCATTTGACACAGCTTAACTTTGGTTTGTTCACCACCGCTTAGGGTGCTTAAGGGTTCTTGAGCCAACTGATTTGGCAGACCAGCACGAGCCAAGTGCTTTCGCAATTCTTTGACGCCTTCTTTAGGAAAATGATCGCTTAAATATTGTAAAGGCGTCTGGAAAGGATTTTCCCATTGAAGATCTTGTTCGAAATAATTCACTTTTGTATTCGCAGGAAAATGAAATTCCCCTTCCAACTGTGGGAGGGCACCAATCAAGGTTTTCAATAAAGTCGATTTCCCGATTCCGTTAAACCCACGAATTGCAACTTTCTCCCCATAACGCAAAGTGATATTGATCGGTGGTAAGAGGGGTCGCTGGTAGCCAATTTCTAAATTGGTTGTTTCTAAAGCTAAGGTCGTTACGATGGGTGAATAAGGGAAATCAAATTGCGCGGTGGCGTTAGTAGATGGCGGAGTTAAACGCTCCACTTTATCCAGCTGTTTTTGCCGACTTTTCGCCATCGTAGAACGGGAACCGGCTTTATATTTTCGAATATAGGCTTCCGTTTTTTCGATTTGCTTCTTCTGGGAAGCATATTGCTTCATATAGGTTTCCTGGAATTGTTCCTTTTGTTTCAAGGCTTTTGTCAAGTTTCCCGTGTATTTGGTGAGCTTACCAAATTCAATGTCAGCGATATGGGTGGTGATCTGGTTCAAGAAGTCTCGGTCATGAGAGATCACGACAAAGGTTCCAACAAAGTCTTGTAAAAATTGACTCAACCACGCTACGTGTTCATCATCTAAGTGATTCGTAGGTTCATCTAAAATCAACACATCAGGTTTTTCCAGCAATAGTTTCGCCAAGATCAATTTCGAACGTTGTCCACCGCTTAAATCTTCTAAAGGTGTATCCATTCCTAAAATATCCAGTCCCAAACCACTGCTCATTTCAGCGATCAAGGTATCAATTTGATAAAAATCTCCTTGATCTAATTCCGTTTGTAACCGTCCCGCTTTTTCAAGCAGTTTATCTTCTAGCGACTCACCGTATTCCATATACAGCTCACCGATCCGAGTTTCTTTTTCAAAATCTGCCGCATAAGCGGTCTTCAAAAAATCGCGGATTGAAAGGGTGGGATCCACCTCAACGTATTGGTCCAAATAGCCGACATGGATATTTTTTTGCCAAGCGATTGTTCCTTCATCCGGTAATTGTTCACCAGTGATAATCTTGATTAAGGTACTTTTTCCAGCGCCATTTTGTCCGATCAGCCCTAAATGTTCCCCTTTATTTAAATGCAGTTCTAAATCTTCATATAAAATTTTATCGCCGA
The DNA here is from genome assembly GCF_005405345.1 of Enterococcus viikkiensis. Lineage (GTDB taxonomy): Bacteria > Bacillota > Bacilli > Lactobacillales > Enterococcaceae > Enterococcus_A > Enterococcus_A viikkiensis. The sequence continues at coordinate 76,369 of NZ_BJDW01000011.1, read as the reverse complement.
ACTGCTGAGCGATGCCGTTTAAATCTAAGATACTCATGTTTCTCCTACTTTCTTACTCAATTTATCATCATCTAATAAAAGCAGGGGATAGTCAAGAAAAAAAGAGTTCTCACGTGGAGAACTCGGTGATATTTAAAGTTGAGCGGAGAATAAATAGACTAATAATTCCCATATAAGATCGATAAATTGTCCGAAAAATTCGATTATCCAGCTGAATAGATTACTAAAAATTTCAATCATTGTCCTATCCTCACTTAGTAAATAGACGTGCCAACCAGTCGATTGGATAAAGGGATAAGTGCAAGGTAATATGCGCTAAGAAATAACTTGCTGCGAAGAATGGAAATAACAGTTGTTTCATCATGTTTTCAACCTCCGTATGTTTGATGGCTATAGTATAACGTGAATGTAAATGTCTCAGACATGGATTTAACGGATAATTAACGAACAATTATGTAAGCTGAGCACGCAAAAAAGCCTCTGCTTTCAATTTTCAAGCAGAGGCTTTTAGTTATAGGCTTCATTCATTGAGTCGCGCACTCCTTAGGCTGATTTTTTTAAATCGTAGATCGCTTGTTCAATGGTGATTCCAGTTCCTTGCTGTCCGGTAACGGTTGAGTAGACGATAAATAGATTTTCTTCTAAATCAAAAGTTACACGATAAGGCAATTCTTTTTCAAAAAAAGTCATAGCAACTCCTCCTTTCGCATAATAACGAAGCAACAATTAAAATTATAGCACATTAAAATAAAATAATAAAACACAAAAAAAACCATTAACTTGTTTAATTATTTAGTATTTGAAGCATAATTATTAGTCGCAGGAGGAAAATCAAATAATTGTCCCTGTCGAAATAGAAAATAGAAGTGAAGATGGAAGGTTTAGGAAAGAAAAAATCGTGTATGGCTTGTTTTTAAATAACAACTGTTTATTCCTGTTGGCTTTGAAACATCTATAAAAATTGAATAAGACTATGCTAAAATAGAATAAAATTACAAAGTTAGCGAGAGTGTATGGTGATTAAAAAAATTTTAGCGACAGCAATTTTGCTTTGTTTAGGAAGTTCAGCGGTGCCAGTTTCTGCGGAGGAAGATATTTTTACAATCACCCAAGAAGCGGGCTATACCGAAGCATTAGAGATCAACAAACCAAAGTCTTCGATTATTATTGATGGCACCAACGGCCAGATTCTTTGGGACGATCAGGCGGATATGCTGCGTGAGCCCGCCAGTATTTCGAAAATGATGACGGTTTTCTTAGTCTTTGATGCAATTCAATCAGGTAAGCTGAACTTGGATACGAAGATCACAGCTACCGAAACGGATCAAGCCATCAGTCAGCTTTATGCTATCAGCAATAGTCAAATTGTTGCCGGTGTGGACTATCCAGTAAGAGAACTCGTAACGATGGTCACCGTTCCGTCTTCCAATGTCGCAACGGTCATGTTGGCCAATGCGGTTTTTGATAATGATGCCGGAGCATTTATTCAGCGGATGAATGAAAAAGCACAAAAGATCGGCATGAAGCAGACGATTTTTTACAATTGTAGCGGTGCTTCAGCAACTAGTTTTGAAGGGCTGTATACACCAGCTGGATTTGATCCAAACGGAAGTAACCGGTCGACTGCCAGAGATTTAGCGACGATGGTCTTTCATTTGGTCAAAGATCATCCCGAAGTCTTAGGGTTTACTAACCAACCAAAAGTTACTACGATGGCGGGAACGCCCTATGAAGAAAGCTTTGAGACGTACAATTACTCGCTTCCAGGAACGAAGTATGGCATTGAAGGCGTAGATGGATTGAAAACCGGTTCAGGACCAACTGCCGCTTTTAATTATATTGCTACGGCTAAACGAGGAGATACACGTTTGATTGCGGTGGTCTTAGGTGTCGGCGACTGGTCTGATCAGGACGGCGAATATTATCGCCATACTTTTGGAAATGCGATTCTGGAAAAAGCTTTTAGTGAATATGAATACCAACGCCTTTTACCTAAAGGTCGGCATTCAATCAATGGGAAAGAAATTCAATTGTCAACTGATTTTAATGGTGTAGTGAAAAAGGATCAGAAGAAGGAATTTGTCTTAAAAGACGATCAATTAGTGTTGAAATCTTCCTTAGAACAGGTGGAGGAAACGTTGCCAAAGGTAGCTATCAGTTATCAAGACGTGAAGAAGCCGTCTGCGTCAAAAGAACATCAGAAAAATGTCTCAATAACCAGAAAAAAAGCGGCCTCGATCATTCAAGCGCCTTTATTTTTGATTATTAGTCTGGCTGCCGGGGTATTGTTCTTACTAGGTTCATTCATCATCCCAACGAAAAAGAAGGCAACGCGATCAAGAAGACATGGTGTTACTCCCAATCGAATCTTCCGCAGTATTGGACTTTTGTGTCTGTTGAGTGCAGTGGTACAAGTTTTAATGACTATTTTGAATTGATACGCAGAATCCTACAATAAAAGAAAAGCCATACAAAAAATTACTTCTATAATAGAAAAAACCCACAACTGAAATCGACAGAGTCAATTTCAGTTGTGGGTTTTAAGCTTGCGCCCCTGCCAAGGACACTCATTATAGCACAATTTAAGCGGGTTGATTATGGAAAATCAGCTGCATTGCACGTCTTAGCGGGAAGAAGATCAGGCTGACAATCAAAATCGTTGAAAAAATATTGATGACGGTTGCGGGCATAGTTGCTAAGGCGGCGAAGAAAGCCGGTTTCAATTGGGCGCCAGCGATCATTCCCATGACAGTAGTCTTGATGACGGACATAACAAATTTGGCGATACCGGCACAGATTCCAATCACGATGATTTGGAAAATGCGGGTCGGTTTTCGTTTGAAAATCAAAAATGCCCCATAAGTTGCCGCCCCAACAACGAAGCTTTCAACTAAGAAATAAGGTGCTTCGGCGGCAAAGCCATTCAAAATATCAAAAGTAAAGAAGCCGATGCCGCCGGCTAAAGCACCTTGCCAATAGCCGACTAAGAGTACGGCTAAAAGAACCACGGCGTTACCAAAGTGGATGAAAGCGCCTGTCGGCAAAGGGATTTTAATCATGGTGCCAATCAAGGTTAGCGCCGCAAAAAGTGCAATCAGTACTAAGTTTTGGATTTTTTTATCGTTGGTCATTCGGATACTCCAATCTTTTTTCTGCGTGGGTATAAGCACCGTGCCAGACGTGCCCCACGTAGGGATTTATTTGCTCGCCCATGGTGATGGCGGCTTGGACAAAATCAATTGCTGTTTTGATAGCTGCTTCAATGGGATAACCCTTCGCAATCGGAGCAGTAATTGCCGCGGCAAAGGTACAGCCGGCCCCATGGTTGTAAGGTGTACCGATGACGGGGTGAGGGTAGGTATGAAAATTCCTTCCGTCATAGTGCAAGTCCAATGTTTGCTTAGCATCTAAGCGGGCGCCGCCTTTGATAACGACATGTTTTGCGCCTAGTAGCGCAATTTTTTTCGCGGCTTGCTGCATTTGTTTTTCTGAAGTAAGATCACCCAACTCAGATAGAATGCCCGCTTCACGCAAATTTGGTGTGGTAATCAAAGCTTGCGGCAATAACTTTTCTCGTAAAGCCTGGACTTGCTCGTTTTTAATAAAATCCTGTGTTCCTTTACCGCCGATAACAGGATCAACGACTATGGGAATTTGTTTTGGCAACTTATCCGAAACCAGCTCGATAATCTCTCGGGAGGGAAGTAACCCTGTTTTGATTGCGTCGATTGGGCCAGCGAAAACAGAAGCAATCTGGGCTTGAATCAACGGCAGATCAAGACTTGTTAGCTGGTGGCTGCCATTTTCTGGATTCAGGGTCACGATGGAAGTGATCGCTGCAAAACCAAAGGTACCAAATTCCTGAAAGGTTTTCAAATCGGCTTCTAAACCGCCGCCGCCAGTCGCATCTGAACCGGCGAGGGTTGCTACTTTTTTCATCATTCATTCCTCCAATTCAAGTTTCCTCATTTTTCAACTATATACATTTAGTGCTTCTTTTAAAACAGCCAATTGGATTTGTTTTTACTCAGCCAATTTATAAAATAGTTCGTATAAAAATAAAACAGAACCTGTGACAAAAATCTTGTCGCAAGTTCTGTTTACGCGTAAGCGGCGTTCCAGTAGTAACTTCTGTCACGGCCTCTTTATGAATTTATTTATTTTTCACCCATTGCTCATGGATATCATCAGACAGATGAATGATTCGTTTGCCGACTTCTGGGTATTGATTGGTGGCTAAGTTCGCAAGTGAGACACGAACAGCCCATTCGCTACTGCCAAAAGCATTGGCTTTTAACAACATCAATTGTTCTTTTTCTGCGAGATTCGTCAGAACCTTGGTAACGGTCCATGATTTTTTCAAATAATCCGCAAAATCATTGCCATACCGTTTGCGAGTCCAGTCTTCGTAATTGATCTCGCAATAATAAGCGGTGTCTAAATCTTCTAACGGCTCTTGTAAACCAAGTGTGTGGAATAATAATTTCTCCCGTTCACGACAAATGTCCATGACTTCGGCTTTATAGGCTTGGCCTTCATCTAATAGACTATACAAACTGAACATCACCATCATGACTTGCTGCGGAGCGGAAAGTCCGGCAGCGTGATTCAAGGCGACATCGCGACTATCGGCTACGATCCGGTCAATGAAAGTAATCGTTGTTGGATCAGCTGTCAGTGACGCATAGCGCTCGTTGAGTTTGTCAATTTGTTCTGTCGGCAGATTGGCGATCAATTCATCAAATAAATTGTGTTTGGCAACTGCGATGGTGCCAACACGCCAGCCGGTTGCACCAAAATATTTTGAATAAGAATAGATACAAGCGGTGTTATAAGGAATTTCTGAGAACAATGATGTAAAAACGGGAACAAAAGTGCCGTAGACATCATCCGTTAAGATCATTAATTCTGGATTATCGGTTGCTACAATATCTTTTAATAGATCAATCGTCGGCTGTGCCAAGGCATTAGCCGTTGGATTACTTGGATTAACGACGAAAACGGCTTTGATTTCGTCATCCCGTAATTTATTGATCTCAGCATCTGGATATTGATACGTCATTTTACCATTAAGCATAGTTTGTTTTGCTTGAACTTTAACGATTTCAAAGGCATATTGCGGTAATTCGGGAATTTCCAAGTAAGGTGCAAAAGTTGGTAGCATCAAAGCAATCTTGTCGCCGCGGTTCAATAAATAATTATTAACTAACGTATCAAAGATATAGCAGATACCCGCAGTTCCACCTTCTACGGCAAAAATATCGAAGGGAACTTTGCTGCTAGAAAACAGCTCTTGATTCAGATAGGCTTTGATTGGACCTTCGCAAGCGGATAAACAACGGACCGGATTAGGGTAGTTGTCACCAATGATATGATCCAGCATGTCTGTCAACCATTGTTCTTTCGGCATTCCTAGATAATTATTATCGGAAAACCAGATTTTTTTCAGAAAATCTGCGCCTTTACTAGGATGAGCAGCTAAAAATTCAACGAAACGCTGACTGCGATTCGTATCGGAGGTGATCATGCCAGCCGTTAACTCACCGCCACTATCAAAAAGGGTTTCTTGGGTAGCGAATTGTCCTAATAAAAAGAAGGCTTCTCGAGGAGTAGGGGCTGTCCAGTTTGGATTCCCTCGTCCGGCATTCAATAAATTGGTCACTTGCTTATTTTCATGAATCTTTTGTTCCAAAAAGAGACTTAATTCAAAGGGACTTAATTCTTCTAAGGCTTGTTCAGTAATTGTGGACACAAATACGACTCCTTTTACACTGTATTTTGATTCTATAGTAACGCGCTATTTTTTTAATATAGCGTAAATACGCTTAGAGTTTATGACAAAATTTCTGTTAAAACCCAAAGAAATAAAGAGCGTTCTTTTTGTAGGTGAAAAAGAAGCCTAATACAGCAAGAATTCAGTCATTTGCAAATTCTTAGAATCGCTTTCTTAAGTTTTCTTTTCGCAGTGGATATCAGACTTGCGACCCATGCTAAATTTAAAAAAAGGGGGCATAATAAGCCCATAAGTTAAATGAGGAAGATTTGAGGGGGAATTTTAAATGGATCAGTTGATTGCAATTGCGTTTATCGCTTTGCTGATATATTTTGTTGTAAAGGTCGGTTCAGTTTTGTGGCGAATCGCCGGCGTGCTGTTTTTGCTATTTATTATTTATGTGTATAAAGATCAGTTTATCTCACAAGCACAGAATTTTATTGCCAATCCCGATTTTGGTAGTTTATGGCAGTCGGTCTCCGAATTTTTCAGCAACTTGTTTGATAAGGTGTCGGGTTTTGTTAGTACAGTGATTGAATAAAAAAAGACTCTCGATAGTCCATTTTTACAAGTGAGCTTGTAAAAAAATATCGAGAGTTTTTTTTGCTGTTCAATCTATCCTCGGACATCATCGACTAATTGCTTTTGGCAGCGATGATAACGAGCTAAAACGGTCTCTGGGACTTCTACATGAGGAATAAAATTGGCGCCTTTAGGTCCATAACCAAAGGAGTCATCATTCAATCGGCGAATTTCACCAATCACTAAGGATAAAAAATAATCCGGCTGCCACCAGCTGTCCATCGTCACATTTTTGAAGTGGGGCTGGGAGTTGAAGTCGATCAAAATCGGTCGTTCAAAAAACAACGGCTGAATCGCAGTAAGTGGTAAGTGCCATTCTTTACTGAAAGTATAATGGCTTCGCATTTGTAATAAAGGGTCTTGCACGAGCCAAAAACTTTTTGGCACATCGGATCGAAACAATTCAAAAGAAAAGCGGGCATTCTCTCCGGTATTTATAGAGTCTTTTTCTAAAAGTAGTTCTAACTTCCGCGAACAGGCCGTTAAAAAAAGATCCCGCATGATTTCCGCCTCGGAAAAATTCTGCCATTCTTGTTTAAACAACTCAGGAAATTGCTGCTGGCAATTCGTTAATAAACGCTCAGTGCCGTGTCCAATCCCACCAACAAAAACGACTCGCTGGATGGAGGACTCTTTTTGGCAAAAGCTACCAGTAGCTAGAATCAGCTCAGGAATACTATTTCCTGCTAGAATCAAAGTTTCTGATGAAAAACCATAATTTTCTGGAACTGTAGTCAAGAAATCAACTAGCGTCGCAAAATCAGACATCCTGTTCCTCCTCATTGATAATTAATTATCTCTATACTAACAAAAAAAGCCGGCATCTGCATACCGACGATCGTTAAAACAAGTATTGAATAAAAAAGAAAATACAGCTGATAAACAGGAAAATCGATAGAACCAGCCACGTTTTTTGCTTGACCCAGAGAAATTTTCCATAACAAAAAGCAGCAGCAGCTCCAGTGACTAAACAAAAGAGATCCATAACTTCCCGATGCGCCACCATTCGTGCTAGCAAGAGGATACTGAAAAGAATCAAACTAAAAATACCCGCAGTCGCCAAGGCTAAACTTGTACTGGTTTGCTGCCTTTTCTCGTCTTCCATGTAATTCCCTCCTGATCGTGTTTTTCTATACTGAATTATTTTTTAATTAAATATTAGTGGATGTTAGGTCTGTAAGTATTTCAAAATAATTAATAAACGATCAAAATTATTTTATTTGTTGTTTTTATTATAAATGAATGCGATTACAATGTCACGTGCTGACTAACTGACTATTTTAGAGCATGACTAGTTTTTTGGTTTCTATTCTTGATTATGCTTGCGATAAATCCCTGATAGAAGTAGTGTATAATGGCTGATGAAAGAGGTGAGGGTTGTGACAGTATTTTATTTTGTCCGACACGGGAAAACAGAGATCAACGCGGCAGGGCGATTCAATGGAGGAAGTGTGGACTCACCACTTATTCCTGAAGGAGTCCAAGCCACGAAAAAAATAGGGGAATATTTGCGAGAGGTATCATTTGATGTTGCTCTGTCATCGCCACAGATGCGGGCGCAAACCACGGCAAAGCTTATTTTGCAGGAGAATCTGCAGCCGCCGGAATTAACAATCGTTGAAGACTTGCGAGAATTGCGAATCGGTGATTGGGATGGAGAGCGAATCATTGAGATCAAAGAACAATTTCCAGAACAATTTCGTTTATACCGTGAATCGCCAGATCGATTTGATGCGAAGTTGTTTCATGGAGAATCTTATGCAGAACTGATCACCCGCAGCAGACGCGTTCTTGAAGAAACAGCCAAGACCTATCCGAATGATAAAGTTTTGGTGGTGAGTCATGGAATTTTATTGATGGCTTTGCTGAATACGTTGAAGGGAGTCCCGTTAGCAAAGATTCGTGAAGGCGGAATTGTTGATAATTCCAGTTTGACCGTTCTGCAGTATTCAAAAAATAAGTGTCTATTTGAAATGTGGGGAAAAACTTTTTAGCCTGATAATGCCATATATAACCAAACACGCTCTTTTTTTAGAGAGGTTTTTTCTTGTAATGAGGTTTAGTAACTAATGTTAAGTGTTATTATATGCTGGATAAGTTATGATAAATGATATTTATAATAACGTCTTTTAAAAGATTCACACAAAAATAACCTCGCATATTTTAAAGTAAATAAGTTTTGGTGGCAATTGGGGCGAATGAAAAATAACTTAAAAGAATAAATATAATGTTGAAAGACGTAAAATGACGTTCCAAAAAGTGATAAAAGACCGCAAAAAGATCTTTAAAAGATTATAGCTGAGTTTTTATATTTCTGTTTTTTAATTTTTGGATTTTAAGCGATAAAAATTTTGAAAAGACAACTGACTATTTGCTTTTCAATAAGTTAGTAAAAGAACGAGCCTCCTAGTTACAGGAGGCTCGTTCTTTAGGATTAATTAGTCAAAAGATCTTTTCGCTTAGGTCGATACGTCAATTCAATCATTGTTTCCTGATCTTCTAGAGGCGCAGAAGCATCGGTTAAAAAGTATTCGTAGCTACGGAAGGTGAATACACCATTCTCATGTTTGATGGCGTCAATCAGTTCCTGATAAGAATCTGCCAGGTCTTCGTAATCCCCAATATATAGCGTTCGTACAGCTTGATAACTAGGCAAGGTATAACTTTGGAATTTCTCCGTAGAAGGGATCTCCTGATTAATCGGGAAGCCAATTTCTAGTGCTAATAGCTCATCCTTTGCTTGACCTTGCTCATTTAGATTTAAATAAGAAATAAAAGGAGTACCTGCTAGCTCAGCGCCATTTTTTTGAATATAGGCCATCAGATCTACAAAGGCAGTTCCTATATAGTTGGGAATGTGTTCATGTGAAATCTGTGTAGACATTGAAACAATGATCTGCGCTGGTTTAGTAATTTTTTCAATTTGCATAGTCATCCCTCTTTTCATAAATTCATAGGCCGATTGTATCAAGGAATGAAATCGAATACAAATAGTAGACTCAATTTGAGTGTGGTAAAGCCTTAACCTCCCCGTGTCGATTCAAGTAGTTAAAAAAAATCGGGAACAAATCGACGTCTTGTTTGTCTAAGGTGGTTTTAGCTTTTAAACGCTGCCATGTCTTAAGGGGAACGGCTTTTTCCAGACGCTTTTGAGCCTGAGAAAAGCTGGGCTTACGCTGATAAACAACGCGATTTAACAATTCGCCTTTCGCATATAAGTAGCAATAGTAAGTTCCTTCCTCAAACAAAATACCGACAAAGCTTTGATTTTGCATGCTTTGAATTAGTTGCTTGTTACGGCGTAAAAATCGTTGAACGGTCAGGTAGTTTTCCCACCACTGAGCGGCGACTTCATAATCCTGCCGCTCATTTGCATGTTGAACTCGCAGATCAATTCGAGTAAGTAACGCAGTAGACGTTCCTTGTAACGTTTCTTTGATCTCCTGAATTCGTAATAAAAATTCTTTTTCAGGGTCAATATCGTGGTAATCAGCCACAATCCCTTCGACAAATTTTAGCGGTCCGTCTAGGCGATAAATACTGTTAATAATTGCTTTTAATTCTTCTAACTTGCTTTGCTTGAAGAAGGGGCCAATGACGAGTCCTGTGCTGGACCATTCTTTTAGAACATTTAAGTAAGGAGCTTTTTCTAAAAATTGAAAGTAGCCGTAGCCTTCGTAGTAATTCATCATGCGGTTGTATCGAGGACGCATTTGATGGATTCGTTGGCATTCTAATAAAAGGGCGTCAAACTCGGTATCGACTAATTGATAATCAAAATCTGCGATCCCCTTAACCAGCTCCTGCACTTTTCGTGAATGCTGTTTATTATTGATAAAATAGCTGCTAACACGCTGCTTTAAATTTTTTGCTTTTCCGATGTAAATAATTTCTCCATTTGTGTTTTTCATACGATAGATTCCAGGTGTTTCAGGTAAATTTTTTACTTTCTCTTTTAACATATAAAAACACCTCAATCATTTTTTTTATTATGAATTTTTTTAAAGACTCCTGAAAGTCTTTGTTTCAACCCGATTTTTTTATAAATTGAAAAGTAAGTGGAAATTAGATCTTTTTAGTCAATTCACATAAAAAATAATATACAATATCAAGATTTATGGTTCTCGGTTCATGACCGATTGTTTCTCGTGTGTTATAATTAATCCTGTTAAAAGTTTTATGCAATACTGAGAGAATGGAGAGAGGTCGAATGGCAACTAAAGTTTTAACCCGGCGTGAATTGCGTCAGCAAAAACGACAGAAAAGCAAGAACTACCACTATTTGAAAAAAAGCTCTGCTGTCTTAGGGACAGCATTAGTTACTTGTTCAGTAGTCGCACCTTTACTTAGTCCAAATGAAGTTGAAGCTAAAGCCACGAACACGTCGGAGTCAACAAAGTCTGTTGATGAAAAAGCGTTTATCAACAAAATTTCAAAAGAAATTCGTCCGTTAGCGGAAAAACATGATCTTTATGCCTCTGTAATGATCGCGCAAGCAATTGTTGAAAGCAATTGGGGGCAAAATGGTTTTGCTCAAGCACCATACTACAATCTTTTCGGCTTAGAAGGTCAGTATCAGGGAAATTCAGCGATTTTAGAGAAAACTGATTCAACTACCGGCAAAGCAGAAAAGAAAGAATTGAAAAAATATGCTTCATATAAAGAAGCCATTGAAGATTACGTTGAGATCATGAAAACGACTTCTCGCGATGGCAATGAAAACTACTTCAGTGGTTCATGGCGTAGTAAATCAGACAGCTATCAAGCGGCAGCTGAGGCACTAAAAGGACGCTTTAATGACGATGACGGCTATGTTCAAAAATTAGTTTCAGTGATCCAAGATCATGATTTGGCTAGTTACGATGCTACAAAAGATGTAACACCGCCAGTTGCACAGCCCGCGGCGAACACGCCGACTGATGCACAGGAATACACTGTTCAATCAGGCGATTCGGTTTATTCTATCACGAATCAATTTGGAATTGGATTAGAAGAGTTCTTATCATGGAACAGTATTGAAGGAAACACGATTTATCCAGGTCAAAAGGTAGTTGTAAGCAATGGCAAAGTAGCCACCAAACCAGTTGTTAAAGACCAAGTGGTCAGTCAAACAGAAACGGTAGCTACACCAGTGGCAACGACCCCAACACCGGAAATTCCTGCACCATCAAATGATTTAGCAGGAGATCAAATTGCGACACCAGAAGTGATTCAGCCGGAAGTTCAGTCAACGACCAATCAAGAATCAATAGCAACACCAGCACCGGAACAACCAGCACCAACGCCGGAAGCAACCCCGGCACCAGAACAACCAGCACCAACACCGGAAGCAACTCCGGCACCAGAACAACCAGCACCAACGCCGGAAGCAACCCCGGCACCAGAACAACCAGCACCAACGCCAGAAGTAACCCCAGCACCAGAACAACCAGCACCAACGCCGGAAGCAACGCCGGCACCAGAACAACCAGCACCAACACCGGAAGCAACCCCAGCACCGGAACAATCACAACAGACCTCTCAAGGGCAACAGATTGTAGATGAAGCCGAAAAATACATCGGCACTCAATATGTATGGGGCGGGAAAGATCCAAGTGGTTTTGACTGTTCAGGTTTAACACAGTATGTTTACAAACAAGTAACAGGAAAAGATATTGGTGTTTGGACAGTCGCTCAAGAATCTTCAGGTCAACAAATTTCTGTAAGTCAGGCACAACAAGGAGATTTGTTATTCTGGGGTCAGCAAGGCGAAACTACGCACGTAGCGATTTCAGCCGGTGGCGACAGCTATATTCATGCGCCGCAGCCAGGTGAAAGTGTGAAATACGGATCTACTCAATATTACGCACCAGATTTCGGAGTGCGTGTTTACTAAAAAAATGATACATCCAAGAAAACTGGTCAGTAGAATCAGTTTTCTTGGATGTTTTTTTGTGCAGACTTCGCTACTCATACCAGACAAAAACTCATTAAAAAAGTATTCGCTGGTTTAATAAAAAATTCCGTTTGTGACTATAAAAAATTTTAAAGTGAGTGTGTCGAAGAATCTTTTCGCTGCACTCGCTTTTTGTGATAGAAAAATTCTTAGTTCGACTTGCTGAAAAGTTAAATTGTCTCTTCTGTCTCAAAGAGAAGAGTACTCATTTCATAATGTCAAAATTTTAAAAAGAAAATGGAGTAAAAGCAATCGAATGTTAACACTTAAAAGAATACTTGTGACCGTTCTGCTTCTAAAATACCAATTTGCGCTTGAAATAAACAGAAAATAAATAATAAATGCACCGGAACCCTTTTTAATTGTTTTTTGTCATTAAAAATCGGTATTGATTCCTATCATTTTTTATTAAAGGGAACACAATTAAAAAATGAATAAAGTTGTTGAAAATATGGAGAATAGCAAGGATTTAATAGGATAACAGGGAATTCGTTCATGAGCTGATCGTCGTTTGGTTACTCGAAAGGGCGCTTTTTTTTTAAAATATATGAATGTCAATAAACGCTAAGAGAAAATTTTTTATCGAATAAAATAACTTATTAATTAGATTTTTTACGCTTATTAATAGTTTTTAAGTGAAATATAATAACGAATAAAAATGTAAAAGACAAAACGCAGTAGAAATTAATATCAGTTACTATAATCTTGGCAATATAAATAAGCGAAGGGGGGAGATAAAAGATGCCTAAAATAAAACTATTCGTCGTCGTAACACTGCTGTTTTCTTTTTTAGCGGGGGTGTTTCTTTCAACGACACAAGCACAATCAGAATCGACCCAACAGACCATTATTGATGAAAATTATTTGACTATGTCTTATGAATTTGAAGAAAAAGCTGAAGAGGGTCAATTGTTATTGAAGTTCAAACGACGAGCAGAAGATAAAAAAGTACAACAACGACTCAAGATAAAATTAATCGATGAAAAAAATAAACCAATCAAATATCAGGAATCGGCTGTTCTAAAAGAAGACGGCGGGTGGTTGGTTGAAAAAGAATTCTCAGTAGAGCAAGAAGAGCAAATGGCAATAAAGCTTGCTAAATCTATCAAGGAACTTCACTTATATGTACAGATGGATCAGAAATCTGTATCTGAGGAAACAGATGGAAAGTTCGACGAGAACATCTTGAAACAAAAAACGCCTTATGTTTTGAAATTGAAAGATGAAAAACAAACGAGGAACAGTCTAATTAAAAAAGCAGGAACGAAAGAAGCACAGACGACTGCATCTTCTAAAGGTCTAATCGGTCCCCAAAAAGAACAAGGCACACAAAGCAGTGATTCCGCTAATACACCGATAAATTCTGAAAATCGAATGGTTGCACCAATCTATGACACCTTTGTGCCGACATATACACCGGATGGAACAGGGGGCCAGTATCCAACCAATGCTTGGTCCCCAACTGACCAATCAACTGTTATGAATCATCAAGGCGGCTACGCAGATTCGAAACAATGGGACGGGAATCAGGGATGGGATGTCGCAAATGATAATTATACACAGTCCTATATTAAATATGGAGATCCTAATATTCCAAACTTATCACTAAGAAAATATGCGCAAGCAACGACTCAAGAAAATGAATTTAAGGTCAAATTAAATGTAAAAGGAAATACTACGTATAAGCCGGGTGTAGATATTGTTTTCTTACTGGATAATACAGGATCGATGAAAGCTGGCGGATCACCAAAAAAAGATCAGGCAATAGCCGCCTTCAATAAAATCATTGACACACTTAAACAAGATGCAGATGCTTCCTCTGGTGGTATTCGAATTGGAGCACATATCTTTGCTAGTTACGACAAAGCGATTGAAAATAATCATAATTGGACCTATGAAAAAACGCGACATAAATTATCTAGTAATACTAATGACTGGGATAAGATGAAATCTGATTATAGTAGCCTTGATCCGGCTGGAGACACATTTACTCAGCGTGGGCTACAAGAAGCGGTGGATATTTTCAATGATCCGGCAACCAATTTAAATGAAAATCGTCACCAATTATTATTCGTATTGACCGATGGTGCACCAACGGCCAGTTGGGCACCTCGAACTGCGGTGTTAGAAAATTTGATGTATTATGATCCGACGCTAATTACCAGTTTTGACGCGGGCAATAAACCTAATTACAATCCCGGTAAAACGCTAAGTAGTGGTGGAAATAAAACAAAATTTCCTAGAATGTATGTTGACGGTTTTCCGGTGAGTAGTCATATCACTACAACCAACTCGACTGCTTATCAATTAAAAAAGGCGGGAATCGAAATCCATACCGTAGCGGTACAAATCACCTCGCCAATGGGAGATCATCCAGAAAGTGTTTTGTTGGAAGGATTATACAAAATGGCGAGTCGTAAGGCAAACGCTACCACCTATAATGAGAGTGACTACCTGTTTCATCATTCAACGAGTGCATCAGATTTAACAGAAGATATTAAATCTTGGTACCAAACGGTTATTCGTACAGCGGATCAGGGAATTATCACCGATCCATTGGGGGATATGGTGGAGCTTGTCATGGGAAATGGTAAAGATCCGGTAGTGAGCCAAGTCCCAAATGGTGCTAAGGCAATTAATAGCGCGGATATGGCAAAATTAGCCACAGTGAACAGCAACAGACAAATTAATGTAAGTAATATTAATTTAACAGATAACCAAGAGATTGAAGTCGAATACACAGTACGTTTGAAAACGAATGTGTCAGGATTTGTTTCAACCCGTTGGTATCCCACGAATAAACGAACGACCTTAGAGCCGACACCAGAACGGACAACAGATAAACTTGATTTCGCAGTTCCCTCCGTTCGTAGCAAGGACGATCGTTTTGTGATTCCAGTGGAAAAGATTTGGGAAGACAAGGCAGGTCCGGAAAATGAAAATGATTACTGGAAGAAACGTCCAGTCAGCGTCACAACCCATTTAGAGTTTTTAGATCAAGGCTCTTGGAAAGTGATCCAGACCAAAGAATTGAAAGCAAGTGAACAATGGAAAGGAAAGTTTGACCCAGTCGAAGGGGGTGCCGGAAACCTTTATCGAGTGACTGAGCCTACTCGAACACCAGGATATCGGTCGCCAACTATAAATCAAGCATCCTTTTATCAATCGGAGTTAGTCAGTGGGGGAATCACCATTACGAATACCTTGAATAAAGAGGACTATGAATTCAAGAAATTTATGGAAGATGGAAAGACACCATTTAAGAATGATCTCCCTAAATTTAAGGTTAAACGTAAAACTGACGGAAAAATCGTAAGTGAAAATCTCACACCGGATAAAAATGGGAAAGTAGCGATCAAGGGGTTAACGACAGGAGAATTTGTTGTCGAGGAAACCTATGTCCCGATTGGTTTTCAGAAGATGGATAATTTGGAGATGGTTGTTACTGAGAGTACTGATGGGCAAACGTTGGCTATCCAAGTAGTGAATGTTACAGGTGATGATAGCGTAAAGAATAAATTGAAAGATTATTCAATGACCCTCTTGAAGGTAGATGAGAGCGATAGCGCACTTGAAGGGGCTAGCTTTAAACTAACGGGGCCGAACTATCAAGAAACAAGATCGAACGGGTCTTCATTTGAATTTCAAGGGCTTCGACCAGGAGAGTATGTGCTAGAAGAGACAGAAAGTCCTGCGGGGTATAACAAAATCACCGATCCCGTCCTTTTTACTATTGCACAAGATGGAATAGTCACCTTTGAAGATCATAAAGATGTTTCTGGTGAAGGGCGTATTAGTAGTAGTGGAAATAGTATTTTCGTGAAAGTTTGGAATAAGCGAACGGGTGGCTTATTACCTGCAACGGGGGAGAAAGGAATTGGGGCGTTTATGTTAGTTGCGTTCGGACTAAGCATTGCCGGGGTCGTAACAAGTGGGCTCTTTCTGATCCGAAATAGAAGGGAGGGCTAGAAAATGAGAAGAGGACTTTCATTTCTCATAGCCCTCCTTCTAGGGATAGTCATTTTGGGAGGAACCGCATTTGGAGCAGAGGAACAGGTGGATTTATGGATTCACACATGGTCAGAAAAAGGGGGAAAAGTAGCCGGGACAGAGAAGTTATCATTCGAAGTTTACGATTTGACACAATGGCGGGGTACACACAAAGGGGCTGAAAAACAGGCTAAAGAATATTTGTTGAACACGTACCCAAATAAAGAGAAGCTAACATCATTTGTAGAACAGGAACACTTGACGAAAGTGAATGAAGCGTCCTATTTGGTCGATGGTAGCGGGAACGTCTCATTTGATGTTCCTCGGTACCAGGATGGAAAAGATGCGGCCTATCTAATCTTGGCCAGTGGTGAAGAAGGCGACTACCAGATGCTACCGATCATTTTATATTTGCCGCAACAACATCCGGAAACTGGGGAAGAAGTGCAACGCCTACTGATTTATGGAAAATATCTAGACAAAGGGTCGGATCAACTTGCAGAGCCAACGTCACCGTTGGAAACGGAAAGGTCCAGCACACCGAAGGAATTTCTAAAGTTAGAAAAGAGCTACCCATCAACGAATGATGTAGTTCGAGACTTTAGCAGAATAGGCTTAGTTTTAGTGATGGTTGGTTTAATGGGTTTGCAAAAAATGAAAAAAAGAAAATAGGGGGAAAAACAATGAAGAATAGAGGGAAAGTTATAAGTTTTATCATGGCGCTGTTATGTGTGGGGTCATTGATTGCGGGATTCGTCGGTTTTGGTAATGAAGCTTCCGCAGCTGGGGAGACAGTCAGTGTGACGTTGCATAAGAAGAAAATGGATGAATTTCCAACCGCAATCCAAAATGATGGAAAGGTCAATAATTTATTCGATCATTTTCAAGGACTGAAGGGGGTAACGTTTACACCTTATGATGTTACTGAAGATTTTTATAAAGCCTTAGACAATAAGTTAAAAACAGAATCTGATTATAAAAAAGCGATAAAAGAGGTAGTCGCTGCTTTCAAATTATCGGATGCACCTGCGGCAACACCTGCTGCAGCTTCGGGAGTTACCGACGATAATGGAAATGTAACTTTTGGTACGTTACCAAAACGTACGGATGGAGGAATTTACAAAGTATACTTCTTTAAAGAAGACATTCCTGCAGGGTATACGGATTATGCAGGTTATCCAACGTTATTGGTTTTACCAGCAATGGACACAGATGGAACAACTGAAATTGAAGACATTCATTTGTACCCGAAAAATAAACTAACTGACAAAGAAAATCCTAAAAAAGATTTGTTAGATGACGCTGGCGAAGCTTTACCAGTACCTTCAGATGGCTACTATATTTACGATATCGGTAAAGTTATTAGCTACAAAGCATCATTTGCAATTCCAAGTCAAATTGGTGAAATATTACATGATGTTGGCGCAACGGGGATCGATCAAACACGTTATACAAAATTCCAACTTAAAGATGAAGTATCAGTGACTGGATTGAAATTTGAAGGTATTTCAAAAATTATTATCGGAGGTACTGAGTTAACCGGTGCGGCTAAAACGGCATTCATGGATAAAATGACGTTAACTGAAGTAAACACGGCCGATCCTTATGCGGATAAGGCAGGATTCACTTTGGCAGCGAAATTGAACGATGAAAAAAGCAATGGCAATGCAACGAAATTCAATGAATCAAAAGCAACTGCAGAATTTTTAAAACAATATGCCGGTCAAAAAATGGAAGTGGTTTACGGGGTATCATTTACGAAAGAAACACAAGTTGATGTGAAAGTCGAAAATGATTTTTTAGTCAACATGGAACACAGTGGTGGTCAAGAAGACAATCGGGAGAACGACAAAGAAGTTCCTGGGATTGCAACTGGTGGAGCGAAGTTCTTCAAACATGAAGCAGGAAAAACAGATCAAGGATTGCAAGGTGCGATATTTGTTATTTACAGAGAAGTAGACGACAATGGCACAACAGCTAAAGAATACTTGAAACAAGCGAGTAACACGAACGCACCGAGTTGGACAACTACAATTGGCGACGCGAAAGAATTTGTTTCTGGGGTCGACGGAAAATTTGAAGTGACAGGTCTAGCAGCAGGGGATTACAAGTTAAAAGAAACAAAAGCCCCTCATGGTTTCCAGTTGTTGACAGAAGACAAAGCATTTAAAATTGAAGCGGGATCTTATTCGGAAAAAGCACTGGAATACGACGTCCCAAACGTTTCTAAAGGCGGCTTCTTGCCCTCTACTGGTGGAACAGGGATCTTAGCGTTTCTAGTAGTCGGATTAGGATTAATGACATTCGCATACTTCCGCTATCGTAAAGTACAACACACCGCAGCATAGAAAGAGTAATTGATTAAACAGGATGAGGAGACTCATCCTGTTTTTGTGCCAACAGTTCGGAGATTAAATAATCAGTGGAATCGTTTAATTATTGAAAATTATAGTGGCGTTTGATAGGGTGAGTAAGAAACCATGAATGGAGGGGCAAGCAGTGAACGTATCTATCAAAGCGGTAGACGAATCAAATTGGCGGGAAGTCGTCGCGCTTTCTGTTTCACCAAACCAACATAGCTTCATCGAAAGTAATGACCAATCGTTATTAGAAGCGGCCTATGATTCCTCGCTTCAATGGCATCCCTTAGCACTTTATCACGAAAGAACGATCGTTGGGTTTGCGATGATTGGCGCGAAGAAAGGCAAAGAAATGTGGCTGGATCGATTTATGATCGGGGCTGAATTTCAAGGCGAGGGATATGGCAGTTTGTTTTTGCCTATACTGATCACGCATATGAAGCAACAATACCAGATTGCACGAATTTATTTGAGTGTTCATGATGAAAACAAAAAAATTATTCCTTATTATCAACGTTTCGGATTCATTGACAGTCAGCAAGATGATCCGGAAAACGGCGAACGAATCCTGTATTTAGAGAGTTAATTCTTGAGGATTGCCTTTTTATCTATTTGTTGCTAGAATGAAATAAAATTATGAAGAACTTTTAACAAAATCGCCGGGTTTTGTTTTGAGCAGCAGCCTACCCCATAGGCCATTGGAGGGTAGGATGCTCTTTTTTTTGGAGGAATTTGTATGGATGAAATCAAAGGTTATGTGACGAAAAGTGTCTTAAGTACGTTGGGATTGTCGCTGTATATTTTGGCGGATACTTTTTTTATCGCCAATGGTGTTGGGGTTTTAGGATTGGCGGCGCTAAATATCGCCCTACCACTGTTTAATTTGTTGACAGGGATTGGTTTACTGTTAGGAATGGGGGGCGCAACCTTGTTTGCGTTGAAAGGACGAAGCGTCAACTACTTTTCACAGTTAGTGATTGTTGGGGGCTTCATTGGGCTGCTTTTTACAGCGCTGGGAATCTTTTTCAGTCGTCCGTTTGCGCTCGCATTAGGAGCTAGCGGTGCAACCGTGGACTTGACGACGCTTTATATGCGCTTTATTTTGACAATGGCACCCTTTTTTATCTTGAATAATTTGTGTCTGGCCTTTGTTCGAAATGATCAAAATCCGCAACTAGCAATGAAAGCAATGCTTTTATCTAGTATTTTTAATATTATCTTTGATTATATTTTCATTTTCCCATTGGATATGGGCATGGCAGGTGCTGCACTTGCTACGGTGTTGTCCCCGGTTCTTAGTCTGGCTATTTTAAGTACTCATCGCAATTTTTCAAAGCGGCAGTTGTCGTTGAGCTGGGTGAAACCACAACTAAAAACAGTGACTAAGAGTATTCAATTAGGGCTATCTTCGTTTTTGGCGGAGATGAGCACTGGTGTCAGCATCTTAGTTTTCAATCAAGTGTTGCTTGGATTAGGCGGGGATATCGTGATCGCGGCTTATGGAGTGCTGGCGAATATTCTAGTTGTTGCCTTGTCGTTATTTACCGGAGTAGCTCAAGGAATTCAGCCAGTGATTAGTCGTGCCGCGAATAAAAAGGAACCCTTGACGATTCAAAAAAATTTGATCTTTGGTTTAAAAACTAGTTTCATTATGGCAGTAATATTCTATTTGATTCTATTTTTCCTAAAATACCCAATCATTGCTGCCTTCAATAGTGAAAATGACCCGCAGCTGATTCAATTAGCTGCTTACGGGATTCCAATCTTTTTTATCTCGTTGTTTGGTTCATCGTTAAATGTGGTATTCAGTATCTTCTTTTCGGCGATTGGTCACGCTAAACAAGCCTTTGCGCTGTCTTTGTTCCGCGGCTATTTTTTGTTGGTTCCGTTGGTGATTATTTTAGCCGCGCTTTGGGGTCTGACAGGAGCTTGGATCAGCTTGCCGATAACTGAAGGACTTACGTTATTTGTTTCATTTTTCTTTTTGCGGAAGTATCAAAAAGCGGCCATTAACGCTTCAAAACTGAATGTGGAAACATGAAAGTAGTACTCTGAAGGGCGAAATCGTCAGTTTCAGAGTGCTTTTTTTGAGTACCTATGAGATTGCTGGAATGATCAAAACATGCGGTCATGGTTTAGCGAAAGATTAAAGTAACTGTTGTTGAAAATAGAGTAGCAGGCTGTTTTTGTAATAATTAGCAGAAACAACGAAGGGTTTAGAAAAGGCCTTATCGGTGGCAATTGATCGATCTTCCAGCGGCCTTTTGACTATTTTAATAGTCAATATGACGGCAATTTAGGAATTCTTTGGTCAGCTGCTCATACTGGGTAAAATAACATTTAAGAAGTAGGAGCTATTTTGATTTTGATGGATTTGCACCAGAAGATTTTCGTATAATTTATCCAGCCGAACTTGATTTAAAGACGTTTGTTGCAACAATTGGAGAAAGCAAGTTTTTCGCTCAATCATCAAAAGTGATTGAGCATTTTTATGTTCAAGTTTCACTCATCAACTAGTGATGGCTATTTTTAAAAGGGCTAACTTTCCTTTTTAACACACATTTTTTAGCGGTATTCCTGAGACTAATTTACGAAAATAGCTTAAAAATAGTATTCAATCATTTTTTACACTAGTAAAGACTTTATTGATTAAAAAACAACTGACAGGATACAAATTGTTATCTAACTGGTATAGATCAAAGTGTAAAAATTGCGTTAATCAGTATATTGACGTTAAATGTAGTTCAATTCTTTGTTTAGAATGATTCTGTTGGAAAGTTATATAAAAAATTACAATTGTCGCTAAAAAGTATTTTTTTAGTCATTTTTGATCTGGATCCATTTAACAAAAAGGAAAGAATGTTGTATGGTTGATATATAAGTTAGCTGAGATTAACAAAAAATAAAAAGTTAAAGAAAGGTGTTTAGCAGATGATTAAATTGTATACTTCTCCGAGTTGTACTTCTTGCCGTAAAGCAAAATCATGGTTAATCGAACAAGAACTTCCATTTGAGGAAAGAAATATTTTTTCTCGTCCCTTGAATAAAGAAGAAATCAAGGAAATCCTTTGCTTGACGGAGACAGGGACGGATGAGATTATCTCGACTCGTTCTAAGGTCTATGAAAAACTTAATATTGATTTTGATGAATTATCTTTCAATGAGCTGGTTGAGTTGATTGAAAAACACCCAACGTTATTACGCAGGCCAATTATTTTAGACGAGCGTCATTTACAAGTAGGGTACAATCAAGATGAGATTCATCAATTTATTCCTCGTGAGGTCAGACGTCTGACTTCTAAAGAGATGTCTAAGATTTTGATTTATTTAGATTTAGAAAAACAAAGCCTTGCCTAGTAGGTGAGATAAAAAACAAACAAGTGCTACCTTCAAGAATCGAAGATGGTACCTGTTTTTTTTATTACTATAGTGAAGCTACCGATTTTTTTCGGTATACATATTACGTAAAGCTACATATAATGAAGAAAGGTTTTGATAGCCGACGTGAAAGTCCCAATAGTAGACCGGAATTTCAGCGGCTGGTTCGGAAAAGGTAGTGATCAGAAAATCATAGGTGGTCTCACTGCGATAAAGCGCTACTTCCACAAAATTGATATCCGCTAAAAAGTCCATCAACCGTTTGACGAGTAATTGATTAGACTCCACCATAACGCCGACTTTCAGTGGGTGATTCTTAGTTACCTGATAATAAAAAGGTGAGATGCCAGAACGCAAGATCTGGACTAAGTATTTTTCTGATGGACGAAAGGCTGAAAATTCTTCTCGTTTCAAAAGTGCCTTTAAGAATTGCTTGATCTTCTCTTCAAGTTGTAAGCTCTCCGTTGATTTTGCTTCAGGATACTTGACTAAAGCGGGTAAATTTGGAAACGGACCACGAAAAATGTAGAAGGCGAGAATGATGTTGGCTAAATTGGCCATCATTATTTTTTTTGTTCCAGTGTTCATACGCACATGCAATTCATCGATAACAAAACAGCGGAAACTTTCTACTAAATTCCAGACTGGATTGGCTTTTCTAGTAAAGGTCTGAATGCTTTTTTCTAGTGCGGGATCGGTAGGATCTTCGTAGATCGGAATAAAATTCATCAGAAAATAAATCGAGGCCAGCTCCCCCTTAGAATGTTCTGGTGAAAGGTCAAAGGTATTTTCAAATACATGCAGATCGTATTCAGGATTGTCTTCCAACATAAAATTTAAGTCTGGCTCGTACTTAGCAAATTGCTGTTGGAACATGCGGGTGAGAGCCACACCGGAATAAATCGATGTTTCCAAACGACTGACAAAGTCCCGATTCAAAGGTGAATCCTGTAAGAAAAGCTCGCCATAAGTTGCTGCTCTTTCTTCGGTAACAGTGAAGGGCCAAAACAAATTGCGGTAGCCTAACCAAAAAAGATAAAAGAAAGCCAGACGGATGGCAATCTCATTCCCTTCTAGTCGGAATTTTTGAAAGTTGATCTTGAGCTGGTATTTGGCTAAGTAGTGGATCATCGGCTGCATTTTGCGGCTGATAGTAGCACGGCTACTATAATTTTGCTGCAAGAAATTTTCCAAACCAAGTGTCGGTTTCAAAAGTAATGCTTGCATAAATTGGAAAGGAAGACTTGATTTTAATAGATGAAGTCGGTACTTATCAATCGAAAGTGTCAGTTTTTCAGTGGAGATTCCGATATTCGGTATGATTAAGGAAGTTTCGATCAGTCTCGACGCTAATAAATCATGATCTAGTTCCTGCAAGAGCTTGTAATACTGTTGATAGGAAAGCTGAGTCTGGGTGGCGAGGTCACGGTAAGAATAGATTCCAGTCGTTTGTCCCGCGAGATTTTTAAAAATCCTAAATTTTATTTGAGTGACTGAATCAAAGACGATTTCTTCAAACATGACGCTTCTCCTTTTTTTTTCCAATAAAAAGAATCAATAGCCCGAGTATCAAGGCCGATATTAAGATAAATGGCCAACGTGCGAGCTCGTAAATTTTCAGCTGATCATTCTGCTGATGCAGATAGACCCAGTGATCAAAAGAGAAATCTTTATCTCCTTTGATTGTCAGCTTGAGGGCATAAAGTCCACTGGTGGGCTTTTTTTTGGTTGGTAGCTGCAACGTAAATGAATCATGAGGTGCAATGCTGATGATCTGATCTATCAGGTTTTTTTTGGATCCCGCTATGGAGCGAAGGTCGCCTGCTAATTGGTAATGACTAATCAATCGACCGGAAGTGTTGACTAGTTTTACAGCTAAATGTTCCTTAACTGACGTGACGCTTTTTACATTCAGTTGGGGAGCGGGTAATGCCTTATCCTCTTGCAGGATCGCACCGATGACGTAGGCCAATTCCTGTTGGAGGCCGTCGCTGGTATGGGCATTCTGATCCAGAATTTGAAAGCCGCCCAATAAACTGCCGGAAAATCTTTTTTTAGGGATCGTTAATTGAAAAGCAACTTGCTTTTTCTCCTTGCCTTGTAAGTGAATAGTCTGAGGTCCAGAGACGAGCGCTTTAAAGTTTGGACCGCTGGTGGGCTTATGATTACTAGGGCTGTATTCGATCTGCCCGGTCGCATTCGTGAAGGCGGTGGTTGGGGTGATCTCTAACGTTTTCGGCTGATTTTCAAGGTTTTCTACTATTATATAGAGGGTTTGCTGCTGGCCTTTTTGTACGTGCAAATCAAAGTAAGAAGCATCGCTAATTTGGTTCTCAGGAAAAACTGGCGATGCACCAAATCCAACGGTCGCCGCTTGGATGCTTGATGAGGAAATAAATAAAAGAATGAAACTCAGCACTAAAAAAAATATTTTTTTCACTAGTGACTCCTCCGTGACGAGTATTTCTGCTGTTTTGAGTATAACAAAGGACGTTATTAAAGTGAAAAGATAATTTTAGTTTCATATTTAGATAAATCCATTTTATAAATATGAAAGAAGGTTGATACCGCAATACGATAGGTTTTTTGAAGGATAAAGACAGCGAGCTATTCCATTGATATTGGTGGTAGAAAACTTATAATCAGTATGTATTAAAGATAATTTACATAGGCATTTCATGAAAATGATAAATCAATACATGAAATGTTAAGGAGGAGTTTTTTATGAAAAAAATGTTAGCCACTCTTATGACTTCAACTATTGTCCTAGCTTCACTAGGTTTAGCAAGTACCCATAGTTTTGCCGCTGAAACGATCAGCGCAGGGACCCCGGGGGCGGGTTATGACGCAACGGAAAATCCCGTTTCTGCCAATTCAAAAGCTGAATTTGCTATTGATCCTGGTCAATTACGGTTAGACCAAGTGCCTGATTTGCATTTTACTAACGATAACGGTACAAATCCAAAGGTTGCTGACTTTTCAAAAGAAGTTAAATTGAAGTTATTCAATGGAAAACTTTCAAATACCTCTAAAGATGGAAATGCCAATCAAAAAATTACTGTTTCTGACTACCGCGGAACAAATGCTGGTTGGAAATTATCTGTATCAAGAAGTGATTTCACCAACTTGGCTGATAGCAGTAAAAAAATCGCCGGCGTGACGATGACGTTAGCACCTTCTGGGGATGAAACAGATGGAGTCGCGACGAGTGCACCTAAGGAAACAGTTGTGAATGATCAGGGGACTACGTTGATTAATGCGGCTACCGGTACTGGGACGTTTACGAATAATTTTGGTGTTACCAATGGTAAATTAACCATTGCGGCCGGATCAAATAAAACGATCGTTGCAGGCACTTACCAAGCAGATGTGAACTGGACTTTAGCAAATACACCAGATACTGATCCAGCCAAATAAGTGGTAGAAGCTTGTAAAAAGTTTCAGGAATCGAACGCTTTAGGCGTTCGTTTTTTTGTAAAATGGATTATTATTTACTAAGATAAAAAATGAGCGAATGGATAAAGGGGAGAAAAGTGTATGAAAAAAATAGGATTTGTCATCGCCACTGCTTTTTTGATAATAATCGGGCTCTGGTCAACTGTTTCAGCTGAAGCAGCCGGCGCTGGTTTTACGATGGATGCCGTTCAACCAGAAAACCAAATTGGTGATGCTAGCTATTTTAATCTTAAGATTGCCCCTGATCAAAGCCAAGAACTTACATTACGAGTGAAGAATTTAGAAAATCAAGCCATTAAAATCAGGATTTCACCCAATCCGGCAGTGACTAATGCTAATGGTCAAATTGATTATAGTGACCATGATGCAAAACGGGACACCACGGCCAAGTATGTAATAACCGAACTTGTTTCCAGTCCGCAAGACGTAGCGTTGGCAGCCAATGAAACGAAAGATGTCAAATTTACTCTAACGGCACCTAAGGAAGCTTTTTCTGGGACGATCATGGGCGGTTTTTATGCAGAGAAACGATCTGATGATAGCGCTGATTCGTCATCTAATGAAGGACAAATGCTGACGGTGAAAAATAACTACTCGTTAGTTTTAGGAGTAGCTTTGACCGAAAATCCTGATCAAAATATTACACCAAAATTAAAATTAAATGCTGTCAGAGCTGGCTTGTCGAATGAACACACTGCGGTCTTGGCTAATTTGCAAAATATCGAACCACAAGCTTTTGGTTCTATGACAGTGGATGCCAAAATTTATAAAAAAGGTGACGACAACGTTTTTAAAGAAACGAAGAGGGACAATCAAGAAATGGCACCAAACTCTAATTATGATTTCGCCATTGATTGGCAGAAGGAGCAGCTTGAAGCTGGGGAATATCACTTGTCTTTAGTGGCAACTTCTGGCACACAAGAATGGAAGTTCGAACGAGATTTCAGTATTGCGAAATTGGAAGCTCAAGCAGTAAATGAAAAAGCGGTTGATACGTCGAAACAATCAAGCAATCTGTGGTTATATGTCATTATTGGCATTTTGGTCTTAATTATTTTATTCCTATTCGTTTTCTTATTAGGTCGTAAAAAAGGCAAACAAGAAAAGGATGAGGCGTAATGAATAGAAAGCATACGGTCGCCCTCTTGCTTTTCCTAATACTAGGTGGCAATCTACTTGCGTCTACGGCTCAAGCAATTTCTAGTGATGAAAAGACAGTTCAAACGACGGCAGCCATGTCTTCCTCCACGCAAAGCAGTCCGTCGCAGGAACTCTCACAGTCTGATTCGGTGGACATAAGCCAGTCGTCGAGCCAAACTGATACGGATTCTGCCGTGAATAAACCAAAAAAAGCGATTAATTCTGCCCCAAAAGCAGTAGCTAATGAAGCAAGCGTCTTTAATCCCCAAGAATTATCCAGCTATCCTTTAGGCGTCGGGACCGAGTTTACAGCATTTGCTGGGGGGACTTTGACGATTGGTCAGCAAAATGTGACTGGTTATATGGGCGCCAATTCGATTAATGGAAAAAATAGTTGGCCGACCTATTTCGGCAGTAATTTAACAACGGGTGGTTTAAAATTAACGAGTGAGCCGAAGGAAAATGTGACAGTGGTGGCCAATACAATCAATGAAATATTAGCTAATAATCTCGCCCAAACGAATACATTTCCGAATCAAAAACTGATTGCGAAAAATGGTGCAGCAAAAATTCCTAGTTCGAAAAAAGCAGTTCATACTGCTGATCAACTACAAGCTTTCCAAGCTAATGGAATTACTGCTGAACATTGGCAGCTAGCAACGCAAAATAATTTGACCAGCATCAGTTCTAGTTATCAACGTCTCACTCGTGATAAAGGTGTCGCCGTTTCGGATGCAACGATTAAAGCGAGTCAAAAGATCGTCAAAGATCCAACCAGAGCCAAGACGATCCACCAAATTACCCTCGACCTTAGCGGTTACACGGGTTCGACGGTGCCAGTCATTCTCTTGGATATGAATCTCGTACAAGCAGACGATGAACTTGAAATCACGTACAAAGGTGCAGCTTCTCGGCCATTGCCGTATTTAATTTTCAATTGGCAGACTACAGGAACTTTTACTTGGGGATGGAACAACCACTTAACTGTGACTGGAGATACGACAATCAAGGAGTTAGGAAATCATATCATTCACTCCTTTCCAAAGGCGAGCCAAGTATCAATCATCGCCTCAAAGTTTTATGGGTCACTGCTTGTTCCTACAGGCAATATTCTCGTAAGCAATGCTGGACCGGATGTGATGCACTCTAGCTACGTGGCTGGGGGCGACATGGAGATTCAATCAGAGCTGAACATAAATATGGCGAATGAGAATCAATTTGATATAAGTAATTGGCCGGGAACTAGACCTCCAGGACCTGAAACACCTCATGTGCCTACGATTCATTTAACTACAGAGGATGGGAATACAGTCGGCGATGAAATGAAGATCTTTAAAGGCCAACCGATCAGATTAATGATTGTCACCACTGACTATGATGGAACGGATGTTGAAGTAGACAATGATCAAGGCGTTTTTAGTGAAATTCCTATTTTGGAAGGCTTGGATTTACAAGACTTATCCGTTGGGAAACATGTGATTACAATCAGAATCCCAGGGCAGAAAGAAATTTTCACCAAAATAGCGGTGACCGTTAGTGGCTACTTAACACTGGATCAAGTGCCCAATCTACACTTTGGAAATAAAGGCCTGTCACAATTTAGTCAAGATCCAACCTTTCAGTTGGTCAGTGAAAACAATGAACGCCTCAAGATTACCGATGAGCGCTTTCCGACGGATGGCAAAACACCATGGAGTTTATCGGTTGCTCTAAGTGATTTTTCGAATGGTAAAAAGCCGATCGCTGGGAAAATCAGCTTTGTTTCCGCTCAAGGAGCACAAGGGCTTTTGAATGGCACCGTAACTTCTGATGGTAAGTTGACGTTCGATAAAACTGACAAGCCTAATTTGAATCATTCAGTCAGTGAAAGCCTAGCATCTGAGACAAAGTTGAGTATCACCGACGCTAAGCAAGTAGAAACGGGCGCTTATCAAGCGACTCTGCGTTGGACCTTATCCAATGCGCCACAATAATAATAAAGACTAGCTCCGACCTTTGAAAGAATGAGGTGCTAGTCTGTTTTTGTGTTATAGTAGAACAATCAGAAAAGTGGAGGAATCTATGAATAATAACGATCTATTACTACGTCTGCGCTACGCCTTAGATATCAAAGATACCGATATCGTTAAAGCTTTTGAATTAGGCGGAGTGACTGTTACCAAAGAAGAAGAAAAAGACATGTTGAAAAAAATCACGAATCAAGTAGAAGAGAAAGACGAATTCGAAAAAAATACGTACGTAAAACCAATCAATAATCAAGTCTTCGATAGCTTTTTGAACGGCTTTATCATTTTGAAACGCGGTCCACAAAAAAATAAACCGACCGAAGCGCCCCAATTAAAAAGCAATCAAATCCGCCATATTAACAATCTTTTGTTGAAAAAGGTCAAGATCGCCTTGCAATTAACTAGTGATGATATGCTGGATATCATGGCAGAAGCGGGGGTCTATCCTTCAAAAGGTGAGCTGGGTGCTATTCTCAGAAAAGAAGGTCATCGTAATTTCAAACCGTGTGGGGATAAATATGCTCGTAATTTCTTAAAAGGCTTGACGATCTGTTATCGCGAGGAGTAATGATCGAAATTGGGACTCAAGGAAGCTGTTAAAAAGTATTTTTCTACCTCAGTATAGGAATCCTATTTTTACGCGAGAACCTATTAATAACAACTCTTGGTTGCCAAGCGTTTTAAAGCTTACTAAGACTTTGAAAATGAAACACAATGAAAAAAGTAATTATACTAAGTTTAAGAAGATCCTTGTTTGGTGAGAGAAGATGCGAGTAGCTCACTGGATCAGTACTTTTCAATAGATTTTCTGAGTGTTTAAGGAAACACGGATGTGAACAAGGCGCAGTCCCCAGATTTTAGGTCCTGATGAAGGCATATGATCAAAGTATATAATACATGTTAACTACCCTTAGCAAATTTTTTGCTGGGGTATTTTTTTGTTCATTTTTTCAAGTTAGGAATAAATCTAGCCCCTCTCTTCGGCGTTGAAATGGAACGCCTCGGCAAGAAAAAGGCCAGAGGTGGCTGCTGGCTAAGCCGTTAAATATGAATAAGTAAATCCTGACTGCCTATGAGGTTTAGTTTGTCAGTTTTTTTATGCCAAATTATGTACACAAAACGAAATTATCGTTATGATTAACTGAATAATTTATAAAAAAAGATCTATTTGGTCCATTTTTAACGGGATCTTCAGTATGCTTAACGTAAACCAGAGAGGAATAAATCGAATGAAAAAGCAGATAAAGCGAGCCGACGTTTCCAAATTATTGATTTCGGATGATTATTTTACGAAGGGACATTTTTTCCTTAAGCTTCGCCAAACATTGGTTGCTATACTTGGCTGGATGGGTGTCATGTTGCCGTTTGCATGGCTCTTACTGCCTCTTGTTTTTCCAGAATTTGCCCAAAAGTATTCTTTCTATACCTATGTAGAGGAATTTCAGACGTTAAGGTTTCTGCTGATTTTTTTATCAATAAGTTTTGTTTTGATTTTGATTTTATATAGTGGCTTGACCATTTGGAACAATTACCGATTCAAAAATTTTCTCCAAAAGAATGTACTCTTTGATGAAGAAAGGCTGGAAAAACGGCGAAAACTGTTGAACGAAGCCTATGATGAACGTTTTGCTTCCAAAGAAATTCGGCACACCGTAAACTATTATTCTGTTTCTGAAGAACAGAATCTTGATAAGGATTTTTTCAAGGAATTGTATAAAAAAAATGAGGTGTCGCTATGATTCAATTTACGCACACGGGCAACACCACGCTGGATATGATTCTCTCAATTCTGTTCCTAATCTTGATTGCCTATCCAATCTTAGGTGGTTTTGCTTGGTTTATCGGGGAACTGTGCTACTCACTGCTGTTCAATTATCGTCAAAAAGAGTGGATCGAGATCCCCGAAGAAATCGAACCCTTTATCACGATTATGGTTCCTGCCCATAATGAGGAAATTGTGATTGAAAAGACGATCGATTATTTAATGAATCAACTGAATTACTCGAATTATGAAGTATTGGTAACGGACGATGGTTCCACAGATGAAACACCAGCAATTTTGCGCCGTTTGTCCAATCAATATGAAAATTTGCGAGTTATCCGGATTGAAAAAAATAAGGGCAAGGCCCATGCTTTTGATATCGGCGTAGCCTTTGCAAAAGGAGAATTAATCCTTAGCAACGATGCAGATACCGTTCCCGAACCAGAGGCCTTGAATTATTACGTGAATTTCTTTATTCGAAAAGATGCGCGGAATATTTCAGCGGTCACTGCCAATATGGATGTGCAAAACCGGACAAAGCTGATCGCAAAGTCTCAGACGGTGGAGTTTTCCAGTATTGTAGGCATTATTAAACGAACCCAAATGGGCGTACTTGGCGGAATCTATGCGTACAGTGGTGCCAATACGATGTACCGCAAAGACGCGTTGATTGATGTGGGATTGTTTCGCCAAGATCGAGCAACAGAAGATATAAGTATTGCCTGGGACCACCAGTTGGATGGCTGGGCTTCGTTATTTGCTCCGCGAATCATGTTCTTTATGGAAGTTCCAGAGAATTTGAAAATGTTGTATCGTCAAAGAAAACGTTGGGCAAAAGGTGGGACAGAAGTTTGGCTGACCAATTTTAAAAAGGTTTTTTTGCACCCTTTTCGAAATATTGGACGAACGATCATGTTTATCGATCAGACCTTCAGTATCATTTGGTCCTTCTTTTTTTGGATTTCTTCCATTTTGTTCGCAGGGGCGCTTATTCGATTCCTAATTGAGGGAAATTATGAACGGATCTACCACATGATCACGCTATCCTTCTTGTTTGTTTGCTTTGAAATGATCTCCGGGACATTTCAGTTAGTGGCTTCATTAATCGCTGACGATCGGGCCAGAAAACTCAAATACATCTTGTTCGCACCATTGTACATGCTGTTTTATTGGATGCTGAACGCCTTGACGATTGTCACCACTTTTATACCAGCGGTGAAGACGATCTTAGGATTTGGTAGTGGAACATGGAAAAGTCCGGAGCGACAAAAACGAGATTAATGCAAAAGTTGAATAAGTAGAGGCTGTCAAAAGGAGACGATGGTATTGAAAACGAGGGTCTTTTCAGTATTGAACTAGCTGCCAATAAAAAAACAACCGAGCGAATCTGTTGTCTTAATAAAATGAGTAGGCCATAAATTGATTGATGCGCTTGTTTTAAATGGGATAAAGGTTATTGTCTGTTTTCGTAATTTATTTTAATTATTTTAAGCATATTTTTTGCTTAAAAAAACAATGCGTCCTATCCTTAATATATAGGAGGTTTGAAAAAGCTACTTTTTCTAAGAAACAAGTCGTTTAAAAGTCAAATTTTTTTAAGACGAACTTAACAGCTTTTTAGGACCAACAAAGTGATTATGTTAAAACAATAGGAGGCTCTATCATGGAAAATAACAATGACAAAAACAAAACGTCCACCAGCGCACATCTCGACCCGGTTGCACCGAATGCGGAGGAAAAAGTGAAAGCGGACCACCAGCAGCCCACTAACAACTCAGCGGACAATCACAAACAAGAGGCAAAGACAGAAGATCACGAAAACAAGGATACGACCAATGGTGAAGTGACTTATGATGACAAAGTAATTCAAAAAATTATTGGGATCGCTTTGGAAGATGTTGAGGGCTTGTTGACGATCGATGGGGGCTTCTTCTCAAATACTGCTGAAAAACTAGTGAATACAGACAATGATTCAGCCGGTATCGAAACAGAAGTCGGAAAGAAACAAGTGGCTGTTGACATGAATATTGTCGCGGAATATGGGAAAGATATTGAGAAAATCTTTAGCCAAATTAAGCAGATTGCTAGCAAAGAAGTCGCAGACATGACTCACCTAGATGTTATTGAGGTAAATGTCAATGTTACAGACATCAAAACCAAAGAAGAATTCGAGAAAGATAGCGAAACTGTTCAAGACAAAGTGACGGACGCCGCTAAAACAACAGGAGAGTTCGCCTCTAAGCAGACTGACAAAGCAAAAGCTGCGATGAGCAACCAAGCAGATAAACTGAAAGATGAGTCAAAACCAGAAGTCCAATAAAGTAGCTCGGTCTTCATTTAAAATGTTTGAATACTTAGGCAAACAGGAAACCAGGAGGATAGTATCGACTATTGTCCTGGTTTTTTGTTTGAAGGGATGAACGATTTTTCATTAAGTAGACTATTCAGCTCAATTCATTGCTTAAAACACGTAATTTTTATATGCTTTTTTATATTGACGGGCAAAATTTAATTTGAAGTTTTAGAAAAGAAGTGATCAACGATGGAACTAATTATTTCAAAAGAAGCGAAGGAATACATAGAGAAGAAGGTCCCTAATGTTCAAAAAATAGTGCTAGATTTTGAAGATGGTGATAGTCCTCTGGAATTGAATGCAGTAAGTTGTGCCCTCGATGTTTCCTTCCGCTTATTTTTATTGCACGAAGCGGAAGAAGCAACAGTAGATTTTTCTAATTATCAAGCGATCCTAAATACATCGATAGGGGATATTTATTTGAAAGAAAGTTCGAAGAGGTACTTAGACGAACATACCCGCCTAATTTTTGATTCTAATTATATGCGATTGCAATTGAAGGGAGAAAACACCGGGATGATTGCCAATTCAGTAGAAATCTATGAAGTGTAATACTGCCAGATTGCGACTCTTGGCAGAATAAGAGTCCTTTTTGAGATGTAGAATCAACAACCACGGCATTACAGAAAATGGAAGTTGTTTGAAGTATTCTACAAGGTTCATTATCCGTGTGACGATAGGATATCATAGATGAGTATAGGCAAGTATCCGAGTGGTATTTGTGAGTCAAAAAATGGGATTAGACTCCCTAAATAGTGCAAATAGGACACGGGTTAAGCCAGTTTTGTAAGCTGACTACTTGATGAAACAAACAGTATAAACTGATTGATTTGCTCTTGGCGTTCCTCAAAAGGCAGTCTGTGGTTAGAAATGATCTATTAAACAATAGAAAGGAATGATGGCTCTGAAAAAGTGGAAAAAGCTTCTGCTAGCGATAATGGTTGCGATAGTATTGGTCATCTTTGGAGGAATCATTTATCTGAAAACCCAGAGCCATGTGCCAACTGAAAATGCTCAACAAATTGCAAAAAAAGCGGAAAGTACTAGTGATTGGCTTTATTTTCCGTCCAATGACAAAACCAAACCAATGATTATTTTTTATCCCGGCGCTTTAGTTGATTCCGGCAGTTACAGCCCTTGGGCGGAGGAAATTTCTGAAGCGGGTTATCCGGTCTATATCGTGAAAATGCCGTTGGATTTGGCGCTCTTGGCACCGAATCGCGGCAGTCAAATTTTGACTGATCACCCCGATCGGCCGTATGTGATTGGCGGGCATTCATTAGGTGGTGTTATGGCTAGTCGTTTTGCCGAGGAGCATCCGAAAAAATTAGCTGGGGTTTTCTTTTTAGCTAGTTATCCTGATGAGAAGGGCAGTTTGAAAGATACAAAAGTACCGGTCCTGTCACTGACTGCTGGAAACGATCACGTATTGAATCCTGAAGCCTATCGAAAGGCGAAGCAGTATTTGCCAACAGATACTGAATATCAAGAAATTCGTGGGGGGAATCATGCCGGGTTTGGTTCTTACGGTGCGCAAAAAGGCGATGGGAAATCGACGATCACTGATCAAAATAGGCAAGTGGCAGAATGTTTGGTGAAGTGGTTGGAGATGGAAGTACAATAATTTTAAGCACCGAATCAATCTGTAATGGACATAAAATTCTGAGATGAACTTTTTTCTAAGGGACTAACGCTTGTTTGAAAAAGGAATCGGTTGTAAACTTAAGAAAGGGTTCTCATTTCACCTTTTAAAGTAAAAACTGATAAGAGAGAAGGGTTATGATGTACGTAGCAGATGAAAAAAGATATGAAACAATGAAGTACAACCGTGTAGGGAATTCTGGCTTAAAATTACCAGCAATTTCTCTAGGATTGTGGAATAATTTTGGCGGATACGATTATTTTGAAAAACAACGGGAGATTGTTTTAGGAGCCTTTGATCGTGGGATTACTCACATTGATTTGGCGAATAATTATGGTCCGCCCGCCGGAGCCGCGGAAGAAAATTTTGGTCGGATCATGGCACAAGATTTGAAACCGTATCGCGATGAATTGATTATTTCTTCCAAAGCAGGTTATTATATGTGGCCGGGGCCTTATGGCGAATGGGGTTCAAAGAAAAATATTATCGCCAGTTGCGATCAAAGTCTGAAACGGATGGGCTTGGAATACGTGGATATTTTTTATCATCACCGTCCAGATTATGATACACCGTTAGAAGAAACGGCGGGAGCTTTGGATTTGCTGGTGCGTCAAGGCAAAGCGTTATACATTGGGATTTCAAATTACGATGCACAGCGGACAGCTGAAATCTCGAAAATCTTCAAGGAATTAAAAACACCGTTCATTATCCATCAGCCGCGTTATAATATGTTTGATCGTTGGATTGAAGATGGCTTGACTGACGTATTAGAAGAAGAAAAACTTGGTGCGATTGTTTTCAGTCCTTTGGCTCAAGGCTTGTTGACAGATCGTTATTTAGACGGCATCCCAGAAGATTCTCGGGCCCATCGTTCAGAGATTCAATTCTTGAATGAAGAAAATGTTGAAGGAACGTTGTCGATCGTCCGTGAATTAAATGAGATTGCACAAAAACGGGGACAGTCTTTAGCCCAAATGGCGATTGCTTGGAATCAACAGCAAAAAGCCGTCATTAGTGTTTTAGTTGGTGCGTCTAAGTTAAGTCAGTTGGAAAATAATATCAAAGCACTGGATAACTTGGAATTTACTGCCGATGAATTAGCAGCAATCGATCGGATCTTAGCAAAGAAGAAATAATGAATAAAGAGAAAGCAGCTTATCAGACGTCATTGGACGATTTCTGATAAGCTGCTTTATTTTTGTCGTCTTTTTGGCTTTTGATGCAAGATTTCTTTTAGTCTGTCTTCCTTCTGTTCAAGACAATAGGTGAAGGTCATGCTGGAAACACCAGAAATTGCCCAGATATACCAACTATCTTTACTATTGAAGCGACTGAAAAGTGAGATGTCTTTTAAGAGTTCATGACCAAATTCAGAAAAAATAGCACTAACCGTAATAGCTGAGTGATGAAGCCCATGCATCACGATCCCTAAAATAAAAATCGCTAGCCAGCCTAAGAGGTAAGGCAGCCCCTTTTTAATCAGGATAATCGGGCGTTGATAGCGATCGAGTTCTTCTGTGACTTTGATCTCTGATTTTGACGCTTGAAACCAACCAATCCAACCAGCGACTAAGATCAAAATAATCGCGGTAATAAGGTTTTCTTGCGTCCAAGTCATAGTCACTAAGAACATGATCAGTGAGTAGACGGGAATACTCAATAATTCTAGGCGTGAGCTTTTTTTAAATTCAAACGCATGCATCGACAAACGAAATGCTAGAAACAGCAATAATCCGTATTCGATCAGTTTCATTTTTAAATCCTTCTTTCAAGTAGTGATCAATTCCCAGATTATAACGAAACACGAGTGATCTGTAAAGAAGAGATGACTTCTTTACTTCAGCTTTGTGTGGCGATCCATTCGATCAAATCATAACGGTTCTATTGACCGGTGGTATCACAGAAGCAGAAGCGCCAAGAAATCAAAGGAGAACTAAAACAACTTTGGTTAGATGGGGTTATTCAGCTTATTCATGAACAAAGAAATAGCCAAAGCCGGATGGCTCACATTGGCATTGCCGTCCGATATGTACCAACGATTTTAAAAAAGATGCATGTTTTTTAATCTTAAAGGATTGTCAAAAGGGATGAACTGGCTGGAATTGCCAAACGGAGTCATCTTAGAATTGATAGAACAATCGAACCAGTAATGTTTATCATTAAAATAATAGTCAAAAAATAAGAAGATCTGTCTTTCATGCGAACTAAGCAAGAAGACAGTTTTTTTGCTGCAGAAACCAAGTTGTTAAGAAAAATCTTTACAACTGATAATTATGTCTACTGGATTTATTTACGACAGTGATATCTCCTTTGTCATAGCGGTGACGAGTCTGTGAATATTCAAAGGGTAGATCATTTTCTAAATAGACGGTCTGTTCAATCTCCAACACGGGATCGTCTTTTTGACATTCGAGATATTCAACATCGTAGTGATCGGGTTTATCGGCTTTGATTCGGCGATGCGATTGACCAAAATTCAAATGGAGTTTTTCTTGAATATATTGATAAATAGATTTTTTTAGGATTTCTTCAGTAAGTCTTGGAATTAACAAGACAGGCATGATTGTATACTCTAGCGCTAACGGTTCGCCATCTAACATTCGAAGGCGAATAATATCATAAATAGGTTCATTTTTATTAATTCTAAGCTTTTCTTGTTCCTTTTCATTAGGAAATCCAACGCTAAAAGAAATAATTTTACTATCGAGTTGTCCCAGATGTCCCAATTTTTTGGTCATACCACCATAAATACTGGCGTCATAATCATAGAGGGATTCAGGACCTTTTACATAAGAGCCTGAACCTTGTCTGCTTTCGATGAATCCTTCAATCTGTAAATGTTTTAGGGCTTTTTGGATAGTGACGCGGCTAGTGCCATATATTTCAGCTAAGTCTGCCTGATTGGGTAAGCGAGTTTCCTTAGGATAGATGCCATCAATAATCTTTTTCTTCAAATCGCTTGCGATTTCTTGATAATAGGCCATTTTTTTATTCTCCTTATCAGTTAAAAAATTTGAAAAGGTCAAAGTTTCCAATTTTTGTTGAAAAATTCAGTCAGGTTTACAAATTCTATAAATTGTTTTAAATTAGCAATATAACCGGTTGCTGAAAAGGTTTTATCTGTGGTTATAAGCAATTTGTATAAGAATTATATCATATTTGGAAACTAGTGTTAGCAGCTTATTTGATTTAAGAGGAGGAGTATTATGAATAATGGATTCATGGGTAAACTGACTGATGTTCTTGGAAGATTTGCGACAAAAGTCAATTCACTTCGTTACATTATGGTTATTAAGAACGCTTTCGCATCGCTGATACCAGTCATCATCACAGGAGCATTTGGCACCTTATTTTCAGCGATGGTTTTCGATAATGAAAATGGTTTAGCCAAGATATCGGCATTGAGCTTTCTTGCTGAACTCAAACCAATCTCATCGGCAATTAGTTATGTGACTTTGAGCTTTTTGACCATTTACGCAGTATTTTTGATCGGTATCGAGTTAGCCAAGTTAAATCATGTAAAAGGCATATTTCCCGGTATTATTGCAGTAATGAGTTATCTATCAGTTAACCCTTTCGTCTATGAATTTGTAAATACGGAAAATGTTAAGGTTATTGCTGAGAATGTTTTAGCTAAGCAATATACCGATACTAAAGGGCTTTTCTTAGGGATGTTCGTTGCGATTGCATCTATTGAGCTTTATTGCTGGCTGGGTAGGCAAGAGCGTCTGAAATTAAAAATGCCGGATACTGTGCCGTCCAATGTGTCTGAAAGTTTTTCGGCTTTGTTCCCAACAATCTTGACAGTTTCTATTATTACGACGGTTGGCTTTATTATCAAAGCATTAACCGGCATGTACGCCTATGATATTATTTACAATATTGTTCAACGTCCGTTAGAAGGGATCGTCCAAGGACTTCCCGGAATCTTATTGTTAATGTTCATTGCTCAAGTTTTTTGGGTGATCGGTATCCATGGAAATCAAATGGTCAAGCCGGTTCGCGAACCCTTACTGTTAGCAGCTATTGCAGTGAACACTGAGGCATTTGAAGCAGGAAAAGAGATTCCCAATATTATTACCATGCCTTTTTGGGATATGTATATGAGTATGGGAGGATCAGGTGTTACAATCGGACTTTTGATTGCGATTTTTCTTGTCGGAAAAAGGGACGATATGCGGGAAATTACCAAGCTGTCATTTGCACCAGGCCTTTTTAACATCAATGAACCGGTTATTTTTGGAATGCCGATTATGCTCAATCCAATTTTGGCCATTCCATTCATCCTTACTCCTTTGATTACCGGAACGATCGGCTATATTGCAACGTCATTAGGATTTGCTGCAAAGGCCGTCGTCATGGTGCCATGGCCGATGCCGCCGATCGTAAATGCATACTTAGCGACCGCGGGGGACATAGGAGCTGTGATTACGCAAATCGTTTGTATCATTGTTTCAATTTTGATTTATTTACCATTTGTAAAAGTTTCAAATCGCGCAACAAACGAGGTTGCTTAATTTTAGGAGGATAATAATGAAAATAGCTATTCCAGAGAATTTTGTGATAGGAGCCGCGTCTTCTGCTTGGCAGACTGAAGGGTGGAAGGGAAAAAAAGAAGGTCAAGATTCCTTTATTGATAGTTGGTATAAAAATGAGAAATTTGTTTGGCATGAAGGATATGGACCAGCTGTCGCAACCAATTTCTATGAAAATTATACTCAGGATATCGCATTGATGAAGGAGATTCACTTAACTCATTATCGAACATCCATCAATTGGTCACGTTTTTTCACTGATTACGAAGAATTGAACGTTGATGAAGAGTATGCGAAACATATTGATGATATGATCAATGAACAAATCCAAGCTGGTGTTGAGCCAATGATTTGTTTGGAACATTACGAAGTTCCCAAATATTTGATGGATAAATATGATGGTTGGTCCTCTAAGAAAGTCCTAGAATTGTATGTAAAGTATGCCAAGATAGCTTTTGAACGCTATGGTGATCGAGTGAAACACTGGTTTACCTTCAATGAACCGATCGTCGTACAGACGCGTTGTTACTTAGATGCGTTACGGTGGCCGCATGAGCAAAATACAAAAAAATGGATGCTCTGGAATTACCATAAAGCGTTGGCAACTGCCAGAGCCGTTGAAGTCTACCATCAGCTCGATTTGCCAGGACGAATCGGTTGTATCTTGAATCCAGAAATGGTTTATCCACGATCAAGCTCGGCAGAAGATCAGAAAGCTGCGGAAATCTATGATTTATTTTTCAATAAAGTCTTTTTTGATCCAATGATCACAGGTGTTTATTCTAAAGAGTTGATCGCACTATGCCAAAAGCATGATATTTATTTTGATCCAACAGAAAAAGAGTTAGCGACAATTAAAGCAAATACAGTCGATTTTTTAGGAATCAATCAGTACTATCCAAAACGTGTTCGCGCCCCACGTTATCAATGGAATGAGGAAACACCATTCCATCCTGAACGCTATTATGAATCATTTGATTTACCTGGAAAACAAATGAATAATTCCCGAGGATGGGAAATATATCCAGAAATCATGTACGATATATCAATGTACTTAAAGACCAATTATCCCCCAATCCCTTGGCTGATCACAGAGAATGGGATGGGAAGGGAACAAGAGGAACGGTATAAAAATAAAGATGGCATCGTGCAAGACGATTATCGCATAGAGTATATTTCAAAGCATCTGTATCAGTTGCTTCGTGGGATTGAAGACGGATCAACTTGCGAAGGCTATATGCTATGGGCATTTACAGATTGTGTTTCCCCGATGAATGCGTTTAAAAATAGGTACGGTTTGGTACGAATTGAGTTAGACGAAAAACGAACACGAAGTCTAAAAAAATCTGCTTATTGGTATCGCTCACTCGTAGACGAGCGTTTGTTGTCTCTATCAAATGTAGAAGAATTTAAATAAATACAATAATAAATGTAGAAAGACGTTAAAATTGGGCCGTTGTCCATTTTTAACGTCTTCTTTATTTAGAATAACTTCATTAGATTTTTCTAATCTTTAAATTATTTTCTTCTTTCCGTTGTTAATCCATAGTGAAAGAACAAATAATTCAGAAAGGAGTAACCAAGAAATGCAACGAATATTCTCTGCTTTTTTTCTTGAGTGTTTAAGAAAATCAACAAAGAATTAAGCTTATAATAGAGTGAGTTTTAGTGTGTTGTAAAAAGTGGAAAAGTAAGCGGGTGAGAAGAATCAAAGATTATCTAATTGTCCTAAGAATCAAAAGAGGAGACGTGGAAGCATGGGAGCAGCTAGTTGAGAAATATTATGACCCAATTTATCAGTATTGCAAGCGGCGCTTTTTTGGTAATCATGTGCTAGCAGAGGATCTGACGCAAGACACCTTTATGAAAGTGATCAGTAAGATTGATTCTTATCAGTTCTCAGGTAGCTTTTTCAATTATCTATACACAGTGGCCGTGAATACTTGCAATAACTTTAGCAAGCGGCACAAATTAGATGAATTTAGTTTTGATGAAGCTTATGATTTATTGCCAAACGACCAAACCAATGAACCGATGATCTTAGGTGACAAAGCCCAGCTGATTCAGCAGGCATTGGATCATTTGCCGGAATACCAACGAGAAGCTGTCATATTAAAGTACTACCATGAGTTGAAGGTGAAGGAAATTGCCAAGATTACCAATGCCAGTGTAGCGACGGCTCAATCTCGAATTTATCAAGGCTTAGTAAAAATGAAACAAGAACTGGAAAAGGAGGACATTTCTTTTGAATAAACAGATCAAACCGAAGGATGAATACTCAAATCGCGAAAAGATTATCATTCAAGGCACCAAAAAAATGTTGGAGAATCAAGTTAAGCAAGTTTCGTATAGTCGTTTGTTTTTTTCTTCGATACGATTTATCAGCTGGAAATTATGGTGTGTGCAATTTGTCTTAGTCGGGCTTTCGTTGGGTGTTTTGATCTCAAAAAGAATGGACTTCGAGCTAGTATTGAAGGGCTTGACTGGATTGGTTCTTTTTTCAGTGATCTTTTTTGCAGATGAAGTTTTTAAAAGCTATACAACCAGAATGTGGGAGCTGGAACAGACTTTTAAATATGATTTAAAGCAGCATACGGCGATGAAACTGCTGGCTTTTGGTATCTTTGATTTGCTATTTATTTTCTTTTTAGCTCTCACAGCGGGACACTTTTTTTCCGGTTCATTTTTTCAATTCGCGCTGTTTTTACTAGCTCCATATAATGTTTTTTGTATTGTATTGTTTTCAGTTTTTACGCTCTTTAGGAATCGACTAACGAATATGGTGCTGTGGAGTGCATCGGGGATTCTGGTAGCAGCTGCGATCATCGTTTCTAGTCTGGTTAATATTTATCAAGTACCGCTGTTGTATTGGGGGATCGTCTACAGTTTAACACTGATAGGATTAATCGGATTAATAAAAAAAATGCTGGAGATCACACGGGAGGGATCATTTTATGAAGTTGAAAATTAAAGGGATTACTAAAAGTTTTGACGGAAAAATAGCATTAGATACTATCAATCTGACGTTGACTCCTGGCGTGTATGGTTTACTTGGGGCAAATGGATCTGGCAAGACGACCTTATTCAGAGTGATCTGTGGTGTGATTAAGCCGGATGAAGGAGAGATAACCTATAACGATCAGGATATTTCAGTAAATAGCGAAAGCTTTCGCTCAATTCTCGGTTTTTTGCCTCAAGATTTTAGTTACTACGCGGAGTTTTCAGGACTGAAATTTATGCTTTACGTCGCAGCGTTAAAGGGATTAAGAGGAAAAGTCGCTCAGCGCAGATGTCAAGAATTACTAGATTTAGTAGGGTTAGCAAAGGAAAAAAACAAAGAAATCAAAAAATATTCTGGCGGAATGAAGCAGCGCTTAGGGATCGCTCAAGCACTGATCAACGATCCAGAGGTCCTGATTCTTGATGAACCAACTGTGGGCTTAGATCCGAAAGAGCGGGTTCGCTTTCGAAATCTGATCAGTTCATTATCGGAAAATAAAATCATTTTTTTATCGACTCATATTGTTTCTGATGTGGAGTACATTTCGGACGAGGTGCTAGTGTTGAATCAAGGCGTAATCCAAGATCGGGGAACCGTCGAGAAATTATTAACAAATGTCCAAGCTAGTGTCTGGGAAGTCAAAACGACCCAATCGGATAGCTCTTTCTTTTACGAAAGCTATCCCATCAGCAATCAAAAATACGAGGGAGATCAGGTTGTCTTACGAATCATCTCAGCTGAAAAACCAGCTGAAAATGCGATCGCGGTCCAAGCTAGTTTGGAAGATCTATACCTCTATTATTTTCGTAAGGAGGAGGGAAATTAATGGGAATCCTTAAATTTGAGTTTATCAAAATGTTTAAAAACAAATCATTTATTGGCGCGGGAATGATCGTTCTAATGAGTCTTTTTGCCCTATTTTATATCCAATTCTTTAATTCTCAATTGACTGGTAGTCACTCATCCTTAGACAGCCGCAGTTCGATTGAAAGAAATCTGAATTTTTCAAAGGAGTATCAAGGAGAATTAACTGACGGCAAAGTAAAGACGATTGTTTCTGATTACTTAGATATTTATCGGGAAAAAACACTGGCCAAAAAAGATTATTTTGATTATTTTCAATGGGCAGTCGTGGATACTTTCACCGTCCCTTCCAGAGATGAAAATATTTATAATAAAATGTTGGAGTCAATAGAAAAAAGGGAGCCTTACACGATTGATCGGGTTAATCTATTGTCCATGAAAGAGGTCGGTTTCAAAAATACGGATTTTTCGATTAAGATCGGGAACTTTAAGACTTGGTCTGATTTATTTAAAGTCACAGCGGGAGCCTTTATTCCCGTCGCTCTTTTCGTGATCCTTTTTTGTTCCTTGCTATTTGCCAATGATACGACTAAAAATATTCTGCCACTGCTTCTTTCGACGAGATATGGGCGGACGAAAATGATTTCTTCGAAGCTTTTAGTAGGAACTCTGTTAACAATTGGAATGTTTCTACTGGTACAGGGAATTATTTTAGTAGTCTTTGGCAGTTATTATGGATTCAGTGGTTGGGACGTCAGTGTTCAAGCCAATCTGGATTGGAAGATTTTTGATTTTCCATTAGGTTGGACGAATTTGCATGCTTACTTGTTTGGGCTAATTTTTCATTTGATCGGTTTGCTTTTCATTGCGGGAATCACGATGTTCATCTCAAGCTTGAGCGGCTCACCATTTAGTGCATTAGCGATTTCTTTAGGAATCTTCTTTCTGCCACAAGTGTTAACCAATGTCTTTTTGGAAGGTATCCCTAATAAAATTCTTTATCTGTTTCCCATCAATACCATGGCAATTGATAAAGTTATGTTTTGGATGAGTCGCGATAATCTCTTCTTCTTCCATACATTTCTTGCCAACATCACCTTGATTGTAGGAGTTATGTTTGTATTAAAAATAGTTTTTGATAGTGTTACTTATTTTAGGATGAAACGGTTGAGTGTGGCGTAAAAATGTTTGTTAAAAATAAGCAGCCTTGAGCAGTATAGAGCTTAGGGCTGCTTGTTTGTGTGGAATGAAAATTATTTACAGCATTCGTTTTTTGCATACCTTTTTTTGAAAATCAATTAACAACCGAAGATCAGATACATTCTATTCTGATTTTTTTTAAATACACTTGCCTTAAAGTGAACTTTAAGGTGTAACATGTTAAGTAATGAGAGCAGCTTCAAAAAGAAAGGATGATCGATTTGGAATATGCGAAACTAGGAAATACAGGACTGGACGTTTCAAGAATCTGTCTTGGTTCAATGAGCTTTGGTGACCCTAAAAATTGGATTCATAAATGGGTGCTTGAGGAAGAGGAAAGCCGTCCTTTAATAAAGAGGTCGCTTGAATTAGGAATCAATTTTTTTGATACCGCAAATGTGTATTCTTTAGGACGGAGCGAAGAAATTTTAGGAAAAGCTTTGAAAGACTACGCTAAAAGAGATGAAATCGTCTTAGCGACAAAGGTGCATCAAAAAATGTTTGATGGACCAAACGGTCAGGGGCTTTCGAGAAAAGCTATCATGTCCCAGATTGATCAAAGTTTACAGCGGCTACAGACGGATTATGTAGATTTATACATTATACATCGCTGGGATTACGATACGCCCATCGAAGAAACGATGGAAGCGTTGAATGATGTAGTGAAAGCGGGCAAAGCACGCTATATCGGGGCCTCTGCGATGTATACTTATCAATTCCAAAAAGCAAACAACATTGCTGAAAAAAATGGTTGGGCTAAATTTATCTCGATGCAGAA
Source organism: Enterococcus viikkiensis (assembly GCF_005405345.1). Taxonomy (GTDB): domain Bacteria; phylum Bacillota; class Bacilli; order Lactobacillales; family Enterococcaceae; genus Enterococcus_A; species Enterococcus_A viikkiensis. The sequence goes on along the minus strand of NZ_BJDW01000011.1, from coordinate 31,674 downwards.
TCATTTGAATCTAATCTACCGTGAAGAGGAAAGAGAAATGCTGCCCTATTGTCGTTCCGAAAAAATTGCTTTAACGCCATACAGTCCGATGGCTTCAGGAAGATTGATTCGCGATCGGACAGAGTCTACTAAGCGAAGTACCTCTGATGTAGCACAAAAAGCAAAATATGATGAGACGGCGGATCGGGATCAAATTATTATTGATCGGGTCGCTGAATTAGCATTAAAATATGATACAAACCGAGTAAATATTGCTTTGGGCTGGTTGCTGCAAAAGAATCCGATAGTGGCTCCAGTTATTGGAGCAACAAAAATGAGTCATATCGAAACAGCGGTAGGGGTAGTTGATTTCAAATTGTCCCAAGAAGATGTCTTCTATTTAGAAGAACCGTATATTCCTCACAAAGTTATTGGACATGACTAGGACAGTCTAGAGTAAAGGAGAGCGACATATGAATATTTCCGAAGTGGCCGAAAAGTTTGACATGACACCGGCAACTATTCGTTATTATGAGAAACAAGGTTTGATCCCGCCAATTACTAGAAATAGTTCAGGAGTGCGAGATTTTCAAGACGAGGATTTGAACTGGGTCGAATTTATTAAATGTATGCGTGACTCAGGACTTTCCATCAATTCTTTGACCCGCTACTCAGAGTTATATCAAATTGGTGAGGATACATTGATTGAACGGAAAAAAATATTGATCGAAGAGTATCAAAAATTACTAGAAAAACAACGATTAATAGATGGAACGGTCGCCCGTTTAGAACAAAAACTGGACAATTATGATCGGATGATCAAAGAATGTGAACAAAAATTTTTTTCTACCGTAAGCGAAAGAAGATCTGAGCGAGTTTAAAGAAGAAAGGATTATCGTTAATCAATCATCGCGGACTCAACAACTACAAATATAACTCTTCTTGCCTTGGAGTGGACTCTATAGTGTACATTAATAGTGGTACTTGATAGGCGATGTTCTCTTTAAATGGAGGAAATGGGTAACTATGTATTTAAAGAATGGGAGGAAAAAGAATGGATTATGTAAGATTTGGCAATACTGGAATGGAAGTATCACAACTGTGCCTTGGAACGATGGGCTTTGGTGATCCAAACAGTGGGTTTCATGAGTGGGTTTTAGAAGAAGCAGAAAGTATTCCTGTGATTAAACGAGCGATAGACGTAGGGATTAATTTCTTTGATACAGCGAATATCTATTCTTATGGTGCTAGTGAGAAAATTCTTGGGAAGGCACTGAAAGAATACGCAAAGCGAGAAGAAATTGTGGTGGCAACGAAAGCGTATATGAAAATGAAACAAGCTCCTAATAGTGGTGGCTTGTCTAGAAAAGCTTTGTTTTATCAGGTTGAGCAAAGTTTGAAGCGGTTACAAATGGATTATATTGATCTTTATATTATTCATCGCTGGGACTACAACACACCGATCGAGGAGACAATGGAGGCTCTGCACGAGTTAGTCAAATCGGGAAAAGTTCGATATATCGGTGCTTCCGCCATGTACGCGTGGCAATTTGCCAAGGCGCAAGCGGTAGCCGAAAAATATGGGTGGACAAAATTTGTTTCGATGCAAAATCACTTAAACCTATTGTATCGGGAAGAAGAACGAGAAATGCTGCCACTATGTGAAGATCAAAAAATTGCTGTAACTCCGTATAGTCCCCTAGCTGCTGGTCGTTTGACGCGTGATTGGACGGCTACAACCAAACGCTTTTTGACGGATAAAACAGCACAATCAAAATATGACACAACTGAAAATCAAGATCGATTGATTGTCGAGCGAGTAGCGGAGGTTGCAGAGAAATGCCAAGTCACACGTGCACAGGTTTCTCTAGCATGGCTTTTACAAAAGAAACAGGTTGTAGCACCGATTATTGGAGCAACCAAAGAAAGTCATTTAATAGATGCGTTGCCAGCACTGGAACTCAAATTAACAAAAGAAGAAGTTCATTATTTAGAAGAAATTTATCAGCCACATCGTGTAGTGGGAGCCATTTAAAGAGCAATTTGAAATGAGTGAAAAAGGTAATTTTTCTAGCGCTGGATAAGGGGTATAGCACAGAGGAAGATCAGGAAAAAATTAACATTATAAGGAGGCGGACCTTTTGATGAAACAGTTATATTTGATGAGACATGGCGAGACATTATTTAACCAATACAAGAAAATTCAAGGGTGGTGTGATTCACCACTAACCGAAAAAGGAATCAAACAGGCAAAGATAGCAAAAGAGTATTTTACAAGGGAAAAAATTACACTTGACTCTGCTTACAGCTCCACTTCTGAAAGAGCCAGTGAGACATTGGAGCAAATTACGGATATTCCCTATAAACGAATAAAAGGATTGAAAGAATGGCATTTCGGACGATTTGAGGGAGAAGCTGAATTTTTAAATCCAAAACTGCCTTATGGTGATTTTTTTGCTGCATTCGGTGGAGAAAAGGAGCTGGATTTCAGGCAACGAGTAGCCACTACCATTCAAGATTTAATGGCACATGAGACGAATCAACACATATTAATGGTTTCCCACGGGGCATCTTGTAGACAATTTATGAGAAATTGGTCTCATACTAGTCAGGTAGATCAAAAAGAGCGACTGGGAAACTGCTGCATTCTCAAATTTGGATATGAAAATAATCGTTTTGAATTATTAGAAATAATTAACCATGATTTTTCAATGATTTGATTTGTTGAAGAATCACGGTCCTAAAAAGGGATGACCATTATAAGAGAAATGAAATAAAAGGTCGTTTCAACAAGCACTTCTAGTAGGAATAGAGGTGCTTGTTTAGTATTCCCTCTTTTTTCAACCAGCATTAAACGGAAAGATTATGAACAGGCCGATTTTTGAATGAAAGTTCTTGCCTTTGAGTGAACTCCATGGTTTATGATGGGTATGGATAGAAGGAGGAAATGGTTATGAATATTAAAAAAGCAGCTGAAATGTTTGATTTAACACCGGATACCTTGCGCTATTATGAACGCGTCGGCGTGATTCCACCAGTCCATCGAAATGAAAGTGGCTATCGAGAATACACAACGAATGATTTAAATTGGATCTATTTGGCTAAGCATCTCCGCAATGCTGGGTTATCAGTTGAATCACTCATTGAGTTTGCTAGTTTAGCACAATTAAGAGAAACACAAAATGTGGAAGAGGCGCAGAAGCAAATCTTAGCGGATCAACTAGAAGAAATCGAACAAAAAATATCTGAGATGGAAGAGGTTCGCGATCTGTTGGCTTATAAAGTGGCGACCTATGATGACCATATAGCTAAATTTAAAGCCGGTGAAATGACTCCAGACAAAGTTGAAAAATTATGGGAAAGAAAAAAGTAAGTTTTTTCGCTTGCTATGGAGTTCACTTCAAGGTTTAGAATCGATTTTGTAATCAACTATAAGGAGGAAATTGATATGCAAACAATTAAATTAAACAATGGTGTAGAAATGCCACAACTTGGGTTTGGGGTTTATCAAATCCCATTAGATGAAACGGCTGAAGCCGTGTACCAAGCAATCAAAGCAGGCTATCGTTTGATTGATACAGCTTCTGTTTATGGGAACGAGAAAGAAACCGGTCAAGGAATCAAACGCGCGATTGATGAAGGTTTGGTTACACGGAAAGAACTTTTTGTCACGTCAAAATTGTTTATTTTGCAAGCACCGGAAGCAAAGGCTTCTGAAACGATTGATCAGTCACTTGATGTAATGGGACTTGAATATTTGGATCTTTATTTGATTCATCAACCTTATGGTGATGTATATGGTGCGTGGCGAGCAATGGTTGCTGCACAAAAAGCCAACAAATTGCGTGCGATAGGGATCTCAAATTTCAAATCAGCAAAAATGATCGAGTTTGTCGGTTTAAATGAGGTGAAACCACAAATCAATCAAATCGAAGTCAATCCATGGAACCAGCGAACCGAAGACCAAGAATGGCATGAAAAATACAATGTCCAAATCGAAGCATGGGCACCATTTGCAGAAGGGCATCATGACTTGTTTACTAATCCAGTTTTAGCTGAAATTGGCGAACAATACGGAAAATCGGTGGGACAAGTAGTCCTACGTTGGTTAATGCAACGAGGAATCGTCGCTTTGGCAAAATCCGTTCGTCCAGAACGTATGGCAGAAAATATCGACATCTTTGATTTTGAATTATCAAAAGAAGATTTCGAAAAAATTGCAGCATTAGATATGAAGGAATCGGCCTTCTTTGATCATGATGCACCACAACAAGTGGAATGGTTTATGAATCGGATGTTGGATACGGAGAAATAAGTCAGGCGATACAGGAGGAACAAGTATGGTAAATGTACTTATTATTGGAGCTGGAGGACAAATACCAGCAGTTTTGATCCCGCTTTTACAACAACAAGCGGACGTAAAACTGACCTTATTTGGTCGAAATGCGGCTAATTTGCCTTATGAAAAGGCAACAAAGATTAGTGGGAATGCTGGAAATGAGTCTGACTTGGTTAGAGCAATGCAGGACCAAGACATCGTTTATATGAATTTTGACAACAAAAAAATAACAGAGAAAGTAATCCGAGCGATGCATAAAGCTGGTGTAAAACGAATCATCCAAGCCGGCGTATTGAGTGTATATGGCGAGGTAGCTGAACCATTTGCGGCGTGGAATAGTCGGATGATGGGTGGTAGTATTGCGCATAATCGAGGGATTGAAGCGCTTGAAGCCAGTGATTTGGACTATACCTATATGCGGATGACTTGGCTTTATGATGACGATCGAACGGATTATGTCGTAAGTCCTAAAGGAGAACCATTTTTAGGTGCTCAAATCACAAGACGTGCAATTGCCCAATATATTTTGGACACTGTGCAAGAAAAACGTAATGACATAAAAGCAAGTATTGGTTTATGGGAACCAGGATCCGAAAATAAGGCAAAACCTGATTTCTATTAATTCGTCTCTCAATTTTATAAATTAGGGCTGCGAGTCAATCGTTTTACGCGATAGAGCAGTCCTCTTTTTTAAATTTTGAAGGAGGGAATGGACTACATATGATGAAAAAAACGCATTTTAGTGTGGCGTATATTAAGTATATTTACAGTACTTTTCGTTTTAATCAGGTTGAGTCTATCTAGTAATGAGAAAGAAGGGTCGAATATGGCGTATTCGAAAACAGTGATTGTTTACTATTCAAGAACAGGAAATACAAAGGCTGTTGCAGAGCTGATTCAAGAAAAAGTCGGAGGACAGTTAATTCAACTTGAAACCAAGGCTAAACGCCCTTCAAGCTATCGAAAAGAAGTCGCGCAAAATGAGCAAGAACAGAATAATAATATAAAGCCTGAGTTAAAAACAACTGTTTCTGTTTCTGATTTTGAACAAAATGATCGGATTTTTATTGGTGCTCCGACGTGGAACATGGCTCTTCCACAAGCGGTGGTCACATTCTTGAACAACCATGAGTTTAATGGGAAAACGGTCATCCCGTTCAATACAAATGGTGGATATGGTATTGGCTCAACCTTTGACCAAATAGAGGCTGGTGCTAAAGGTTCAACCGTACTTGAAGGGTTTGCTGTACACGGAGGAGAAGAAACAAACGGTAGGTTACTTGCCATCAAAGATGGAAGAAAAGTGGAGGTATCGAGAGAATTAGAGACATGGCTAAAAAAAATTGGTCAATAAAGGATTAGAAAGAAGCTAGGCATTTGAATAAACAAAAATTTGGAATCATCTTACCAATTACGTTACTATCATATTTTTTAATTTTAATGGATAATTCGATACTATTTACTAGTTCCGTTCAGATTGGGCAGAGTCTTGGACTTTCTGCCACAGCTCTGTCATGGGTATCCAGTGCATATACACTTACCTTTGGAGGATTTTTACTATTAAGTGGGCGCTTTTCTGACCTTTTGGGACGAAAAAGAATCTTTTTACTAGGTTTAGTTATTTTTGGTTTTAGTTCGCTCATCATTGGCTTGTCAAGGACACCAGAAATGGTTATTGCCATGCGGGCTGTTCAAGGAATTGGTAGTTCGATTATTGCACCGACCACCCTTGCTTTAATTATGGATAATTACAAAAATAATATGCGTCAACGAGCTATTTCTTATTATGGTGCAACAGCAGGAATCGGCTCGAGTGTCGGTTTACTGGTGGGGGGAGGATTAACGAGTATCATTTCTTGGCGCGCTGGGTTCCTTATAAATGTTCCTTTTACGATTATTCTATTTCTACTAACACTACGCTTTGTAAAAAAATCCGAGAGAAAACGTGAAAGAATTGATTACATCGGGAGTTTGTTATCAATTATCGGACTGATTGGAATTATCTATGGCTTTACCGAGAGAAAAGGGCTAGTTGTACTTATGGGATTCACTGTTTTAGGATTGTTCATCCTACGAGAACGCAGCATTGCTTTTCCTATTTTGCCACTGTCTTTATTTAACAATCGGATTCGTTCTGGAGCGTATGTAGCCAGACTGTTGTTCATGATGGCGATGCTACCATTCTGGTTTTTCTTGCCGCAAATGATGCAAATGCAGTATGGATTTTCTGCATTCCAATCTGGAATGGCCTTTTTGCCATTAACAGTGGTTAATTTTATTGTGGCGATGCAGTTGCCTCGCTTGTCGGCTAAATTGGGTAATAATAGGATTTTACTTATAGGTGAAATTGTCCTAGCTGCGGGATTGCTTCTATTGGCCTTTTCTAATACGGCTAATGGATATTGGGCAGCTATTTTTATACCCATGTTGATACTCGGTGTCGGTCAGGGCATGATTTTGGCCCCCGTTACAGCTGCGGGTGTCCATGATGCGCCAAATGAATTGGCGGGAGTTGCAAGTGGATTAACGAATACCATGCATCAAATCGGTGGTCCGATCGGTTTGTCCTTCATTGTCTCTGCTACGAATAATTTTCAGGTAGAGATATGGATGATGGCTGTGTTCACAATGATTTCAATTGTCATAGTCGCAATTTTTGTGAAGGAAAAGTAAATTTGCTTGTAGCGTTTTTAAATTGAATGTATGGGTGACCATTTTTTGCCTCTTAAAAACAACTATTGGGTTATACTTGTAATTAGATATATTAAAGAGAAAGAGGTGGGCATCAAAGCGACTATGGAAATCAGACTATTAAAGTATTTTTGGACAGTAGCGCAAGAAGGGAATATATCTAGAGCGGCAAAACTATTACATATTACCCAGCCCACGTTAAGTCGTCAGATTCGAGAATTGGAAGAGCAGGTTGGAACTCCTTTATTTCACCGAGAAAAAAATCAGCTCTATTTGTTGCCTGAGGGGATTTTTTTAAAAGAACGAGCAGAAGAAATTCTTCAGTTAAATGACAAATTAGAACAAGCCTTTTCCAACAAAAAAAAGAAACAACTAGAAGGAATCATCGGAATTGGCTGTGTCGAAGCGGACAATTCTGATACGGTGGCGATGATGTTAGAAGAAATGGTCAGTGATTACCCCAATGTCCGTTTTAATCTCGTTACAGGAACCAGTGATGATATTAGCGACCGCTTGGAAAAGGGGCTGCTTGATTTAGCGGTTTTATTAGAGCCAATCACACTAAAGAGTATAAACCTTTTGAAATTGCCGAGAGAGGAAAAGTGGGGCTTTCTGGTTTCAAAAGAATTATTTATTTCTAACAAGGAAAAACTCACACCAGAGGATATTACAGGTTTACCAATTTTATGTTCGAATCGAGTAGAGGTTCAGAAACTATTGGCTGCGTGGAGTGGGCTGTCGTTGGAGCAGTTAAACATTGTTGGAAATTTCAACTTAATCTTTAATGTCTTTTCACTAGTTGAAAATAAGGTAGGAGCGGCGCTTACTATTGAGGGGGCTGTTTCCAAACGGCAACTTGAAAGATTGATCTTTATTCCTATGGAACCAGAAGTGAAGACACACTGTGTATTGGTGTGGAAGGAGCGCATTCAGACACCCGTTATTCAAGAATTTATTTCTCGATTTAAGCATGCTTTTGGCGCATAGTGGTATATGAAATAAGCATTAGACGTAAGCAATCATGGGTTGTACGATGAGTATATCAATCGTACAACTCATTTTTGTTTAGAAGGAGGGAGTTCATTGAATCCAGTTGTAGTGTTTTTTTCTCATGCCGGAGAAAATTTTATTAATGGGGTTTCTCAAAAAATTCCCATTGGTAATACGGAAGTGTTGGCCCATAACATTGCCAAAAAACTTAACTGCCCTCTTATTCGATTAGAAGAAATGGAGGTATACCCAGAAAACTATGAAGAAACGGTTACGCGAGCAGAGTATGAAAAGAAGGAAAACAAACGGGTCGCGTACCATAAGATAGAGATTGATCGTACAAAAATAGATACACTCTTTCTTGGCTATCCCAATTGGTGGGGTAGCTATCCAAAGATTATTGGAAGTTTCTTGGAAGATTTTCCAACGGAAGGGTTAGGGATTTATCCTTTTTGTACTCATGAGGGAAGTGCGTTTGGTAATAGCTTACATGAACTAAAGATGCAATGCCCACATGCAATTGTTCATTGCGGGCTTCCCGTTCGTGGCTCACGGGTGGAACGAGCGGAGGTAGCGGTAGAGAACTGGTTGCTTGCTTACAAATAGAAAAAGGGAGGATTCACAATGGCAAAACATGAAGAAGTAAAAAATGGCGTAATTTTTCCAAGTGGAGAAAAAAATGAGGCTTATGCCCAATATTTTATCGGGCAAAGCTACTTACAAGGAATGGTTTCGGATCCAGAAATTAGTGTGGGTGTAGGAAACGTGACCTTTGAACCGGGTTGCCGTAATAATTGGCATATTCATCATGACGGCTTTCAATTATTGCTTGTAACCGGTGGAGAAGGCTGGTACCAAGAAGAGGGAAAACCTGCGCAATTTTTAACAGTAGGGGACGTCATCACGACGCATGACGGTGTCAAACATTGGCATGGTGCAACAAAAGATAGTTGGTTTGAACATATTGCGATAACTGCGGGTACGCCAGAATGGTTAGAACCTGTCGATGACCAATGGTATGGAAGTTTAGTGAAATAAAGGAGGAATTTGTTTATGAAAAAACAAACAGCAGGAAGAGAGCAGTTAGGAGAATTTGCACCACAATTTGCGGCGTTAAATGATGATGTGCTTTTTGGGGACGTTTGGTCAAGAGAAAATGAATTGTCTGCTCATGATCGCAGTTTAATCACTTGTTCTGCCCTTTTAGCAATGGGTGCTCCTCAGCTTGAAGCGCATTTAAGAATCGCCAAAGAAAATGGTGTAACAAAAGAAGAAATCACTGCTCTGATTACTCACTTAGCGTTTTATGCAGGCTGGCCTAAAGCCTGGAGTGCCTTTTCAATAGCTAAAGAAATATTTGAAGGCTAACTTCAGAAACGAGTGATTGTGTTTTAAAAATTATAACTTAAAGGAGAATTCGCAATGATCGTACAAGAAAAATATCCGTTAACGAATGGACTAACCATTCCTAAAGTTGGATTTGGTACTTGGATGATTGATGATGAAGCGGTAGTTCAAGCGGTTAGAGATGCTTTAGAAATCGGTTATCGTCATATTGATACGGCACAAGCTTATGGAAATGAAAATGGTGTAGGAGAAGCCATTCGCACTTCTGGAGTGGATCGGTCAGATATTTTTTTAACGAGTAAAGTAGCCGCGGAATATAAAACCTATGAGACGGCCGCAAAATCGATTGATGAATCATTAGAAAAACTCGGGTTAGAAACCATTTATCTAATGCTCATTCATGCACCTCAACCTTGGGCCGAATTCAGAGAAGCGAATTACGACCAAGGAAATATTGAAGTGTGGCATGCATTAGAAGATGCGGTAAAGCAAGGAAAAATCCGTACGATTGGCTTATCGAACTTTAATCAACGCGATGTTGAAAATATTTTGAAACACGCAACAATTAAACCGGTAATTAACCAAATTTTGGCACATATTTCCAATACGCCTTTTGGGCTCCTTAATTTTTGTAAAGAAAATGATATTTTAGTCGAGGCGTATTCTCCTGTAGGACACGGGGAATTAATGAAAAATGAGGAAGTAACAGAAATGAGCAAAAAATATAGGGTTTCGGTTCCGCAACTAGCAATTGGCTATTGCTTAGAACTTGGCTTAGTCCCTTTACCAAAATCAGCAAACAAGCAGCATATTAAATCGAATAGTGAACTTGATTTTCATCTTTCTAAAGAAGACATGGAGCAGTTGATGAACATCAAAGCGATAGACAATTATGGAGATTCAAGTAATTTCCCCGTCTACAATAAAAAATAAGGCAACGAGTGCTTATAGTTCTTTAATAGTAAAGTCTAGTAATAAAACAGAACCAGGATGCTTCCCTAACATAGAAGGAGTCCTGGTTCTGTTAGTCCTTTTAAACTAAATGCATCACGTCCACAAATCATTCATGGCATCGCGTTTTTTCTTGCCGGCGATGTGGGTGTAAACGGTTGTCGCAGAAGTGCCTGATTGGCCTAATTGTTCAGCAACTTGAACTAAAGAATTGGTTTTTGTATAGAGCTGGGTCGCAACCGAGTGACGTAATTTATGGGGCGAGATTTTGATTTTAAAGGCTTCAGAATATTTTCCCACCATGGCCTCGACAGCTCCGCTAGCGATCCGTTTGGCTTTGCCTCGGTAACGGGTCAAAAATAAGGCAGGCTCGTTTTCATCAGGCTGATAAAGAATCGTACGCTGAGCTAGGTATTCTGTCAAAAACTCGATCGCGACTGAAGAAATCACCACCATGTCCCATTTTCCGCCTTTACGATAGACGCGGGCTTTCCCAGCAGCTAAATCTAAATCTTGGACATTCATATTGACTAATTCAGATAGGCGCATGCCCGTTCCTAAAAAGAGTCCAATGATCGCCAAATCACGGATTTGATTCTTTTTAAAAGCCGTAATCGCTTGACGACTTTTAAGGGTATCCAGGTAGCGATGTTCAACAAAATCAAGAAAATCCAGCGCTTCTTCATCTAAAAAAAGTTTCTTCTCAATGGCCGCGCCTCGTTCGGCCATCGTTTTATTATCCTTGACATTTGCGACTTTTCGCATCATATTGTGTTCAAGATAAGGTTTGCCGTGCGATCAACTGCGTCAGCTAAGTAATTAAAAAGTGAGCGGACGGCGGTGATACCGCGTTGAACGGTGGCGTTTTGTCGTAAAGGCAGCGACTGTTCACTTTCTTCTAAGCGTTTCTGGGTGGATTCTTTTAAAATTTTCGGGGCTTTAACTAAATGAGCTTTATAAAATTCCAAATCCTCCGGCCATAACGCCGCGAATTCAGCTAGCGTGACTTCTGACAATTCGGTGGCTGAAGAAAAAACTTCTTGAATCAGCCAAGTTAAAAAGCGTCGATATTCTTTGGCGTATTCATACAACGTGATGGAAGAGTACTGGTCTCCGCTTTTTTTACGGAAATAATTTTGGATGAACCAAGGGAAAAATTGAATTTCCTCCTCCATTCGGCGATTGGCTTCTTGTTGATTCATTTCCGACAGCTCCTTTGTATGAAAAGTATAAATCAGAAAAAAATAGTTGTCCATTTTTCGAGAGAAATGCGGGTGGAATCAAGCTATACTAAGAATCTAAGGAGGGATAGATATGATAACTGCGAAAGAAAAACAACAGGAATATTACCAAGCCTTGATTGAAAAAGATCGAAATTACGATGGTATTTTCTTTGCTGGGATCAAGACGACAGGAATCTTTTGTCATCCGACATGTCGCGCACGAAAACCTAAAATGGAAAACTGTGAATTTTATCAAACGGCGGAAGAAGCGTTATTGGCAGGGTATCGCCCTTGTAAAATTTGTCAGCCACTGTCTTTTCCCCAGGCGATTCCTGAGGAGGTTCAACTACTAGTCAAAGCGGTTGAGGAACAGCCAGAAAAATGCTGGCGGGATTCGGATTTTACGTCACTGGGCTTGAACTCGACGACTGCTCGCAGAAAGTTTAAGTCCATTTATAATATGACCTTTGTTCAATATGCTCGTGCTCGGCGGATGGGACTGGCCTTCAAGGAGATCAGTCACGGCAGTAAAGTAATCGACCAACAATTGGAAACAGGCTATGAGTCCTCCAGCGGATTCAATGATGCATTTACGAAAATCATGGGAAATTCTGCAAAGAAAACTGCAGTACATACCTTGAATGCATCGTTTATCGCAACGCCGCTAGGAAGAATGCTGTGTCTGACCGATGATGCTCATTTATATTTATTGGAGTTTGAGGATCGGAGAGGATTAGAACGTGAAATCGAAAGCTTGCGGAAGAAATACAATTTCCGTATCATCTATGGTCAAACGGAATTAAATCAGCGTGTGGAAGCACAAATAGGTGAATATTTTAAAGGCGAGCGGACCGAATTTTCATTACCGCTGTTTTACGATGGTTCACCCTTTCAAAAAGAAGTCTGGAAAATTTTAGAGACGATTCCCATGGGGAAAACCTTGAGTTATCAAGATGTCGCACTGCGTTTAGGGGATAAAAATAAAGTTCGTGCGGTGGGGCGAGCCAATGGCTTGAACAAAATCGCTATCGTGATCCCTTGTCATCGGGTGATTGGCCGAGATGGTAATTTGACCGGTTATGCGGGCGGCTTGGAGAGAAAACACTATTTGCTTGAGCTGGAAAAAGCACAAGTAGTTTCTCACAACAAACAGTAAAGGAGTTGGCTAAAAAAGCCAACTCCTTTTTAAGTAGATTGAAAGATCAGTAGGACAGCTAACAAAAAGAGAAAGAAAAGGACCGCCATCACGCAATATATTTTCCTTTTCAAGCTATCGACGTGTTCTATTTCTGCTGAAGACAGATTACTGATTGTTTTTCTACGGGAGAATAGATAGAGCAGCAGGCCTTCGACTCTTTGTCCACCGGCTGCAATGAGTGACCAAAATTTGGGATTTTTGATCCCGCGGCTTTTTGCGTCAATTAAAACCAAAGAGTAGATGTAGTAACACATCAACACGGCTGCGATGATAAAGCCGAGCATGAGAAAAATCATGATAGCCATTATATTCATACGATCAGCTCCTAAATTTTCTTAATGATCAAATAAAACAGTGACAACGTATTTAGCCCAATCAGCGCAAAAATCATAAATAAAAAGGTCTCACTCATTGATTGAACTAGCATTAAGACCACCATCAACGCAACATTCACCAGCAACATGCCAATAAAGAGTTTGAGAAAGTGATTCACCACCGTATTTTCTTGTAAATGTCTAACCATCTTTTGATCTCCTTTCAATAATTCGTCCAATGACAAGGCATAAAGCTCTGATAAACGAATCACTCGCTCGATATCAGGATAGCTGCGTCCATTTTCCCAATTAGACATGGTTTGACGCGTAATTCCCAACGACTCAGCCACTTGATCTTGCGTTAAATTTAATTCATTTCGTCGAGCTTTTAAGCGTTCACCGACTTCCATTTGGTACACCTCCATTTTCATCGAATATTACCTGAAAAGAAATCAAAAAGCGTTTCCGCTCACGTAAAAAAGGCTTCACTTAGGAGTAAAAAAGCTTTTACATCTGCTTATTACAATAATTATAGCAGATGAAGGGCGGTAAATTAAACAGACTTAACGGACTAAAAATATCGCATATGAAATTAATGGAGTTCACTCACAAACAAGTTTAACAGCAATAAAAAAAGGGTCTCCCAAAATGGGCACCGCCAGTTTTTATTTTGCTTTCTTGAGAAGCATCCTGTTTGAAAAGAACCGTTGATTTTGTTCATAAGAAGAGGATCCATCGTTTTACCAGGGGTCACAATCGGTGAAAATTCCGTGATTGGGGCAGAGAGCCTTGTAACTAAGGATATTTCGTCTAATGTTCTTGCTTACGGCACGCCTTGTAAAGTTATCAAGGCACTTCCTTAAAATGGAAATCGTAGTGAAGGTCGATCTGACGGGATCGGCTTTTGTTGGTGAACGTTTGCGTGAACTATAAGAATATAGAAAATAAATCGTAAATCTCGTCACTAACCATTGGTTTTCCCAATCCAAAATTTATAATAGGAGGCGATAGTCAATGGAAAGGGATTTAACAATGAGAATTTTACTGTGTGAAGATGAAGATAAAATGCGGGAGTTATTGCGTAAGTTTTTTGAAAAAGCGGGCTATTTCGTCACTGAAGCTCGAGATGGCGAAGAGGCGCTGGAGGCTTTTTATACTGAAAAATTTGATCTAGTAGTGCTGGACTGGATGATGCCAAAGTTCAGCGGAATCGAAGTGGCTCGGCAAATGAAACGAGAGCGTGCCGTCAAGATTTTGATGCTTACTGCAAAAAATTTACCGGAAGATGAAGTACAAGCTTTGGTGACAGGTGTCGATGATTATTTAGCCAAGCCGTTTCATGCGAAAGTTCTGCTAGCGCGAGCGGCAAAATTACTAGGGGTGATCCAGCAAGATCTTAGCCAGCCGTTAGTTTTTATCCCTAATGAACCACGCGTCTTATTAAATAGCGTGGCTCTAAGCTTGACTAAAAGAGAATATGAACTGCTGTACTATCTTTATCAAAATCAAGGCTTGGCGTTGACCCGTGAAAAGATTCTTCTCTCTGTCTGGGGGGCCGATAACGAAAATGATGAAAGAACGGTCGATAGTTTTATCCGTATCTTGCGAGACAAGATCGGCAAAGCTTATATTCAAACTGTCTACGGCACGGGGTATCGTTTTGAAATTCCGCAAAAATAGCTTAACTGGCTCCTTTATCCGAAGGACGGGAATCATTTTTATTCTGCTGGTTTTGTTTGTGGCACTTTTTTATCGCTGGATCTTTCCGACTTATTATTATTGGAAAATGGAACAACCAGTCAAAGCAACCCAAAAATTAATTCAGCAAGGTAGTCCTCATTATCCAAAAGATGTGGTGGTACTCACTGTTGACGATCAAACAACCAGCTCCGAAGAATTGACAGATGAGCTTTCTTTTCGCTTGACCCGCGCAGGCATCTCACTCAATCGTTTCTGGGTCGATCAGTCAACACTTAAACAAGCACAGGCTGGTCGCACAGTCCAGCGGTTGTACAATCAGACTAAACAGAAAAGTGATTTTTATACGATTTTTCTTACTCATGGAGATCACTTGTATTTAATCGGTACGAGTATTCCTGATTTTAAGGCCGCGATCCACACGCTGCTGCCGATCTTAATCGTTGCAACACTGATCTTTTTGATTTTGTTGTTTGGTTTAGTTATTCTATTGGTGCGGAATCAGATCATCAAGCCTATCACACGTTTGGAACAGGCAACCAGGCAAATATCGGCTTTGGATTTCACTGATTCTGACATCCAAGAAGAAAATGAGCTTAGCAGCTTAAGCCAGTCTATCAGTCAGATGAAAGATTCGGTGCAACAACACGAGCTGGAGTTATTAGAACGAAATGATCGCTTGAAGGCTTTTTCAGCCAATCTTGCTCACGAGCTAAAAACCCCCTTGTCCATTATTCAGTTGCTCGTTGATGGGGAAGAAATGGGACTGGAGAATCCTGCTTTTTTAGCTGATATCAATCAGCAACTGACCGATATAAATTCGTTGGTCGCAAATATTTTAGCCTATAGCCGACAGTTAAAAGCAGAGCTGACCTTTGAACCGATTGCTATTCAAGAACTTATAGCTAAGGAATTGCAGCAGCAACGGATCATTGATCCGAAATTTCAGGTTGATTCGGCAATAGAGCCCTGCTTCCTTCAGACAAATGAACCGATGCTGCGGATGATTGTCTTGAATTTAGTGACGAATGGGGTGAAATATAGCTTGGATCAACATATGCGTATTACTGGAGAAAAAAAACACCAGTATTACCAGCTAATTTTTGAAAATCAGGCATCAGAAATGTCGAAAAAACAGCTTGATCAGTTAACTCATCCTTTCGTTGTCGGCGAATCTTCGCGAAACAATCAGTTGTCAGGCACTGGCTTAGGACTTTCTATTGTGGAACAAAGTCTCCAACTCTTAGGTGGAAAGCTGACTTTGCAAGCTACTGATGGATGCTTTCGAGTGGTGATTAATCTACCTAATTAAGAAAAAACAGTACCTATTCAAGTGCTGTTTTTTATTTTGCACAAGTTTTGCATCATTTTTCGATATTCTTTGTTTCATGGAGGCGAAATAGATGAATAACAAGAAAAAACGAACAGTCATTATTGTCAGCTTGGCAATGGCGTTACTGCTATCGGGTAGCGCGCTGGCTATAGTGGCTATCCAAAATCACCTGCAGATTTATCGAACAGATTTTAAAATCAAACAGGAACAGAAAGGGGAAGGTGTATGATCAAGAAAATTATGATTGGCGTGTTTTTACTGCTGTCGGCTGTTCCACTGTACGCCTTTAAGATCGAACCAAATTTGGCGATCGTTCACCGCTTGCAGTTGGGGGAATCCTCGCAACCACAAGAATTAACGGTGCTACAATTATCAGATATTCAAGTTTCTGATAGTTACGCTACAAATCGTTTAGACAAGGTGATCCGTAAAGTCAATGACGAAAAACCAGATATGATTGTTTTCACTGGCGATCTTTTTGATAATTACGCTAAGTACCAACACGAACAAGAAATCATCGACAAGCTTAAAGCCATGAAGGCCACCATTGGGAAATTTGCGGTTTGGGGCAACCACGATTATGGAGGCGGCGCTGCGACTGTTTATGAACGAGTCATGAACGCTGCGAACTTTGAGGTATTGAAAAATACAGGGGAGACGATCACACTGAACAACGGCAAAAGAGTCTTTATCGGTGGTCTGGATGATTCGCTGTTAGGAAATCCCTCGGTAACGGAAACATTGGCGTACAGGGGAAAATATAATTATTCAATTCTTTTGACTCACGAACCAGATGTAGCCGATAAATTTATCGGAACCAATACTCAATTGGTTTTAGCTGGACACAGCCATGGGGGCCAAGTCCGCTTACCCTTTTATCAAGTAAAAAATGTACTGGCTGAAAAATATGTTCGTGGATTATATGAATTAAGGGATCAGACAAAATTGTACGTCAATACCGGTTTAGGTACCACTTCAATTCATGCTCGTTTTTGTGTGCCGCCGGAAATTTCTGTCTTTCAGTTGCGTTTCTAATGAGGGTCTGAATAGGAAGCCCATCAAGTATTCTGGTCATTTTCTGTGCCAAACGAGGTGGAAGGATTGATAAAAGAGGGCGGTGGCAATGAAGAAATTCGATTACAGTGAAATAAAAAACGATCAGGCCGTCACAGATTGCTGAATTTATTACTGAAGATTCTGAGTATAAAAAAACGTGAGCCATTTGTTACAAAAAAATACAGGTGCTTTAAAAAGATTATTAAGAGATACGTTTTTAAGGAAGCAGAATTTTATAAAATCCCAGTCTCGTTTAATGAAGACGGAAGCTAAAGGATAAAATAAATGGTCCTCGGATCAGTATTCCAATTCTAAATCAAAAATAGGCATAAGCTACCTTAACGGATTTTTTTGAATGAAAGGGTAAAAAGCCTATCACTGCTCCTTTTTATTGCTTACTTCCAAACATTCTTGCTAAAGTAGTGCTTTTGGACCAAGAGCCTAATCCATTAAAATAAATGTTCTCCAATTCATTCCATTTATTTTGCGAATCGTCATCTAGTTTCAGTCCGTTTAATCCAATTTCTATATTTATTTTTTGAAGTAAATCATGCAATAAAGCTTTAAATTGCAACCCATGAGTCTTTGGGGCAGAAAGTTCGGTGATGGCAGACTTTAAAATAGAATAGCCTTCAGTAACAGTAGCGTTTTTAGCTAAATTTTCTTCAATTCCTTGAAGTAACAGTAGGACTTTTTCTTCATTAGCATTTTCCATTTTATTCACTCCTTCTTCTAATCGTAATTTGGACTATCGTTCAATGAGCGGGGGAAAAATCCGCAACCCTTTGTATGATACCAATGCTATCGTTTACTGATAATGCCAATTTTCTAAATTGGAACGAACGCTTCAATAGGTTTTTGTACTCTATTCCAGAGTATACCAGCCCCGTTCTCGTTCCAAATTTCTTTTACCTAAGTATACTTCTTTATCGTGAGGGCTTAAACAAATAAAACACTCAGCTTTCAGTGGAAATCCGCTGATAATTGCCTGTTTTTAAAGAATGAAGAAAAGAGTAGTGGATTTGATTTTTTAATTTGAACCGAAAAGAACAAGACAATCACCCATCGACTCCTATCTAGGAAAATAAGTAGTGATAAAAGCAGCCACGGCTTTCATCGTCGATATCTTCTGTGACCACTTCGAAAGGCCTTTCGGGTATCGTTTCGTCTTCGATTGTTGCGGGTTCTCCGATTTTAGTAAATCCTCATAGAGGCCTGGGATGAATGCATTAAAATAGCTTTTTTAGTCATTCGCATCTTTTGACTCGTTTGAGAGCCAATACACCTAGATCTACTTCTTTCATGAGCCGATAGCTATCTTTTTCCAATCAATCTACGCTACAATGAAAGCGTAACGAACAAATTAGGAGGGATTATTTATGAAGGTTATTGTTTTAGGATCTTCACACGGCGGCTATGAAGCAGTCGAAGAACTACTGTTGACGCATCCTGATGCAAAAGTACAGTGGTATGAAAAAGGCGACTTTATCTCATTTATGGGTTGAGGCACGCAAATGTATCTTGAAGGAGTCGTGAAAAACGTGGATTCAATTCGTTACATGACTGCCGAAGGGATGGAAAAACGCGGGGTTCGCGTTTTTACTAACACTGAAATCACCAAAGTAATACCTGACAAACATGAAGTTGAAGTCTTAGATCACGTCACTGGGAAAACTCGAACTGAAACGTATGACAAATTGATTCTAAGTCCGGGAGCTAATCCATTCATCTTACCCGTTCCAGGCCATGATCTGGAAAACATTGAAACGATGCGTGGGCGCCAAGATACCGTTGACCTGAAAATGGATACGGTTAACCCAAATATCAAAAATGTCGTTGTTGTTGGTGGCGGGTATATCGGCATCGAAGCAGCAGAAGCCTTTGTGAAAGCCGGAAAAAATGTGACCGTGGTAGATGTCATCACTCGTCCATTAGGTGTGTATCTTGATGAAGAATTCACAGATATTTTGGATAAAGAAATGACCGACAATGGCATGAACTTGGCAATGGAAGAAAAAGTCGTGGAATTCGTCGGTGAAAATGGAAAAGTCAGCAAGGTTATAACAGATAAAGGTGAATATCCAGCCGAACTAGTTGTGATGTCTGCCGGCATCCGGCCCAATACCATGTGGTTAAAAGATGCGCTGGACTTACATCCAAATGGGCTGATCAAAACAGACGAATATATGCGTACAAGTGCAGCGGATGTCTTCGCAGTCGGAGACGCTACCTTGATCCAGTATAATCCGGGGCAAACAGCAGTCAATATTGCACTAGCGACCAACGCACGCCGGCAAGGACGTTATGCGGCGAAAAATCTAACGGAAGCCAATCATCCATTTCCTGGTGTCCAAGGCTCATCCGCTTTACGGGTGTTTGACTATAAATTTGCTTCCACCGGTTTAAACGATCAAATGGCCAGCCGTTTAGAAATCCAAACGAAGTCAGTTTTATTGGATCAAGAGACTTTGATGGATTTTGTTCCAGCGGATATGAAGACTCGGATGCTGTTTAAATTAGTTTATGACCCAGCGACGTTAGCTATTTTAGGGGCACAAATTATGTCAAAAACAGATTTAACAGCCAATATCAATGCGATTTCAATCGCGATTCAGACAAAATTTACCATTGAACAATTAGCTTATGCCGATTTCTTCTTCCAGCCAGAATTCGATACGCCTTGGAATTTACTTAATATGGCAGGGCTAAAGGCACTTCAACAAGAAAGTAAAGCATAGTGTTGCAGGTATTCTTTTAAATAGAAAGTTGAAAAGACCATTGAAATGATAAGGGATTATCGTTTCAATGGTCTTTTTTTTTATCTATTTACGTCCATAAATCATTGATCACCGAACGTTTTTCTTTTTTTACGATATGAGTATAGATTTCTGTTGCTGAAGTGCCACGCTGACCTAGGATTTCACTAACGGTTTTCAAATTTTTTGTCTTTCGAAAAGCCATTGTACCAACACTATGACGTAGCTTGTGGGGAGTCGTACGTTTCCCAAACGCGGTAGAGTACTTATCAATCATCTTTTCAATCGAGCCGCCTTCCATGCGTTTTGCGACATTCTTGTGTTTGGTTAAGAATAGCGCAGAAACGGAATCATCCGCGTTGTATAAACTTTCCCGCTGTTCTACATATTCTTGGAGATAGTCGATAAAAATGGGGGAGATCATCGCGTGATCCAAGGTATCGCCTTTTCGCTGGACTTGAACATAAAGGCCTTCATAGTTGAGGTCACTGAGATTAGTATTGACGAGTTCGGACAAACGGATCCCGGAACCCAGAAACAGCGCTAAGATTGCGGTGTCTCGAACCCGATTTTTTTCATACGCCGTCTTGGCTTGGCGAGAAGTCAGCGTGTTGCCATATCCACTATAAACGTATTCAACAAAATCAATCGCCTCAGAATCCAAATAAAGCATTTTTTCAATTTTATCTTTTCGGACTTCACCGGAAGCATCCACACCGCCGTTTTCAATATTAACCATGATATTTCTTCTTAGCATTGGACGAATAATATAGTCACCGATTTGTTCATCATATTCCTCAACTTCCTCATTTGCTAAATATTTAAAAAGAGAGCGCAGCGCTGTAATACTCCGCTGAACGGTCACTTTCAAACGGTGGGTATTGCGTTCATCTAAAGAAGCTTGGGACAGATCTCTTTCAGTTTTTCCTTCAAAGGTTCTTTTTGGTGATTGATTTAAAAAGGACTTGTACAAGACGATTTTATCCTTATTCAATCGTTCAAAATCAGCTAATCTAATGTCTGAAATACCTTTTGCGTGCACAATTCCCTCGGATAAAAGCCAGGTGAGGAAGCGGCGATATTCTTTTGAATACTCGTATAGCGTATTGGTAGAACGGGGGATCGCTTCTAAATAGAGCAAATATTTTTGCACGAAGTCCGGAAGTTTTTCAAATTCTTTTTCGTAACGTTCTCTTAATAGTTCACGGCTCATTCGATTCAGTCCTTTCATTTTTTAATAGGAGAGGGGAGCAACTCTCTACAAACAGTATAATTGGTATATACCTTTTTGTCAATTATAAAATAACGATTATTTATAAATTTGTAGAAGAAGGGGATAAACAATAAAATCAACTATTATTGAAAAATGGTTCTTTCCATAAAGCTTTAGCCAATATTCTATTATTTTAAAATAACGTTTATTAGAGAAAGAAGAGAATAACTGTAAAAAAAATTTATGCGTGCTAGTAGTTAAAAATTTCATGTTAAGTGCTTATAAAGTTGAAATTTCGGTATAAATCTCTACAACTTGATACGAATTTGTTGATATGATCGCTTTTAATCAAATGAATTCAGCGTGATCGAGCAAATTTAGCTTGAAAGAACCTTGTAGCAAACCATAGGATCAACCTATAAAACAGTTAAAAAGCCCGTGCTGTTTGGATTAAGTAACGCAAAAAAATCATGCTTTCGGGAAAATGTATATTGTTACGAAAACATGATTTCACGTTTTTAACTTTCCTAACTGCTTAATCAGTTGTCTACTAGTTCTACTAATCAGGCAGCTTTGTAAATTTCTTAGCAGCAACCACTATAGTTGTGTTTGAGTCATTCAGTGTTGATTGTCTAAGTAAATTAACGAGCTCTTTAGACATCTAATGATGCAAATGAAGAGCAACTAACTGGTTGAATCTATTTTAAAATGCTTCATTCGCTAGTTGCTATTAGTCATTATGCACCTAAAGATTTTTCTCAACTAACTGCAACTTATTTTTTTTGTGCTCAACTACGTTTGACTAAAACTACGGATTGCTGACGTTCTGTAGCACGTTGGAATCCGACTCCTTTATGGTTTAAGAAAAACTAACATTATTCTAAAACCTTAAACAAACACCTTCCAGTCAGAAAGCGTTCGTATTTTAGGACGGCACTTCATTCTGTCCCAGCAATCAATAGATTCTCTCTTTTACAAAAACCGAAAAAATTTATTTTTCGATCGTTCGTTAAATGACTCGCTTTTTCATTAAATAATCGGTAAAATTATGGTAATAACTTCATTTTATTTAAAAGGAGAGCCGTATGAAAAAATTACTTAATTCTTCTACCTACCGTCGAATTGAATTTGTTGAATTCCTCGATCAGCTCCCCTCTTGGTGTGATGTCAAAGAAGCAGCCAAACACGCGGACTGCTCTGTGAAAACCTTATTATCTGACATTGATTTTATCAATGATTTTTGGGGCGATTTTATTTACATCGAATATTCAAAGTTTCAAGGCGTACGTTTAAATAATCTAACTTCAAATAAATTAGGGAATGTCTATGGGTTGATTTTTCATGAATCGTTGGAGTTTCAATTTGTCGAAAAAATGCTCTATGAAGCCCATCAAGATGCAGAATATTGGATCAATGAACTGTTTATCAGCGAGGCTTCTTTTTACAGAATGATCAATGCATTAGAGGAATTTTTGGAACGTCGAGGCTTAAAGTTAGAACGAGCACCTTTTCGAATTACTGCAAAAGATGAACGATGGGTTCGTTTTTTTTATCAAGAATATTTTACAGAAGCCTATGGTGTCAACCAGTGGCCCTTTACTGTAGACCATGAAGCCGCCACCTGCTTTATTATGCGGACATCAACTGATTTTGATGTGTCCCTCGACGATCGCGAGATTCAGGAGTCTGCTTATCTGCTTTTGGTTACGCTGAATCGAATGCAGCAAGGCTTTTATTTGCCGGATAAGATTTATCAAGAGGAATACGACACGATTGAAAAAGTCCTAGAGTATAGTCGCCCCTTCGCAGAACATTTGTTAGACGAAATGCCCTTCACTCTACCTAAAAAATGGTATAAGGAGATCAGCCATACTGTTTTTCATGAATTCTATAACTGGGACAACCCGCAACAAAGCGTGCGAATGGATGCGAAGATTAATACTTTTTTAGACAACGTGTCTGAGTCGATCGATTTCCCATTAATGGAGGAAGATCGCCGGAAAATCGTTCAGGAGATGATGTCATGGTATGTAGAATACAATTTCTATCCCTATCAGCAGAATCTGCTGTTTGATAAGTATCAGAAGTTCGCGCGCGAAATACAGCTAGTCTACCCTATTTTCTCTAGTATCGTAAAAAGTCATTTAGAGGATATTGAGAAAAAGAATCAGAAGCTTTGGACGGATATTCGGCTAAACAATGTTTTCTTTCTACTAATGAAGGAATGGGCTCATCTGCCGATCCACTTGGAGCATTTACGACGCAAGGTTTCAATTCTGATTGTTAGCGATTTGGGGCGCAAGCATGCGGAAATGTTAAAAGACTTTTTAAGTACGAATTACCACGGACGAGTTACTCTTTCAATTTACAATGAGTCGGTTATTTCTTTAAGCGCTGAAGACTTTACTGATTTTACTCAATACGATATCGTTCTTAGTAATAACCCCATCAACGGCTATGAAAACGAAAATTGCTTGATTGTAAACAACTTCTTTTCGGCCTCCGATCGTGAAAACCTATGGAACTTCATAGTAGTGACGCAGAAAAGGGCTGCCCAAATACAATTAACCAAATTGGGTAATATCAAATCAAAATCGGCAAAAGAAATTTATTATTCCTAACTATCCGCGCAACAATAACTTTAATGAGCTAAGGCATCGATGCTTAGCTCTTTTTTGTGCAAAAAATGCTAAGCCAAAAGAGGCCTAGCATGGTTTAATTAAGCATTTGCAAAAACTATCAAGTTGTAATCAGCATTGATACAGGTTTGCAAGGTAATTCGTTCACCACCGTCAGTACCAGTAATTTGATTCCAATAATCCTTACCGGCGGATGTATACCCACTATCGTCAACTGTGACGATTTGTGTGACATGATAGTGGGTAATAACACCTGTCACGTCAGTTACACTGATGGTTGCACCTGGGTTTAGTGAAAAGAGTACCTTAAAAATACCGGGATTATGACCAATGAAATGCGTGTTGGCATTGTCCTGGCCTGATTGAGTGGGAACACCGCCCCAAGTTGCTCCCTCATTTGGGTTTGCGTCAATGATTGCTTGCCCATTTTCCTGACCTGCATTCGTATAAGAGATGAATTGTCCGTTTATTTTTAACTGCATAACTTGTTGTGTTTCCGTTGCTTGAGTTGCTGCTACTGGTTCTTCTACTGTCTGGGTTGTTGTTGAAGCAGTAGATTCTTCAGTGATAGTTTTTGCTTGAGTTGATCCAATGTGTAAGCTGGTAGATTCTGATGAAGTTGTTTTATCCTGGACAGCCTGCCTTTTTTAGTTTCATGATACTCGCTACTTTTCGAAATTGTTTGTTGCCCTTTTGCTTGGCTGGTTTCTCCTTTCTTACTTTGCTCTGAGTAACCGAAGACCGAAGCTCCGTTAGATGCTAGAAACAAAGTGACAACCACCATCAATTTAAAAAAAGTCCCCATTCGTGTTCCCCCTTAAGTAGGTCTACTTTCTCTTTCATTTATAGAATAAGGGGAAAACTAGTGTTTAAGTAGAAACTGCTCGTTAAATAACTAATAGTATCTATTTTTGAATAAGGAAAGTCTAAAATAAGGGGTAGCGACTTTTTATCATAACTTTCCTTTAGCTAAACAATTCTGTGTGAGCAAATAATTTGTGGAAACAATCTAATAGAATCTGGATACTTTTAATTAGTTGAAATCAAATTATCTTCATCGATACCTATTTTGTGGTTCGAAAAAAATCCCGAATAAGCGACTCAAATAAAGTTTTTAAATGGTTTTTTAAAAGCTCCTAAGCGTTAACATCTTCTGACAGATTAAGAATTTATCTGCCTTTTGATGGTACATTTTCATCTAATTTAAAACCAAAGAGTCATTATAAAGTTTTTTATTAACTATTTAAAAAGACTTTTATGAGACTTCAATCTTCTAGACGATTTCAAGCAGCTTGCGGAACTCTTTTGGAGCCAAAATTTCTTTGGACAATCATTTAATTCTTCCAGATTTACCATTAATATAGTACGCGTTTCCCACTGATTGAAAGTTAGCTGCTTTTCCAAATGACTCTGATCTACTAAACTTCTGTACGATACTAATGGGGAATCAACTGGTTGGTGATAATTTCATTTTTTGAAGCTTATAAATTGTGGGTGATACATCACCGAGTACAGCTACATGAAGAACGGGCTTTTTCATACAGTCGTCTTGAGAAAAGCACTTAAGCAGTAGTGCTCTAGCTGCTGGGAAGTAGAAATGCACTAATTTCGTATGCGATATTTTTAGTTCGCTAGTTAGTGCTAATCTAAGTACAAAAAAAAAACTCCCCTAGCATTTAACTAGCGAAGTTTCCTTTTCCCTATGGTCTATAAGATTCCTTTATCGATTTGTTGCAGTTTTCGATAGTGGTTATTGGTTTTTCTTAGTTCATTAGGACTGCCTTGCATCGTTAATTTGCCATCTTCAATAAAAATAACTTGGTCCATTTCATCAATTCCTTGCAAGTGATGGGTAATCCAAATGATCGTTTTATCTTGTAGTTGATTGAAGAAGGTATCGATCAATGCTTGCTCTGTCACTGGATCGAGGCCAACCGTTGGCTCATCTAATAAAATAATTGGCACTTCTTGTAATAGAATCCGTGCCAAGGCCATCCGTTGCCGCTCACCACCAGAAAACCGCAGACCGGCTTCATCTACCATCGTTTCTAGTCTTTCTGGTAGTCTCTCAACCAATTCTTTCAAACCGACCCGCTGAAGTACTTGCCAGACTTCCTCTTCCGTCGCCGTTTCCCGACCGATTCGTAAATTATTGATGATCGTTGTGTGAAAAAGATACGGCGTTTGGTGAATGACGCCAAGGTAATTACTAATATCATCTTGAAAGCGATAGGTCTCAACACCGTTTAGAGTAATTTTTCCTTTCGTTGTCCGTAAATCACCACGAATCAAATTGGCTAATGTGCTTTTCCCCGACCCGCTACGGCCAAGGATCGCGATTTTTTCACCGGGTTTAAGGGTCAAATCAATCCCGGCTAAAACTTCTTTGGGACTATCAGGATAATAGTAAGAAACATTTTCTATCGTCAAGGTTTTTGGACCTTCAAGAGTAGGCGCTTCGCCTTGCTCTTTTTCAACCTTTGGCAACTGATTCAAGTTAACAATGGAATCTTGATAACTATTTGTTTCTTGAGCAGCCGCTGGTAATGGTGCAAAGGCATCGATTAATGGAAAGACTGACAAAACAAAAGCAGCAATCCAGTTTGCAGCTCCACCGTGATTGCCAGGAAATTGCTGACTTGTCCAAAGAATTAATGCCAGTGTAATCACGCCAAACATTAATTGCAATAGAAAATTGCGTTTTCGTTGAAAGCTTTGCAATTTACGATTGATTCCTCGTAAGGCTTCTTCAGATTCTTCGTGGTGGTTCACATAATCCTGCCCTCGTTGACTAAAGATCCAATCGGACACGCCTAAAACATTATCCGTCAAATCACTATACAACTGATTTTTCATTTGCTTCTGTTGTTCTTGGCGAGCACCATTAACTAAGACAGACCACAAGGGCAACAAGAATACAACTACACCTAAAAGCAGCAGCATTCCTAAAGCAAAAAATGGTGAGAAATAACCGATGCCGAGAATGATCAAACCATACAATAACCAAGCGATGATCGTAGGAAAAATCGTTCGTAAATACAAATTTTGGATATGATTGATATCTTCCGATAGCAACCCTAGAATATCCCCCGTCCGGTGTTTTTGTTTAAAGAAAATGGCATCTTGCTCTAACGAATCATAAAGCTTCACCCGCAGATTCGAGGTCATCTTCAAAACCCAGTTATGACTGACTAAGCGTTCTACATAGCGAAAGACCGGTCGACCGATCCCAAAGGCCCGTGTCAAAACAATAGGAATATAAATCAACAAAATATTTTCTGGTAAAGATGCCGCTCGACTGATCAAATAGCCTGAATTAAACATTAACGCACCCGCACAGAAAAAGGTAATGACTCCTAACGTCAGAGCTAAGATTAAGGATTTTCTGTATTGCTTGAAAAAAGGCTTGACCCATTCGTCATGTTTTAATGCTGTAAATAATCCGATTCGGTTCATTCCTTTTCACCTCGCAATGCCTGACTTAATTTTGTAAAGGCACCATTTTTTTGTTTCAATTCTTCTAACGTTCCTTGCTCGACTAATTGGCCGTGATCCATCACTAATAAATAATCCATCTCAGCCAACCAATGGAGACGATGGGTTGCGAAGAAAACCAAACGATTTTCCATCAACGGCAACATTCGTTCCTTCAACTCAACCTCTGTCTCAATATCTAAATGAGCAGTCGGTTCGTCGAATAACAAAATTTTCCGCTCTTGATCAAGAAACGCCCGTGCCAAAGCAATTCGCTGTGCTTGCCCGCCGCTTAATGTTCGAGCGCCTTCTCCCAATATTGTCTCCAACCCCTCTGGTAATTCCGCTAACAGTTCCCTCAACCCCGTCACCGCCACAGCCTGCAAGATTTCTTCCTCGCTAGCATCAGGATGATAAAAGGCGATATTTTCTCGCACAGAGCGCTGGAAAATATAGGGATTTTGCGGAATATAAATCAATTGTTCCTGCCACTTCGGTTGATCAAACGCTCTCAAAGGCTGATCATCAAGCTGAATTTGGCTTTCATCCGGTCGTAAAAATCCGCTAAGTAAATTAATCAACGTGGATTTTCCTGACCCACTCATGCCAATTACACCGATTTTTTGATAGCCTTTTACATTAAAATCTACCGCTGCACCTAATTTCCCCTCATAATGATGAGTCAGATGGACCGCTAGTTGGCTATCGGCAGACCAGGTTGCTAAGTCTAACACTTCATCTTGTGTTTCTTCTAAATCTAAAATCTGTTGGACATCATCCATTGCATTTTTTCCATCCAAAGTGGCATGATAATCGCTAGAAAAATCACGAATCGGTAAAAAATATTCTGGTGCTAAGATCAAAACAGTCAGCGCTGGGAATAAAAAGATCGTTTCGTTGATTAAACGCAGACCTAACAACACCGCCACTACCGCCACAGAAAGGGTAGTAAAGAAATCCAAAGCAAATGTGGAAAGGATCGCAACCTTCAGCGTACTCATCGTCGCTTTGCGGAAACGTTCACTGGTGGTGAAGATACTTTTGCTATATTGTTTGCTGATACCAAAGAATTTCAACGTATCAATGCCCCGCAAGGAATCAATAAAGTGATTCGACAACAATTGAAAACTTTTGTATTGTTTATCAGCTTTACTTTGGGCAGCATAGCCCAAGATGATCATAAAAATAATAATCAAAGGAAAAACAACGAGCAGTACAACCCCCGACTTCCAATCTAAGACAAATACTGCGACCAATAAAATCCACGGAATGATCATCATGTTCAACATCTTCGGTAAAATCAAATGGAGGTATTCCTCTACTTGATTGATTCCATCTAAAGTCGTCGTGACCAGACTGCCCGTTCCTTGTTTTTGAACAACTTGTGGTCCTAGCCGAAAAATCTTTTGCAGTAGTTGACTACGTAATGTTTTTGCTTGCTGATAGGCATATTCTTCTAATACGCGTTCCCGTAAATAGGTCATTAAATGACGCAAGGCAAAAGAAATAAAAAACAGCGCCATCCACGCCACTTGTCCTTCCAGCTTGGCACCGTTCCATAAATGGGTAATGGTAAGTGCTAAACCGAATGCCTGCCCAATTATAAAGATTGCTTGCAGGACAGCAGATCCTGCAAGCAATCCAAGAATTTTTTTGATCCCGGGAAGTTGTAATAACTTCTTGTCGATCATTGTTCAACCCCCACGGCATGCGGGTGTTTAATCCGTTTACGGAAGATGTAATAGGTCCAAGCCGTATAAGCCAAAACAAATGGTAAGATCGTCAATGAAATATAAGACATGATCTTCAAAGTATAAGGACTTGAAGAAGCATTCTCGATCAATAAATCATTTCCTGGAATTGAACTAATTAAAACCCGTGGAAATAAACCACTGAATAATAATGCTACTAAAGCGATCAAGGTGAAACCACTAGCGATCAGTGCGATAAGCTCTTTGTCTCTAAAGACTGACACATTGGCAATCACCGTCAAGAGAACGATTAGTGCCAACAAGGCCAACGTCACCGCAAAATTATTCTGGAAGAAATCCGTTTTGAAATACATTAAAATTGCGAAGATGACTAGGCCCACGTACAATACGCCATATAAAAACTTCGCGTAGTTTTTTGCCCGATAACGAATGGGGCCTTCCGTCCGCAAAGCGATATAGTTCAACCCATGCAAGTAACACAACAAAGTCAACGCTACGCCTCCGACAATCGAGTATAAATTAATGTAGTCTGTAAAAGTTGCCATCATATTGTGGTCCGCATCCAATGGCATCCCTTGAACCATGCTAATAAATAGCACCCCAAAGAAAAATGGTACGATAAAACTACCTATGGCCAAAGTCCAATTCCACAATTGTTTGCGTTCTTTTGGCATATGACTACGGAACTCAAAAGAAACCCCGCGGATAATCAACCCAAACAAAATAATGAACAGAATCAAATAGAAACCACTGAACAATGAAGCATACCAATAAGGGAATGAAGCAAACATCGCTCCGCCGGCGGTTAATAGCCAGACTTCATTTCCGTCCCAAACCGGTCCGATCGTTTCGACGATCTGATCCCGCTCCCCTTCATCATGAGCCAAAGTACGAACAGACATCCCCACACCAAAGTCAAAGCCTTCAAAAAAGAAGAAGCCGGAAAATAGAACACCAATTAAGACAAACCATAATAATTGTAGATTACTCATGAGTGAATGCCTCCTTATCAAAAGGATCGACAGATTTTAGATCCATATTTTTCCCTTCGTCTAACTCTGGTCCTTTGTTTAACTCGCGCTTCACTAAATAAATCATTGTAATAGCCAGACCTGAGAACAACAAGAAGTAAATCGTATTTGAAATTAATAAAGAAGTCACCGAAACGTTTGGTGAAACACTGTCTTCGATGGTGAACAAGCCATAGACTGTCCACGGATAGCGACCCAATTCAGTCACTAGCCAACCGGCAGTATTTGCTATGAAAGGCGCGAAAGTACAAAGTCCCACTACCCGCAGCATCCAACGTTTTTCATACAAGATCGGATTCTTTTTACGTGTAAAGAATAAGCCAAGAATCGCTACTAACAGCATTAGCATGCCAAAACCGGCCATGATCCGAAAATTCCAAAACAAGACATTTACTGGTGGATAATAATTGCGATCGCCATATTTTTTGACTAGCTCTTTATTGATGGTATCCATCCCTTTGATTGAACCAGATGGTTTATTATAAGACAGGATACTTAACATATAGGGAATTTGAACACCGAAGACTTGTTTATGCTCCCGCTCATTGTCCCAAGCAATCAAGGTCCAGGCAGCCGGGTCACCGGTATCCTCATAAGTTCCTTCCATTGCCGCAAACTTCATTGGCTGGCCTTCAATCAAGGCCTTCATTTGGGCATCCCCTGCACCTAAGACCATAACCGAACCAAATAACGTGATCACTAAACCGATGCGCATCGATTTCTTGAAAAACTCACGCATTTTTGGTTCTTTCCGTTTTAACAATTGGAAAGCCGCAAGTCCTGCTGCGATCATCCCACCCATTGTAATGGCCGCTGCGATAACATGACCGAATTCATACCAAACTTTTGGATTAGCAATCACCGCCGCAAAGTCGGTCATTTCTGCTCGACCGTTCCGAAGTACGTAACCTACCGGATGTTGCATGAAGCTGTTGGCGGCTAAGATCCAGAAAGCCGATAACATTGATGCGATCGTTACTAACCAAATAAAAACAAGATGCAGTCCTGGTTTTACTCGATCCCATGTAAAAATCCAGAGTCCTAAGAAAGTCGACTCCATAAAGAAGGCCAATAAAGCCTCCACAGCTAATGGTGCGCCAAAAATATCCCCTACAAAACGAGAATAATCTGACCAGTTCATCCCAAATTGAAACTCTTGGATGATTCCGGTCACGACGCCCACCGCAAAACTTAATAGAAAAATATTGCCCCAAAATTTCGCCATTTGACGGTATTTTTCATTTTTCGTTTTAACATATAATGTTTCCATAATGGCAACAACCAAGACCATTCCGATTGAGAATGGCACAAAGAAAAAGTGAAAAACCGTTGTCATGGCAAACTGAAAACGGGCCAACGTCACTATATCCATTTTAATTCCTCCCCTACTATTTGTGAATAACAAAACTAGAATAATTTCCGTTCTACAATAACTATAATCCTTATGAAATAAATTGCCAAATGTTCAGCTTAAATGCTTTTCATTTTTACTTGTTCAAAAATAACTAAATAACTAAATCATATCAAATTTCTCAGTATATTCACAAGCTACACCGCGGATACCTAAGCACTTTTCGCTATTTTTCAATAAATAAAATAATTTCTTCTTATTATTACCACAGTAAAAAAAATTGCTTAGAATAATTTTTTATCCTCGCCGATTGTAAAATTAAGCTAGACAACTAAAAAAGCCATTTGTGCTACACTCAAAATAGTTCTGACCAAAGAAT
>NZ_BJDW01000010.1 GCF_005405345.1 Enterococcus viikkiensis | reverse complement strand
ATTATCGAACACCTTTGGAAGTATTTTTGAGTTACGTAAGTATTGATGATTTGTCTAACTTAATTTGACAATTAAGATAATGAAATTGATTTTCCGCTGGTGTTTGTAACGCCATTAATTTTTGTTGATTATCCGCACCTTGTTGACGGGAATCGGTGTATAAACCAATGATGGGGATTCCTTTGGCATAGGCAACGCCGATCTCAGAAGCGACACCGGCATCAATGGTCAAGCCATCCAGCAGGGCAATCATCAAGTCACTTTTAAGGACTTCCTCAGTGTCGGCCAGTGCAATCATTTTACTGTCGGCATAAGCAGATTTATCGTTAATCCCGGCATTTTCTTGGGGCAAGTAAATGCTTAACGCTGACGAAAGTTCACGAATCCTTTTCACTAAATGTTGATTATAAAGTAAATCACTTTGCGCAAATAAAGGCGCTGCAAAATAAATATGTTTAGAAGTAGTCACTAAAATAAGCCTCCATATCTGGAATTGTCGTTTCTAATAATTCAATCGCTTTTTTGTCAGCCTCTAACCGTTCGATGCGGGCAAGATAGGCCGCTCGGCGGTAATTCATTAGCAGACAAGTTAATGTTTGGATATTCATACTGATCCGTTTGCCGGTTGGCTGATCAGAAATACGTAATTTACCAGTTTCATCCCAGCTAAGGGCGAAAATCCCGTTGTTCCATTCTGCGATGGGATCTTCAATCACAAAATAGAAGGGATCCACTGGTTTTTCAAAGGGGTATTCTAAGAGAAACTGTTTCACGTCAACGATTCGTGCCATAAAGAAGGGTTCGATGGTTTCAGTAATCTCGCTGTCATCAAGTAAGAAAGAAAGAGGTTCATTTTTGAAAATATCGCCTTTGACCCAATAGATCATTGAAAAATGGGCGCTGATAAAATTCCATAACCCATTGCGTGCCTCTTGATTCAAATAAAACATTTCTTTAATATGGAAAACCTCATCTGAGATCCAATAAAAAAGAACACCGGTGGGCTTGTGGTTCGCGTCATAATAAATCGCCGCAGTCCGTTCTTCTTCATTTTCGAAGCGCCAATACTCTTCCCAATTCAACTCTTTGCGAATCATGGCGCCGTGATTATTCAAGGCGAACTCGTGATAGACTTGATAGACATCAGGATCATCCACTTCTCTGCGTTCTACGATGCCTGGCAGTTCCACTTGCTTTGGCAGCTGGGTATCCTTAATCTTAAAACTGAGTTTGTCAGACATGATTTCCCAGCCTTTGCGGCGATAGTAGGGTATATTGTAAGGATACAAATAGGAAATCCATTGGTGGTCTTCTCGCATTTGCACTAAGGCCTTTTTGATCAAATCTTTCATTAAGCCATGATTGGCATACTCAGGATAAGTGCCGACGCCCGTCACGCCCCCCATTTGAAAAAGCTTGCCGTGAATATTTACTTCGCAAGGGTAGATGGCAATCTGAGAAATCAGTTTTTCATCATGAAACCAGCCGAAAACTTTTGACTGTTCTAAGACCGGTTTCTTTGCCCGGACCATTTCTCGTTTGTTTTCATAGCCGCTATTCTCAATGTCGCTTTCGGTAACTTGAAACACGTAACTCAATAATTCATCATATTGCGCTAAGTGTTCTTCACCGACCGGTTGTAAGATTAGCTGCTGCTTAAAGTCACTATCCATTTTTTCAACTCCTAAACATTAATCTGAAATTTTTCCTGTAACTCTATGATATTCAATATAAACAAGGCAGAAAAAATTCTTCTCATTCCCAGTATAGCAAAAGGCCTTTAATAATTCTCTTATAGACGTTGGGAAAAAGGGGAAAAGACTTTTTTTCTATTGAAAACGTTGGTATAATTGACAGTGCTGATTAAAAGAAATGAGGAACTTTCATGAATATAGAAGAAATGCAGAAACGCCAGAAGATGATCCGGAATTTTTCCATCATCGCTCATATTGACCACGGAAAGTCGACATTGGCTGACCGGATCTTAGAACAAACGAATACTGTTAGTTCCCGTGAAATGCAAGAGCAATTACTAGACTCTATGGACCTTGAACGTGAACGTGGCATTACGATCAAGCTGAACGCGGTAGAATTACACTATACGGCCAATGATGGCCAAACATATATTTTTCATTTGATCGACACGCCAGGGCACGTCGATTTCACCTATGAAGTGTCACGAAGCTTAGCGGCCTGTGAAGGGGCAGTCTTAGTTGTCGATGCAGCACAAGGAATTGAAGCACAAACTTTGGCAAACGTTTATTTAGCCTTAGACAATGATCTTGAAATTTTACCTGTAATCAATAAAATCGATTTACCAGCGGCTGATCCAGAGCGGGTTCGAAAAGAAATTGAAGACGTCATCGGGATTGACGCGGAAGATGCAGTGCTTGCCAGTGCCAAAACGGGCATTGGTATCAGTGAGATTTTAGAACAGATTGTAACCAATGTGCCTGCGCCAACGGGTGATTTGGAAGCACCATTAAAAGCTCTGATTTTCGACTCGATTTACGACAGTTATCGCGGTGTCGTGCTAAATGTACGAATTACTGATGGGATCGTTCGTCCAGGAGATAAGATCCAATTAATGAGTAATGGTAAAACCTTCGATGTAACCGAAGTCGGCGTCTTTTCACCAAAAGCGGTCCAACGAGATTATTTGATGGTCGGTGACGTTGGTTATATCACTGCCAGCATCAAATCAGTTCAGGACACCCGAGTAGGGGATACCGTGACACTTGCGAATAACCCTGCAGAAGAATCTCTAGCAGGCTATCGTAAAATGAACCCAATGGTCTTTTGTGGGCTGTATCCGATCGATACGTCTCGTTATAACGACTTGCGAGAAGCATTGGAAAAATTACAATTAAACGATGCTGCATTACAGTTTGAACCAGAAACGTCTCAAGCTTTAGGCTTCGGATTCCGTTGCGGATTCCTAGGTTTGTTGCATATGGATGTGGTTCAAGAACGTTTGGAACGGGAATTTAATTTGGAATTGATCACGACAGCGCCATCGGTTATCTATCATGTTAATTTGACCGACGGTACGCAAATTGTTGTAGACAATCCTTCCGACTTTCCTGATCCATCTAAAATTCAAAATGTTGAGGAGCCTTACGTTAAAGCCAATATCATGGTGCCAAACGAATATGTTGGTGCAGTGATGGAATTGTCTCAACGTAAGCGCGGAGAGTTCATTACAATGGATTATCTAGATGATTATCGCGTGAACGTGGTGTATCATATCCCGTTATCTGAGATCGTTTTTGATTTCTTCGATAAACTGAAATCAAGTACTAAGGGGTATGCATCACTAGATTACGAACTAGCTGATTATCGTGAAAGCCGCCTCGTTAAAATGGATATCTTATTGAATGCGGAAAAAGTCGATGCCCTAAGCTTCATCGTTCACCGTGAGTTCGCACAAGAACGCGGTCGCTTAATCGTCGATAAATTGAGAAAACTAATTCCCCGCCAACAATTCGAAGTCCCAATCCAAGCAACCATCGGTACAAAAATTGTTGCCCGGACTGACATCAAAGCTTTGCGCAAGAATGTATTGGCTAAATGTTATGGAGGAGATGTTTCTCGTAAACGTAAATTATTAGAGAAACAAAAAGAAGGTAAAAAACGGATGAAGCAAATCGGTTCAGTAGAAGTACCGCAAGAAGCCTTCATGGCAGTGTTGAAAATGGACGAGGACGAGCCTAAGAAGAAATAAGGGCTTGTTTGAAAACATATCGCTAAATTGAACTATATTTCATAGATTTGCCTACCATATGCCAACGTTAGTTGGAATTGGTAGGCATTTTTTATTTTTTGAATCGGTAACTCGTTGTAAGTTTTTGAAATGAACAAGTAACTCATCTTTCAGATAGATAACTTTCATAAAAAGTATTCCCCATGCTGGAATCGAACCGGCGTCGCCAGTAGGGGAGAGGATAGTTAATTTCTTGGTGCCCGATATCCAGCTTGTTCTGCTTCTGAAACTGTTTTAAACCAAGCTTCAGGGTTGGTTGTTTTATTGTAATATCTGCTACCTGGAATATGATAAATTTTATTACTAGATCCTTTAATTAATCCGTTTCCGTTAGCGTCAACATATTCTGGCCCATTTGCTACAGCTGGTGGATTTGGTTGTTCATTTGCTGCACTTTGAGCCGCTTCAGCTTGCTTTTGAGCTTCAATTTGTTTCTGTTCTTGAGCTGCTTGTTGAGCTCTAATTTCAGCATTTCTTTTTTCTTTTTCTTTCTGTTGCGCAACTTGTTGGGCTTCAATTTCAGCATTTCTTTTTTCTTCTTCTTTTTGCTGAGCTGCTTGCTGAGCTCTAATTTCAGCTTTTTTCTTTTCTTCTTCTTTTCGCTGAATTGCCAGAAGCTCATTTTTAGTTTGACTTGTTCCGTCTGAATAATTTAAAGTGACATCCTCTTGTACATTGAAAATATAGATATTAAACTTTATATCGTCAGATTTAATTGATTGGGCCATTAAATGTACACCACGAGCAAGTAATTCTTCTCCTCGGAATACAGGTGTTACCGAGTAGCGGACGTAATTATCTTTACTTTTTTCAAGATAATTTTTTATATCCAATTCATGACGAAGCATTTCTGGATTGTTTAACTGTGCTGTTCCTGTGATAAGATTTTTCCAGTTGTCGTTTTCTCCAGAAAGGGCATATCCAATCAAGTGAGATCGATTATAAAGATAACCTTTGCCAATTTTTTTATTATGCCACCCTGTAGGTGTAACATTAGCGATATCCCCACGTTTTGCTTTAGGCATTATTGATTGATTTAACATAGTTTCAGCAGAAGTTGCGCGATTGAGATTATCTAGATCTCCATATTTTTCCCAGGCTTTGTTGGCTAAAGATAAATCATCTTTAGAAAAAATTGGATTATTATCATTTATTTCTATTGTTTGAGTGCCGCTGTATTCCAAATTTACAAGATTGGTATTATCTTGTTTTACTCGATCATTAAAAGAAAGAAGCGCTTGTTTTTGCTTGTTCTTTTCATCAATTGATTTTTTGTTATCTTTCTTTTTTTCAGAAGATCTTGATGAAGATTTTATTGTACTTTGTTGAGTACTGCTAATAGTTGTTTCTACTGTCTGATGTTCTGATGGCTCAGTTAGCATACCGCCTGCAATAAAAACAATAAACGTACCAAGCATAATTAGAAGCTCAGGTTTTTTAGGATATTTCTTAAAAAACGCTCTAATTAATCTTATTACACCAAAAATAAATCCAAAAAAGCCTACAATCATTAATAAAGTTGCCATCTTTTTTCCTCCAACAAACAATTATTCTTTTGCTTAATAGCTGATAGTATCTTTTACTAGAAAACATCATTTCATAGTCTTCAGTTAGTAGTTCATCATAATCTACAAATTATTTTCGCATGCAGAAAATAGTACAGTGTAATAATAATAGTGATAAAACCCAAGCAACTTTTTCAAATATTTCACTTCTTTCAAAAAATAATTTATTTACAATTATTTTAACATTAGAAGAGAAGATTTAAGCTGATAATTTTTCAAATCTACTCTTATCCTAAAGTACAGTAAAAATCTATTGGCTAGATCTTTCATATTAAAAACATTTTGAACGACCTAAGCACATATTTTTACTCTTTGATTTCAAGATGTTACCGTTGGATTAGAAAGCGTTCTCTAAACAAACCGAGTCCGACGGAAAGTTAGCTAAAAACAGGAGTGACAGATATGAAAAAAATAGTAATATTGTTCATCGGATTATTCCTCCTCAGCGGTTGTGCCGCACCTATTTCAGAAGATGAAGAAGCCATCAGAGAGTCAGGAAAGGACAGCTTTATGACTGAAGAAGGTCCGACTAATCAATCTATTGAAACTGTGGCGGAGAATTTAGCTGTTCCGTGGTCGATTCAACGTGATGATGACGTGTTTTATCTAAGTGAACGCGGCGGAACAGTAGCCAAGATAACCGATGGTGACGTAGAGCGACAGTCTATGTCTTTAGAAAAAGAACTATCTTCTGTTTCAGAAGCGGGATTATTAGGCTTTGTCTTAATGCCTGATTTTTCAGATTCTCAAACAGCCATCGCTTATTATACCTATGAAGATAAT
Organism: Enterococcus viikkiensis; assembly: GCF_005405345.1. Taxonomy (GTDB): domain Bacteria; phylum Bacillota; class Bacilli; order Lactobacillales; family Enterococcaceae; genus Enterococcus_A; species Enterococcus_A viikkiensis. Next base: position 112,538 of record NZ_BJDW01000010.1, on the reverse strand, counting down.
AACGATATCTTGAATCGAATTGTTGAGTTGAACCTAATAAATGATGATTGGCAGGAGAAGCGGGTGTTATTAGATGAGATACCCAGCGGAACGCACCATCATGGAGGGCGTTTAGCAATCGGACCAGACGATATGCTCTATGTTACTACGGGTGATGCTTCTGAGCCTGAGATTGCACAAGATAGGAATTCGTTAGGCGGTAAAATACTAAGAATGAATTTAGACGGAACGATCCCCAAAGATAATCCAATTGAAGATTCCTATGTTTATAGTTACGGCCATCGGAATGCACAAGGTCTTGCATGGGATGAAGCTGGGAAAATGTATTCTAGTGAACATGGAGCTAGTCGCAACGATGAAATTAATGTCATTGAGGCGGGGAAAAATTATGGTTGGCCAACAATCGAAGGAAATGAAATGCAAACGGGAATGGAAGCACCACTAGTTACTTCTGGAAGCAACACTACTTGGGCACCGTCTGGCATGGACTATCGAGATGAAACGTTATATGTAGCAGCATTAAGAGGGAACGCAGTCTTAGAATTTGATTTAGAATCCAATACAATGAGTGAGCTGCTAACAGAATATGGTCGTATTCGAGATATCTATATAGAGGATGAAATGATGTATTTTGTAACCAATAATCGTGATGGTAGGGGAAGCCCTCAACAAAATGATGATAAATTATATCGCCTACAACTGGATTAAATAAAATAACTTGTGATTTGTACCAACCCTCAAAGGTTAGGCCAAAAAGCTAATCTTTGAGGACCGGTACAAAGAGCAGACGTTTCTTCGTCTAAAATGGGCGATGAGGATGAACCAAATAAAATATAAATGCTGGTTTAAAAAAATATATTTTTATAATGAATGGCCTATCTGTTAGAACCATAAGGTGCATTTGGCGGGCTATTTTTATTTTGTTAGTCTGTTCTTACTTTAAATTCTCGCTCCCAAAAAGAGATTTTTTCAGTCAAATCATTTGACTATTTCTAGTCCCATATTTAAACTTAAATCAATCGCACGAGATTAATTTAAGGAGAACAATATGGAGAATGATTTTTCACTAACGCTAGCTAATCAGATATGTTTTGCTGTATATGATACGAATCGCTTGTTTATCAAGTTCTATCAAAAAGCGTTAAAACCTTTCAATTTAACATACCCTCAATATATTGTATTGTTGGCTTTATGGGAAAATGACCATCAAACGTTAAAACAATTGTCTGAGCGACTTTCATTAGGTAGTAATACACTAACACCATTGCTAAAACGATTGGAACAGGAAGCTTGGATCATTAGAGAACAGCCTGAAGCAGACAAACGACAATTACTTGTACACTTGTCTGATAAGTCTCAAAAAAGCAAAACTGATGTGCAAAATGCGGTGCTAGAGTGTGTGGGAAAGCGAATGGTAACAGATTTAAATGAATATAATGAGGCTTTAGAAGTTATCCAAAAAATGAACAAAGAACTTAAAAGACTTATAGAAAATTAGTACCTTGAAAAAGGTACTTGTTTTCACAATAATTAATCGCGTGCGACTGATAAGAGGAAGGGAGTATTATTCATGGAGAAATTTGATGTTTTATTTATCGGGAGTGGTCAAGCGGCTTGGAATGCGGCTTTACCTTTAGCGATGCAAGGAAAGAAAGTTGGAATCATTGAGGAAGGAACTGTAGCTGGTGTTTGCACTAATTTTGGCTGTGATGCTAAAGGTTTACTGGATGGTCCAGTTAAATTATTAGCTGAAATTGAACAATTTGACGAAATCGGATTAGAGACTACTGACGCAAGGATTAACTGGGAACACTTAATGGCTCATAAACATGCAGTAATCGATCCATTGAGTGGACAGATGCAGGCAATGCTTGAACATTCGGGTATCAAATTTATTTTTGGTCATGGTGAATTTCGAGATAGTAAGACAATTGTTGTTGAAAAAAAAGAGTATACTGCAACGAAAATAGTTATTGCTAGCGGGCAACGTCCTGCTCGTTTAAATGTTCCTGGTAAAGAACTGATGCACGATAGTACAGACTTTTTAGATTTGCCACAAATGCCGGAATCAATTGCATTCATTGGCGCGGGTTATGTCTCAATGGAACTGGCCTCAATTGCAAATGCTGCCGGAGCTGATGTTTCAATCATTGAATTTGCTCCAAGAGCATTAAATGGATTTGATGCGGAGTATGCCAATAAATTAGTAGAAAAAATGCAATCAAGTGGCGTAACCTTTTATTTCGGAGAAGGGCTTAGCAAAGTTGAAAAAACGGGAACACAATATACCGTAACAACAAACAAAGGAACTGAATTCACAACTAATTATGTGTTAGATGCGACTGGACGAATTCCAAACGTGGAAAATCTAGGTTTGGATAAAGCCGGTATTGACTATGATCGTGGTGGGATATCCGTAAACGATCATCTTCAAACTTCCGTTGAAAATATCTATGCCAGTGGTGATATTATTAGTAAAAAGCAACCAAAATTGACACCTGTTGCAGCTTTTGAAGCTCGCTATTTGACACAACTGTTTTTGGGAGTAACAGATGAAGCAATTAATTATCCAGTAGTTGCTACGGCAGCGTTTACGCTGCCACGGATCGCGCAAGTAGGTGTAACAACAGACTACGCTATGGAACATCCTGCAGAGTATCAAATTAAGACAATTGACTTAGCAAATTCATGGGATTACAAAGCAATGAATGAAAAAGATGCCTCAATGAAACTCATTTTTGACAAAGCGGGAAAATTAGCTGGAGCCGTTAACTACAGTAATGAAGCTCCCGAAGTGATTAATGGTTTGACAACGATTATTGAACAAGGTTTAACCATTCAAGAGTTGCAACGGACTTTGTTTGCTTTTCCAACATTGGACTATAATTTGAGTTTCTATTTAGCTCAAGGCTTACGTAGCTAACATATAACAATTGATAGTACGAATGAAAAGAAGAAATACCCGAGACACTTAGGGAATTTCTTCTTTTTTATTATCCAAAAGTTGAAAAGAAAAACGATTTCTGATGAGTAAATGGTAGTTTTCATTGTCTTGTGAGTGGACAGTTCAATGGAATCAAAAACACAACCAAACATGTTTGCCTTTATCTGAGGATTCAGCACGGTCCTTAGTAAAATTGATTACGTAAATTGAGTTTTCTAGTGAGTGTTACCGTCGACACGGCAAAGTCCTTGAATATCTGATAGGAAGGATGTTGTTTTTGAAATGAACTTAGTAGGAAAGCAGCTAAAATGATAGAAAATGGTTAGAATCATAAAAGATTTTGAGACATGAATGTTGAATAGCTGTTAGAATAGCATGACCAAAGACAACAGCGATTTGTCACTTTTAATGGTTCAAATAAGGTTGAAGCAATAGGGTGAGCAAAGTATTTGCAAAATAAAAAATTATTTTCTATTATTGACAAGTCAATAGTTGACGAGTCAATAATAGAGGAAGAGGTTGCCATGAGTCTACAAGAAATCAGTCATTTAATGTATCTGGTAAAGTTAATCGATCAAAAGATCAGTTCAACGTTTGAAGCGAAAATTGGCTTTAGCTTGACTCGTTATGAGCTTCTAATGACGATTGCCAAATTAGAGCCTTGTTTGCAAACGCAATTACAAGAACAGATGCAAATTGATCAGGCTGCAATTACCCGGCATCTTAAGATTCTTGAGGAAAAGAATTACGTAACACGAAAACGCAATGAGTCAAATCAGCGAGAGATTTTTGTTCGCTTGACTGATCGGGCCCATGAAGAAATGGCTGCTTGTGAAGAGGAGCATCAGTCATTGCGAGAAGTTATGTATCCTTTTTTGACGGAAACAGAGATGGAACAGCTTGCGATATTACTGACAAAACTAAACGATAATTTATAATTGGAAAGAAGAATGAAAAATGTCCGTTAATTTGAATAAACAGGAACAAAGCTTGGTTAACAATAATTTTGCAGATATTATGTTAAATCGTCGTTCGGTTCGTATGTACGATAAAAATGTTAAGATCACCCACCAAGAGATGTTAGATATTTTAAGAGAGACTGTTACAGCTCCATCAGCTGTAAATTTACAACCATGGCGTTTTGTCGTTGTTGAAAGTGACGAAGGAAAGAACAAATTGAAACCTTTGATTCGTTTTAACCAACAGCAAAATGAAACTTCTGCAGCGATGGTCTTATTCTTTGGTGATTTACGTCCCCAAGAATACGCAAATAAAATATATGATCAAGCAGTTGCGGAAGGAAAAATGCCCCAAGAAGTTCATGATCAACAATTAAGCTCAATCATCCCTTACTATGACGCATTAACAAAAGAAGAAATGACTAACGTGGTTAAAATTGATACTAGTATTGCAGCGATGCAATTCATGAATGTTGCCCGGGCACATGGATATGATACGAATCCTATGACTGGATTTGAAGCAGATCAATTAGCAGAAGCATTTGACCTAGATCCAGAACGTTTCGTTCCGGTTATGATGATTTCAATCGGGAAAGCAGAAGTAGCTGGTTATGAATCCGTGCGTTTAGATCCTGAAAATATTACTACATTTGCTTAAAAGCTGGGGGAAATAAAATGATTATTGTAAACGCAAAGTTTCAAGTAAAACCAGAAAAAAGAGATGAATTTCTATCCGACATAAAAAAATTGATTACGTATACTAAAGCGGAGTTAGGGAATTTAGCGTATGATTTGTATCAGGAAACGGAAGATGAAAATTCATTTATGATGGTCGAAAATTGGGAAGATGAATCTTCAGCACAAGCTCACAGTCAAAGTCTTCCGTTCCTCGAATTTTCGGAAAAGGTTGCTAGCTACTCTGCTCGTAAACCTGAATTAAAAGTTGCGAGAATGAATTGATTTATAGTTAAATGATGCGTTCTGTTGAGGTTTGATTAGTTATGAAGACTCAGATGAATTAGAATACTATCGAAAAATTTATCGAATGAATTAATTTAGATGAATCTTTAAAACACGGAATTTTAGTGAAATACTTCAATTATCTCATGCGTAGTACTCAAAAGATTAGCACCCTTTTTTAAATGCTTTAGATAAGTAGGGGTAGCTATATCCTAAAATGGCTCAAAAATTACTGAAAGAACGTACTAGATTCGACACCTAATTTTTGATTTGATTATCACCGCACATTTGATATATATAAAACTACTTAGTATAGTCTTTCGTTAAACCATTTTTCTCGAAAAAAATATTTAATTCTAGAATATCTAATGTATCTTTGATTAGCTGAGTGTAGGACATCTTGAATCCCTTTAATGAATTGAGCAAATTAATTCTTAAGGATTTCAGGGTGTCTTTTCTATTGTTTTGGAAAATAAAAGGATGTCGGTGGATTTCCACCAACATCCTTTGACAGGGAGCACTTATTTCCAGAAACCAACCAATTCAACAAAGGTAACGCCCGTAACTTCTCGTCCCATAAAAGTCCCTTTAACAACTGCGGCACCTTCATACTTATCTCCAGCCAGTTTAGCGACAATTTCTTGCTCTTTCATCTCAACATTTATTTCAAGTCGAGAATCTAAACCGGGAAATTCAAGTACAAATCTTGTTGGATAACGAGAACCGGTTTCTTTACTTTCCCAAACATCGTACATCTGAACTGGATTCATGACAGCTAACATGACTGATCCATCTGGCAGAGCAAAAGTATTCGTCAGCGTAAGAGTTTTCGTTGGATGATGCATAATCTGACCAATGGCTAATGATTCACCGCTATCTAGTTGAATATTCATCCATAACCAGTTCATTGTATCTTTTTGGGTAGGGTCAATTACAGCAGCAAGACTGGCACCATATTGTCGATCCAACCATGTAATTCCAGAAGTTATAGGATAATCAGTACCGTCCATAACAATGGTTCCCTCAGTCTTCATACGTGGAACACCATAACTATACTGTTCTACACCTAATAAATCCCATTTTCCCGTTGCTCCGGAAATAACAGGTTGTTGCACTAGATGAGCTTTCATACGAATACTAGCATTCTCCATATCAACATGAACTGTTATATCATTTAAGTTACCTTCGAAAAGTAAACGATCTGTTTCGATTTTAAATTTACTATCACTAATTTTAATGGCTTCAAATGGGTACGAATATTCATAATTATCATTCCAGCCAGTGGTAAGATTAGTAATAGAAACATTTAAAGAAGCAACTTTTTCGCCATTTGGCATAGCCATTAAAAGAAAATGAACTTGAACTGCAATTGATTGATCATTACTTGTTAAATTCGAAACAGTAAACCATGATTCGTTTGGCCACAAATCTTTGTGCCAAACTAATTCTTTCGCAGGATCCAATGCTAACCAACGTTCTATTTGATACTTTTCATAATTCATATCTAATTTTCCTTCTGATGTCATAACAGGTTTCCTCCTCAAATAAAAAAAGTGTAACAAATGTACCTGTTTGTTCATTTGTTACACAGACTTTATCATAAAGGAATCAGTAAAACCAGATACAAAAGATTTGATAATGTAACAGTTTAGAATAAATATTTTTTATTATCGAACAGTTACTCTAATAGTTATTCTGGTTGTACGCTACTTTCTGTTACTACAGCGATTTTCTCCGTGAGAGAAACCATTATTTCTGCCATATCCGATGGAGAATATTCTTTAGGATCTTTCGTCCACTCAAGTAAGACTAGTAATAAACCTCCTTCAAGAAAATTCTGTTCAAATTTAGTTATTTCTTGGGAATAGTCCGAATATTCTAAAATACGCCTAAAATATTTGCTAAATGATAATATGATTAATGAGTTTAAATTGCTATCGACTAATAAATTTGCAATTTTTGCATCTTTTCCCCAGTATTCAAAACACCAACACAATGCCTTCTTAATATCCATTTTTGGCTCTTTTGATAACTCTTCAAAATACTTTTCAAATTCTCTATCCATGTAAGAAGTGATCACTTCTTCCTTGGATTCAAAATGTCGATAAAAAGTTAGACGAGCAACACCTGCTTTTTTTACGATATCAACAATTTTAATTTTCTCAAACGGAGACGTCTCCATTAGATCAAAAAGAGCTTGTGTAATCCATTCTACACTACGTTCGGATTGTTTATTTTTCATAGTGTCCCCCTTGATTCGTTTTTTCATGGTTCTTGTTACTTTATAGTATACATCCAAATGATCCATATAATTAAAATCACCTATTTCAAACTAGATCCTCCGAATTGTATCATTTATTTAGCAACATTGAAGGAGTTTATAATCGTAATCGAATCTATAGTTCGATTCATTACTTAACGCCACAGGGGTTTGAAGAATTAGAAACAGCGAAAATGTCTTTACTAAAATGTCCCCAAGTTATTGACTCAAATTCCGGAATGAAATGTGATTAAATTTATATAGAACAAATGATAGAATTTTATTGTATTATTAGGTTGATAAATAATCTATTTACTTCTATCATAAAATTTAATTATTCCTTTATCAACACGATGAAGACAGGCTTAAGTAAAAGTAACACTGATTACATATCAGTTCGTAATAGAAAGGGTACATCTATGGAACACATAAAGGAATTATTAGTAGAAAAATTTGGGTATACGCAGTTTCGCAGTGGTCAAGAGGAGATCATCCGAAGAGTTCTGCAAAAAGAAAACGTCTTAGGTATCATGCCAACGGGCGGGGGGAAATCGATTTGCTATCAGCTACCAGCGTTAGTCTTGGAAGGCTTGACATTAGTGGTTTCACCTTTGATTTCTTTGATGAAGGATCAAGTTGATAGCTTAAATGAAGTGGGGATTCCAGCGGCGTTTATTAATAGTACGTTATCGACTCTAGAAATGAATGACCGAGTCAGACAGGCGGCTCGCGGGGAGATCAAATTATTATATGTAGCACCAGAACGTTTAGAATCCGCTGACTTTCGCGAATTGCTAAGATATGTTCCGATTGAGCTGTTAGCTGTGGATGAGGCTCATTGTATTTCTCAATGGGGACATGACTTTCGGCCTAGTTATTTAAAGTTGGCAGAAACGATTGAAAATTTTAATCAACAACCGACCATCATTGCTTTAACTGCTACGGCAACGTCGCAAGTGGCTGAGGATATTTCCAACCTTTTACATATTCCGAAAGAAAATGAAGTCAAAACAGGTTTTGCTAGAGAAAATTTGGCATTCCAAGTAGTGAAAGAACAAAAGGACGTCTATTTACTAGAATATTTGAAACTGAATCAAGGACAATCAGGGATTATTTATGCTTCAACCCGGAAAGAAGTTGATCGCTTATTCCATTTATTGAAGCATCATCAGTTGGCGGTAGGTAAATATCACGGCGGCTTAAGTAGCGAAGAGCGCTTGCAAAACCAAGAAGATTTTCTATTTGATCGGATCGAAGTCATGATTGCCACGAACGCTTTTGGAATGGGGATCAATAAAAGCAATGTCCGGTTTGTGATTCATGCTCAAATTCCTGGTAATTTGGAATCGTATTATCAAGAAGCAGGTCGCGCAGGGCGGGATGGGCTACCAAGTGAAGCAGTCTTACTGTATGCACCGCAGGATCTTCAAATCCAGCATTTTTTCATTGAACAATCGCAATCAGAAGCGACTTATCAGCAAAATGAATATGGTAAATTGCGGGAGATGAATCAATATGCTCATACTCAGATGTGTTTGCAACGCTATATTTTAAACTATTTCGGCGAGGATCAGCCGGATTGCGGCAGATGCAGCAATTGCTTAGATGAGCGGGAGCAAGTCAATATCACGACCGATACGCAAAAAGTCTTATCTTGCGTCAAGCGCATGGGCGAAAAATTTGGTAAAGGGCTGATTGCCAAAGTCTTGACGGGCTCCAATGATCAAAAAATAAAACAATGGCATTTTGAACAGCTACCGACATATGGTCTAATGAAGGATCAGTCACAAAAGGATGTTGCCAACTTGATTGATTATTTGACAGCAGAACATTTTCTAGTTCCTTCAGAAGGGCAATATCCATTGCTCTCAGTTTCTGAGCAAGGTGTCCGAGTGCTGTTAGGTAAGCAAGAAGTCTTTCGTAAACAAGCACCAGTGAGACAATTAGTGGCGGATGATGCCTTATTTGAACAGCTCCGAAACTTACGCTCACAATTGGCACAGGAAAAGAATCTGCCACCGTATGTGATTTTTTCAGATAAGACATTGACCGAGCTGGCGGAAAAACAACCACAAACCTCACTGGAATTTTTACAAATCAAAGGTGTTGGAAAAAGCAAGTTAGACAATTATGGTGATCAATTCTTGGCACTGTTAAAAAATGAAGCATAGTTAACGCAGCTCGTCTTTCTCCTAATTGAGGAAAGACGAGCTGCGTTATTTGCGGATCTTATGAGTAACCGTTTCTGGTCTTAAAAATCTTTAGAAATAAACGTTGGACAGTGATTTGGAATTTAGCAATCAGCTTTTTCTCCTTTTGAATCAAACGTAGGTAGTGATTTTGACAAAGAAATTTGATTTTTTGGTTTTTGTAAAAGAGCAGGCGGACCGTATCCATCAAGAGGACCGTCACACCACCGGAAAAGCCGCAATTGTACAAATTGATGCCGGCAGTCAACTGGTTTGCGTTGCGAGTAATTACCGAAAAGATCATGCCGGAAAGAATGCCGGTTAACAAACCATATTTTCTTGTCATAGGCGCTAGGGTGCTGGCGAAGAGGAGAATCACGATATGATTAGTAGTCGCAATGTCTTGATAAAAAAACAAAGCGGTCAATAAAATACCCACAGCCGGAAAAAAGAAGTAACGGAACTTAAAATTATACATACTAAAGCCAGCAAAGGTCAGAACGGCGCCCACTAAAATTCCGCTTAAAGGTACTTGCAGACCTAGACAAATTAGAATGGCAAAATAGCCGTAAAGTGAAAAACGTAGAATTTTCTTTAAATCTAGTAAGAAAATTTTGGAATGAATTGGCTGTAGTTTGGAAAAGTACAAGACAATTAAAAGTGGCAGACTAAAAAGAATCAGTAAAAAATAGAATAGTGTTTCGTGATGTTCAAAAGAGAGCGTATGAGGAACTATTTTTATGGTTAAAATTCTTTTCATCGCAAAATTTCCAAGAATACCCACAAAACCAGCGGCAAACCCCATATTATAGAGATTTAACTCTTTTGTGTGGCCTTTTAAAAATTCGAAGATCGGCAAAATAGTGTAGCCAATTAGTAAACCAACAAATAAAGCAAGAAGTTTATAGGTGATGAGGGAGGTCGGGACACTGTAAATCGTGCTGACGATCGGTGACAGACAGGTACTCAATAGACCCATTACTAATAGGTCTTGTCGTCCTGAATGGTGGATTCGTAAATAAAGCAGACAACCTAAAATAATCGGTGCTGAGTTAACGATGTTTTTCCCAAAAAAAGAAAAGCCTGAAAGCATCATAATAATAGAAACAGTTATAGAACAAAAGTGATGTTTGTGTTTGCGTAGAAGAAACAGGCTGCTTAAGGTCAAGAGTCCGCTATTAAGAAAGGCTGGGCCACCACCCGCGATGTGCACGTAATCGGTGATCAGATTACTGGGTGATGTGATGATTTGTTGCATGCCCCTGAACAAGAGCGGCGGCGAAGTAACAACAAAGGCGGTTAGTGTAAGTGCCAGGCCATAGGACAATAAAAACAAGAAAATCGAATTAGTAGAAAGTAATCGTTTTGTCTTTTTTCCCAAAGAATCACACTCCTTCATTTTATTTTCGAAGTTTTAATTGGCAATCATAAAAGAATATGTTATTTATTTTTAGGTAGGGGAGGTTGAGATTATTTCTGGTAATGTTAATTATACCTTTTATCGGCTGCTAAATATAGCGATAAGCCTATAAAAAGCAAACGGTCATAACGTATTGCTTACTGATTAACTATAGTTAAAAAATAATTATTTGTTATTATTATACTTTTTTAGTAAAAAATAGCGCGGCGCTTCTCGAATTAAAAAGAAAACAAGCAATTTTTTTAGTTGCAAAAGCAAAAACTTTGGACTAGAATAACAGAAATCAATAATTAAACAGTGAAGAGAAGAGTAGTTGATTGTGAGCGATTAAAGAGACCCTCGGTAGGTGAAAAGAGGGATCGTAAAACATCAATGAAGATGAGCTCTGAGTTTTCAGTTTTGTTCACGCAAGCTGAACGGCAAGCGACCGTTACATCGCCGGGTATGTCTGTACCGTTGAGGTATCGTCTGTGAAGGCGATATAAAGAAGGGTGGTAACGCGAAAATATTCGTCCCTTTATTTATCAGTAAACTGGTAAGTAAAGGGATGGATATTTTTTTATTTATCAAAAGAAAGTTGAGGAGTGTATATACATGAAAAGAATTCGTTATTTGATCTTGTTAATTGGAAGTATTTTTCTATTTGCCGCTTGCGGACAGAAATCTGCGGCGTCGATCGATAAAGTGACAATCGGCGCTTCACCGACACCTCACGCGGAAATTTTGGAGCATATCAAACCTGAATTGAAGAAAAAAGGGATTGATTTAAAGATTGTTAAGTTCGACGATTATGTCTTGCCAAATAAAGCTTTGGAAAATGGCGATATCGACGCGAACTATTTTTCCACCGTCCCTTATTTCAATCTTCAGAAAAAAGAAAATGGCTATAAATTCTCCAATGTTGGCGCAATCCACTTAGAACCGATGGGGATTTATGCTCACAAAATTAAAAAAGTTAGTGATATTCCTAATGGGGCAAAAGTTATTGTATCGAACGTTCCTTCAGAATGGGGTCGCGTGCTTAATATATTTGTTAAAAATAATTTGATTAAATTAAAACCAGGAGTGGCCATTGACAAAGCAACTTTTGAAGACATTATCGATAATCCGAAACATTTAGTATTTGATCATAGTGTTGATCCGACCTTATTGACTAGCGCTTATGAGAATAATGAAGGTGATTTAGTGGCGATCAATTCTAATTTTGCTTATGAAAAGGGCTTGAACCCTGTTAAAGATTCCTTGATGATTGAGGAAAAGGATTCTCCTTATGTAAATATTGTCGCGACGAAAACGAAGAATAAGGACAATCAGGATATCAAAAAAATTGTTGAGACGTTGCATGAGCCAGCGGTCCAAAAGTGGATCGAGAAAAAATGGGGCGGTTCAGTCGTACCCGTTAAATAAAGAGAAAGAAGTGGAAATAAATGGAACGAGCAATTTTTGCAGGAGGCTGCTTTTGGTGCATGGTGAAACCGTTTGATAGTTTGCCAGGAATTTTGTCAGTGATTTCTGGTTATACAGGAGGACAAACGGATAATCCGGCTTATCTAGAAGTAAAGAGTGGTGAGACAGGACATACAGAGGCAGTGGAGATTATTTTTGATCCTAACTTAATCAGCTATCAGGATTGGGTAGAGCTTTATTGGCAACAAACGGACCCTACCGATGCGTTTGGGCAGTTTGAAGATCGTGGTAGCAGCTACCGCCCAGTCATTTTTTATTTTGACGAAACGCAAAAAAAGTCAGCCGAGGTCAGCCGTGCCAATTTACAAGCTAGTGGGCGTTTCGATCAGCCGATTGTCACACAAATTGAGCCGGCACAAACATTCTATCCAGCAGAGGCAGAACATCAAGCCTACTATCAACGAAATCCAGAGAATTATCAAAGGAATGCTCAGCAAAGAAAAAAATTTATCAAGGAATTTTGGTAAAGGAATATGAAGTTTGGTAATTTTTATTGATAATTGACCCAAAAGAATGAACCGTTTTATACCTCAGTCAGTAAAATGGCTAGTAAGTGAATTGTTACTAATTTGATTAGGCGAGGCTGCGAATAGTAGGAATGAATTTCTCCAAGAAATCACCTATTGTTTGCGGCTTTTTTTGAGGAAAGGGCGGGAGGAATTGGTAAACAAGGAGGTCGTTGAAAAGTACTTATTGCGAGAAATCACGAATCATAAAATAATTTCTCAACCTGATTAAAGGATATGTTCTTTAAGTTCATTTCAAAATCTATGAATTAGTAAACAGGTGATAAAAAAATTCATTTTCTGTTCAGGAGTATACGATATTATGCTGATCGATCACACCTATTAAGTTATCAGAACTTGAGTAAAAGAACCGCTAAACATACGACGCTATTCTAGGTCTTAGCGTAGTGTTTTTTATTTTATCCATTACTAAATAATTTGGGTGAAAATCTGTTTATTGTCTAATCTATAAATCTGGTAAAATAATTGTATCAGCAAGTACCAGTTCTTTTTGTAACGGCAGTTTGGAAGTTAGAATTGAAAAAGAAAGGAAGTGAAAGGATCACCATTTGGGATTGTTTATACAAACGGGGTTTCCGAAATTATGAAGCGAAAAGCATTATGGATTACACAAACAGGAGTGCTGCTGGCATTAGTGATTACTATACAGGCGGTGACGGCGGGGCTGGGCAATACATTGATAACCGGATCTTTGGTTAACTTGATTTTGATTGTTGCCGTGACGACAGGCGGCCTGGCAAGTGGAATTATGATCGCTTTGTTATCACCAATTTTTGCTTTCATATTTGGGATTGGTCCGGCGTTTCCACAGATCGTTTTTTGTATCGCATTAGGAAACTCTGTTTTAGTAACGGTTTGGCATTTGGTTGCGGGCGTTACTAAAAAACAAACAGTCACCCATTTTCTTGTGGCGGCAGTGGTAGGAGCAGTGGCAAAATTTGGTGTTCTATATCTTTCAATCGTTCAATTTGTGGTTCCAATTTTATTGAAGCTACCAGCACCTAAAGCAGCTATGGTCTCAGGTGCCTTCTCATTTCCGCAACTAATCACAGCATTAGTCGGCGGTGGTCTAGCAATTTTGATTGTCCCAATCCTTTCGAAAGCATTGAATCGACAAAGAGTCGGTTAATGACAAAGTGTGTATTCTTTTACTAGTAAAAGAGTCGATCATCATGGATGACCGACTCTATTTTTATGGAATTTTTACGATAGTTCGATCACGATAGCTTGTATGCAAAATATGATGAGCTTTTAAACTTCCTGGTTTCTCTAAGAATTCTTGATAAATTTTTTGGACGATGGGGTTTTCATTTGATTTCCGAAGACCTTTGTCTTTATCTTCTGAATATAAAGCAGCAGCTCGTTTGGTTTTCAAATCAACAAAATTACGAACGGAAGCAGGTTGGACTGGCTGTCCGCCACCATTGATACACCCACCAGGACAGCCCATGATCTCAACGAAATGATAGGTCTTTTCACCGGATTCGATTCGTTTAAGTAATTTTTTTGCGTTGCTAATGCCTGAAGCAACGGCAACATTGACTGTAGCACCACTCATTTCATAGGTGGCTTCTTTAATTCCTGACATTCCACGAACCTCAGTAAATTCTACTTGCTCCAATGAATGACCAGCCAAGGTTTCTGCAGCTGTTCGCAGGGCTGCTTCCATTACGCCGCCTGTCGCACCGAAAATATAGCCGGCACCGGTGGCTTCGCCTAGCGGATTGTCAAAGGCTTCATCTTCTAAGTCCACGAAGCGAACGCCGGCTTTGTCAATCATTCGGGCTAATTCACGAGTCGTCAACGCGACGTCACAATCAGAATAGCCGGCTGCTGCCTGGTATTCTCTCGTCACTTCGAATTTTTTTGCGGTACAAGGCATGATGCCTACGACAAAAATATCTTTTGGCTCGATTCCCTCTTTTTCAGCGTACCAGGTTTTGGCTAACGCGCCAAACATCTGCTGCGGTGATTTGCAAGTAGATAGGTTCAGGATCAGTTCAGGATGATAGGACTCACAATATTTTACCCAGCCAGGCGAGCAAGAAGTAAACATTGGGAAAGGTCCGCCATTGCTAACCCGTTCTAAAAACTCATTGGCTTCTTCCATAATAGTGAAGTCCGCCGCTACATTCGTATCGAAGACTTTGTCAAAGCCAATCCGACGTAGGGCCGCGACCATTTTGCCTTCTACGTTGGTACCAATCGGCATATTGAAGGCTTCGCCTAACGTTACTCGAATAGAAGGAGCGGTTTGGACGATTACGTGTTTCGTTGGATCTTCCAGCGCCTCCCAAACCTCCTGTGTTTGATCTTTTTCGTGGATAGCACCGGTAGGACAAACAACGATACATTGACCACAAGAGATACAGGGGACTTCACTCAAATTTTGTTCATAGGCACTGCCGATATGAGTTTCAAAGCCGCGATTATTCGGGCCAATCACTCCGACGGCCTGCCATTTCGAACAAGCAGCCACACAACGGCGGCAAAGAATACATTTATTGTTATTGCGAACCATATGAACGGCGCTATCATCAAATTCGTATTCACAGTTTTCTCCATTGAAATAATCTTCATCCGCTACGTTGAACTCTTTACACAATTTTTGCAGCTCACAATTTCCACTACGGATACACGAAAGACATTTTCGTTCATGGGTGGAAAGGATCAGTTCTAAAGTCATTTTACGTGAATCGAAGACTTTCTTTGAATTGGTGATAATCTCTATGCCTTCACTGATGGGATAAACGCAGGCAGTTACCAAACTACGTGCGCCTTTAACTTCTACGACACACATGCGACAAGCGCCAATCTCGTTGATCTCTTTTAAAAAGCATAGAGTAGGGATCTCAATGTTATTGATTCGAGCTGCTTCGAGAATCGTCAATCCTTCGGGGGCATTATAGATTTTTCCGTTAATGCTTATCCTAACTTCTTTCACTTACTACACCTCCTACAGGACTGTGATTGCATCATAGCGACAAGTATCAATACATAAGCCACATTTCGTACAGATCGACTGATCAATTTCGTGGGCACGCTTCGCTTCACCACTGATAGCGCTGACTGGACAGCCTTTTGCGCAGGCGCGACACCCCGTACATTTATCCGGCAAAATACGATATTGAATTAAATTCTTACAAACACCTGCTGGACAGCGTCGCTCTTGAATATGTGCCAAATATTCGTCCTTGAAATAGCGAAGGGTGGACAGAACGGGATTGGGTGCCGTTTGACCTAAGCCACAAAGGGAGTTTTCTTGAATATGCTGACAAAGCTCTTCCATTTTGTCTAAATCCTCTAAGGTACCGTTACCCATGGTAATTTTTTCTAAGAGCTCTAATAATCGCTTCGTTCCAACCCGGCAAGGCACACATTTTCCACAGCTCTCTTCAACTGTGAATTCTAAGAAAAATTTTGCGATATCCACCATACAATTGTCTTCATCCATGACGATCAAACCGCCAGACCCCATCATCGAGCCGATCTCTTTTAAATTTTCGTAATCAATCGGAACATCGTAATTGACTTGAGAGATACATCCGCCTGAGGGGCCACCAGTTTGAGCGGCTTTGAACTGTTTGCCGTTTGGAATTCCACCGCCGATATCTTCGACAATTTCTCGTAGGGTGGTGCCCATTGGAATCTCAACTAGTCCTGTATTCTGGATTTTTCCTCCTAAAGCAAAGACCTTCGTGCCTGTAGATTTTTCAGTCCCGAAACTCGCGAACCATTCTGGGCCTTTGATAATAATTTGCGAGATATTCGCCAGTGTTTCAACGTTGTTAACAATGGTCGGTTTGCCAAACAGTCCCTTGACTGCTGGAAATGGCGGACGGGGGCGTGGTTCACCGCGATGACCTTCGATACTTTCAAGCAAGGCTGTTTCCTCACCACAAACGAAAGCACCCGCACCTAGTCGCAGATCCAGATCAAAAGAAAAATCACTACCAAAGATATGGTTGCCTAAAACACCTTGCTCACGAGCTTGTTTGATGGCAATTTTTAAACGATTGACCGCGATGGGATATTCAGCGCGAACATAAATATAACCTTGACTGGCACCAATCGTGTAACCAGCGATCGCCATTGCTTCAATGACCGCATGGGGATCACCTTCTAAAACGGAGCGGTCCATAAAAGCGCCGGGATCGCCTTCATCTGCATTACAGATCACATATTTTTGATCGGAGGTGCTGGCTTTGGCAAATGACCATTTCATAAAAGTTGGAAAGCCGGCCCCGCCCCGGCCTCTTAAACCAGAGGCTTTCAAGATTTCTAGGACCTCATCACGAGAATACTCATTCACTACTTTCGCTAAAGCTTGATAACCATCGAAAGCGATGTACTCCTCAATTTTTTCTGGATCAATTCGTCCACAATTTCTTAGTGCCACTCGTTTCTGCTTGTGATAGAAGGGGGTATCCATTAATTTATTGATGATCTCTTTGTTGTCGTTGTCATGATACAACAGCTTCTCAACTAGTTTGCCTTTGAGTAAGTGATCGGAAACGATTTTTTTGGCGTGCTTTGGCTGAACTTGATGATAGAAGATGCCCTCTGGATAAATGATTACGATCGGACCTTGCGCACATAGGCCAAAGCATCCAGTTTTGACAATGTTCACTTGGTCAGTCAAATGATTTTTTTCTAATTCTTCTTTTAAAGAATCGACAAACTCGCTACTTTTAGATGAAATACAGCCAGTACCGGCACAAACGAGGATTTCCTTTTCAAGATCTACATGGGAAGTTTCTTCATCTTTTAAACGCATTAGGATCAATTGACGATACGTATTTCGAAGTTCCTTTAACTCATTCCAATCTTCCATATTTTTACTCCTGACTCTTATGGCTTCCTTCAACAGCAACATTTTCTTAAAGGACCAGTCTAATCAACTCAATGATTTCTAAATGAGGGTGATCCATCAATCGTTAATCCATTTTTTGATAGGTCACCAATACTTTGTCCGCTTTTTTCTTAGACAAGCGACCGTAAACTTCCTCATTGACCGTCAGAACGGGTGCTAACCCACAGGCACCGATGCAACGACAAGACTCTAAAGTAAATTTACGATCACCTGTTGTTTTACCAGGTTCGATTGCTAGTTCTGCTGCAAAGGAATCCAAAATATCACCGGCGCCTTTAACATAGCAAGCCGTTCCCATGCAAACGCTGATAGTGTATTCGCCTTTTGGTACGAAAGTGAATTGAGCGTAAAACGTGGCGGTGCTGTAAAGTTCTTCTAAAGGTAGTTCCAATTCGTTTGAAAGCCTTTTCAAAACTTTGATGGGTAAATACCCATAAATTCTTTGGGCATCTTGCAATGCAGGCATCTGTGCACCCGGTTGTCCTTTTAATTCTGCCATACAAGTCTGGAATTCTTGATATTGACTTTTCGTTTCAACAAATTCAAACACTGCTTCAATACTCATTGTTCTATGTATCCTCCTTTCTGACTTTGAAAAGTTCCCTAATCGACATATTTTTCAATTATCTTAAGAAAAAACATATTGATTGACAAAATAATTATATCAAAAATAAGACCATGATTGTGATGAAATCAGAGAATAACAGTGAGAACCGTTCTCGTAAAAGTTTTGGTTTGTTAATAGTTGTTTTGGGTATGAAAAATTTATGTAAGAAAATGAAAGGTGACATATGTCCTAACGGTTGGCTTTGATTTTCCTTAAAATTAGTGATAGGAGATGAGGAGAATGATTTTTATTTTATTAATTTTTAGCATATTGGCAATCAGTATTTTTAAAAGAAAGAAAAAAAATCAAAAAGAAGAATTGTATTGGCAACGGATTAATCAATATGAGAAACAACGGAAAGAACAAATTCTTCAGCGGGCCAAAAACCAGCAACTGATAGTAAAAAAAGCCGACTCTTAAACGATTAGAGTCGGTAATTTTTTATTTATAGAAACCTTGGGCAGAACGTTGTCGTAATTTTTGTTCCTGTACGATTTTAAAGCCGCCATGTTCTCGCCGTAGAATACCGTCTTCGCATAAGGTATTTAGCAGGCGCAGTAGGTGGCGATAACTAACGCCGATAGTTGCAGCCACATCGGTTAGCTTATCTGAAAAATGACTTTTATAGGCTCCTTGAAAAATGTACGAGCAAAGCCGCTGTTCACCGGTGTAAATTAAGTTGGAGGTATAGTTAGAAGAATCCTTCACCAGATTTTTTGATAAATCTTTGGCTAGTGCTGTCATAAATGTAAGGTTTTTAAACATTGGATCTTCCTTGCTTTGGAAGGGAACCACGATACATTCAAAAGGCGATAAGGTGATGACTGAGGCAGTAGCGTAACGAATATCGGTCATTAATTCCACGTCGCCGATTAACCCTCGAGAAAGATAATAAGCCAAAATAAGATCCTTTCCATTGGGAGCACTCATACAAACTTTTGCCTTTCCGGCAACAACAATCATAATAAATTTATATTCAACACCTTGAGAAAAAATTTCCTCACCGGCTTTGAAATGACGGACCGCACAATTTTCCCGCTGATTTAATAAGCCATAGTAACTCAACCAGTTAAGATGATGTGTTTCTAAATTATTTTTCACGTCTGCTTCACCTACCCAGGTTTATTCACTACATATTTATCAAATAAAAATATGTATCTATAACCGATAGTACAGGTAAAAAGGTGATTGTACAATATCCATAATTTTTTTAAATCATTTGCATTTACAATTTTTCATAGAAACGTATACGGTAAAATCAAGCAGAGGATAACCAGGTATAGAATAACTAGAGAAGATTCGATGACAAAAAAAAGTCATTTTACGTAGAATGTGGGGATTGCAGCAGTGAATTCGTTATCTAACATAGTCAAATCATATCCCGTAGGAATCGGGATTCAGAAAAGAGTGTCTAGGTATTGTGCAATATCCATAGTAGTGTCTTTTGAAACTCTCAATGAAATTATTCAAACATTTTTTCTAATAAATTTACCCAAGGTGTTCTTTCTAAAAATCACTATTATAAAGAAAATGGAGCCATTCGTATGTATGTCTATTATATAATGAGAGGGAAATCGGGATAAGGTAGAAAAAATGACAAATGCCAAGATATTTCATCGGAAGTTGAAGTAGCTAGTTTGGCTTCGCCTTATCCGAGTCTTGAAGAATAGGATAGGTTTGGGGAGGGATTTTTTATGGCGAATAGAGTGTTCTTCAGTTTTCATTATGAAAATGATTTCTCAAGAGCAATGATGGTTAAGAACAACTGGACACTGAAAAAAAATGAAGAATCAGGTTTTATCAAACAAGCCGAGTTTGAAAGTATCAAGCGTGATGGTGAAAACAGTATTAAACGCTGGATCGATAAACAATTGGCAAACACCACAGTGACTGTAGTACTGATTGGTAGCGAAACGTTAGACAGCCAGTATGTGCAATATGAAATCAAGCAGAGCTATCTAAGAAACAATGCGATCATCGCGATCAAAATTGGAAAAATAAAAAATTTAAGTCAACAGGTTTCGCTCAGTCAGTCAGCGGTAAAAATTGTTGGGAAGACGAATCAAGGTGAATTGCTTTGGTTTGATGAAATACTCGACAGAGAATATGATTACATCAAAGACGACGGCTTTAACAAACTTGAAAATTGGATCGAAAACTGTGACAAAATGAAGCACAAGCAGGGATAAAACGACTTTGACTCAAATAAAGAGCAAAAGAGAAGGAATGAACGAACAAGAAATGACAATTCAGGTTAATGATATGAAAAAGGGACAAGCTGTTGAATGGAGAAAGAAGCCCAACAGCTTGTCCTTTTAAGGTCACCTAACGATGAGCTTAATCTAGCTTACGCTATTTATCCCGCAGTCAGAAGCTTTTTGAACATAAGTTTATCTTTTATAATTTGTGCTGTTTTCGTAAGGCGTTCTATACTTGAATTCCAAATTTTTAATTTGGCATCTAAATCAAAATGCTCGCTAGTTTCCACGGAAAAGTGCGAGATCGAATGATAAGGAACCGATTTGTATTCGACTTTTTTTGTTAGATCTTGTTTGTTCATTAGAATCAGTCGGAAATTCCTATCGTAACGCTCCTTTTTCGTTTGATACCTGGCATTCTAAAAAAGGAAAGAGAGGATAAACAGCATCAAGGCAGACTGAAAATTTAATTGAATGCTTTTTTTTTCACAAAAAAAATTTCGTTTTTTTTAAACTGAATGACCTTGATAAACGAATAGTGTTTCGTTATACTCGATAAGGAAAAGAACCTAGTTGGAAAATTGGAAGTAGGAGGTGTTCTCATGTTGAAAATTGATCGTCAGTGACTTTGATCTCAACATTTACTTAGAGTTTCTAAGCGAGTAGAACATATGAATATCCTCCCACTAACTTTTTTTGTGATGGCTTAAAGAGCCTCTTTATTGTAGAAAAAAATAGAATCGTGGAGGAAACATACTCAGTGAGTGTGTTTTTTTGTTGTGCTTAAAAAGGATGAATCAACAGTTTGAAAACGTTTCAAGTGAAAGAATAAACTTTAAGGAGCAATCAAAATGAAAAAATTTGTAGCAATCATCAGTTGTTTATTATTAACGGTATTGATCGTTGGAACAAAGGCAACAGAAGTTCAAGCAAAGGAAAAAACAGAGAAGGTTCAGCGTTTAGTGAATAATAAAGAAATTAAGACGAGTGATTTCTTTGTAGACGCAAAATGGCTAAAGAATCAAATGAAAGAAGACGATAAAACCGTCGTCATCGAAGCTTCTTACGGTGAAGGCAAGGATTATAAAAAAACTCATATCCCTGGAGCCTTGCACATAGATACAATGGAAATTGAAAATGAAGAAAACAACTGGAATATTTTATCCGCTGATACTTGTAAAGCGGTTTTCCTGAAACGTGGCGTAACGAAAACCACACCAGTGGTAGTCTATTCAAGTGATATCAACGCGGCTGCTCGAGTAGCCTTCGTCGCTTATTGGTTAGGTGTTGATCAAGTTAAAATTTTAGATGGTGGCTTAAAAGCATGGGAAAAAGCGGATTATAAAGTTGAAAAGGGTGAAGAAAAAGCAACAGTGGCTAAGGATTTTGGTGGAACGGTCCCAGGACGTCCGGAAAGTTTGATTTCGACTTCTGCAGATTTAGTAGCGGCTAAAGAAAAAAATCCCGAGCTCGTGTTAGCCAGCGTCAGAAGTTGGAAAGAATTTATCGGTAAAACAAGCGGTTATTCTTATATTGAAAATGCCGGCGAGCCTGAAGGTGCTGTCTACGCAAAATCTAGTAAAACCAGCGCAGATGTCGCGCAATTAATGAACCACGATGGAACAGTTAAAGAACCAACTAAAATTTTTGCGGCTTGGGAAAAATGGGGCATTACACCGGACAAGGAAGTTGCATTTTATTGTGGGACTGGTTGGCGTGCAGCAACGGCCTTTTTCATCACGAAGCAAGAAGGTTGGAAAGATGTCAAACTATTTGATGGCGGTTGGTTTGATTGGGATAAAGCGCATCAAAAAGACCCAAGCAAATATCCAGTCCAAATCGGTGATCCAAGAGACAAAGACAAATTGGAAATCTTAAACTAATGAAGATTCTACGCTTTGTGCTTCATCTGTTACAGATGGGCTTGCTTTACGGCATTTATTTGATGCGAGATCTCTACGCCAATCACCTTGGTTTTATGCGCAATGTCTCTTTTTATTCCCATAAATTTGCAGAGAGTCCTTTGGGGCGGCAAATTTTCTTGTTGCCTCTTGTATTAGTAATCGTGGCTGGTTGGCTTGCTTTTAAAAAAAGAACGATTGAAAGTTTTTTACTGCTGAGTATGGGTCTGTTTTTCCTTGGTTGGCAGGTGGGTGTTGGCTTAGAGCAAATCCCCATTTTTTATTTAGTTAGCGGGTTGCTTTTTCTGATTTTTTTGTTGCAGCTGCTAATTGTTTTATCAAAAAAAGGAGTACATCATGGAGTATTCACAAGAAACTATTGAACTGGCGACAGTTATCTCGGAAACGTGTATAAGCTGTGGCCGCTGTATGCGAGATTGCTTATTTTTACAAAAATATTGTGAGGATCCGCAACAGTTGTTCCAGCGATTTTTGACTGAAGGGCTAGAGCCGATTATCCCTTATTCTTGTATGCTTTGCGGCCGCTGCACGGTGGTTTGTCCACTGCAATTAAAATTGGATGAAGCCTTCTTAGCAATGCGTAGAGACTTGATCAACGAAGGGGTACCTTTGAAACAGCTAAGAAGTGTTCAAGCTCATCAAAAATTATCGACAAGTAAAATTTTTACCGCAGTGAATCGAGGCGATGATAAATGAAGTATGGATTTATGGCCGGCTGTGCGCTAAGTTCCAGTAATCCACAGCAGGTTGGCGAAATGATTGCTTATTTAAAAAAATATTATCCCGATCTGGCAGTGATTCAAGGCTGCTGTGGCAAGCCAACTCGCATGATCGGTGATGAGAAATTGTTTCAAGCTCGTTTTCAAACGCTGACGGACCAAGTTCACCAAGCGGGTATTGATGAATTGATCGTCGCTTGTCAAGGCTGTATCAAAACCATGACTATGCAAAAGCAATTCCCAACTAGCTCCTTATGGGTTAAATTGGCTGAAATCGGTTTGCCACAAGAGATGATTGGTAAAGCTAGCCAAAGCGATGTCATTTTTTCGGTTCAAGATTCTTGTCCGACAAAAGAAATGACGGAGATCCATCAATCCGTACGTTTTTTATTGGAGCAGTTAGGCTATCAAGTCGCAGCTAATCGTTTGTCGGGGAAAAATACGCTGTGTTGTGGAATGGGCGGGATGTGCGGCGTTTCTAATCCATCCTTAGCGAAAGAATTCGCAGCAAAACGAGTCAATGATTTTAAGACACCCCATATTGTGACTTATTGCTCCAGTTGTACCGCTGCAATGTTAATGGGTGGAGGCAAAGCTTGGCATTTATTAGATTTGATGTTTGGCCCAGTGATTAATCAGCAAGCAACTTGTGCACCACATCCGTTAAATCAACCTGTGCTTGCTTGGAAAAATCGGTATCAAACGAAAAAAATAGTAAATAATGCATAGAATTTTTCTGTGTGACTTGGTTAGAAAAATAAATACTTAAAAAAGAAGTAGGATTTCAGTTCCTCTTTTGGTAGTGAGTATCAAACAAAAATAAAGATAGGGTTGAGTGGTCGATACATCGCTGAGAAAGTATAGAGGAATGACATACGGATGAAATCAAATTTATTTTTCGATCCTCAGAAAAATAAGTACAAAAAAGAAGTAGGATTTCAGTTCCTCTTTTGGCAGTGAGTATCAAACAAAAACAAAGATAAGGCTGAATAGCCGATACGTCGCTGAGAAAGTATAGAGGAATGACATACGGATGAAAATCAAACTTATTTTTCGATCTTCAGAAAAATAAGTACAAAAAAAGAAGTAGGATTTCAGTTCCTCTTTTGGCAGTGAGTATCAAACAAAAACAAAGATAAGGCTGAATAGCCGATACGTCGCTGAGAAAGTATAGAGGAATGACATACGGATGAAAATCAAACTTATTTTTCGATTCTCAGAAAAATAAATACTTAAAAAAGAAGTAGGAGAAAACAATGAAAAAATGGGTTATGGGTCTTTTGATAATTGGCATGCTTTTTTCGTTTGCTGCATGTAAGACAGGAGAAACGAAAGAGGCGAAGACAACTGATTCTATCAGCAATTTTTCAGAGGCTGTAAAGGAAAGTAAAGGTGAGACCGTCACTTTTTATGGTTATGGCGGCGATGAAAAAGCCAATGCATGGGTGGATGAAGTAGTGACGCCGGCGATGAAGGAGAAATATGATATCACGGTGAAGCGTGTACCGATGGATATTGATCAAATTTTGAACAAATTGACGACTGAAAAAGAAGCCGGAACGAAAACCGGCGACATTGATGTGATGTGGATCAACGGGGAGAATTTTTATACGGCTAAGCAAGCAAAACTGCTTTATGGCCCAATCACGAATAAGGTCGAGAGCTTTGATAAGTTGATGGATGTCGATGGTCATAACTCGAAGTACGATTTTGGTGTAAGGATCGATGGTTATGAAATGCCTTATGGTAGTGCACAATTGGTTTTTGCTGGCGACAAGGAAAAATTTGCTTCAGGGTTTCCAACAGATACGAAAGCTCTGCTGGACTATGCGAAAGCGCATTCCGGAAAAATCACTTACACGGCACCGCCGGAGTTCACGGGCAGCGCCTTTGTCCGTAATATTATTTGTGACATCGTCGGTTATGATAAGGTGGAAAAAGCAGCTGCTAATAAGGAAGAGTTATACCAAGTCATCAAGCCGGGCTTGGATTATTTAAATGAGATCAAGCCATACTTGTGGCAAGAAGGAAAAACGTATCCGACAACGATGGCTGAGCTGGATCAAATGTTTTCTGCTGGCCAAATCGATATGAGCTACAGCTATTCTCAAATGCACGTGGCAGAAAAGCGCAGCGACAATGAATTCAGGCCGACAACAGAATCCTTCTTATTTGATAAGGGGACAATCGCAAATCAGAGTTATTTAGCGGTTGCTGATACATCAAAAGTCAAAGGAGCAGCTTTAGTTTTGATCAATGAAATGACTAGTGAGAGTGCTCAATTGAAAAAAGCGGAAGCTAAATACGGCTACAGTATCCCGCCGTTTGATTCGAAGAAGCTTTCAAAGGAAACCAATCAAAAATTTGCGGACTTATACAAAAATCAAGGGGTATTGTCGTTAGAAGAGCTGCAGGAAAAACAAATTCCAGAGGTTCAAGCAAAAAAAATCCCGATCATCGAGGCGTTATGGAAAGAGCATGTTTTGCATGAATAAGAAAAAACTATTGGTGGTCCCTTTTCTACTATTAAATAGTGTCGTGATTTTCGCGGCACTATTTCGGGGATTGCAAATCAGTCTCGGTTATTATCCATTAATTGGGTTAAAACAGCTAACGTTAGATAATTACAAAGTCGTTTTGACTGATCCGTTTTTTCAAAAGTCGCTCAGTTACAGCTGCTACTTGGCACTGACGGCGACTTTTTTTTCAATAATCGTCGGCGTTGGTGTAGCTTTTTTACTCTTAAAGGTCAAACTCCCCATTTTACATAAAATCCTTCAATTACCCATCTCACTGCCGCATATTATTGTGGCTTTAATGGTGCTGCAATTACTTGGACAATCTGGGGTGCTGTCACGTTTGTGTTTTCAATTAGGCTGGATCAAAGATATCGCAGAGTTTCCTTTACTCGTTCATGATCAGCAGGGGATCGGGATTCTTTTTGTTTTTCTTTATAAAGAAATTCCTTATGTGGCTGTGACAGTCCTGGCGATCCTTCAGCAACTGCAGTTTGGCTATGTTGAAGTGGCTAGGAATCTAGGTGCTTCGAGACGACAAATTTTTACACAGGTGATCTTCCCTATGATCCAAAAAACCTTGTTCACTTTATTCATCATTTTATTTTGTTTCACTTTTGCCTCTTTTGAAGTGCCGTATTTGTTAGGTGATCCAAGTCATGGAACAGTCGCGTTAACGGCGTATGATCTATTTACCCAAGCGGACTTAATGACTCGTCCACAGGCGTTTGCGTTAAATATGGTGATGTCATTCGTTTGTCTATCAGTAGCAATCGCAGCGCTAGCTATCAGTCGTTTACTGCCGGGAGGGAGAAAGGTAAAATGAAGACTTCCGAAAAAATAAGCCCTTTATTTTTGAGTGTCACTGCATTTTTAATTTTGTTGCCGTTAAGCTTTTTAGTCTTATGGTCAATCAGCTCCAAGTGGTTGTATCCGGCGGTCTTGCCGCAGCAACTGGCAGTAAAACCCTTTATCCAGATGATCCATGATTCTAGTTTTTTGCCAGCAATCATGAATAGCTTCGTGATTGCATTTGCGACGACATTTCTAACATTAGTAATCGCATTGCCGGCGGCGAATTATTTTGCTTTTCAACAGCAGTTCTCCCAGCGAGTCGTCGAGGTAATGATTTATCTGCCATTGATTCTGCCGGCGGTGGCCTTGATTACATCGAGTCAAGT
Organism: Enterococcus viikkiensis; assembly: GCF_005405345.1. Classification (GTDB taxonomy): domain Bacteria; phylum Bacillota; class Bacilli; order Lactobacillales; family Enterococcaceae; genus Enterococcus_A; species Enterococcus_A viikkiensis. The sequence continues at coordinate 85,796 of NZ_BJDW01000010.1, read as the reverse complement.
GATTTTTTTGAAACTAGGATTAAACGGCAGCTTTTTCGGTGTCGTTTTGATTCATACGTATTTTTGTCTGCCTTATGGCATGCAGATTTTATTGGAGAGCTACCGTCAATTAGGTGAGGGCTATCGTTTAACCGCAAGAAGTTTAGGCGCGAGCCGCTGGTTGACTTTTTGGCAGATTTCGTGGCCTTTACTAAGGCCGGGGATCGCTACGTCCGCATCTTTGGTATTTATCGTTTCCTTTAGTCAGTACTTGCCGACGTTTTTTATCGGCGGCGGCCGGATCGTGACTTTGCCGTTGCTATTACTGCCCTACGCCAATAATGGTCGCTATGGCATCGCATCGGCATACAGTTTATTATTTTTAGTTTGCACGATTATTGGCGTCTTGTTTTTAAGAAAATTGATAGGAGGGGTACAGCGTGGGACTAAGCGTTAGCAATCTTTATGTGAACTACGGAAAAAAAGAACTATTAACTGATGTGTCCTTTAATGTAGCTGAAGGAGAAACAGTTGCACTGTTTGGCCCTTCAGGTGTCGGAAAAACCAGTCTATTAAAAATACTGGCGGGTATCCAAAAAAGTGATAGAGGAACTATTACCTTCTCATATTCATTTTCACAGGAGGAGACGATTTTAGTCTTTCAAGATTTTTGGTTGTTCCCTCATATGACAGTAACCGAAAATATTGCTTTTGGCTTAAAAGCTCGCAAACTTTCTAGAGCGATCATTCAAGAAAAAATTAAAAAAATTGTTACCGCTTTTGATTTAACGGGTTTAGAAAATCAATTTCCAGATCAATTATCCGGCGGGCAGCAGCAACGAGTGGCCTTGGCTCGAGCGATTGTGTTAGAACCTAAATTACTTTTGTTAGATGAGCCTTTCGCAAATTTGGATAGTCAGTTAAAGTTTGCGATGCGAAGTTACTTACAACGTTTACAACAGGAGTATCGGTTCAGCGTAATCCTAGTGACCCATGATCGAGAGGAGGCGTTTCATTTGGCCGATCGAATGATTCTATTATTAGCCGGAACGATCCAGCAAATCGGTACACCGCAAGAACTTTATTTTTATCCCATCAATCAGCAAGTCGCTGAAGCAATCGGTGAGGGAAACTATTTATCCGGGAACGTTCAAGAGGAGTCATTTCAAATCGGAACGACGACGTTAGCGGTGAAAAATCCACAACAATTGGCAGGGCAGGCACGAGTCTTCATTCCTTATGGAACAGAGATTATAATTAGTGACCAGGGATTACCGGCGTTGGTCTGTGGCAACGAGTGGTCAACCAATGGTCAGCGGACGCAGCTGCAGATTGGAGCTTGCCGATGTACGTTTACAAATCTATCACAAAAAGTTCAGACTGGGACGGAAATTTATTTGAATTTTCAACAGCCATTGCAGGTGCTGCCTAAATGATCTCAGTGATTATCCCGACCTTAAATGAAGAGCAAAGAATTGGAAAACTGTTGCCTCAAATTAGCCAATTATTAAAAAGCATTCCCCATGAACTGATCGTGGTGGATGGGGGTAGTTCAGACCAAACGATCCAGCAAGCTGAGCCATTCGCAGCTACCTATCAATTGCCTAAAGGAAATCGTGGAGCCCAATTACATTACGGAGCAGAACAGAGCCGTGGGGACTTTTTATGGTTTTTACATAGTGATAACGAGCTGAAAATAGAATCAACTGAGCTCGTAAAACTTCAACATGTGTTACGAGATTCAGAATATAGTGCTGCTTTTTTTCAATTAAGCTTTGATTCCTCAGATAAATTTTTTGCTTATCTAGCATGGACCTCAAGCCTCCGTGCACGTTTTCTTGGTTTGATCTTTGGAGATCAAGGGCTATTTGTTACACGTGAGTGCTATCAACAAGTGGGCGGATTTGATGCGATTCCTTTAATGGAGGATTGGCAGCTAAGCCGGCGCTTGCGAAAAATCGGTCAATTCTATCCAGCGATTGGTAAGATTAGTACCTCTAGCCGCCGTTTTCGAAAGGGAAAATTGCGTACCCATTTAGCGATGCATCACATCAAATTATTGTATCTACTAGGAATGTCCCCAGAAAAATTAGCCAAGCGCTATTACAAATAAAAGGAGCACAAGATGCGCACAAGAATTGCAGCTTATTTAAAAGAGCTTCATTTAATTGAAAAATTAAAACTGCAACCACCAATTGCGGTAGAATTTTTAGCACAAGGAGAATACAATCAAAATTTTCTGATTTCCGATGGAAAGAAACAATTTGTTTTCCGGCTAAACTACGGGAGTCAATTACAATTGGAGAATCAGATTCAATATGAGTATCAAGCATTGAGCTGGCTGGAACGAACTGGCCGGACACCGAAAGTGTATTATGTCGATGATAGCCGCCGTTTTTTTAAGCAAGGCTTATTGATCATGGAATTTTTAGTAGGACAGCCCTTAGATTATCGCAGTGATCTAACTAAAGCTGCTAAAATTTTTGGTGAGATCCATCGTCAGCCGATTGATGACTTGGTCGCCAATTTTCTTGTAGAGGAAAAAAAGACGATCTTGTCTGCCCGCGTGGAGGAGTGCCAGCGGCTGTTAGCACCGGTTTTAAAAAGCAATTTTGTACCTTTAACAGCTCAACGAGAATTGGCGAGAGCCTTAGAACGCTGCACAAAAAATGTTGACCAGCAGCGCTTTTTCAATGATTTAGATCTTTGGTGTGTGAATAATACAGAGGTCAATTCTCACAATTTCATTATTGGTGAAAAAGGTTATTTGATCGATTGGGAAAAGCCGGTGATTAGCCATCCGGTGCAAGATATTTCACAATTTTTGGCCACAACGACAACTCTTTGGCGAAGTAATTTATTATTGAATCAAACAGAAAAACATCAATTTTTTGACGAGTATCTTCACGCAACAGGATTTGACAGAACAGCCTTTGAAGAAGCGCTGAAAATCTACCATCCCTACTTGATGCTGCGGGCACTAGCATGGTCGGCGATGGCCTATGACAGTTATCAAACAGCGACGAAGGCATTGAAAAATCAAGAAATATTTGAAAAGGTGACTAGCTATTTGGAACCCGTTTTTTTACAACAAGCACTGAAGGAGCAAGTCTTTGAATAAACAGGCCTATATTTTATTTACTCGTGTCCCGATTCCTAATAAAGTCAAAACTCGTTTGCAAAGTCGACTGACTGGTACCAAGGCCAGTCAAGCTCAACTGCGAATGTTGCAAGATAGCTTCAAAAAATTTTCCCCGCTAGTTAATCAAGGAATCGATCTATTTTTAGCATATTCAGACGAAGGCAGTCCCGATTCCTTGATTCAACTTATGCCAATAAGCTTTAAAGCTTTTCCTCAAAAAGGACCAACAATTGGTGAGCGGATGAAGCAAGCACTGGCGACGGTCTTTTCGCTTGGTTATCAAAAAGTTGTTTTGACCGGCAGCGATATTCCCAATTTAACGGCTGAGCTTATTACTTCAGCTTTTGATCAAATGAGTGAAGTGGTACTGGGACCGTCTCCTGATGGCGGCTATTATTTAGTGGGAGCGACAGAAACAGTAAACTTGGCACCAATTTTTGATGCGCCGATTACTTGGGGGAAAAATGAAGTGTTAACTGAAACATTAAAGCTTTTACGTAAGTATCAGGTAGCTTTGTTAGAGCCGCTGGAAGACATGGATCATCCGGCCGATCTGCAAGCGATTCAATCTCAATTGAACCAGGAGAATACGAATTTCGGTTACTGGCTCAAAGAAAATCGAGGGTTATTCCAATGAGAAAAATTATTTATGATTGCGACAATACCTTTGGCTTGAAAAATCATGATGTGGATGACGGATTGACGTTGTTTTATTTATTGGGCATGACTGAAATTGATTTATTAGGCGTGACCTTAAGCTACGGGAATGGGACTATTCAAGAGGTCCAACAAATGACCCAAGAATTGCAAACACGGTTGAGACTAGACTTTTCCTATTATCCCTCAGAAAAAGCGGTAGATTATTTAATCGATCAGGTCAATCGCTTTCCCAACGAGATCACGATCATCGCTACTGGTGCACTAACGAATCTAGCGCGAACACAAGAAAAGGACCCGACTTTTTTTAATAAAGTCCAAGAAATCATCTTGATGGGGGGAATCACGCAGCCGCTTTTCGTTAATCAACTTCCAGTGAAAGAATTGAATTTTTCTTGTGATCCCTTGGCGACAAAAAAAGTGTTACTAAGTCAGACGAAGGTAACGATCATGAATGGACACATGACTGCGGGAGCCTTTTTTTCAAGGGAAGAATTGGAAAACTTTCTCGAAGCAGCCGGTTCTTTGATAACCTCAGATAAATTGTGTTGGATAGCAGATAGCTTGCAAAGCTGGATCGAATGGAACAAGGAAAATTTTCACTTCAGCGGTTTTTGCAATTGGGACATGACTACAGCGGTTTACTTGGAACGCCCAGATTTGTTTAGCCAAGAAGAGTATCAGCTTGCTAGGGTACAAGATAATTTATCAAAGGGACAATTGACATTGGCACAGCAGTCTGATTATTTAGTAAAGATGCCACAAAAACTGTTAGATTTGACTAGCTTTAATCAATTAGTCATTCAACGAATGGTCCAGGGGTTAACTCGTAGTATCGACTAGAGAAGGAGGAAGCATGAAGAAAATTATTGTATTTCTCATATTAGTAGCAATCGTGTTAGTGCTTGCTAATCAGCTTGGATTGGTTGCACTGTTGACGGATATCTCGCAACTAAGAAGTTATCTTGAAAGTCTGGGCTGGTGGAGCTATTTAATTTTTATTTTACTCTCAATAGTAGTCGCAGTTTTTTTACTGCCGGGACAATTTTTAGCAATCGTTGGCGGCTTAGCCTATGGTGGGTGGATCGGAGGCGCGTTGACCGTAATTGGCGCCTCACTAGGAGCAAGTATTTCATTTGCAATCGGGAAATATGTAGCCCGTGAATATCTACTACAACGCTTCGGCAGTGATCCAACCTTTCAAAAAATTGAAAAAGGGGTGCGGGAAAATGGGCTTTCTTTTTTGATTTTTACCCGCTTAGTGCCGATCTTTCCTTTTGCTATTCAAAGCTATGCCTATGCAATGACTCCCATGAGCTTGAAAAAATTTAGTCTGATCTCCTTTTTAACGATGCTACCGGCAAGTTTTATTTATGCTTTTATGGCCTCAGAAATTGCGAAAAAAGGGGTTTCTGTAAAATTATTGCTTGAGTTGGGTATTGCTGGGGTTCTGTTAGGGCTGTTGTCTTATCTGCCGAAAAAATTCAATCGAAAAATAAATTATTTATCTTCGAAATACGACGAACGCTAAAAAAACTATTCTTTATAACAAGAGACCTTATTTGCTGTTTCAAGAGTATTAACCGGTGCTAACCATCAGTTGGCAATTATTTAAATTTATTGTATAAAAAAAGTATGTCCGCTTTTGGACATACTTTTTTAGTCAGTGTGCAAGGCTAAATAAATAGAAAAACTACAGAATAAATATAATAAGCTAGAACCAATAAGGCGATAATACAAGAAACCTTGGCAAGGAGACCGCCGCGAGGCCGACTAACTTGATTACGGCTTCTTTTTCGTGTAATCTCTGACGGATCACTTTCTATGTTTTTGGATTTGGCAGGGCGTAAAAGTATTATTGCTAATAAGTCGATAAAAATTAATCCTTGTAAAATAATACTAACGATAAAAATAATTTGATCTCCTTGGACCATTCGAAATAAAAATAATGCGATCATGAGAAGATCAAATATCAAAGTCAATAAAATAGCCATAACAAAGCTCCTTCGAAATTTGTGATAAATAAAGCTTATTATAGCATAGATCGAATCAAAGCTTTATGAAATATTTTGTTAAGAAATAGCAAACGGTTAATCAGTATCGCCGCCAAAAGAATAGATCAACCAATATAGCATAAAGGTAAAGAGCGAGACCAGTATTAGTAAAGCAAGTGAAGAAGCACCTTCCGATGGCTGATAGTGATGGTAATTCATCAATGAATAAATACATATAAACGTTGGAATTAACGAAAGGTAAAGGTGGATCATCCGTCGTTCATTTTTAAATAATTTAAAATAGATGATACTCATAAAAAAGAAAATCAGGTAAATTACCCAAGAAACTGCCGATCCGATATCCATAAGTAATTCCCCCCAAAGACTATTATAGCAAATAAGATGCTCATTATAAGTAATATATTAAAATAATATGGATTAAAATCAGGCCATAAAGACATTTTATAAAAAACATTCCTTACTTTTAATTTATACAAAGCTTTTGAAAGGAAACTGAGATGAAGCGTTTTTTTGTGTTCTTAAAAAAATAAAATAAATTTACTTTTTGATTAAAGTTTGGTAATTTATACTCTGTAAGTAGTTATATTTTATGCGAGATAATTAGTGATTAAGGTTTACACAGGGGGAAGACATGAGAATAAAAGAAATAATTTGTAGTGTGATAGTATTAGGAAGTTTGAGTGTTTCTGGCTTTAAGGTCTATGCTGAAAATTCGACGATTTCAGAAATCAGTTCAGCTAGCGAAGTGCAAGATAGCACTATGACAACTGAAACATCAAGTTCTTCTGAAGCTTTAAAAGAAGTTCAGGAAACAACGGAACCTGTTCAGACAGAGGAGAGGGATTCTGTTAACGAGAGTAGTGAAGTCAACGAAGAGGAGAGTGTAGTTGACGAAGCAGAATATGATTCTTTAGGAAACTTACAATTTCACCATCCTGTTCGATTTGAAGATTTTACTTTAGATCCACCTGCATTTCGATCAGCTCGTTCAGCCTTGAGCACTCAGCAGACCTTTATTAATCAGATAGCTGCTTCTGCAAAGACCTTGGCGAATGCAAATAATCTCTATGCTTCCGTTATGATTGCTCAAGCAATTGTTGAAAGTGGGTGGGGAGCAAGTACGTTATCAAAAGCTCCTAACTATAACTTGTTTGGTATCAAAGGAGAATATAATGGCCAGTCAGTAATTATGAAGACACAGGAGTGGAGCGCGGAACAAGGATGGTACTATATTGATGCGAAGTTTAGGAAATATCCATCATTTAAAGAGTCTTTAAATGATAATGTGACTATACTAAAGAATACCTCTTTTTCTCCAGGTGTTTATTATTATTCGGGCGCTTGGAAGAGCAATACAAAATCTTATAAAGATGCCACTGCTTGGTTGACGGGAAGATATGCTACCGCACCAAACTATGGATCGACATTAAACACAGTTATCGCTAATTATAATTTAACGCAGTACGACTCGGCTGACGGATCGACACCAAATCCAACGCCGCCAAGTAAAAGTATCCCAATGTATCGATTATACAACCCTAATAATTATGAACACTTCTATACCGCAAATTTGAATGAAAAAAATCATTTAGTGAAAATTGGTTGGGGAAAATATGAGGGGATTGCTTGGAATGCTCCTTCAACAGGAGCATCAGTTTATCGATTGTACAATTCCACACTTCGCGATCATCATTACACTTTGGATTGGAATGAAGTAAAGGTTTTGACCACCAAACATAAATGGACTTATGAAGGCGTTGCTTGGTATTCCGACAATAATAAAAGTGTGAAAATTCATCGCTTGTTTAACCCAAGCTTAAGAAGCGGCTCTCATCATTACACAAAAGATCAAAACGAAGTGAACGTATTAAAGACACGAGGCTGGAAATACGAAGGTATTGGTTGGTACGCAAAATAAAAATCTAAAGCTTCTAAATTTGACTATTTATGAAGTATTTCTATATTAAAAAAGTGAGTATTCTTTGGAACTGATCTCATAACCTGAGACAAAATAAAAAAGCACCTCTTCGTTAAAATGGATTTAACGAAGAGGTGCTTTTTTCAATGAAAAATCGAGTGGCTTATCCGCTTCACCTCAATGAAATAATTATACAGATGGAACAAGAGAATACTCTTTTAAAAACGATTATGGCAGACTTAGCGAATAAAAATAAAACACAAATCGAAACGTGGTGACGCTGGCAACGTACGGGGAGAATATCCGCCTGGTTCAACCGGTTGGAAAACAGTATTTCTAGGAAAAGGTATAGAAGGTCAATCAAAGGAACGACAGCTTTAAAAATCAAAATAAATTTTTTAAAAATGTAAATTGAGGTACCGATAAAATACAGAGAATTGGAAAGGATGTACAGACAGAAATAGTTGTATAATTAATCCAAAAATAAGGCTTTTTGAGTTAATAACGATATTTTGATAGAAAGTCTATTTGGTAAATATTCATACCCGTTTTTTGATTTTTCAAGTACACTGATCATCGGAACATAAAAAAAGACATCAACTCTAGTGAAGTAGAGGATATCTTTTACAAAAGCTCTAGATACATTAATGATGATAGAAAATTTAAATTCGTAAAGTGTAAGGATCACTCCGAAATTTTTTTAAGTTCAATATTAAAAAATGGGGAGAAATTTTTGTAAAACCGCTGATAGTATCGTTCTCAAAAGTAATATAAACTTTTTAGTCAGACTCACAAATCTCGGTAATGACAAAAAAACTGTGTAAGCTATCTTCGGGATAATCATACTGTTTACTAATTTCACACAAAATCTGCCGGTTGGATTCTAGGACGGGTTCGCTGCCGTTGTACAAAGTGTCGGTTGGAAGATGGATTTCGAAAGATTTCTTTTGAGTCAAATCTAAAGGTTTTTGAAAGAAAAATCCAGCAATCTTTTTCATGATAGTTACTCCTTTTTCATATTTTGTTATATAGTACACTACTAATATGGGCAAAACCAGAAATAAGCTCTATAACTCGCGTTATTTAAAGTGATTGTAGAAACCCGCTAGCTACCCCCCCAGTCAGAGGTTGAAAGGAAAGGGAGGGCCAAAAACCATCGGATTGGGAATAAAGTTTCCTAATAAAGCACCTATAATTCGAAACAACCCAAACTAAATAAGCAGTAATGGTTAAACCATGCATCCACGTACGACTGACTTTGTTTTGTCCGACCAGTGTATTCATTAAAATGTCATAGGATTCATCTGCTACGAGACTACCGGCAGCAATGCCGATTAGTTAATACAAAGTAAAGAGCAACGGAAAAGCGCATCAATAGATGGCGTGAGGTGAACAAGAAGACCGCAAATATGATGGATAAAATTGGCGTGCTTAATAAAAGTAGGGCGCTCAAAATAAATCGGGTATAGAGGCATATACAAGGGTGAACACAAAAGATCTGCCAGATTGCAAGATGGACAGACTTTCCAACGATTCTCATAGCGATTTCGATACCTAAATGACCCTAGTCTCATTATACTCTAATTATATTAGACGATAATTAATGAAAATACAAGGGGTCTAAAGTATAAAGAAGCAATAACGCCAATTTCATTGAGACATTGGAAAGTTAGAACGATACTGTCGATTCGTCTGATCAGTAAACAAGCAATGGAAATATTAATAAAGATAAATTTTATTTGTAAATAAGCCACAGAGATACAATATCTCAATGTGCATTTAGCTTTTATCATTAGATATCAATAAGGTATACTAAACGATAGGGAGGCGTTTACGATGAAAGAAGAATATAAGAAAATACTTGTTGCGGTAGATGGATCACCGGCTTCCAATGATGCATTCAACGAAGCGTTAAATATCGCTGAACGAAATGACGCAAAGCTTTTTATCCTTACCGTAGTGGATTACAAATTCTCGATTGGTGATCCAGCATTTATTAATGATGCGCTAAAATTTCATCTTAATAATGCAGAGATCGAATTAGAACAATTAATTGCGAATTCAAGAATCAATCAGTTTGAGTATGAAACAAAAATTGATTCCGGTAATCCAAAGCGAAAAATCACGGATTACGCAGTAGAACATCAAGTAGATTTAATTGTTTTAGGTGCGACTGGGCGAGGGGCTGTTGAACAAGCTTTAATAGGTTCAACAACGTCTTATGTTGTCAATAATGCGCACAGCAACGTATTGGTAGTAAAACCATAAAAATTAACTGCACGAACAAAAAAACCTTCATTCTCAATTCGAGAAATGAAGGTTTTTTAATTGGGATAGTAGGGCTCGAACCTACACTTACCTGATTCAGAGTCAGGCGCCTTACCAATTTGGCCATATCCCAATGAGAACAGAAAAAATTATAACGCTAGTTTTTCTATTCTTCAACTATCTTGTCTTATTTTTTTCCAGCCTGTTTTAAAGCGGCTAAAACGATGCCACCATCTGCGAAACCTAGATTGATTTTAATTGTTTCATTTTCAAAATCTAGGATCAGACGAATACCATTTAATTTCTTTTTCCCATTAATCGCTCTGCATTGGTACAGATTGTATTTATAGGCTTTCTGCTTACTTAAAACATAAAGAGTATTGCCAGAGATTGCATAAGCACTTAATCCCTCTTGCTTTTTGACACTTTCGTATTTATGAAAGCCAATGAAGGAGAAACTAAAATTAATTTTCGGGTAGGCTTGTAAAAACTTTTGAAATAAAAACGTCCCTTTTTCTTCGCCGGTGTTGTAATTAATACCATATGTTTTAGTGAATCGATAGAGTTCTTGCGCTGTGTTCATAATAACCTCACTTACTTTGATAGTAGTAGTATAAAGCTTTATGACAATAGAAACAATTCTCTATTTCGCAAGACGTCGTGTGTTAATAAATTCAGAAACGGCCATCGTAATCAGTAGAAAACCGAAAATCTGAAATAGAAACATTAAGCTGCTGAAAGGATTAAATAGAAGAAACACGCCGGCAAGGATCATCAATCCGCTATATATCAGTTGTCCAACAACAGGAAAACCGTTTTTTCTAGCATTCCAACTCTGAATGAATTGCCCAATCGCGAACACTAAGATAAGGAAACCTAAAAACATTGGTAAGATACTGATGATTCCCTTTGAAAACCATAAGATGATAAAGGCCACGATGACTCGAATAATCCCTCCGGTTGTTTCGTAACCGACATTTCCAGTGTATTTTTTTGCTCGAAAACCGCGGATAATTTGAAGAATACCGAAAATCAATAAATAGAAGAAAACGATATAAACAATCCCTTTAAAAACACTTCTTGGGGAAAGCAAGATAGCGACACCAAGAATCAAATAACAGGCACTGCGCAAATAACCATACTTTCTAATTGAATCTAAAAAATTAGACATAAAAAATCACCTCCATAAAATAATTTTACACGATTTGATGTATTTTTGCGACTAAATAGGAGGTTTCGATTGTAAACCATTCCATACTTAGGTATAATGCCTTTAAATTGATCCAAAAGCTAGACGAACAAATGAATGTCGATACTGGAGGGCTTATTTATGAATGAAGAAGAAATTGAACTTGGAAGAAGTTATCGGTGCCATCCAATTGGCTTCGAAGAATGTGTCGAAGGAGAAGTTATTTCAAAGATGACCAACTGTGCGGTTGTTCGAATCAATCAATGCGAAGACATCGATCAGGAGCAGCGAGATGACAAATCTAACATGGTCGTGGTAAAATATTCTAATTTCAACCCAAGTTAGAAGGCGGTTCTTTTGAATATATTTACATTATTATTACTACTTTTTACGATCGTTTTATATGTATTTTTATTTATGACCCGTAAGTCGATTGTAATTCCAGTTTTACAAAAAAGGAGAATGTACCCAACTTATCTTTTTTTGACGTTTTTGATTTTATGGATTGGCTTTAGCAGTTGGCAAGATCTTAACGAACGTATCCGCACTATTTTAGCGGCTTTGATCATGCTGAGCTTCTTGTTGGATAAAAAAGGTTTCACAGAAGATAGTTTACTGTTGTTCAGTCTTGACAATCGAGGTATTCCGTTAAAGGAAATTGAGCGAGTGGTTTTGTACCAGGAAGAAAGTGGTTTGATTAAATTAAACTATTTTCGCAAGGATCGTCGAGGACCGATTTTGATGTTTGATTATCCGTTAACAGAAATGGTGGTCTTTCTTTCTACTCATCTAGTTGAAGGTACTAAGTTGGAAATTTTAACAAAAGATGATGAACCGAAAGACGGACGATGAGATGGTGGAGACACCATCTTTATTATAAAAAAAAATCGAGGCCTAGGCCTCGATTTTTGTTTAGATCGGATTAACGATATACACGGAAACGTTCGTCGTCAGCTAAATATTCCTTTTCGCCAGCATCGCCTTCTTTAGAACCAAAGACTAGTTGAGAACGTAATTGCCAGTTTGCTGGGATATCCCATTCTTTTGCAACAGCATCATCAATTACTGGGTTATAATGTTGTAGGTTCGCGCCAAGTCCTGCTGCATTTAGAGCAGTCCATACATTGGCTGTAGCTATACCGTTTGATTGTTCAGCCCAATCAGGGAAGTTATCAGCATATAGCGCAAATTGTTCTTGCAAATGTTTTACAGTATCAGTTTCTTTAAAGAACAATACAGTACCTAAAGCGTTTCTGAATCCAGCAATTTTAGCTTGAGTGTTAGGGAAAGCTTCAGCAGGAGTCAAAGGTTTTAATGCTTCTTCAACAATGTTCCATAATTTTTCGTGAGCATCGTTGAAAAGAATAACCGCACGTGGAGATTGCGCGTTGAAAGCTGTTGGACTGTTTTTAACAGCATCTTTGATTAATTCTGTGATTTCTTCTTCTGATAATTTAACGTCGCGTCCTAATGCGTAGAATGAACGGCGATCTTTCAAAGAGTCTAAAAATTGAGACATAATAATTTCCACCTTTTCTTGTTGAGTTCTTATTTACAAGAGCTACTATATCATCTTACAAAAAGTAAGGAAAGAAATATGCTCGCAGGAAAAGTAATTTTTTTAAAAGCTACAGACTAAAACAGAAGAAACAAAATAGTCTGTGTTAAACTTAATGTAAGAAGGAAAAATGGAGGCACGTGAATGAATATAAAAGAGATTGGAAAGACAATTCTTTATTTTTTGATATTGGTGGTCATCTTGTTTGGTTTGCGGCATTATGTTTTTACGCCAGTAGTGGTTAAGGGGGATTCAATGGATCCAACATTGGTAGATGGTGAACGAGTAATCGCATTGAAAAATACCGAAGTCAAACGTTTTGATATCGTGACTTTCCCAGCCCCTGATGATCCGGGAAAAAATTATATCAAACGTGTGATTGGTTTGCCTGGAGATACCATAGAATATAAAAATGATCAGCTGTATATCAACGGAAAAAAAGTTGCTGAGCCCTACTTAGATGAATTCAAAAAAGAACTGACGGATGATCAACCCCTTACTTATGATTTCAATTTAAAAGATCTCTTTGGTGCAGAAAAAGTTCCCGCTGGTGAGTTATTTGTTCTAGGGGACAATCGGCGTATCTCAAAAGATAGTCGAATCATTGGAATGATCCAGGAAAAGAATATTATGGCCGATGTAAAATTTGTCTTTTGGCCCTTAGACCGGTTTGGAACAATAGACTAGCAATTTGCTAGTCTATTTTTGTGAGTTGCTGTGCAGAGTTTGAGATTTTTTAATTTTTTATACCATTTTTTGATTCGCTCAGATTCATGCGTTGTTTTACTTGAACTGTTATAATAAACGAGAAATGAAAATATAGAAAAGAGGGGAAACAATGCCGTTACAATTTTTATTAGGTGCTGGACAGACGGACGCGAAGGAACGCATGATCCAATTGGCGCAAAGCTGGTTGGAAAAGAACCCGGCCAACCACGTGTTTTTCTTAGTCCCCAATTACAATAAATTTGAACAAGAGATCAATCTTTTGTCTGCCATGAAAAAAAATACTCACGATTCTGAGTTCAGTACGATTCGAACACAGGTTTTTAGTTTTCAACGTTTAGCGTGGTATTTTTTACAGCGAGATGGACAAGTTCCAGGAAATATTTTATCAGATGCTGGGAATGCCATGATTTTACGAAAGGTTCTACAAGATTTACAAGAAGAACTAACGATTTTTCGTGGAGAGGTTAATAAAACGGGCTTTATCCAACAATTGTTGGGTTTTTATCAAGAGATGCAAGTTGGCAATGTCTTAGTAGAGGATCTAGCGGTGAGCGAAAATGATCCTGATCAAGCGCTAAAGCTGAAAGACTTGAAGAGAGTTTTCAGTAAATATGAAGAAGCGCTAATCACATATCAAGTAGCTAACGAAGATCCTTTACTATTGTTGGAAAATTATTTGACACAACAGAAATTATCAGGGGATCTGTTTATCGTGAGCGGGTTTACCCGTTTCAACGCCCGCGAACTAAGTGTACTCAATGCCTTGATGACTTGCGGTGAGTTGACGGTAGCTTTGGAATTGGATCGGGCATATCCAAATGAAGAAGCAAATCCTTTGAATTTATTTGCTGATCCTGGGAAAACATATTTTCAATTGAAACAGCGGGCCGATAGTCAGCAGATCCCTGTTCGGCCAGATCAATTTGCTGGCAAACGAGATACTGTTTTTAATCAAGTTAGTGCTTTTTGGGCACAGCAACAAAAAAGTGATCTCTCACAGACAGATCAAATTCAGATGACTAAGTATGCCACAGTTAATGAAGAAATTCGTCAAATCGGTAATCAGATCCGTCATTTAGTGAGCGTGGAGGGGTATCGATATAAGGATATTCAGATTTTACTACGCGATCCGCAAGTCTATAACAGTGTCTTGCCGGATCTTTTCCAAAAACTTGAGATCCCATTTTATTTGGACGAGACGCAAGAAATGGCGGCACATCCGTTAATCGAATTTTTACAGGCACTGTTTCTAATTGATAAATACCATTATCGAATCAATGATATTTTCCGAATGCTCCGTTCGGAATTATTCGCGCCTTTTGATTGGACAACAGAGAACTGGTTTTTAAACCAGCAAGACTATCGTCGGCAGATTGATCAAACAGAAAATCTTTGTTTAGCCTATAATTTTCGTGGTAGTGTGTGGACGAAGGAATCCGATTGGCACTTTGTTGATTACGACTTTGAGGCAGAAGCCTTTAAGGATGCCAAAGCGTTGGAAGAAACGTCTAATCAAGTACGGCGGTCTGTCCAACAAGTATTGCCAGCCTTTTTCAAAAAGATCAAAGATGCAGAAAATGGGTTAGCGGCGGCGACTCTTTTTTATCAATTTTTAGAAACCTGTGGCGTGAAGCGTCAACTGCTTTTCTGGCGTGATCAAGAGGTGGAAAAGGGTGAATTAGACAAAGCCCGCAATCATGAGCAGACATGGCAAGCCTTAATGGATTTGTTAGATGAATATGTGCTGATTTATGGTGCAGATATTTTTGATTGGACGACCTTTCAAGAAATTTTTCTAACCGGTTTGATGAATTTGACTTATGGAAAAATTCCAACGGCGATCGATCAAGTTCGAGTGAATGATTTAGAATTGGCGCGAGTCGATCAAATGAAAGTTACCTTTGCCATCGGGTTGAACGATCATGATTTTCCCGCTCGCTTTGACGATAAGGGGTTATTGTCGGCAGAAGAACGATCAGCCTTTAATCAAAATTTACCAGAAGGAAAATTTTTACCGGAAAACAATAGTTCGAAGGTCAATCGTGAACCTTTCTTAGCTTATTCAGTCTTTTTATCGGCCAGAGAAAAACTTTATTTAAGTGTTGCAACAACAGTCGAGGGAGAAAAGAAATTAGCGATTTCGCCTTTTTTGACACAATTAAGTAAAGGCTTGAATCTACCAGTGATCGAAGCCGAGTCATTAAGTTTGGCGAGTCAGCCGGAAAAACGAATGGGAACGTTGAGAACCTTATTGTCAGATTTGATCCAGCTGAATCGTTTGGCACAAGACGAAAATCGGGCCTTCTTACCAGCTTGGCGTGAGTTACAGAAGTTTATCCAAAATAGTTCACAGGCCCCGCTAGCACAAAAAGTTTTCCAAAGTTTGCAGGAGTTGAATGTTCCACGTGCTTTATTTCCTGAGACAGCACAGCAGCTTTATGGGAAGAATCTTTATGTTTCAGTTTCTCGAATTGAGAATTTTTATAATTGTCAGTATAAGTATTTTGCTAATTTTGGTTTAGGACTGAAGGAGCGGACCGTTTATGGGTTAACACCTGCCGCTGCGGGGGATTTTTATCATGAAGCGCTGGATTATTTTTTCCGGTTGATTAATGAGCAAGGCTTGCGCTTAACGGAACTAACCGAAGCTCAGCGAGTCGCCTTAGCGGATGATGTCTTGAAAGAATTATTTGGCGAATTGAAATTTGCGATTCTTTCCAGCTCCGCGCGCATGAATTATATTCGCTATCAATTGGCAAGAACGATTCAAAAAGTTAGCTGGGGCTTAGTTCAACAAGGCTTGCGCACGAAATTGGAACCGCAAAAAACAGAGATTGTCTTTGGTTCGATTGGTGGTCAAAAAGGCATACCGGGAATTAGTTTGCCTCTTGCTACTGGTGGTGAAGTAGCTATCCGAGGGAAAATTGATCGCTTAGACCAATTAAAAGGTGCAGAATCTGACTGGCTAAGCGTGGTGGACTACAAATCCAGTCCCCACAGTTTCAATGTCGCAGATGCGTATTACGGGATTGCCTTGCAATTGATTACCTATTTAGATGTGGCGATTACCGATTATGGCATGACCAGTGATAAATCAATTAAGCCGGCGGGGGCGTATTATCTTCACGTTCACAATCCAGTTTTGAAAGATCCAAATGCGATTGACAAGGAAACCTTGAAATCGTATCACTATGATGGTTTGTTTGCGAAAGAGCAAGAATTGTATGATCAGTTAGATCACAGCTTGCAGGAGAAGGAAAATTCTTTATTGTTTCCGTTGCGAAAAGACGCTAAAGGACAAACACAGCCGATTTCACAATCGAAAGACAAATTTTACGAACTATCTGAAATCGAATTACTTCGAGAGTTCAACCGACAAAAAATTCAAGCGGCCGGTAATCAAATTGTTTCGGGCGAGATCAAACTGAATCCGACGTATAAGGACAATCAGCGGATCGCTTGTCAGCAATGCCCCTTCCGCAGTGTCTGTAAGTTCGATGTGATGTTGAAGGAAAATAATTACCATCGCTTAGAAAAGCTTTCAAAAGAAGAAGTATTGAGAAGAATGGAGGATGAGCTACATGACAACTAAACATGCAATCCCTCCAAAGGCGCCCAACGAGATGTACACCGATTCCCAATGGCAGGCGATTTACGATCAAGGAACCAATCTTTTAGTTTCGGCTTCGGCTGGGTCTGGCAAAACGGCTGTTTTGGTTCGACGCGTAATTGAAAAAATCAAACGCCAGCAATTATCGGTGGATCAGTTACTAGTCGTAACTTTTACAGAAGCTGCCGCCAGCGAAATGAAGGAACGAATCCAAAGCGCATTGCAAGAAGCCATTAACGAAGAAACCGATCAAGAACAAAAAAATCATTTTACACGGCAATTAACCTTGCTGCCGATGGCTAATATTTCGACTTTGCACGCTTTTTGTTCCAAAGTCATTCAGCGATTCTTCTATTTAATTGATTTAGATCCTAGTTATCGGATGCTGACAGATGAGACGGAGACGATTTTGTTAAAGGAGGACGTCTGGGACGAGCTACGAGAAACGTTCTATGAAGAAAATCAGGAAATTTTTTATCATTTGACTGAAAATTTTTCTAATGACCGCAGCGATAGTGGGTTAGAAGATTTAGTGCTGTCGATGTACAACTTTGCTAGAGCCAATCCGGCGCCTTTTGAGTGGCTAGAAGGGCTGATCGAAAATTATCGCATCAATGATTTAGCTGAATCAGAATTGTATCAGCAAATTATTCGTCCGCAATTATTGAAACGCTTAGACGAGATTCAGCAGACCTATCAATGGTTGATTTCAGATAGCCAAGCTAGTGATGAGCTACAAAAAATCACTGATTTAGCACAAACGGAAGCGGCTATAGTCCAGCAGTTAGAACAGCTTTTGGCGGATAATCAATTAGATGCAGCTTTTACTTTATTTGATGATGTGAGCTTTCCAACCTTTCCTTCTCCGCGGAAAAAAGAGGTGAAGGAGGCTTTCGGTGAGGTGATCACTGAGTGCAAGGAGTATCGGGACCAAGCCAAGAAAAATTTATTGAATGTAAAAGAAATCTACTTTGCCGTTTCACCCGCTGAGCAAATTGAGCGGCTACAAGAAGCATTGCCGATCGTTGAAGAATTGGTTCGTGTGGAGAAACAATTCATCGAAGCTTATTCTGCAGCAAAACGGGAAAAAAGCATGTTGGATTTCAATGATTTAGAACATTTCACTTTGCAGATTTTGCAAGCGGAAGTTGATGGTAAACGACCAGCGGAAGCATATTATCGTCAGCGCTTTGCTGAAGTGTTAGTCGATGAATATCAAGATATCAATCAGCTGCAAGAATCCATTCTCCAACGGTTAAGCAATCAAACTAACGGCAACCTCTTTATGGTAGGAGACGTAAAACAATCGATTTATGGATTTCGTTTGGCTGATCCCACCCTGTTTATTCAAAAGTACCATGATTTTGCCCATGAAGACGGTGGTCGACGAATTATTTTGGCTGAGAATTTCCGTTCACGAAAAGAAGTCTTGGATTTTACGAATCTAGTTTTTACACAACTGATGGATCAGTCGGTCGGACAAATCGAATATGATCAACAGGCGGAGTTAATCAACGGATTTACTGCTTTTCCTGAGACAAAAGAATTTGCTCCGGAATTATTGATTTACCAAAAAGCTTCAGAGGCGCCGGAATGGATCGAAGACAAATCTATGGGGGAAATTTTCATGACTGCCACCAAGATTCGTCAATTGATTGATCAAGGCTTTGAAATTTATGATAAAAAACAAAAAGCAATGCGGCCTTTACAATATGAAGATATTGTTTTGCTGACGCCAACCAAAAGTCATAATTTAACGATCTTAGAAGTTTTTAAACAACTGGAAATCCCTTTAACAATCAACGATACGCAAAACTATTTCCAATCAACTGAACTGCGGATCATGATCTCTTTGTTGCAAATTATTGATAATCCGTACCAGGATATTCCGTTAGCAGCAGTATTACGATCACCGATCGTTGGATTGCAAGAAGAGGAACTAGCAATGGTTCGCCTTGCGTTACCACAGAAAGAATACTATCAAGCGGTTTTACGGTATGCAGAAACAAAAGATGATAGCCTTTCTAAACGGTTAAAGGATTTTCTGGTTGATTTAAATGATTGGCGGGAATTCGCCCGCCGCGAAGCAATCGCTGATTTATTGTTAAAAATTTATAATGAGACAGCCTATTTGGATTATGTTTTAGGTATGCCAGCCGGCCAGCAACGTCACGCGAATCTCTTAGCTTTGATTGAAAGAGCAAAAGATTATGAACGCAGCAGCTTCCGAGGCTTGTATCAATTTATTCGTTTCATTGAAAAGATGCAGGAAAAGGATAAGGATCTAGGTGAGCCGCCAACGGAAGAAATCAGTGACGCGGTTCGAGTCATGACGATTCACGGAAGTAAGGGCCTAGAATTTCCAGTGGTCTTCTTGATGGATATGAGTAAGAGTTTCAATGTTCAAGATACGCAACGAAATTATGTTTTTGATGAGCAGCTAGGCCTAGGTGTAAAACTATTAACCCCCGATACCCGAGTTCGAAAAGAAACACTCCTTTTCCAAATCGTCAAACAAAAAAATCTAAACAAACTGCTGTCAGAGGAAATGCGGAAACTTTATGTGGCTTTGACGCGAGCAGAACAAAAACTATTTTTAGTGGGATCGTATGATGATGAAGAATCAGCCTATAAAAAATGGAGCAAAGCCGCCAGAAACGATTCCGTAGTTTTGGCTGCTGGTTTACGGAATGGGCAACGAGATAGTTTCTTTGATTGGGTTGGAATGACCTTGTTTAGACATGCTCAGATGGATAAATATCAAACAGAATATGTTGTCAATCAAGTCGTGAAAGTGAAGCAACATCCAGCGACCTTTGCTATCGATTTTGTTGAGCCGCAAACAATCGCTGAAGTGGTTCAAGGCTATTTACCAGAAATTAAGACCTTAGAATTACCGCAGGGAACTGTCAATATAGATGCATTGAAAAAGCGCCTACTATTTGAATATCCTTATCCGGAAGCTACGAAAACAACCAGTTATCAATCCGTTTCTGAGTTGAAACGGCTCTATGATGATCCAGATAATCGGCAGACGATGGACATCTCCGATAACGCAATGACCTATCGTTTTACATCTGACGCCCTTAACGAGCCAAAATTTTTAGGTACCCTTCAAGAAGCTTCACCCGCGGAGGTTGGAACCGCTACGCACTTGGTCATGCAATTGTTGCCTTTAACGAAAAGACCAACTGAAACGGAGATTCAGGAATTGATTGCTGAATTAGTCGCACGAAAAACTTTGATGCCTATGGTCGCTGAAAAAATTTCAGTGGAAAGCATTTTACAGTTCTTTGATTCAGGGATTGGCGCATATGTCTTGCAGCATGCAGAAAAATTGCATCGAGAAGAACCTTTTGCGATGTTGCTGCCAGCTGACCAGCTATTTAAGGACTATCAAAATCAAGATGAACTATTGATTCATGGTATTATTGATGGTTATTTGGAATTCGATCATGAGATTCTGTTGTATGATTTAAAAACGGATTTTTATACGCCAGAACGAGAACAACAGCTAGTGGATCGCTATCGAGGACAATTGCATTTGTATAAAGACGCGTTGGAAAAAGCGAAGCACAAGACCGTTTCTTCAACTTTTTTAATCTTTTTGCAAGGCAACAAGGCAATCGATTTGTTAAGAACTCCTAAGCCTTAGGCAAGTTGCACTTATAAAAGGTAAGTAATGTGCTATACTCTCTCTATCGAGGTGAGAATTATGGAACAAGTAGAGGTAATGAACTTTTCACTTTGTCCAAAATTTGAGAAAGGTTTTCAAATTTTAGGCAAAAAATGGAACGGCTTGATTATTGATGTGTTGTTAGAAGGTGGCCCACAAAGATTCGTTGATATTGCTGCGATGATTCCAGAAGTCAGCGATCGAGTGTTGACCGAACGGTTAAAAGAGTTAGAAGCAGAAGGCATCGTAGGTCGAGTAATTGCTTGTGGCAGCCAAAAGCGAATGGACTATTGCTTAACAAATAAAGGGGAAGCCTTAAAAACAGTGATGAATGAGATTCATCAATGGGGCGATACTTGGATTACTGATGAAGAATGTAGTTGATAATTTTTTTGATTTCTTGTAGTATTGGAATAGTCAATTAAATAAATCAAAAAGCGTTGATAGAAAAGAGTAATTTTTCGAAACCTTCAAGGGAATTTCTGCCGTTGACTGGAAGCAGATTAAGGGATTGAAAAATGAAGTTCACTTCTGGAGCTTGTCGAAAGACCGGCAATGTCGTTAAGAATTGAGAGCGTCAAACTGTAGTTTGGCGAATTAGGATGGTACCGCGAGACCTCGTTCCTTTATAAAGGAGCGAGGTCTCTTTGTCTGTTTTTCTCAAAAAGAGTTAATTGTGAATGTTAAAATAAGTACTAAATTAATGAATCCGATAATTTTTAAAAGTTA
The DNA here is from genome assembly GCF_005405345.1 of Enterococcus viikkiensis. Lineage (GTDB taxonomy): Bacteria > Bacillota > Bacilli > Lactobacillales > Enterococcaceae > Enterococcus_A > Enterococcus_A viikkiensis. The sequence continues at coordinate 64,326 of NZ_BJDW01000010.1, read as the reverse complement.
TCTTTTTAAAGCAATAGGGAAAGGAAGAAAATAATGAGTTTACAAGAGCAACTGGAAACATTAAAAAGTCAGACGTTAGCAAAAATTGAAGCGGCAAACGAACTTTCTATCGTTGAAAAAATTCGCGTGGAAACATTAGGTAAAAAAGGCCCCATCACTGAAGTATTACGAGGAATGCGTGACTTATCTGCGGAGGAACGACCAAAAGTCGGAGCCTTTGCTAATGAAATCCGTGATCTCTTAACGGATGCCGTTGAAGAGCGCAAAGCTTCCTTAGCTGAAGCGGCTCTAGAAAAACAATTAGCAGCGGAAGCAATCGACGTGACTTTACCAGGCAAACAAATTTCTCAAGGTACGCGTCATGTCTTGACTCAAATCATGGAAGAAATCGAAGATACTTTTGTTGGTATGGGGTATCAAGTCATTGAAGGAACTGAGATTGAATCCGATCATTATAATTTTGAACGGATGAACTTACCAAAGGATCACCCAGCACGTGACATGCAAGATACGTTCTATATTTCTGATGAAGTCTTATTGCGGACGCATACTTCACCTGTCCAAGCTCGGACAATGGAAAAACATGATTTTTCAAAGGGTGCATTGCGAATGATTTCGCCAGGAAAAGTTTTCCGTCGCGATACCGACGATGCGACCCACAGTCATCAATTCCACCAAATTGAAGGACTTGTCGTTGATAAAGGCATTACGATGGGGGATTTGAAGGGAACTCTGGAAGTATTATTGAAGGAATTATTCGGTGCCGACCGTAAGATTCGCTTACGTCCAAGCTACTTCCCATTTACGGAACCATCTGTCGAAGTCGATGTTAGCTGTTTTAAATGCGGCGGTAAGGGCTGTAATGTTTGTAAATATACCGGCTGGATCGAAATTTTAGGCGCTGGTATGGTTCATCCTGATGTGTTGGAAATGTCTGGGATTGACTCAAAAGAATATTCTGGTTTTGCTTTTGGTTTAGGGCCAGACCGAATCGCGATGCTGCGTTATGGCGTTAATGATATTCGCAATTTCTATCTAAACGATGTTCGTTTCTTGGAACAATTCAAGGGGGAGTAAAAAGCAATGTTAGTTTCATATAAATGGTTAAATGAATATGTCGATGTGAAGGATGTCGCGCCGAAAGAGTTAGCGGATCGTCTTTCATTGACCGGAATCGAAGTTGAAGGGCTAGAATCACCGGAAGATGGTTTGAAAAAAATCGTGGTTGGGGATGTAAAGGAATGCATTCCACACCCTGACTCGGATCACCTTTCGATCTGTCAGGTGGATATCGGTGAAGAAGAATTGTCACAAATCGTTTGTGGCGCGCCGAATATTAAAGCGGGTGTAAAGGTCATTGTGGCATTACCTGGTTCACGAATCGCCGGTAATGTAAAAATTAAAAAAGGCAAAATGCGTGGCCAAGTTTCAAACGGGATGATTTGCTCCTTACAAGAGCTTGGCTTTAGCGATTCGGTAATTCCTAAAGAATTTTCAGATGGCATTTACTATTTACCTGAGGATGCTAAAGTTGGAACGCCGGTTTTTCCTTATTTAGAAATGGACGACACGATCATTGATTTGTCAATCACACCTAATCGTGCCGACGCGTTAAGTATTCGCGGCGTCGCCCATGAAGTAGCGGCTATCTACAATAAAAAAGTTGCTTTTCCGGCTGTCGAATTAAAAGAAGTAGCTGAAAAGGCCAGTGATAAAATCAAAGTGTCTGTAACAGATAAAAAGGATGCTCCTCATTACGAAATCCGTGTGATCGAAGACGTGAAGATCGGACCAAGTCCGCAATGGCTGCAAAATCGTTTAATGAATGAAGGGATTCGTCCAATCAGCAACGTTGTTGACGTAACGAATTACATTTTATTATTATTCGGCCAACCTTTACACGCTTTTGACTATGATAAGCTAGGTAGCCAAGAAATTTTAGTCCGTCGAGCGACGGAATCAGAATCTTTTACTACGCTTGATGGTATCGAACGGACGTTGACCCCTGAAAATATCGTGATTACGAATGGAGAAATTCCGGTTGCCTTAGCAGGAGTCATGGGCGGATTAGATTCAGAGATTTCTGATGAAACAACGACTGTCGCATTAGAAATGGCAATGTTTGATCATACTTCTGTGCGTCGGACTTCTCAAAGTTATAACTTGCGTAGCGAATCTTCCATGCGTTTTGAAAAAGGCATCAACCAAAGTGACATCAGTTTAGCTGGTGAGGTTGCGGCAGCGATGATCGCTGAATTAGCTGGCGGTAAAGTATTGCAAGGGGCTGTCAAAGGCAGTGAGATTCATCCTGAAAATGTTAAAGTCAGTACGACACTCGAAAATGTCAATCGCTTCTTAGGAACAGCGCTGACGCAAGAACAAGTAAATGATATTTTTGCTGCTTTAGGATTTGAATCACAGGTTGAAAACGGGACGACATTCGTCAGCGTACCACCACGTCGTTGGGATATTACAATCGAAGCAGATTTGATGGAAGAAATTGCTCGAATCTATGGCTATAATAACTTACCATCGACTTTACCTGAAGGTCAGACGATTGCCGGCTTTTTAACGGAAACACAAAAAGCGACTAGAAAAGTTCGCAGTCTTTTAGAAGGTGCGGGTCTATCCGAAGCAATCAGCTATGCCTTAACGACCGAAGCCAAAGCACAACAATTTTTATTGAAGGACAGTAAAGTAACTCGTGTTGCTTGGCCAATGAGTGAAGATCGTTCGACAATGCGTTTGAATTTAGTCAGCGGATTATTAGAAGATTTGTCGTACAATGTTGCACGTAAAAATAGTGATGTCGCTCTTTATGAGATCGGTCATGTCTTCTATCAAAACAATGATCCGAAAAAAGATCTGCCAATTGAAGAAAATCACGTGGCGATTGCCGTTACCGGCAATGCGACGAATAAATCTTGGTCAAATAAACCGGTAGCCTATGATTATTTCACGGTCAAGGGAATGGTGGAAGCATTGATTGAAGGTTTAGGATTAAGCGGAGCAATCACGTATAAAGCAACTCAGTTGAAAGAAATGCACCCTAGCCAAACGGCGGGCATCTATCTTGATGAAAAATTGATCGGCTTTGTCGGTCAAGTCCATCCTAAGATTGCTTCAAGTTATGAATTGAAATCAGTCTTTGTAGCGGAGTTGAATTTGGAAGCATTGATTGAGCAGGAGAAGACACCGTTAGTCTTTGAAGCTGTTTCAAAATATCCAGCAGTTAGCCGTGATATCGCAATGCTAGTCGATGAAAGCAATACGAATGCTGAAATTGCGGAAGTGATGTCTGCAGCCGCTGGAAAATTCTTAGCGAAGTTGCAAGTCTTTGATGTGTATCAAGGCGCGAATATCGAGATTGGAAAGAAATCGATGGCCTACAATTTGACCTTCGTGAATCCCGAAGCGACCTTGACAGATGAAGAAATCAATCGCTTTATGGCAAAAGTAGTTAAAAACTTAGAAGAAAAAATCAATGCAGTGATCCGTTAAGTAACGACAAAAAGGAACAGAGGAATTTTCCTCTGTTCCTTTTTTGTGATTAAAAAATTTCTGCCAACCGAGTCAACTAATAATGTCGCTCTAATAATTGTGTTGCGACGATTTTCAACGCCTCACGACTATTTCCAGCAGGAAGTTGTTGGATCTCACTTAACGCTTTATTGGTGAATTTCTCCGCACAAATTAGTGCACCTGAGCGTCCGCCCGCTTGATCCACATAAGTGGCTAATTGAATTAGCTCGTCTCTTGTCAATGTCTCAGGTGCTTCAAGATAAGGACGTATCATTTCAGGTGCTTGGTCACGGGCGATCAGTAAGGGCAGTGTGAAAATTCCTTGTTGGACATCTGTCAAAATCGGCTTTTGTTCATCTCCATGCTCCAAGGAAAAATTCAAAATGTCATCGTAGATTTGAAAGGCTAGTCCAATGGCAGAACCGATTCGTTTTGCTCGCGCTTGTAGCTGTTTGTCGGCGCCGCCAAAATAGGCTCCTTCTTGGCAGCTTAGACGAATTAATTCGGCTGTCTTCCCGTTAATATTTCTCAAATAATCACCCACAGTTTGATCAGGATTGAAGGTGCAAGTCATTTGCGTCAATTCACCTTGTAAAATCTTTTTCATCGTTTGGGCGTTTTTTAGCAAGAAAGGGGTCTGACTCATGGATTCAGCTAAGAGTTCAAAATAACTAGTATACATAAAATCCCCGGTGTAAACAGCGACATCCTTGCCAAAACGCGATTGGATCGACGCATTGCCGCGGCGAGTAGGCGAGTCATCAATAATATCATCATGGACCAAAGTAGCAGAGTGCAGCAGTTCAAGAGAAGCGGCGACTTTGATTAATTGCTCAGGATCTTTTTCTTCTCCGAAATCAGCGAAAAGAAAAAAGAGCGCCGGACGAATCATTTTTCCTCCAGTAGAAGAAAATTTTGTGATGGCCTCTTCAATCGATTGGTTATTAATAACAAGTCTTTGTGCAATTTCTTGCTTTACTTGAATGAGATTTTTTTTTATTTTAGGGTAATCATTCCAATAGTCTGACATAGGAGCTCCTTCTAACAACGTTTTCAATTCTATTTTAGCCTATGCCCGCTAGAAAAACTACTAGAATGCTCGATTAATATTTCGTGAGAAAAAACACATGAAGGCTAAGCAAATCTTTTGAACTAAAAGTGTAAAAATAGCATAATGAATATGAAAAGAAAATAGTAGAAAGTTGGGTGAAATGAATTTAACCGTTTTCTTGGAGCTCGTGGAGTTTAAAGCGAAGACCGCGAGTGTCCTGCCTTTTTTCATCGGGATTTGTTTTAGTCTGTATAATTTTCACAAATTGCATCTTGGTCTCGTTCTATTATTTTTCATCGCGATGTTTTTATTCAATATGGCGGTGGACATTCTTGACAATTATAACGACTATCACCATGCCACCGAGGTCCACGATTATCGTGAAAAGACCAATATCATCGGTAGAGAAAAATTGGATTTGAAAGTTGTTTTTAATCTAATGGTCGGAATGATTGTGCTTTCGGCGATTATTGGTGTCGGATTATCTATTGTAGTCGGTTGGCCTTTTTTGTTGATGGGTCTGTTCTGTTACGGTGTAGGGATTTTTTATTCCTCTGGGCCGAAGCCGTTGTCTAGTTTGCCTTTAGGGGAATTTTTCTCTGGGATCACGATGGGTTTTATGATTACTTGTTTGTGTGTCTATTTGAATGCCTATGAAGTATTGCAGTGGAATTTTACTACGGTAGGAGAACTGTTTTTGATCTCGTTGCCGAATACTTTGTGGATTGCGAATTTGATGCTGGCGAACAATATCTGCGATTTAGAAGAAGACGAAAAAAACAATCGCTTTACTTTAGTACATTATTTAGGAAAGCAACGATCTCTCGATTTATTTGTCGGTTTGAATATCGGAGCTTTTCTAGCCATTCTATTCTCGGTTTTGGTCGGAATTGCCCCATGGACAATGCTGGGGACTTTTTTTGTGGCGCCATTTGTTTACCAACAAGTTCGCTTATTCTTAGCAAAACAGGTCAAACGAGAGACATTTATTTGTGCAGTTAAGATTTTGGCAGTGGGAGCTTCTGCTCAAGTTGTCAGCTTTGCACTAGCTTTTCTATTTTAATTTTAGAGTCATGATTCATATTAACGAGGAGGAGATACAAAATGAAAGAAATCGTCATTTTAGGAGCGGGCTACGCTGGATTGCGAGCTTTACATGTATTACAAAAATCAGGAGCCGATATTCATATTACGTTAATCGATCGTAATAGCTACCATTACGAGTCTACAAGTCTCCATGAAGTCGCTGCAGGAACACAGAAGGATGAAAAGATTTGTTATGATATTAAAGATGTCGTTGATACTAAAAAAACAACTTTTATCCAAGGCAACGTTGAAAAAATTGATTCTGATAAAAAAGAAGTCTATGTGGATCAAAAAACCTTGTCTTATGATTATTTAATCGTGGCATTAGGTTTCCAATCTGAATCATTTGGGATCCCCGGAGTGAAAGAAAATTCTTTAGAAATGGTGGATGTCAAAACAGCAGATCAAGTTCATAGACACATCATCGAGCAAATGAAGCAGTACAAAGAAACCAAAAATGAAGAATATTTGCGCATTGTGGTTTGCGGTGCCGGCTTTACTGGGATCGAACTGGTCGGGGCACTAGTCGAAGGCAGCAAAGCATTTGCTGATATTGCTGGTGTAAAACCTGAAGACATACAAATTTATTGTGTTGAAGCCGTTGATAAAATCTTGCCAATGTTCAGTGATAGGCTAGGCCAATACTGTCTTAAATATTTAGATAAATGGGATGTTAAACTTTTGACCGGTAAACCTATCAAAAAAGTTGAGCCAGGAGCAGTGGTTTACCAAAATTCAAAAGATAACGAAAATGATTTAGTGGCGCTTAATGCTAAAACAATTATTTGGACTACCGGTGTTAGCGGGAGTCATGTGATTGGTGATTCAGGCTTTGAAGAACGTCGTGGACGGGTAATGGTTAAACCTAATTTGACAGACCCTAAGCATGATGACGTTTATCTGTTAGGAGATGTATCCGCAGTGATGGACCCATCAAGTAACCGTCCGTACCCAACGACTGCCCAGATTGCTTTGAAAATGGGCTCTTATGCCGGCAAGGATATCTTGAACCAAATGAAAGGCAAACCGAGTGAGCCCTTCTCATTCAAATCTTTAGGATCCGTTGCTTCTATTGGTAATACGCATGCTTTTGGTGTGGTAGGTAAAACGGAAGTGACCGCGTATCCGGCGTCTTTCATTAAAAAAGCCATCATGGACCGTTCGTTATTCGAAACAGGTGGGATTAAAGAGGTTATGTCAAAGGGACGTTTTGATTTATATCATTAAGTCGAATATTTTTTTACACTCGTGAATCAGTTCGCGGGTGTTTTTTTCGGCTTCTTTTGCTATAGTTTTAAATAGAAGTAAAAGTGAAGGGTGTTTGATTTTGAAAAAGGGAATATTGTTAGTCAATCTAGGTACACCGGAAAGTCCCACGCCAGAAGCTGTCAAAAGCTATTTAGCTGAATTTCTCTCTGATCGGCGGGTAATTAATTGGCCCCGCAGTCTTTGGCTGCCAATTCTTCATGGCATTGTCTTACAAGTGCGGCCAAAAAAATCTGCCAAGGCTTATCAAAAGATTTGGCAAACAGAGGGTTCACCATTGTGGGTTTATACGAAAAAACAAGCAGAGCTGCTACAAGCACAAATGCCAGATAGAATCGTACGGTTTGCGATGACCTATGGCAAGCAGGGCATTCAAGAAACAATCCATGAAATGAAGAGTTTAGGTATGACAGAATTGTTTATTCTACCATTGTACCCACAATATTCAGAGACAACGGTAGCACCAATCTATGATCAAGTTAGTCGGATGTATCAAAAAGATGCGGAAATTCCTCACCTTAAGATTTCGAGTTCCTTTTATGACCATGAAGGGTACTTAGATCTATTAGCAGAAAATCTAAAACAGCGCTTGACTGAAAACGCGTTTGATATGATTCTATTTTCCTATCATGGCATTCCAGTTTCCACTGTTGAACGTGGCGACCCTTATGAAGCGCAATGTCAGCATACTACTAAAAAGGTGATGGAAAGAATTGGTAACGTTCCTTATATCCATACTTATCAATCAAAATTTGGTCCGGGTCAATGGTTGACGCCGATGACTTGCGAAACGTTGAAAGCATTACCGAGTCAAAATGTTAAAAATGTTTTAGTCATCACCCCAGGTTTTGTCGCCGATTGTTTAGAAACAATCGAAGAGATTAATGCAGAAAATCGGGGCTATTTTATGGAAAATGGTGGGACCCGTTTCGAATACGTCCAGCCGTTCAATGATACGCTGGCCTTCACCAAAGTTTTGCAATCTATAATAGAAGGAAATTAAAAACGCTGAGGCAGAGGAACTGTCTCAGCGTTTTTTTGATCTAAATAAGTTTAAGCAAAATAATTAATACCCATTGCTTGTTTCACTTCGGCTAAGGTTTGGGCTGCCACTGCTTGGGCCTTTTCACTGCCGATTTTCAAAATTTTCATGACTGCTTCTGGATCTTTGGCAAATTCTTCTCTTCGTGCACGAATGGGTCCAAACTCAGCTTCTAAGACTTCAATTAAATAACGTTTAATCTTTACGTCACCAAGGCCACCGTGGCGATAATGCTCTTTTAACTCAGCGATTTTTTCTTTATCCGTTCCGAAAACATCTAGGTAGGTAAAGACCATATTACCTTCTACTTGGCCAGGGTCTTCGACATGTATATGATTTGGATCGGTATACATACTCATCACTTTTTTTGCTAACACATCGGCAGGATCAGCAATATAAATCCCATTGCCTAATGACTTACTCATCTTTCCATTGCCATCGATGCCCGGTAAACGTCCCATGCCTTTTTCCGGGAAGACGCCTTTAGGCTCGATCAAGACCTCGCCATAAGTATGATTGAAGCTTTGGACGATTTCTTGGGTTTGCTCCAGCATTGGTTTTTGATCTTCGCCTACAGGAACGAGATTCGCTTTGAAAGCGGTAATATCTGAAGCCTGTGAAACGGGATAGATGAAGAAACCAGTCGGAACACTTTCACCAAATTTCTTTTGTTCGATTTCTGATTTCACGGTTGGATTGCGACGCACACGTCCGACACTGACTAAGTTGAGATAGTACATGGTCAATTCTGCCAACTCAGGAATTTGCGATTGAATAAAAAGATTGGAACGTTTTGGATCTAAGCCGACAGCCAAATAATCAAGGGCGACTTGTAAGACGTTGGATGAAACTTTCTCTGGATTTTTTGCATTATCCGTCAATGCCTGCATGTCAGCAATCATGATGAATAATTTATTTTCGGGATCTTCTTGCATCAGTACGCGATTTTTTAGCGAACCTACGTAATGTCCTAAATGTAATTGCCCGGTTGGACGATCACCAGTTAAAATGATGTTTTTCATTAACTCACCTTTTCGTAAAATTTCTTTCAATAGTCTCTTCAAATACTACCTTTTTTTTCTTCTCATGACAACTCTTATAAAGTATTCCTTCAAATCAGATAAAGACCACATGTCAAAAAATATCACATAAACATGCTAAGAGCTGGAATATTTTTTTTCAACGTTGAGTTTTTTTCTTTACAAATTAAAAAAACTTAGCTTATAATGAGACTTATCTTGCGAAAATTAGAAAATTATAAGAATGGAATAGGGGTGGTTAGACATGCCAATGGTTGAATTTAAGCATGTAGAAAAGTATTACGGAAAGTTTCATGCCTTGAAAAATATTAATTTAACCTTTGAAAAAGGGGAAGTCGTTGTAGTGATTGGGCCATCTGGTTCTGGAAAAAGCACCATGCTACGCTGTATTAACGGGCTTGAAGACATCACTTCTGGCGAACTACTAGTGAATGAGAAGAATTTACATAGTAAAGAAGTCAAGCTAAAAGAAATTCGGAAAAATATCGGAATGGTCTTTCAGCATTTTAATTTATATCCTAATAAAACCGCGTTAGAAAATATTACGTTGGCTCCAATCAAAGTTTTGAAACAATCGTCTCAAGAAGCTACTAAAGTAGCTGAAAAATTGTTAGACCGAGTAGATATGTTAGATAAGAAGGACTCTTATCCCTCCATGTTATCCGGTGGACAGCAGCAACGAATCGCCATCGCTCGTGGCTTAGCGATGAATCCCGATTTGCTGCTTTTTGATGAGCCGACCTCAGCTCTCGATCCAGAAATGATCGGTGATGTACTGAACGTCATGAAAAAAATTGCCAGAGATGGTATGTCCATGATCGTCGTGACCCATGAAATGGGGTTCGCTAAAGAAGTGGCGGACCGCATTATTTTTATGGCGGAAGGGGAAGTTTTAGAAGATACTAGAGATGTTAAAGGCTTCTTTGACAAGCCGCAAGACGAGCGGGCGCAACAGTTTGTAAGCAAAGTAATCAATCATTAGGAGGCGGCTTTATGTTAAAAATAAAAAAAATCGTCTCCTTTCTATTCCTTTCACTACTTGTCGCGGCTGTATTGTCAGGATGTAAGGGAGAGAGTGTCGCCAATGAAAATATTGCGACACGAATCAAAGAAGAACCCGTGATTACTTGGGGCGTGAAATATGATACCCGCCTTTTCGGCATGATGGACATTAAGACCCGTAAAGTTGAAGGGTTTGATATTGACATTGCTAAAGCTATCACGAAAGAAATTTTAGGCAAGGATGGCCAAGCAGAATTTGTCGAAGTGACTTCGAAGACCCGGATTCCTTTATTAAAAAATGGAAATATCGATGCCATTATCGCGACGATGACAATCACGGAGGATCGCAAAAAACAAGTTGATTTCTCTGATATTTACTTTGATGCGGGACAGTCTTTATTGGTTAAAAAGGACAGCCATATTAAAAATATCAAGGATCTGACCAGTGAAGATACAGTGTTAGCGGTTAAAGGTTCAACTTCAACAATTAACATCCGGAAGCATGCGCCTGACGCAAAAATTTTGGAACTGGAAAATTATGCCGAAGCGTTTACTGCTTTACAATCGGGACAAGGTCAAGCGATGACCACCGATAACGCGATCCTTTTAGGGATGGCTTCAGAAAATGACGATTATCAATTGACTGGTGGAACGTTTACGAATGAACCGTATGGAATCGCCATCAACAAAGGCCAAGATGCGTTCTTAAAAGAAGTTAATAGAGCTTTACACAAGATGCACGACAATGGAACGTATAATCAAATTTTTGAAAAATGGTTTCCGAAAGATGCAGAAGGTCGTGCGGAAAAGGGGGCGCAATTTTAATGGCGAATTTATTTCAAACGTACTCGGCTGACTTTTTCAACGGCTTTAAATACACGTTATACGCTAGTTTATTGGCGCTTGTTTTCAGCTTGATTATTGGGACTTTGATGGCTATTTTACAGCTGTCTCACAATGGAATCATTCGACGATTGGCAAAGTCCTATGTTGCATTCTTCCGAAATATTCCATTGTTGATCATCGTCATGTTCTTTTATGTCGTCGCACCTATGTATTTTTACAGCTTTGACGGTTTCCAAGCAGGGACGATTGGCTTGACGATCTATACTTCCGCTTTTATCGCAGAGACTGTTCGTTCGGGAATCCAGACGGTACCAAAAGGTCAAACAGAGGCGGGATTGTCTGCAGGTTTTTCTTATGCCGAGACGATGCGCTATATTGTCTTACCGCAGGCGTTTAAAATTGTGATTCCGCCGTTAGGGAATCAGTTTATCAATTTGATCAAAAACTCTTCAATCTTAGCGATGGTTGCTGGGTTAGACTTGATGTACCAAGGAGACCTGATCGCCAGCAATACTTTTAACACATTTGACACGTATATTATTGTTGGATTGTTCTATTTAGTTTTAACGCTACCATTGTCTTATCTAATGAACTTTTTGGATAAGCGCTGGTCGAAGGCCTAGAAAGGAAGGGATGAAGTGGATATGAGTGGAGCTTTTTCATGGATTAATATGCGATTCCTTTTAGATGGGCTGTGGGTGACGATTCAAGTCTCTGTGGTTTCGATTATTTTTAGTATGATTCTCGGTGGGATTGCGGGAACGGTCCGTTATAGTGGTATTCCAGTCTTATCAAAAATTGTTGGATTAATTGTTGATATCATTCGAAACCTGCCGCTACTGTTAATTATTTTCTTTACTTATTTTGCATTGCCTCAGATTGGAATCAAGCTAAATATCTTTTGGGCTGCAGTAGCTGCCCTAACAATTTTTGAATCAGCAATGCTGTCAGAGATCTTCCGAGCGGGATTGAACGCTGTGCCTAGTGGACAAACAGAAGCGGGAATGTCTTCTGGGTTAACGTATGTTCAGACCTTAACGTTGATCATCATGCCCCAAGCCTTTAAATCAATGCTGCCGGCAATTTTGAGCCAGCTAATCTCGTTGATTAAGGACACGTCATTGGCAGTAATCATCTCCTTGCCAGAGCTGATGCACAACGCCAAAATTGTTTACGGACAAAATACTAATTATGTAATCCCAATGTTTATTGCTATGACAGCAATGTATTTTGTGGTTTGTTATATGCTGTCACTTTTATCAAGTGTTTTAGAGTCCAGCAAATATAATTATTAAAAAAACGGCCTTTCCATAGGAAGGGCCGTTTTTTTTATTCTTCTTTTTCTTTTTCAGTTTGTTCCTCGGTTTCTTTCATCGCTGGATCTTCATAGACTGCACCGGCTTGTGTTTTACCTAGTTTTTCTAGCATGCTAGGTTCTTCTTTATCGTTGTCTTTGTCTTTCTTTATTTCTGTTTCGTGTTCTGTGTTTTTGACTGCGGGGTCTTCATTACGTATACCGGCTGAAACTTTTCCTAGATTTTCGGCTAAATTTTCGGTTCGTTCATTCTTATCCATTTTCATCCACCTCTCTCAATTTAAGTGTAGCACCATTTGATTTAGCTGCAAAAGGAAACGCTTTTTCGTGACGAGATTCTAGGGCTTGAAATATTTTGCTAAAAAGTGGAGAATAAGGTGATACTTTGAAGTAGATAGGGTGAGTGCATTGTCTAACGAAAGACCAATTGGATTTATAGATTCTGGTGTTGGCGGTTTGACGGTTGTAAAAGAAGCGATGCGTCAATTACCAAATGAAGAAATTTTATACGTTGGGGATACGGCACGCTGTCCTTATGGCCCCAGACCCCCAAAACAAGTCATTGAGTTTACTTGGCAAATGACTCGTTTTTTATTGAAGAAAAATATTAAAATGTTAGTGATTGCTTGTAATACCGCAACAGCAGTGGCATTGGAAGAAATCAAAAAGAGTGTGGATATTCCAGTAATTGGTGTAATCCAGCCTGGTGCTCGTGCGGCATTAAAAGCAAGCAAATACAGCCGTGTCGGCGTGATCGGCACTTTAGGAACGGTCAAAAGTGACTCTTACAAAAATGAACTACAGGAAAAAGCGCCTGAGACATATGTGAGTAGTTTAGCTTGTCCCAAATTTGTTCCCGTTGTCGAAAGTAATCAATTCGAAAGCTCCGTCGCGAAGAAAATTGTTTCTGAAACATTAAAACCTTTAAAATTAGAGAATTTGGATACGTTGATTTTAGGCTGTACCCATTATCCGTTGCTGCGTCCAATCATTCAAAACGTAATGGGACAGCAAATAACCTTGATTGATTCTGGTGCGGAAACGGTTAACGATGTCAGCACCTTACTAGATTATTTTAATTTGAATAATTATGAACAAACAAATCAAAAAGCGCGGACTTTTTATACAACAGGATCGCCTAAAATGTTTAAAGATATCGCCCATGAATGGCTGCAAATTGAAAATCTAGATGTTTCCCATATCAATTTAGGAGAATAAGTGATTTATGCAGTCTTTCTTATAAGAATTAGGAGGAAAATAATTTGCGTCATGATGGAAGAAGTGTCCAACAATTAAGATCAATAACAATTGAGACAAACGTGTTTAAGCACCCTGAAGGTTCCGTAGTGATCGCTTTTGGTGACACGAAGGTGATTTGTTCGGCGACTTTGGAAGACTCCGTGCCGCCGTTTCTACGTGGTAGTGAGACAGGCTGGGTCACCGCAGAATACAGCATGTTGCCACGGGCAACAAATACTCGTAACCGCCGAGAGAGTGCGAAGGGAAAATTAAGCGGTCGTACGATGGAAATCCAACGTTTGATCGGTCGTTCCTTACGAGCAGTCATTGATTTAGAAAAATTAGGTGAACGAAGCATTATTGTGGATTGTGATGTGATCCAAGCAGACGGTGGTACACGAACAGCGAGTATTACCGGTGGATTTGTTGCTTTGCGCATAGCGATCAATAAATTATTAGCCAGTGGAGAGTTAACGGAAGATCCAATTAAGGAACATTTAGCAGCTATCAGCGTTGGTATTTTACCTGACGGGACTGTAGTGACTGACTTGGATTATCAAGAGGATTCTGCTGCTGCGGTGGATATGAATCTAGTCATGACTGAATCAGGCCGCTTTGTTGAGATTCAGGGAACAGGGGAAGAAGCGACCTTTGATGATACCGAATTGAATGCGTTGATTTTACACGGTAAAACAGCAATTGAAGAATTAATTGCTGAACAAAAAACGGCGCTCTATGAAGCGGTAGAGTCTACTGAAGATAGAACCATCGTGATCGCTACGAGAAATCCAGGAAAAGCGAAAGAATTCGCCGCGATATTTGCTAAAGATGGGTATCAAGTCAAAACGTTATTGGATTATCCAGAGCTGCCAGACGTCGAGGAAACCGGTAAGACCTTTGAAGAAAACGCCCGCTTAAAAGCCGAAACGATCGCTCAGCTGATTCAACAGCCAGTCTTAGCCGATGATTCGGGTCTAGCTGTTGACGCCTTAAATGGTATGCCCGGCATCTTTTCTGCCCGCTTTGCAGGTGAACGGAAAAGTGATGCTGCAAATAACGCGAAGCTGTTGCATGAATTGACCGATGTGCCAGACGAGCAGCGAACCGCGCATTTTCATTGCACCTTAGTTTTTGCGGCACCACAAAAAGAAAGCTTGGTAGTTGAGGCGGATTGGAATGGTCGAATTGGCCGCATTCCTCGAGGGGATAACGGCTTTGGCTATGATCCATTATTTATCGTGCCGGAATTAAATAAAACCTCTGCTGAATTGACAGGGGAAGAAAAGAATCAGCTTAGTCATCGAGGAATGGCTGTGAGAAAGCTAGAAAAAGTTTGGAAGAACTGGTTGGAGGAAAATGAATGAAATATTTAGTCGTTAGTGACAATCACGGTGATCGTAATATTTTGGTAGAGATCGTTAATCGATATGTCGGAACAGTGGATCATATGTTTCATTGTGGAGATTCAGAACTGAAAGCTAGTGATGAGCTGTGGGAACACTTTACAGTTGTCAGCGGAAATTGTGATTATGACCCGGAATACAAAATGGAACAAGTTGTAACTATTGGACAAGATGTGATCTACGTGACGCATGGACATCGGTCAAATGTGCGGTTTGGTTTGACGACGTTATCCTTGCAAGCACAAGAAGCGGGCGCGAACATTGCATTATTCGGACACATTCATCAAGCCGTTGCAGAAATGGATAAAAAACGGCTGTTTGTGAATCCCGGCAGTATTTCTCAGCCACGAGGACCAGTACAAATTCCTAGCTATGCAATCATCGACAGTGAAGAGGCTGGGTACCATATTCAATTTTATAACCGCGCCCATCAAGTCATTGAGGAACTGGCTGCGGATTTTTCTAGATAGTTTGTAATTTTTATTTAATATTTACAAAAATAACGCTTTCCTTTTTTAGGTAAGGTAAAATGAAATTGAGTAAATGAGAACGGAGGCGCCATATGATTAGTCCCACAGTTGAACAATTGATGAAAGACCATAAAGAAACCATGATGATCCCAGGAGAGAACGTTGCGACCGTGATGAAAGAACATCCGCTTGAACATGCGCTCTTGCTTTTATCCCAAGCGGGCTATTCAACAATTCCCGTGTTGGATAGAGAAGATCATTTTGTTGGCTTATTGAGCTTGAATGATATTGTAAAAAAAATGATGGGCATCGATGGTATTGATACATCCACTTTAAGTGAATACAGTGTAGCTGATGTGATGAAAACCGATGTCGCTGTTATGCGTGAAGATGCCGACTTGGAAGATGTCTTGCATCTCGTTGTGGATTCTGCGTTTTTACCAGTGATTGACAAGACCGGTGTTTTTCAAGGGATTGTGACCCGACGAGAAATTTTAAAAGCAGTGAATTATACTTTTCATGCTCTAGGTAGAAAAAGTCAGGCACCTACTAAGGTTTTACTGCATACCCATTCACCAAAATAAAAGATCCTGGAAAGGGTCTTTTTTTTTTAGTTTTAACAGGTCCAGTTGCTTCTTTTCGATACAGAAGAATTGACAGACGCAGAGTCCGTGTGCTATTTTAATCAAGTGTTTAAAATGAAATGATTACGATTAAGCTCGATTAAAGAATACCATAAAAAGGAGCAATGATATGGCAAAAAAATCAAAGATTGTTAAAATGCAAAAACAACAAGCGCTGATCCAACAGTATGCAGAACAACGTTTAGCGTTAAAAGCCGCGGGTGACTATGAAGGTTTGGCAAAATTACCTCGCGATTCAAACCCTAATCGTTTGAAAAACCGCGATCAAATCGATGGCCGGCCAAGAGGCTACATGCGTAAATTCGGAATGTCCCGGATAAAATTCCGTGAGTTGGCTCATCAAGGACATATTCCTGGTGTAAAAAAAGCTAGCTGGTAACAATTAATCAAAGAATAAAAAGGCGACGTATGAACTTTTCATACGTCGCCTTTTGCTATTTTCCAGTTAAAATTGGATTGTTTGGAATAGTAAAGCCCTGTTCATGAAGGGTTTTTACATAGGCTGTCAAAAACTCTTCCTGTAATTTGTATTGCTTCCCATTTGTCACATACATGATGGTTCGAATGGCATAATTACCATTGCCTAAATCCACCATGCCAAAAAGATCAGGACCGTCAAATATCTCCGCTTTAAATTGTTCGGCTAACTTTTGGTTTGCCTCGGCAATTGATTGGCTGATTTGGTCGTAGCCTTCGTCTGGTTGGATTCGGACGTCTACCTTGACTTGCATATGGGCACGAGAAAGGTTGCTGATCGTTGTGATATTACGATTCGGAACGAAGTGAACTGTGCCGTCAGTCGATTTCATTTGCAGCATTCGGATTCCTACAGAAGTTACCGTGCCTTCGATTTGCCGATCAACTAAGCGGATGTAGTCACCGACATCAATTTGCTGCTCCATAATAATAAAAAAACCCGTAATGATATCATTAGTAAATCCTTGGGCACCTAAGCCGATCGCGATTCCGGCAATTCCGGCTCCGGCTAATAGTGAGCCAACGGGGATACCTAGCGTATCTAGAATTGAGTATAAGAAAAAGAACAGTAGTGTGTAGGAAAAAATATTCGCTGCCAATGCATGGAGCGTTTCGATTCGAGTCGCATTATCAGCCATTTTTTTCTTTTGGCGTTCAAAGGATTGATTAATTAAAAAGTTACCGACTTTACGAATTAAAAAGAACAACACTAAAACTGCAATAATAGTGAGGCCCTTCTGGATAACGATAGAAAAGACACGATCCCAATCAACGGACTGCCAATACTTTTGCCAAACGCTAAGCTGTTGGGTTGCTTGTTCGACGACATTCGTGTTGCTGGAATCTATTGTTTGAGCTGTATTTAAAAACATAGGCCACTCCTTATGAGTAATAAAATAAGTGTAACAATCTTTTAGAAATCTGTCGACCGAAGAAAATGATTTTAGAAAAACCTAAAAAATCATGACAAGGAAAGAAGAAAGTGATAGACTAGCCTTTAATAAGAAAGGGATGATAAAATGGTGAATATAAAATGGGAAGAATTAGGTTTTGATTATATTAAGACACCATTCCGCTATATTTCTCATTGGACAAATGGACAATGGGATGATGGCGTATTAACAGAGGAGAATACGATCACCATTAATGAAGGATCGACTTGTCTCCATTACGGACAGGAATGTTTCGAAGGATTAAAGGCCTATCGTCGGGAAGACGGGCAGATCAATCTCTTTCGCCCTGATGAAAATGCGAAACGTTTAAATAAAAGTGCGGCACGAATGCAGATGCCTGAAGTACCAGCTGAAATGTTTATCGATGCGGTTAAACAAGTCGTCAAAGCCAATGAAGAATACGTTCCGCCTTTCGGGACAGGTGCGACACTTTATTTGCGACCGTATTTGATTGGTGTAGGACCGAATATTGGAATCATGCCTGCATCAGAGTATATCTTTAGTGTTTTTTGTATGCCTGTCGGTCCTTATTTTAAGGGCGGGTTGACACCAAGCAATTTTGTTGTCTCTGAATACGACCGTGCAGCGCCCTATGGAACCGGGGCGGCAAAAGTCGGTGGAAATTACGCAGCTAGTTTATTACCCGGTCAGATTGCCCACGATCGCTCATTTTCTGATTGTATTTACTTAGATCCAGCGACCCATACAAAAATCGAAGAAGTTGGCTCGGCAAATTTTTTCGGAATCACTCATGATAATCAATTCATTACACCAAAGTCACCATCGATCTTACCGAGTATCACAAAGTATTCTTTGCTTTATTTGGCACAGGAACGTTTTGGTTTAGAAGCGCTCGAAGGAGATGTTCGCTTAGATGAGTTGGATAAATTTGCTGAGGCTGGAGCCTGTGGGACGGCGGCAATCATCGCTCCAATCGCCGGTATTCAAAATGGCGAAGACTTTCATGTGTTTTACAGCGAAACAGAGATAGGCCCAATGACAAAAAAATTATATGATGAACTCGTTGGTATTCAATTTGGTACGGTAGAGGCACCTGAGGGTTGGGTCATTGAAGTCTGATGTGAAAAGAATAGAGGAGAAAAATGGATATCATCTGGAATATGTTAGCAGTATTAAGTATCCTATTTTTGATTCTATGGATTTTTTTGGCCCGCATTCATTATCAAAAAAGCACGATTGATTCATCAATGAAACGAATTTTTCACGCGATGTTGATGGCCTTTTTAGATATCTTTTAAAAAAAATCGTCCCTCGTAAGGAGAGACGATTTTTTTATGCTGTAATTTCAATTTGGTTTTCTTCCGGCCCTAAGATACAGCTCTCGTAATAGCCATCACCGGTTGTTCGTGGACCTGACAATACTTGATAGCCATCAGCTGCTAAATGCGCGGTAAGGGTGTCGACAGCTTCTTTTGAGCCTAGTGAAAAGGCTAGGTGGGTATAGCCAGTAAGAAAAGTAGCCGTTGCTTTCTCAGTCATTTCCGAACGAGTCATCAGCTCTAGACGGGCGCCGTCAGAAAAGCTTAGAAAATAAGTCCGTAAGCCAGTTTTTGGATTATGGTATTGGTCATTACTTGTCGCCTCAAAATAGGTTTCAAAAAAAGCTTTAGCTGACTCTAGATCCTTTACATACATCGCAATGTGTTCGATTTTCATAAAAAGCTCCTTTTTATTTTAAGTGTAACACAAGAATGGGAACACCGTATTAAGATGTTTAGTCATTTCTTATAGTCGAAAAGTCAGAAAAAAACGTGCCGAAATTCAGCACGTCTACTTGCTTAACTTAAGTGAACACCTTTATCTACGTAGATAACGTCCCCGATAATTCCAGTTGCCAAAGGACTTAGTAAGAAGGCACAAGAATTGCCGACTTCTTCAATTGTTACAGCTACCTTATCTGGTGTCCGTTCTTCTGAGAGGCTTAATAAGGATTGATAATCTTTCACACCTGTCACAGCCAAGGTTTTGATGGCTCCGGCAGAGATCGCATTGACCCGAATATTTTTTGGAGCCAGCTCAGTTGCAAGGTAACGAACTTCCGCCTCTAACGCCGCTTTAGCAATGCCCATCATGTTGTAGTTTGGAATCGAACGTTCAGACCCCATGTAAGTCATAGTTACAATACTGCCACCTTCAGTCATTAAAGGTGCCGCATATTTTGAAACAGCTAGTAATGAATACGCACTGATGTCTTGCGCCAGTTGGAAGCCGTCTCGAGTAATTTCGGTTACGTTGCCTGAAAGTTCTTCCTTGTTAGCAAAAGCGATCGAATGAACTAAACCATCAATTGATCCGAATTTTTCTTTGATTGCCGCAAAAGCTTCAGCAATTTTTTCATCGCTAGCCACATCAAGCTCAAACATCTGTGCTTCTTCGCCCACTAATTTGACTAAATTTTTCTTCATCCGGTCATTTTGGTACGTATAAATGATTTCGGCTCCTTGATCAGCGATGGCTTTGGCACATCCCCAAGCAATACTTTTTTTATTGGCTACACCTGTCACGATAATTTTTTTTCCAGTTAAAATAGACATTAAATGACACACTCCTAAATAATATAAAAAATAATATGCTCTCATTATGTTGGAAAAAGCTTTGATTGTCAAACTATTTTTTTATATATTCGTGAACACCTTGATTAAACCATTAGAATATGATAGTTTGATAATCAAATAAAATATTCATTGAGGTGCAAAAATGGAAAAAATTATGAATGTCGAAAAAATTATGGCTGCGATCCCAAATCGCTTTCCCATTTACTATTTAGATGCAGTCACAGAATTTGAAGATGAGAAGCATATTACGGCGATGAAAAATCTAACGATGAACGAAGATTTTTTTCAAGGTTACTTTCCTGGCGAACCGATTATGCCTGGAACATTAATTGTTGAGGCATTGGCTCAAGCAGGTTCCTTGCTGATTTTGAAATCCGCCGCCTTTGAAGGGAAGACAGCCTATATTGGCGGCATCAATAAAGCAAACTTTTTAGAATTTGTTCGTCCAGGCGATACCTTATTTTTGAATTTTGATATCCAAAAAATTAAAGGTCCAGTTGGAACAGCTAAAGCCTGGGCAACGGTGGAAGACAAAACGGTCACTGAATGCGAATTCACCTTCATTGTAGGGGACAAAGATCAAAAATAAATACAAAATAGAGGCTCGCCATAATGGTGAGCCTCTTACTTGTTATTTAGGTTCTTGTAACACGTTTACTTCGCTAACCTTCACTGGGTTGGTAGGGGTTGATTTCTCACCGGATCCGCCATCTTTGACTTCGCCATCTGCGATTTTATCGACGACGTCCATGCCTTCTGTTACTTGACCAAAGACTGTATACTCACCATCAAGTTGGGGAGCGCCACCTTTTTTGTAAGCTTCGATGATTTTCTTTGGGTAATACTGGATCGCTAAGCCATCACTAACATCTTCTTTGTTGGTAACAATGAAGAATTGACTGCCATTGCTACTGCGTGATTCCGCTCGGGCCATTGAAAGAGCACCGCGAATATTATAAAGCTGGTTAGAGGTTTCAGTTTTGAAGCCTTTTTTCCAAATACTTTCGCCGCCAGTACCGTCGCCCTTAGGATCTCCACCTTGAATCATAAAATCTTTGATCACTCGGTGGAAAGGAGTGTCCTTATAATAGCCATCTTTTGCGTGTTTAACAAAATTTTCTACCGCTTTAGGGGCTTGTTTAGGGAACAGTTTGATCTTAACGTTTCCTTCAGTCGTTACCAATTCTACAAGATACTCATCATCAGTCACTTTGTTATCAAGCTGGGGTAGTGCTACTTTATTTAAATCTACACTGGATTCAGTTGTTTTTGTAGAACTTTCCTTTGTACCATTTGTTGCGTTATCACTTTTGCAAGCAGTAAATAGGCCCAGTGCTAAAACTAAGCTTGCGCTGATCATCACTTTTTTTAATTGCATAAAATTCTCCTTTTAAACGTATTATCCTTCTTATGATAACAAATTTTTAATAGACTTCCTATGAAAAAAAGGTGACTTTTATTTCAAAAAATTTATATATCCTCTTAGTAATTAGATTTGAAACGATCGTATAGAAATTGAAGGAAAAATGCTGTTTATAAAAACAAATATTGTTTTAGCAAGACTCTTTATCGCTGATTTTCGACTTTTTTATGAGGGGGCTTAGAGAAAAGCACAAGCCGAAGACACTGTAAAACTAATAGCAAAATTAACTTACGGTATTCATTTTTTAAGAATCAGCAGGAAAAGACGTTCGGTTCATTACATATAGAATTGCGCTAAACAATACTTATCGGTTAATTAGTGATCAGCAAGTATTTTTTTTGAACAAGACAAGAAGAGCGTAACTCACAAAAAAAAGAGATCGAATGAACGATCTCCTCTAAAAATTCAATGGTTATATTATTTTATAGGTTAGCAAATTTTTCTAATAGACGAATCATTTGGCAAGTGAAGCCGTATTCGTTGTCGTACCAAGCAACAGTTTTAACTAATTGGTAGTCGCCTGCAGAAGTAACTTCTGTTTGCGTAGGGTCAAAGATTGATCCTTCAGTAGTACCAATAACGTCGCCAGAAACGATTTCACGATCGTCATAGCCGAATGATGGGTTATCAACGGTATGTTTTTTGATTGCTTCGTTCACTTGGTCAGCAGAAACTTTTGTTTTAAGTACTGAAACCAATTCAGTTAATGAACCATCAACAACGGGAACACGTTGTGCATGTCCTTGCAATTTACCGTTCAATTCTGGAATTACTAAGCCAATTGCTTTAGCAGCACCAGTTGAATGTGGAATTGTGTTATCAGCAGCAGAACGTGCAGCACGTAGGTTGCCGCCTTTAACTGGTCCGTCTAACAACATTTGTGTTGAAGTATACGCGTGAACAGTTGTCATTGTACCAACTTCAATGCCAAATTCTTCGTTTAAGAAGTAAGCCATTGGAGCTAAGCAGTTTGTTGTACATGAACCAGCAGAGATAATTTTATCATTTGAATCTAATGTGTCATCATTTACGTTGTAAACAATTGTTTTCATTTGTCCAGCAGGAGCTGAGATAACGACACGTTTAACGCCAGCATCGATGTGAGCTTGTGCTTTTTCTTCAGATGTGTAGAAACCTGTACATTCTAAAACGATATCAACACCGTTTTCTTTTGCCCAAGGAATTTTACTTGCATCTGGTTCAGCGTATACACGAGTTTTTTCACCGTCAACTACGATTGAATCTTCTGTTGCAGTAACTGTACCTGGGTATGTGCCATGTGTTGAATCAAATTGTAACAATTGTGCCAACATTGTAGGACTTGTTAAATCGTTGATTGCTACCACTTCAATATCGTCTGATACTTCTTTAATACGGCGGAAAGCCAAACGACCAATACGTCCAAATCCATTAATACCTACTTTTACTGTCATAACCAAAAGTTCCTCCTTTTTATATGAAGCAATGCTTGATGCCTTACTCTATTTATTGTGCAACGCATCAATTTTTTTGTCAAAAGATATATCTTGTAGAAAGAATCATCAGAAGAATTTCAAAAAATTACTAAGCTCTATCAATAAGAATGGACTTTTTCTCCGAATCTGGCTACAATATATAAGACTTTGTTTAGTGTGGAGATTCAGTAGTCAAAAAGAATATATTATAAGGAGGACATCAAGATGTCCATGTTTTTAGATCAGGTAACAATTGATATTAAAGCTGGTAAGGGCGGCGATGGGATGGTTGCGTTTCGTCGTGAGAAATATGTTCCTGATGGCGGTCCAGCTGGGGGTGACGGTGGTCGCGGCGGGGATGTGATCTTAGTTGTCGATGAAGGGCTACGGACCCTGATGGATTTTCGTTACAATCGTCATTTTCGTGCGACACCGGGAGAAAATGGAATGAGCAAAGGGATGCACGGTCGTGGAGCCGAAGATACCTATGTCAGCGTTCCCCCTGGTACAACGGTTCGCGATGCGGATACCGGCGCTTTGATCGGTGACTTAATTGAAAATGGTCAGGAATTGATCGTTGCTCATGGTGGTCGCGGTGGTCGCGGAAATACACGGTTCGCTTCGCCAAGAAATCCTGCACCTGAGCTAGCTGAAAACGGCGAGCCAGGTCAAGAGCGTCACATCGAATTAGAATTAAAAGTCTTAGCAGATGTTGGCTTAGTTGGCTTTCCATCTGTTGGCAAATCAACAATCCTTTCAGTGATTTCCTCTGCCCGTCCCAAAATCGGTGCCTATCACTTTACAACCTTGGTTCCAAATCTTGGCATGGTAGAAACCAGTGATGGTCGAAGCTTTGCTGCTGCCGATTTGCCCGGTTTAATTGAAGGAGCCTCACAAGGTGTTGGCCTGGGAACACAGTTCCTGCGTCACATCGAACGGACACGCGTGATTTTGCATGTGATTGACATGAGTGGAATGGAAGGTCGTGATCCTTACGAGGATTACCAGGCCATCAACAAAGAGTTAGGGACTCATAACTTACGTCTGTTGGAACGCCCACAAATTATTGTGGCCAACAAAATGGATATGCCGAATGCGGAAGAGAACTTGAAAAAATTCAAAGCAGAATTGCAAAAGGAAAAAGAAGACGAGTTTGCGGATGATATTCCAGTCTTCGCAATTTCAGCAATTACTAAACAAGGCTTGGATAATTTATTGAGTGCGACTGCGGATTTACTAGAAGTGACTCCAGAATTCTTGTTATATGATGAAGAAGTGGAAGAAGAAACAGTAAATTACGGCTTCCAATCGGATGAACCAGAATTTACGATCACTCGTGAACCCGATGCAACTTGGGTATTGAATGGTGAAAAATTAGAGAAACTATTCAAGATGACCAACTTCGATCATGATGAAACCGTCATGCGTTTTGCACGCCAACTACGTTCAATGGGTGTTGATGAAGCCTTACGTGCTCGTGGGGCTAAAGACGGCGATCTTGTTCGAATTGATAAATTTGAATTTGAATTTGTTGATTAGTCGAAAAATAGTGAAATAGTGAGAAGGAGCTGTGACAAACTGTTGTTGCAGGTCCTTTTTGTTACGCGTCAATCATCCACTTGTATAGACCAACAAAAAATTTAACTAAGGGTTCACTTACAGTCTTAAGTAACGACAATCATTAATGTCTCAGAAGAAGAACTTTATGATTTTTGAACAGGGGAATAGAGAGAAAATATTAAAAAAGAGCGCAGTGTCACAATAGGTGTTATTTGAAAAAATCTAATAGCTTTTTTTATTTTTTCAAAAGACGGTGGGTGGATTTCTTTAAATGCTGAAAAAGTTTATTGAAAATGAAAAAGTAAAATTTCGGAAAATAAAAAGAAATAATCATTATTGTTATGGGAAATAAGTTTGATTATAAAATATAAAAAACATTTTTTGTGATCTATAGAAAAAGAATGATAACAACCGTTATATTCTTTTTGAATATTCTTCGAATGATGAATAAAAACGTTGTTTAAAAATGATAATTGTATTATTTTATTAAAGAAAAGTTTTTTTAACCCAAATTTTTTATCAACAACATTAATTATGATTACTAAAATATAAATTTTTTTGTGGCATTTGAACAGTTCCAAGTGTAAACTTACGAAGTATAAAGTAACAATTATATTGTTAAATAATAAAATAATCCAAGTCGGTAAGTTGGAAACTTATTTTTGATAATAAAAAAGGGGAATAATGTTATGCAAGTATTGATTCTGACACACAATATTTTAGTTGAGAGACCATTAGTTGAAAAGTTACAAAGGCTGAATATCGAGGTTTTAAGTTCCGCAAAACTATTAACGATGATTCAAGCCAATCAAGTCCCATTAGAAGTGTTAGGCTTCTTCGATGTTGTGATTGTTAGTGAAACAATCTCTGATCAAGAGTTTACCGTTATTTTAGAAAAAGTTGGAGACAAATTCACGATTATTCGTGAAGCAGATCGTCTGCCGCAAAAGGACGAACAAGCAGATTGGGAAGCGCAAGGCGTGGATGAATGGTTACTCGAGGACGAAACACTTAGCGGGTTAAGAGAGAAACTTGCTGAGAAAACGTTGAAAGAATCTGTTTACTCGATTGGTTTTGGCGTGAGACAACAACAAGAGGAGAATGAACAAGAGAAACGTCCATTGCCTTTATGGAATCTGACGCGGTCAGAGCGAGAGATGCTAAGTACGTTGATTGCAACGAAAGAGGCACCGATTAGTCGAAACGATTTAGCCATTAAAATTTGGGGCGACAGTGATTCAGCGAGTCACATGACGAGACTTTCTACTATTATAAAACACCTTCGCAACAAATTAAAAATCGACGGTGTTGAATATGATGTCATCCGTACGAATTGGGGCGAAGGGTATCAATTATCAAAAGTATTCTTTGATCACTATGTTGTTGATGATAGAATTATGGAAGAAATCAAAACTGGGAAGTAATTTCCAGTTTTTTTTTGAATTATTGTTTACATAATTATTTTATGAGATAAAAAGCTCGTTCTAGTTTCAAAAAGCCCTATTTATTGCTAAACTAGAAAAAAAGATAGAGGAGTGGTAATGAATGGAAAAACGAGTGATTGTGATGAATTTTGACGTTGAATCAAAAGCTTATGAAGCCTTTTCAAAAGTAAAACGGCTGCACATGAGTAAGGCATTTAAAGGGGAACAGATGGCGGTGATTCATCATTCAAATGAGGGTGAACATAAATTTGTGATCGAAGATTTTTTGGATTTCACCGGCAGCAATAAAAGTTCGACTGGCGGTCTGATTGGTATGATGGTTGGAATTTTAGGTGGTCCGGTAGGCATTTTATTAGGTTGGTTTACTGGTGGCATGATTGGTGCTACTCAGGATGCAAAAGAAGTTCGAGAAGCAACAGGCGTCTTTGAATTTTTGATTGATAAAGTTGGAGAAGGCGATACAGCATTATTGCTGATTGCTGAAGAGGACGATAACCGGGCGTTGAATCAATTAATCATGATGGAGCTTGGCGGTGAGATTACGCGTTTAGACTATGCGGAGGTAGAGGCAGAAGTTAAAGAAGCTCAGGAAATCGAAAAAAAATCAGCGGACCAAAAGAAAGAAACAGATTCGGAAAAGCAATCTGATCAAAAATAAAAATCTCCTATTTTGATTGCACTGAGTCAGACTTTCTTCTAAAATAAAATTAATTTGAAAGAAAGTCAGGATAATTATGGAATTAGAATTCTTAGGAACAGGTGCGGGTGTCCCAGCAAAGCACCGAAATGTCAGTAGTTTAGCCTTAAAATTATTAGATGAACGAAATAAAATTTGGTTATTTGATTGTGGGGAAGGTACCCAGATGCAAATTTTGCGAACCAATATCCGACCTCGCAAGATCGAAAAAATTTTTATTTCTCATCTACATGGTGATCATATTTTTGGCTTGCCAGGCTTATTAAGCAGTCGTTCATTTCAAGGTGGGGAGGAACCCATTGAGATCTACGGCCCCGCTGGTTTGGAAAAATATGTTCGAACGTCATTACAAGTAACAAAGACACATTTATCTTACCCTTTACAGTTTATTGAGCTTCATGAGGGGACTATATTTGAAGACAAGCAATTCAGTGTGGAGTGTATGCTGTTAGATCACGGAATCGACAGTTATGGTTTTCGTGTGACCGAAGCAGATCATGATGGTACGCTTCAAGTGGAGAAGCTGGCTGCTTTAAATATCCCTGCTGGACCGATTTTCGGAAAGTTGAAACAAGGCCAAACCGTCACTCTAGCTGACGGGCGCACGATCAACGGGCAAGATTTTGTTGGTGAAAGTAAAAAAGGCCGGATCGTGACGATTTTTGGTGATACTCGTTTTACAAATAAATCAAGTCGCTTCGCAAAAGATAGTGATGTGATCGTCCATGAAAGTACCTTCAACAAAGATGAAGCGAAACTGGCAAAGGCATATTTCCACACGACGACACAACAAGCCGCGATGATTGCGAAAGAAGCGGGAGCTAAAAAATTAATTTTGACTCATATTTCAGCACGTTATTTAGCTAAAGAAGCACAAATGCTAGAGGAAGAAGCACAAGCTGTTTTTGCGAATTCACAACTAGCAAAAGATTTTGATATTGTGGAAATTCCATTTGCATAAAGGAGGGAATTTGATGGATTTAACAGACAAAATAGTCGTAGTTACGGGCGGGTCTGCTGGCTTAGGCGAGCAAATTTGTTATGAAGCGGCTAAGCGTGGCGCAATTGTGGTTACTTGTGCCCGACGAATCAATTTGATTGGTCAAGTAAAAGAACACTGCAGCGAGTTAAGTGGAAAAGCAGCCTATGCTTTTCAATTGGATATTGCTGATCCTGAGAGTGTTGAGTCGGTTATCGAAAAAATCGCAGACGAAGTTGGAACAGTAGATGTCTTAGTAAATAATGCTGGTTTTGGTATGTTCAAAGACTTTACCGAGTTTGATTTAACAGACGCGAAAAAAATGTTCGATGTCAATGTCCTTGGGATGATGTATTTTACCCAAAAGATTGCGCTATCGATGGTAGAAAAGAAACAGGGTCATATTTTTAATGTGGCTTCAATGGCTGGGAAAATGGCGACACCGAAGTCAACCATTTATTCAGCGACAAAATTTGCGGTACTAGGCTTTTCAAATGCTTTAAGGTTGGAATTGAAACCAGCAAATGTTTGGATAACTACCATCAATCCTGGCCCAATCGCAACAGAATTTTTCGATAAGGCAGACCCAAGTGGCAATTATTTAGAAAATTTAGGTGGGATTGTTTTAGATCCGAAAAAATTAGCTGCAACGATCGTCAATAAAATGGGCAAACCGACACGTGAAATCAATCGACCGTTCATTATGGAAGGGGCTAGCCGTTTTTATGGGCTATTCCCACATATTGGTGATTTTCTAGCTGGAGGACTATTTAATAGAAAGTAGGAAATCAAAGTGAAAAAGCAATGGAAAGTTTTTCTAGGGTTTATTTTAGTTTTACTTGTTGTCATTTTTGCTCTTTCGAACAGTCAGCAAGTGCCCGTTAATTTTATGGTGAAAAAAATTTATCTGTCATTAGTCTTGATCATCATTGGGTCAGCCTTAATTGGAGCTGTTGTGGTTTTCTTGACCTCAGGTACAACACTCTTTCAACAACGTAAAGAAATCAAACAGTTAAAAGAAACGATTCAAGGGTATGAAAACAATAATGAAGAAAAATTAGCAGCTGAAAAAGCAGCACTTCAGCGAGAAAAAGAAAATGAAATTGCCACATTAACAGCGAATTATGAAAGTCTATTGAAAGAAAAAGATCGTGCGTTAGCAGATAAAGAGATGACGGATCAGACAAATGATCCTCAGCATCCGATTGATTATTATGATTAAAAAGAAGACCTTTGCATCGATTGCAAAGGTCTTCTTCTCTTTCTTGTCTGATTTTTTTTTGCTATACTAATACGGTTGGGAAGTGATACAGTGAAAAAATCAAGTTTCGATTGGCAAATGAGAGTAGCATCGCCGATGGATGATGCCTTTAAAGCGGAATTAATCAAGCAAGGATACAGTGAAACATTTGCAGAACTTTTATGGAATCGAAATATACATACAGCAGAAGAATTCTCGCAGTTGTTACAAGCGAATATTGATGAATTACATGATCCGTTTTTAATGCATGATATGGATAAAGCCGTTGATCGCATTCAAATGGCCATCATGGAAGGCCAGGCAATTTTGGTTTATGGCGATTATGACGCCGATGGCATTACTAGTACTTCGATTATGTTAGAGACATTGGAGATGATCGGTGCAGATGTTCATTATAGTTTACCTAATCGGTTTATCCACGGATATGGTCCGAATACAGAGCTTTTCGCCGAAAAAATCAACGAAGGCATCCAGCTGATTATTACTGTAGATAATGGGGTAGCCGGTAATGAAGCAATCGACTTTGCGAATTCACAAGGTGTGGATGTCATCGTTACTGATCATCACGAGCTGCCGCCAGTCTTACCAGATGCCTACTGTATTGTTCATCCTCGCCATCCCGAAGGAAATTACCCCTTTGGTGAATTAGCCGGGGCTGGGGTGGCCTTTAAGTTAGCCACTGCTTTATTAGAAGAAGTTCCCTTAGAGATGCTGGACCTTGTGACGATTGGAACAGTCGCCGATTTGGTTTCGATGACGGGTGAAAATCGAAATCTAGTAAAGCTTGGTTTACAAGCAATCAAGCAGACACAGCGATTAGGCTTGTTGGAGTTGTTGAAAGTCAGCGGTGTTGATTTGCAAAAAGTGGATGAAACAAGTATCGGCTTTAGCTTAGGTCCAAGGTTGAATGCCATCGGTCGATTGGGTGACCCCAATCCAGCCGTGGAGTTGATGACGACTTTCGATGAAGGTGTCGCTCACGATCTTGCGGGTAAATTAGATCAAATAAATAATGAACGGAAGCAGATCGTACAAGACACGACTGCAGAGGCCACCGCTTTAGTGAATCCTGAGGATGCAATTCACTTGATCGCGGCGGAAGGTTGGAACCCAGGTGTTCTTGGAATCGTAGCTGGAAATATTTTAAAACAAACTGGAAAGCCCACGATTATTTTGTCCATTGATTCAAAAGGAGTGGCTAAGGGCTCAGGGCGTAGTATTGAAGCGTTAGATCTATTTGGCATGCTGAATACGATGCGCTCTGAATTCACGCATTTTGGGGGTCATGCGGCGGCTGTTGGCTTAACAATGCCAGCCGAAAACATTCCGGTTTTACAAAAAATGATGAATGAGTATATCATCAAGGAAGCCATTGATTTAAGCAAAGGTTCGACTTTGTTGATTGATGAAGCCTTGGACTTTTCAGAAATCACACTAAAATTTACCGAGGAACTAAAAAAATTAGCGCCTTTCGGGACAGATAACCCGGCACCACATTTTTTAGTAAAGGGAAGTGTCGATTTCTTCAAACGAATCGGTAGTGATCAGCAGCATGTGAAGTTTTCTTTGCAAGGAGCGGATAGTCAATTAGACGTGATTGGTTTTGGCTTCGGGGCAGAAAGTGAAGAAATCCAACAGCCGGAAACACAATTTGTTGGAGATCTTGAAATTAATGAATGGAATGGGCAGAAAAAAGTTCAATTCCGTTTGCTGGATTTTGCTTCTAGCGGCACGCAAGTAATTGATCGTCGTGCCAAGCATACATGGACGCAAAAAATTGAAGATGAGAATGCCTTGTATTTGGCGTTTAAAAAACCAAGTCAAAGGTTGTTCACCAATGAATTGCAACGATCGATTATGCTATATGACAAAGAGATTGATTGGTCTGCCTATGAGCAACTCATCGTGTTGGATTGTCCCAACCAGAAGGAACTCCTGCAAGAAATTGTTGCCTTAGGAAACTTTCAACGGATTTATTTATTTCTTTACAGTCCGGATGAAGCCTACTTAAACGGTTTGCCGAAACGGGAACAGTTTGCCAAGCTTTATCAATTCTTTTTGAAACAACCTCGGGTGGATATCCGCTATAAACTAAAAAATGTTTCGAATTATTTAAGAATTCCAGAAAAATTACTAGTATTCATGATTCACGTGTTTTCTGAGCTAAAATTTGTTACAATAAACGACGGCGTTTTACAAATGGTCGATTCACCACAGAATCGTGCCTTTGAAGAAAGCAAAATTTATCAAGAGCGTATGTCGCAAATCGACAGCGAAGAATTTTTACTAATGAATGACATCCAAACTATTAGAAATTGGCTGAAAGGCTAGGAGGAACAATCAACATGGATTTAAAAGATTATATTGCAAGTATTCCAGATTATCCCAAGAAAGGCATCGTTTTTCGTGACATCTCGCCATTAATGGCAGATGGCGAAGCCTATCGTGAAGCAACCAAGCAAATCGTGAATTATGCAAAAGAAAAACAAATTGACATGGTAGTAGGACCTGAAGCACGCGGCTTCATCGTTGGCTGTCCAGTCGCATTTGAATTGGGTTTAGGTTTTGCGCCAGTTCGCAAACCCGGAAAATTACCTCGTGAAGTGATTGAAGTAGAATACGAAAAAGAATACGGAACAGATACATTGACTATTCATAGCGATGCGATTAAACCTGGGCAGCGCGTATTGATCACAGATGATCTTTTAGCAACGGGTGGAACGATCAAAGCAACGATTGAATTGGTTGAACAATTAGGCGGGATCGTCGTTGGTTGTGCCTTCTTAATCGAATTAGATGAACTACACGGACGCGATATGATTAAAGGATATGATATCTTAACGCTGATGGACTATTAAAAATAAAACAGAGACCCTCTCGGATTATGAGAGGGTCTCTGTTTTATTTTACTACTATACAAAAAACAGCTATCAATTGCTTAGCGTTAAATAATTTTAGGCAGATTTATGATAATGATGATCATAAGTCACGTAATAGAAATCTTCGGAAGGTTCCTTGTAATACTGTTTTTCTTCGACTTCTTCTTCATAATGATGTTCGGCGTAGTGCTGTGCATACTTCCGTTCATCCCATAACATGAACCAAACGAGGAATAATCCAGCAAAAATGACAATCGTAGCTAAAGAACCCAATTTACCAATCAATAGACCTAACAACAACACAGCGATAACCAAACCAAATCTTCTTACTGCTTTCATCAAGAATCACTCCTAATTCGTATTTATGACTTCATTTTTCAAAAACCAAAAAATGAATCTTATTCTCATCACGCATATCATTTCGCAAAACTTTCCTTATAAAGGAAAGAAATTAACCAGATGTCTCTTTTGTGTTCTAACGAACTGCGAAAAGCGAAACTGACATCCTAATTCGTATTTATGACTTCATTTTTCAAAAATTAAAAAATGAATCTTATTCTCATCACGCATATCATTCTGTAATAACTCACTTCTTTTTTTTAGTCTCACTCAAACATGCGAACGTTTGTTTGTGTGTTTATTATACGAATGTTTGTTCGTTTTGTAAAGAAAAAAATAATCGGAAAGTGAATTCCGATTAATAAATATGGTTTCGGTACAAACCGACAACTTTTCCTAGAATAGAAACATTATCAAAAATCAGTGGGGCCAATTCATCGTTTTCTGGCTGGAGACGAATGTGATCAGCCTCGCGATAGAATCTTTTACACGTTGCTTCATTTTCATCGGTCATTGCAATAACGATCTCACCGTTATTAGCCATAGATTGCTTACGAACAATGACGTGATCGCCATCGTATATGCCAGCATTTATCATACTTTCACCGCGTATTGTCAACATGAAGAGGCTACCATCCTCGCTTGATAGATCAGGAGGGATAGGGAAAAAATCTGAGGCTTCTTCAACTGCCAAAATGGGTTCACCAGCAGTAACGACACCCAGCATGGGGATGACTTGCGGGGTTACACCGATTTTTTCTAAGCCTGTAAGTGTCAATTCAATCGCACGTGGTTTCGTGGGGTCACGCTGGATCCAACCTTTTTTTTCTAATCTAGATAGATGTCCATGGACTGTAGAAGTCGATGAGAGACTCACCGCTTCGCCAATTTCTCTTACAGTGGGTGGATAACCTTTATTTTCAACGCGTTCGTGAATGAAGCGCAAAACTTCTAATTGTTTAGTTTCTGTTCTTTTTGCCAACGCCCACACCTTCTTTCGTTTTTTTTAGTGTAGCATAATCTCACAAACAAATCAAACAAGCGTTCGCATTTGTTTGTACTTCCAACTTTGTTTATTTTATGTATAATTAATAAGGGAAAGAGGTGCTGAAGATGATTAATGATGAAACGATTGCACGCATCAATGAATTAGCGAAAAAAAAGAAAACGGTTGGTTTAACTGATGCCGAAGCACATGAACAAAAAGTTCTGCGTGAGGAATACATTTCTTCTTTCCGTAGCGGTATGCGGCATCATATTGAAGGGATGAAAGTGGTTGATCCTGAGGGGAATGACGTAACACCAGAGAAATTAAAAGAAATTCAAAAGAAAAAAGGATTGCACAATAGAAAGTAACATCTTTTAGCGATTTGCAATTGAAAAGTCAAAATAAATCGGTTACAATGAATCTGTAATTAAAGTATTTATGACCAAAAAGGAGGAACTATCTTGTTCGACAAAATCGATCAACTAGGTGTAAACACAATCAGAACGCTAAGTATTGAAGCTATTCAAAAAGCAAATTCAGGTCATCCGGGATTACCAATGGGTGCGGCGCCAATGGCCTATGCATTATGGACAAAACATTTAAACGTAAATCCGGCTACTTCACTGAACTGGCCAAATCGTGACCGTTTTATTTTATCTGCGGGACATGGATCAGCCATGTTATACAGCTTGTTGCACCTTGCAGGTTACCAAGTGACGATTGAAGATTTAAAAAATTTCCGTCAATGGGGGAGCAAGACACCTGGGCATCCTGAATACCATCACACAGATGGGGTTGAAGCGACTTCAGGTCCTCTAGGTCAAGGTATTTCAACTTCTGTTGGATTAGCAATGGCTGAGGCGCATTTAGCTGCAACATACAACCGTGACAGCTTTGACGTGATGGATCATTATACGTATGCACTTTGCGGAGATGGTGATTTAATGGAAGGTGTTTCTGGCGAAGCGAGCTCAATGGCTGGTCATATGAAACTTGGAAAATTGATTGTCTTATACGATTCAAATGATATTTCATTAGATGGACCAACTTCTAAGGCTTTCACAGAAAATGTTGGCGCTCGTTATGAAGCCTATGGCTGGCAACATATTTTAGTTAAGGACGGCAATGATTTAGAAGCTATTTCTAAAGCAATTGATGAAGCAAAAGCAGAAACAGAAAAACCAACCTTAATTGAAATTAAAACGGTGATTGGTTATGGCTCACCAAAAGAAGGCACATCTGCGGTTCATGGCGCTCCAATCGGTGCTGATGGAATCACAGCAGCCAAGACAGTCTACGGTTGGGAATATCCTGACTTTACGGTACCAGAAGAAGTAGCTAAACGTTTCAAAGAAGAAATCAATGATAAAGGCGCGAAAGTTGAATCTGAATGGGATGCGATGTTCGCCAACTATGAAAAAGTTCATCCTGAGTTAGCGAAGCAGTTTAGAATGGCCTTTGCTGGTGAGTTGCCTGAAAATTGGGAAGAAACATTACCCGTTTATGAAGAAGGCACAGCCCAAGCTAGCCGTGTTTCTAGTAAAGATGCTATTCAAGCAATCGCGAAAGCTGTTCCAAATATTTGGGGCGGTTCAGCCGATTTATCTGGCTCTAACAATACGACAATCGCAGATGAAAAGGAATTCCAACCAGGCTCTTATGAAGGCCGTAACATTTGGTTTGGTGTCCGTGAATTTGCAATGGCAAGTGCAATGAACGGAATTCATTTACATGGTGGCACACGAGTGTATGGTGGAACGTTCTTCGTATTTACGGACTATTTGCGTCCAGCAGTACGGATGTCAGCGATCCAAGGCTTACCAGTTGTCTATGTTTTAACCCATGATTCTGTTGCTGTTGGAGAAGATGGTCCAACGCATGAGCCAATCGAACAATTAGCCAGTGTCCGTTGCATGCCGAACGTGCAAGTGATTCGTCCTGCCGATGGAAATGAAACATCTGCTGCTTGGGTTCAAGCATTAAACACTAAAAACAAACCAACGATTTTAGTGTTAAGTCGTCAAAACTTGCCTGTCTTGCCAAATAGTAAGGACATGGCTAAAGAAGGTGTGTCTAAGGGCGGATATGTGATTTCTAAAGCAGAATCAGATACACCAGACGGCATCCTGATTGCCACAGGTTCTGAAGTAAACTTGGCTGTTCAAGCGCAGAAAGAATTGAAAGCACAAGGAAAAGATGTTTCTGTCGTTTCACTTCCAAGCTTCGATCTATTTGAAGCACAAGATGAAGCCTATAAAGAATCTGTTTTACCAAAAGTGGTAACGAAACGGGTAGCGATCGAAGCTGCATCACCATTTGGCTGGGAACGTTATATCGGCTCAGAAGGCAAAATGATCGGTATCGATCACTTTGGAGCATCTGCACCTGGTGACTATATCCTAAAACAATTCGGCTTCACTGTTGAAAATGTAGTCTCTACATTTAACGAATTATAATCGGGTTTAAAAGTTGAGAAGGAGGGATTCCTTCTCAACTTTTTTTGTATAAGTTAAAATTCAAAATAAGTTTACATAATATTATACTAGAGTCTCAGAAGGTATCGCGCTTTCATTTTTCGTTAACATCTATAAAAATGTTTATCTGTGAGCAAAATAATTTAGACAGAATACAAATTCTGTTATACTGTCCTTGTTCAATAGAATGCAAACTAAAAATGATGAAATGAAAGAGGGACGACGATGAAAGTAGTAGTAGTAGGATGTACACATGCCGGCACCGCAGCCGTTAAAAATATTTTAGCCAATCACCCAGATGCAGAGGTGACCGTTTATGAGCGCAATGATAACGTTTCTTTCTTGTCTTGTGGAATCGCTTTATATGTCGGCGGCGTAGTGAAAGATCCCGCAGGATTGTTTTACTCAAATCCTGAGGAACTGGCTTCTTTAGGTGCAAAAGTGAA
The DNA here is from genome assembly GCF_005405345.1 of Enterococcus viikkiensis. GTDB lineage: Bacteria > Bacillota > Bacilli > Lactobacillales > Enterococcaceae > Enterococcus_A > Enterococcus_A viikkiensis. Next base: position 28,449 of record NZ_BJDW01000010.1, on the reverse strand, counting down.
CATGGAACACGATGTAACAAACATTGATACAGAAGGTAAAAAAGTAACAGCAAAAAACCTTAAAACCAATGAAGAGACAGTCGTTGATTATGATAAATTAGTAGTGACAACCGGTTCTTGGCCGATTATTCCGCCAATCAAAGGGATTGAGTCAAAAAATATTTTATTATGTAAAAACTATAACCAAGCAAATGAGATTATTGAGCAAGCGAAAGATGCGAAAAAAATCGTCGTAGTTGGTGGCGGCTATATCGGAATCGAGTTAGTTGAAGCGTTTGCCGAAACTGGCAAGCAAGTGACGTTGATTGATGGATTATCTCGTATTTTGAATAAATACTTAGATCAACCATTCACTGACCTTTTAGAAAAAGAATTGGTGGATCATGGGGTGACGTTAGCTTTAGGCGAAAATGTGAATGAATTTGTTGCAGATGAAACGGGTGCAGTGACAAAAGTTGTCACACCTAGTGAAGAGTTTGATGCAGATATGGTTATCCTGTGTGTCGGCTTCCGACCAAATACTGAATTGCTAAAAGGTAAAGTTGATATGTTGCCAAGTGGGGCCATTAAAGTCAACGAATATATGCAATCAAGTAACCCAGACATCTTTTCAGCAGGAGATTCAACGGTGGTGCATTACAACCCAACCGGACAACACCAATACATTCCATTGGCAACCAATGCAGTGCGCCAAGGAATGCTAGTCGGCAAAAACCTAGTAGATCAAACAATGAAGTATCGTGGGACCCAAGGAACTTCTGGCTTATACTTATTTGGTTGGACGATTGGCTCAACCGGATTGACAAAAGAAAGTGCCGCTTTAAACGGTATTGATGTGAATGTCACTTTGATTGAAGATAACTATCGTCCGGAGTTTATGCCGACAACAGAAAATGTCATGATGCAAATCGTTTCAGAAAAAGGAACGAATAAAATTTTAGGTGCACAATTCTTATCGAAATATGACATTACACAATCGGCGAATACGTTATCAGTAGCGATTCAAAATGAAATGACACTAGAAGATTTAGCCTTACAGGATTTCTTCTTCCAACCACATTTTGACCGCCCATGGAACTACTTGAATATCTTAGCTCAGGCAGCTTTAGCTGAAGCCCAATAGTATAGAAAGTCGTAAAAACAGGGAGCTGTGCTTCCTGTTTTTTTCTGTTTAGGAACTGTTTTCTAAGTATTGGACTTCCTATTTTTTTAGTGTAAACTAAAATGGAAACGGAGGATTTTGAATGATTTCATTGAAAGATTATTTAATAGCAGGAGAGACGACGATCTCAAACTTGCTGTTGCAAAATTATGCGAAGCTAGGGTTAACAACCAATGAATTTATGCTGTGGCTACAGCTTTATTCCGCACATCAGGCGGGAGAAGATTTTCCCAATATAACTGTGATCGCTCAAAATATGGGTAGTACCGTCGAAATAATCTACGAGGCGCTGAACACTCTAGTTGGAAAAGGTTTTGTTTCGCTTGAAACAGCACTAGACGATCAAGGTCGAAAAAGTGATCGCTATGATTTGCTCCCAGCTTTCGAAAAAATTTCAACTATTCAAGAACAACAACGTGTAAAGAAAGAGGAGGAAACCACACTTGAGGCACAAAAGAAAATGCTACGTGCTTTTGAGCAAGAATTTGGTCGTCCTTTGTCGCCAATTGAATATCAAAAAATTGGTTACTGGGTAGATGAGGATCATTATTCACCAGAATTGATTCAGCTGGCGTTACAAGAAGCTGTGCTAAATCAAGCCTATAATTTCAAATATATTGAAACGGTTCTACAAAGCTGGGAGAAAAAAAATATCCGTTCAAAGGTTCAGGTGGAAGAAGAACAACGTCGCAGAAAACAAATTTTGCTGCAAAAGGAGGAGCAAAATCAAACGGAAGAACTCCCAAAGGTCTCTCTATACAATTGGTTGGAAAGGAAAGACGCTGATGCTGAATAAAGAAAAAACAATGGAAGCTCTTTCTCGGATGTCGGATATGTTTCCTGATGCGGCTGGCGAATTACATTCTGACTCTGCCTTCCAATTATTGATTGCAGTAATCTTAAGCGCACAAGCAACGGATGTCTCTGTTAATAAAGCGACGCCAGCCCTATTCGCGGATTATCCTACCGCAGAGGCTTTGGCTGATGCGCCAATCGAAGACATCATCAAAAAAATAAAAACGATCGGTCTCTATCGTAACAAGGCAAAAAACATCAAAGCCTGTGCTCAAATGCTATTGGATCATTTTTCTGGGCAGGTACCGAAGACGAGGGAGGAATTAATCCAATTGCCTGGAGTTGGACGAAAAACTGCGAATGTCGTATTAGGTGATGCTTTTGGTGTACCAGCGATCGCCGTCGATACGCATGTGGAGCGGGTCGCGAAACGTCTGCGAATTTGTAAGTTGAATGCCTCAGTAACAGAAGTTGAAGCGAACCTTATGCGTAAAGTTCCAAAAGAGTTATGGGTGAAGACTCACCATACGTTGATTCTTTTTGGCCGCTATCATTGTACAGCACGTTCTCCTAAATGCACGATTTGTCCATTATTGGATTTATGCCAAGAGGGAAAAGACCGTTTGAAAGCTATACAAAAATAAACAACAGTTTTCAATCTCAACTATCGAGATTGAAAACTGTTGTTTTTAATTGCTTGATGGAGGGGTCACGCTTTCTTCTGGCGGCGGTGGTGTTTGACTCGAAGAAGGCTCAGATGGCTCCGGTCCCGCAGAAGAAGAAGAAGGAGTCGGCGATGGTGTCGGAGTCGGTGTCACTTCACTGCTGCTTGAAGGCGTTGGTGTTGGAGCTACAGTAGAAGACTCCGGAACACTTGGTTGTACTTGCGCACTACTACTTGGAGCAGTGTATTGATTATAAGATGTATTGTTATTATAATAAGAACTTTGGCTTGAATAGCTTGGCTGCGTCGGAACCGCTGATGATCCTTTGACATAAAGCTCGTTTCGACTTCGAATTACATCGTCTGGCATTACCCAATCATCATTGGGCACATTTTCAGATACATAGCTCATCAACTCGCGGTAAACCTCTTGAGCGATATTTGATGAAGCATCAGTGATCGGTGTCATCCGTTTGTCGTAGCCTGTCCAAATGGATAAAGAATAATGTGGTGTGTAGCCGGTAAACATGACATCCGGTGAGATTGATCCTAAATGAGGGATCTTCGCTAATTCATCGTCAGTATAATTGGAAGTTCCTGTTTTGCCCGCTTGGAATAGGTTGGGGATTTGGGCATAAGTCCCAGTCCCTTTTAAGATAACGTCTTTTAGGATATCAGTGATCATATAAGCGGTGTAGGGTTCCATCGCTTTTTCGCCTTTGTTCTCGAAGGTCTGTTCTGATCCGTCTTGATATTTTATTTTATTGATATAAAGTGGTTCGTTATAGGTTCCGCCATTGGCAAAGGCAGCATAAGCGGCAGCCATCTTTTCGGTGGAGATACCATATTTTGTGCCATCTTGCGTTTCAGTATTACTTGAAATCGCGTTTGATTGTTGAATGTCTTTGTATTGGATACCTAAATTTTTCAAAAATTTCGCGGCATTTTCCGCGCCAACTTCATTAAAAACTTTAACTGCTGGCACATTCCGTGAATCATAAAGTGCTTTGCGATATGTGATCCGGCCTTGATAGGTCAGGTCCCAGTTTTTCACTTCATTTTTCGTTCCAGGGTAGAAGTAAGGAGCATCATCGATCATGGTTCCTGTTGATTTTTGTTCATATTCAAACATTGGGCCGTAATCGGTAATTGGCTTAACCGTAGAACCAAAGTCACGGTTTGTATTAACTGCTCGATTCATTCCTAAGTAAACGTCATCAGCAATATTTCGACCACCAATTTGAGCGGTGACGCGTCCGGTTTTACTATCAACAAGCGTTGCAGCAACTTGTAGGTCTTTATCTGGATATTGAACGTATTCATCGCCATTAACAATAGAATATAGTTTGTTTTGAGCGTCTGTATCTAAATTTGTGTAGATATCTAAGCCATCGGTATAAACATTTTTTCCAGTTTTTGACTCTACTTGAGCAATCACTTCTTTAACGTAATTATCTGCTACTTTACGTTCTTGATTATCAGTTTGTAAAGGTAATAGTCCTTGATCGATCGGTTCTTTTGTTGCCGTATCATAATTTTCCTGTGAGATTTTTTTATTCTTTAGCATAGTGTAAAGAACCGTATAACGACGTTCTTTCGCAGCTTCAGGGTGTTTATAAGGATCATATGAATTTGGGGCTTGTGGCATGCCAGCTAGTAATGCAGTTTGAGCGATAGAAAGATGTTGAAGTTCTTTTCCAAAATAACTTTCTGCTGCTGTTTCCATTCCGTAAAGACCGTTAGCCATGTAAACTTTATTGATGTAGTAAGTTAAAACTTCTTGTTTTGAATATTTTTTTTCAAGCTGAATTGCCAGCCAGGCTTCTTGAGCTTTCCTACGCAGTGTCTGATCAGATGCTTTTGTAGAGAAAAAGGAAAGTTTCACGAGCTGTTGAGTCAAGGTACTTCCACCTTGAAGCCCTCCTTTATTCGTGATGTTGTGTAATGCTGATCCTAAAATCCGTACAGGGTCAACACCATTATGTTTAAAGAAACGACGGTCTTCAACAGACACGATCGCGTCATCTAGTTCTTGCGGAATTTTGTCAGCCGCAATTTTTTCCCGCTTCTCCGCACCTAAGTCTTCAAACTCATTGCCATCAATGTCAAAGAGTTTTGAAGAAACAGTCGCATCTAACTTTTTTTCAGACAAATCCGGTGCATCCTTCACGTAGTAGAAAAAGATACCGATGCCGCTTAAAAGGGCGACGCAAAGAAATCCAACGATAGCAATCATGATTTTTAAGCCGATGTGCCGGTTCTTTTTCATTTTTGGTTGAGTTTTCTTTACTTGAGGGGTTCGCGAATTTTTCTGCGAACGAGAGGGCTTAGCCATTTGATTAACTCCTTTTTTCAAGATATTGTTCCACCGCAGTTAAGTATGGAATCCTTGGCGCGATTTGCGGCGTGATCTCGATACCAACGGTTTCGATTGTCTCTAGCGGTATTGATTTTTTGCCAGTTTCTTGTTCTTGCCAATAGGTGATCAGTTTTTCAGCAGAAAGAAAAAAACAACGATTTAAGCTTGAAAACCATAATAAGGCAAAGCAGACTGCTTCCTGCTTCAAGCATTGCGCCATATGGGTGATTTGATGCTGATGGAAATTTTTCAGCGGGAAAGAAGTTTTGTTTTTTGTTTCTTTCGCTTCAAAATCTAAATAGTACCCACGATAGACACCATTGTAATCCGTTGTGGAGGGTTGCCGGAAGTAAGCTTCGCGAATCACCGCAGCACTCCGTTTAGGATAGTCGACTTTAACGATTTGAAGTGGTGTTGGCTTTTTATGGACAACTGCCTTATCATGAGTAATATAGTATTCGTTGCTTTGATTGATGGCTTCTTCAAAGCGCATCCCGCGATTGGCAAACGTTGTTTCTTTTTTTAATGAAGCTTCTCGCGGATTTTTTTGTGAAAATAATTGACCATTAGGATAATAGAAGGCCATCTTTATCACACTCCTATTTGCTATTATATCAAATTTTTTTGCAAGATATTTTAATTTTAAGTGAAAGTAAGGAAAAAAAATGAATGAAACCATCAAGCGCCTGTATGTCACTGGATATCAAAGCTATGAACTAGGAATTTTTAGCGAGCAAGATCCGCGAGTGCAAGTAATTAAGAATGTTTTAAAAAGAGAATTGACAGCGTTGATTGAAAACGGACTTGAATGGATCATGATCAGTGGTAGTTTAGGAACAGAAGTCTGGGCAGGCCAGGTAGTCAATGAATTGAAAAACAATTATCCAGAACTGCACCTAGCAATTATCTTTCCTTTTGAAAACTTTGGAAATAATTGGAAAGAACACAATCAATTAATTTTAAGCGAGCTTGTCCAAAAGGCTGATTTTGTTGAATCAGTTAGCCATCAACCTTATCAAAATCCTGGACAATTTAAAAATCATGTAAGTTTCTTATTGGAGCATACAGATGCTGCTTTAGTAGTATATGATACTGAGTATCCAGGTAAAAGTAAATTTTTCTTAGCGGATGTTGAAAAATACCAATTAAAAAATTCTTACGATTTACTTACAATCACGATGGATGATTTAGAAAATTCCTCAGAACTTGGGGATAGTGTTTGATTTCCTTCGATATATCAGCTAGAATATATTGGAAAGTAAATTAAGTTAAGAGCTAATGAGGTGGAAAAATGGCGAATGTAATCTATACTCCTAATGATATTTTGGAGCAAGAATTTAAAACAAAAATGCGCGGCTATGATCCAATCGAGGTTGACGAATTTTTGGACAATGTAATCAAAGATTATGAAGCTTATAACAAAGAAATATTGACCTTGAAAGAAGAAAACGATCGGCTGAAAGCAAAAGTTGAACAGCTATCAAAAGCACAGCCAACTGCTTCGCGTGTAAAAGAAGCGGCTCCTAAGAGTTCAGCGGTTACGAATTTTGATATTCTGAAACGTTTATCAAATCTTGAGAGAGAAGTTTTCGGCAAGAAATTAGATCAGCAATCAGCAAACAACGCTGCGTCAACTGATTTTAGCCAAAACTACACACAAGACGAAAGTGATATTGAAAAAACTCGTCAATTCTAATTAAATGATGCAATTTTTTGGTGATCGCGGTCTACATTACGTAGGCTGAGGAAAGTCCATGCTCGCACAGACTGCGATGTCTGTAGTGTTCGTGCTTAGCGAAACCATAAGCTAAGGTACTTCTTTTGAAGTAACGGCAGAAAAAAGGGCTAAGGAGCAATCTATGCCTGAGTATTCTTGAAAGTGCCACAGTGACGAAGCATTTTGAGAAATCAAAATGGTGGAACGCGGTAAACCCCTCGAGCGAGCAACCCAAACAATGGTAGGGGCGCTTTTTCTAAGGAAATGAACGATGAAAGAGACGGCAATTTTGCCGGAGATAGATGATTACCACGTTGTTCTCACTACCCTGAGTAGTTCAACGTACAAAACATGGCTTACAAAAAATTGCAGCAATTCAGGGAACCTTCCAACTTTGTTGTGAAGGTTTTTTTTTCGAGTGAGGCTTTTCGCCGTGTATATCTTATGAGGTAACCCATTGTTCTATAAAAAATTGAACAAGCCGTGTGGCCTCATCGTACATGTAGAAGAGAGTGATGTCATTTTTCATGTTTTTGAAAAAATAAGCTACTATATATTATATTAGTAAAAAAGGAGCTATTATGGAAAAACAATATAACTTAATTGCCACTGCAGCGGCAGGTATTGAAGCGCTGGTCGGCAAAGAATTGAGAGATTTAGGGATTGATTGCCAAGTTGAAAATGGACGCGCCCGTTTCAAAGGAAATTTAGAAACAATTGCCACCGCAAATTTATGGTTGCGAACAGCGGACCGAGTGAAAATCATCGTTGGCGAATTTGATGCCTATACGTTTGATGAATTATTTGAAAAGGTCAAAGCGATCCCTTGGGAAGATGTGCTACCTTTGGATGCCGAGTTTCCAGTAGCTGGACGTTCAATCAAATCAAAATTATACAGTGTACCAGATTGCCAAGCAATCACGAAAAAAGCGATTGTTGAACGCTTGCGTGAAGTTTATCATCGACCTGCACGTGTACCATTGGCGGAAACAGGTGCTTTGTTTCAACTAGAAGTCGCATTGCTGAAAGATCATGTCGTTTTGACATTAGATACGACTGGACCAAGCTTGTTTAAACGTGGTTATCGGTTAGAAAAGGGTGGGGCACCATTAAAAGAAAATATGGCGGCAGCCTTAGTGATGCTGACAAATTGGCGCAAAGATCGGCCTTTCTATGATCCTGTTTGTGGTTCAGGTACGTTATGTATCGAAGCAGCTTTAATCGGCCATAATATCGCCCCTGGTTTTAATCGCGGATTTGCTTGTGAGGATTGGGAGTGGTTTGATCCTCAGGTGTTTGAAAAGGTACGCGCAGCAGCGGATGAAGCAGCGGATTATGATATCGTGTTAGATATTGCTGGTTCGGATATCAATGGTCGGATGGTTGAAATTGCACAAGCCAATGCGGAAGAAATTGGGTTAGGAGATTCCATCCAATTCAAGCAACGGGCGGTGAAAGATTTCAAAACCGAAAAGGACTACGGTGTGATCGTAGCAAATCCACCATACGGAGAACGTTTGGGAGAAGAAGAACAGGTTCGGGTTTTGTATAAAGAAATGGGAGAGGTCTTCCGTCCATTGAAAACATGGAGCAAATATATTTTGACGAGCGATTTGGCCTTCGAAGAATTCTATGGTGCAAAAGCCACGAAGAAACGAAAATTGTACAATGGTGCAATCAGAACGGATCTATTTCAATATTGGGGCGAACGCCCACCAAGAAAGCCCCGTAACGATGCAGAATAAGCTGGAGATGATTCGCCAGTACGCCAAGGAAAAGTTAGGTAGCGATCGTAGTGGACATGATTTTTATCATGTGGAGCGGGTGGCTAAGATTGCCAGTAGATTGGCTGAACAAGAAGGGGTAAAAGATCAAGCAATCATTGTAGCAGCTAGTTATCTTCATGATGTAATCGATGATAAGGTAGTTGCAGATATCGCGACAGAAGCCGATGAACTTCGTATATTTTTAACAGATCTGGGGCTTTCAGAAGGCGAAATAGAAGAAATCTTTTATATTATTGAGAACCTTTCTTATTCGAAGGAGCTTGAGGCTGGCAAAGCACAACTATCATTAGCGGGTCAAATTGTTCAAGATGCAGATCGCATCGATGCTTTAGGGGCGATCGGCATCTTACGAACGGCCTATTACGGTGGACATACCCAAAGCCCGTTATATGATCCCAATGTAGCGCCTAAACGTTTTACAACGAAACAAGCATATCGGGAAAAAAGTACCGTGATCAATCATTTTTATGAAAAATTGTTTAAGTTGCCTGAAACGATGAATACATTGGCAGGTAAAGAAGAAGCAGGGAAGCGAAAGACCTTCATGGAAGAGTTTTTAAAAAGATTTTATGAAGAGTGGGATATATAAGTCAGTTGTAGTTAGATTTAAAACAAAATTTGAGAATTTAATGCAAATAAAGCATTATACTTCCTGTCATAACATTTTTCTTCTATAATGATCAATGGTTAGGAGGAACTCTAAAGATGTTACATCAGGAAATATTGAGTCCCAATGAAGTCGCTATAAAACTATCCAATTTATCAGAAGGATTGTTTGCTATTCGTTGTGAACTAAAAAATAAAACCTATCAAATTATTCTATATAAGTATCAGGCGGATTATTTTCTAATTGAAAATCCTGCTCTCGTTACTGTGCTGCTGGAAAAAGACACCCATGTTTTTAGCAGTCCCGAACAGCTTTTAAATGAGATTGAAATCAGTTTTGAAAATAATCAATATCTTGCGGCCTCTAAAGAGTGGGTTCGTTTAGATTTAAATACATTGAAATTGTTAAATGATGTTGAAATCAAATTCTTTAGCTTAGAAGAATAACAGGCTGCCTGTTATTCTTTTTTTCTAAATTGACGAAACAGATAATAGACATTGATGCCTGTTAAAATAGCACCTGAAATGAAGGGTACGATTAAACGTCCTTGGCTGTAGCCGAAGCTTTTTTCAAAGCTGGCTGGGGTGCTAAGCTTGATGACTGTTCGACTATAATTATAGACTTGATAGCTAAAAGTCGTTAAAAAGACGGATATCAAAGTTAAAACAAACCGTCGATATTCTTTTTGTTTTGCTTTTTTAAAAAAGAAAAAAACAGCGTATGCAACTAATAGTGCCGCCGGGACGCCAAAGGCAAAAAGGGGATTTAACATTTAGAATGACCTCCATGAATTTTTTATCAATGAACTTTATTTTGTAGATACTGCATTTATTTTACCACAACTTTTTAAAACTCTTTATTATCACCATCTGTTTCACTAACTATGACGAATGAGGGAATTGCATGAACAGTTATATTTTTCCAATTAAAGCGGCGGTGCTGACTTTTCCATTTTTAGCGATGCTGATTGCTGCACCTTTTTTAATTTACTATTATCGAAAGTATGGGCAATTAGGCAAACTTCGAAGCTTAATCTTGTACTCCTTTGTTTTCTATTTATTATGTGCTTATTATCTAGTAATCTTGCCACTGCCAAGTATCAGCGCCGTGGCGCAAATGACGAGTCCACGCTATGAACTGCATTTATTCCAGTCGTGGCACAATTTTATGAACCAAACGGTGCTGCAGTTGAATCATCCTAGCACGTATCTACCAGCGATGAAGCAAAGCGTTTTTTTGGAGCCGGTCTTTAATATTTTCTTATTGTTTCCTTTTGGAATTTATTGTCGGTACTATTTCAAATTCTCGATTAGTAAAACGATCCTGGCAAGCTTTTGTTTGTCGCTCTTTTTCGAGCTGACTCAGCTAAGTGGGTTGTATTTTATTTATCCAAGACCGTATCGTCTGTTTGATGTAAATGACTTGCTGCATAATACGATTGGTGGCACTATCGGCTTTATTTGTGCACCGCTCTTTACATTCTTTTTACCAACCAGAAATGAATTGGACTCTGAATCTCTGGAAAAAGGTCATCGAGTGACGCTATTGCGCCGGTTGGTAGCTTTAATAATCGATTGGATCGTTATTAATTTTATCAGTACGATTTTGAGCTTTTTTTCAAGCCTGTTACCAACTAAACTGAATGATTTTCTAAGCTATCCATTTGTTAATCTCGTGCTTCAGGTAACTCTTTATTTTATGATTTTGATGTATTTCTGGAATGGACAGACGATAGGGAAGAAAGTCGTACGGATCCAAGTAATTGAAAACGGACGAGAACATATTCGATTCAGTAGTTTGGTTAAACGCTACAGCGCGTTTTACTTCCTTTTGTATGGCCTTTTAATGATTTTTCAATTTACTATGACTCATCTGACAACAACCAACCACACTGTTTTTATTGCTTATGTTACTTTTGGGCTACTTAGTTTAGGAATTTTGCTTTTATTTCTATTCAACTTATTGTATGCTCTCATAAGGAGAAAAAACCGCCTATTCCATGACAAAGCAAGCCACACGTATACGATTAGTACGTTAAAGAAAGAGGTATAACATGCGAACGTTTGAATCATTTAATTTCCAACCATTTATTTTTGAAGCGATCAAGGATAAAGGTTTTACCGAACCAACAGAGGTTCAAGAAAAATTAATTCCTTTAATTAAAAAAGGAAAAAATGTGATCGGTCAGTCTCAGACCGGTTCTGGTAAGACCCATACTTTTTTATTGCCATTGATGGATAAGATCGATGGCACAAAAGACGAAGTGCAAGTGTTAATCACTGCACCAAGTCGGGAGCTTGCTGCTCAAATTTATCAAGCAGCCAGCCAAATCGCAGAATTTTCACCTACAGAGATTCGTGTATCGAATTTTGTTGGAGGAACCGATAAGCAACGTCAGTTAGATAAATTAACTAGTAGTCATCAGCCTCATGTAGTGATCGGCACACCGGGGCGTATCTTAGATATGATGAATGAGCAGGCGTTGAAAGTACACACGGCGCAACATTTTGTTGTCGATGAAGCGGACATGACCTTAGATATGGGCTTCTTGCATGAAGTCGATCAAATTGCTGGACGTTTGCCTAAGCATTTACAAATGCTGGTTTTTTCAGCGACGATCCCAGAAAAATTACGTCCTTTCCTATTAAAATACATGGAAAATCCAGTGATGGAAGAAATCAAGTCAAAAGCGGTCATTTCGGATACGATTGAGAACTGGCTGATCTCCACTAAGGGAAAAGATCGCAATCGTTTGATTTATCAATTGTTAACGGTGGGACATCCGTATTTAGCGATTGTTTTTGCCAACACGAAACAGCATGTTGATGAAATCAGTGGCTACCTGAAAGCACAGGGCTTGAAGGTCGCAAAAATTCACGGAGATATCTCGCCACGTGAACGAAAACGGGTGATGCGTCAAGTTCAAAATTTGGAATATCAATATGTAGTCGCCACCGATCTGGCTGCCCGCGGGATCGATATCGAAGGCGTTTCTCATGTGATTAACGCGGAAATTCCACAAGATTTAGATTTCTTTATTCACCGTGTCGGACGGACCGGCCGTAATGGAATGTCAGGGACAGCGATTACGCTGTACAGTCCAAGTGATGAAAACAGTGTGAATTTAATCGAGAATCTTGGCGTGACTTTCCAACCGAAGGAAATTAAAAATGATGAGATCGTTGACACCTATGACCGCAACCGTCGTAAAAAACGTGAAAAATCAAAAGATGAATTAGATCCTACCTTGATTGGTTTGGTCAAAAAATCGAAGAAAAAAATCAAACCTGGTTACAAAAAGAAAATTGATCGCGCAATCTCAGAATCAAATAAACAAAAACGTCGCCAAACTCGTCGCCAAGAAGAACGTGGCGCACGAAAAAACAAAAAACGTTCGAATTCATAAGCCAAAAAACGCTAGCCCCGACTATTCGTCGGCAGCTAGCGCTTTTTGCATTTTTACGCAAGGAATGCCATCTTCCTTAAAAATATCGGATACGACATGGTACCCCGATTTTTCGTAAAAAATTTGTGCACTGACTTCAGCTGAAAGTAGAGAAGTCTTATACCCTTCAGCCAAGCCTAGTTTTTCTAATTTTGATAAAAGTTTTTTCCCTAGCCCTTGCTGACGAAAACTTCTGGCCACACATAATCGATCAGGATTCAAAATAGTGTTATGAATCGTTTGAAAACGAGCGGTTGCCACCGGTATATTTCCATCGAAAAGAACGATATAGCGCCGATCCGGCGTATCCAACGCATCGAATTCTAGTTCTGGTGAAATTCCTTGTTCTAAAACAAAGACTTGGTAGCGCAAACAAAAGGCAGCTGCTTGCGTAGCTGGTTCAGATCCGAAAATTTCCCTCATCTTTTTCCTCATTTCATGCTGATAATGGTATAATTTTATCATAGTAGTGTTGGAGGAGGCAGAAAGTTTTATGAACTTATTAGATCAATTAGACTGGTCCTATTGGAAACGCTTAACACCAAAAGAAAAGCGAACGTTGTTAAGTCAGTTATTGCTACATTTTGTAAATCCTTTAATGAAGATCTCAGATATTGAGCTAAAAGATTTCGAATTATATGGTATTAAATGTCAAACGTTTCAATTGTCTTTCGATGAAGAAGAATTTGTTTTTATTCCTGGAAACAAAGATGCCATCTTGGGGTGGAATCTTGGAACAAAAGGACTGTCATTATTAGAGACGGCACCAAATGCAAAAGAGATCACAATTCCCGAAGAGTTGCGTGGACAATATAATTTTTTTGATGTGGATTCGTTAGGGGAACTGATCAACGATAAGACGACTAATTTGCGTAAAGTCCAAATCCCACCAATGTTTGTTCAGCGACAGGCATTACCGGCTGGTACCAGTTATCTAGGGGTTTACGATGCGGTCACAGGCAGTTTTGAAGGAGAAGCGGATCAATTTTCAGCCTTTGAACAAGAAATCAAAGACGTACTGTTTCCAACTTTAACGGCTGAGGAAAGTATGGTTTGGTCTTTCCCGAAAAATGTCTTGAAAGAAGAGCGCTGGTATATTGAAATGGTTCCCAACAGCGATTATTACCACGTCTTTAGTCACGAGAATCACACGTATTCCAGCTTGCGAAAGAAAATTCGTAAAAAGAACTTTGATTTATTAACGGAGGATCAGTGGGAATACGTAAATGGAGCTGGAAGCCGTCGTTTATTCCGCTGGGGCAATGATCTAAACATTAATGATCCCTATCGTGGAAAAAGTGTTCGTAAAATGATGGAGAAAGCCAATATGTTTGGCCTGTTTTTTGATACCTCAATGGAACGCTTTGAGATCACAGAAGATCCCGGGGTCTTAAAGTTACGGAATAAAAAGAATCAAGTTGGAATACCGATCGTTGATTTCTTACCACTTGCGACCTACTTTGCGAATGATGCGATGCTGTTGCATGAAAAAGTTTTAGCACCAAGCGAGTATTTATACCGTAAAGCAATCTTAATCAAAGTCTAGTTTGACTTTTGTCAGAGTTTTTTCTATACTCTTAACAGGATATGGTTTATTCTTTACGCCTCCACAGAAAGTGTACGATTGCTGAAAGTTGCACGTGGCGAAAAATAAATTGCTCCCCAAAAAATTTTGATTGAAAAATCAACGCTGCTCAGCGTTAACGAGCTGAAGAGGTAATGATCAAACTATCATTGCAATCAAGGTGGTACCGCGAGTTTTCGTCCTTGACTGCAGTGGTAGTTTTTATTTTTTTTAGGAAAGAGGAGAATAGATGAAAAAATTATCAAGCGCTGAAGTGCGCCAAATGTTTTTGGATTTCTTTAAAACGAAGGATCATATGATCGAACCAAGTGCGTCATTAGTTCCGGTTAATGACCCAACCTTATTATGGATCAATTCTGGTGTTGCTACCATGAAAAAATACTTTGATGGCAGTGTGGTACCGGAAAACCCACGGATCGCTAATGCGCAAAAATCAATTCGTACTAACGATATTGAAAACGTTGGAAAAACAGCGCGTCACCATACGATGTTTGAAATGCTAGGAAACTTCTCGATCGGGGATTATTTTAAAGTCAAAGCCATCGAATGGGCCTGGGAATTTCTGACATCACCAGAATGGATCGGCTTTGATCCAGATAAATTATATGTCACCGTCTATCCAGAGGATAAAGAAGCAAAACGGATCTGGTTAGAAGAAGTTGGTATTCCAGCGGATCATGTCGTTGAAATCGAAGACAATTTCTGGGATTTAGGCGCTGGCCCAAGTGGTCCTGACTCAGAAATTTTTTATGACCGTGGAGAGTCTTTTAACGATCTAGCTGAAGACGATCCGGAAAATTATCCTGGCGGCGAAAATGAACGTTACTTGGAAATTTGGAATCTTGTGTTCTCAGAATTTAACCATACCCCACAAGGAACTTACGAACCATTGCCACATCAAAATATTGATACGGGCATGGGACTTGAACGGATGGTTTCAATCATTCAAGATGCGCCAACCAACTTTGAAACAGATTTATTCTTGCCAATCATAGGTAAAGTTGAAGAATTAAGCGGCAAAAAATATGGCGTGGATAAACAATTAGATATTTCATTCAAAGTAATCGCCGATCATATTCGTTCATTAGCTTTTGCGATTGGTGACGGCGCTTTGCCTTCTAATGAAGGTCGTGGCTATGTGTTGCGCCGTTTATTACGTCGTGCAGTGATGCATGGTAAAAAATTAGGCATCGATCAAGCCTTCTTGTATAAATTAGTCCCTGTGGTGGGCGAGATCATGGTGAGCTATTATCCCGAAGTCAAACAGCAAGAAGCGTTTATCGAAAAAGTTGTTCGCACGGAAGAAGAACGTTTCCATGAAACGATTAACGACGGCTTAACGATGTTAAACGACGTCTTGGCTGAATTAAAGGATCATAATGAAACCACTCTGAACGGGAAAACGATCTTTAAGTTATATGATACATTCGGCTTCCCAGTTGAATTAACGGAAGAAGTTGCTGAAGATGAAGGCCTGAAAGTTGACCACGAAGGTTTTGAAGTCGAAATGGAAGCGCAAAAAGAACGGGCGCGGGCTGCACGAACTACTGAAAAATCAATGGGGGTTCAAACGGCTTTACTAGGTGACATCAAAGTCGCCAGCAAATTTGTCGGCTATGAACATTTAGAAAACGAAAGCGAACTACTTGTGGTAATACAAGATAATGGAATCGTTGCTGAAGTGTCAGAAGGCGAAGCACAAGTAATGTTTGCTGAAACGCCTTTCTATGCTGAAATGGGGGGACAAATCGCGGATATTGGCATGATTGTTGATCAATCCGGGAAAATCATCGCCAATGTCGTAGATGTCCAAAAAGCGCCTAATGGCCAAGCCTTGCACACAGTTGAAGTACTGGCTCCATTAAAAGAAGGCGAAAACTATTTCTTACAAGTTAACGCTGCTTTCCGTAACAAAGTCATCAAAAATCACACAGCGACTCACGTCTTGCATAAAGCCTTGAAGGAAGTGCTAGGCGCTCACGCGAACCAAGCGGGATCATTAGTGACGGACAAACATTTACGCTTTGACTTCACACATTTTGGTCAAGTAACAGCTACTGAGTTAAAAGAAATGGAAAAAATCGTCAACCAAAAAATTTGGGAAGCCATTCCGGTCGTAACGATCGAAACTGATATTGACACCGCTAAAAACATGGGTGCGATGGCATTGTTCGGCGAGAAATACGGCCACGATGTTCGTGTAGTTAACATTGGCGACTGGTCAATCGAATTGTGTGGTGGAACCCACGTAGCGAATACGGAAGACATCGGCTTATTCAAAATTGTTTCTGAATCAGGCATCGGTGCTGGTGTTCGACGGATCGAAGCGTTAACAGGAAAAGAAGCCTATGAAGCGTTCCGTGAAGAAGAAGAACAACTAATCAAAGTCGCGCAAATCGTGAAATCCCCACAAATCAAAGAAGTCGTCAGCAAAACGGAACAATTGCAACAGCAATTACGTGAACTACAAAAAGAAAATGAACAGCTAGCAACAAAATTAGCCAATCAACAAGCTGGCGATGTCTTTAAAGATGTGAAGGAAATCAACGGAACGACTGTGATCACAGCGCAAGTCAACGTAAAAGACATGAACCAATTACGTCAATTAGCCGATCAATGGAAACAAAAAACTTTATCTGATGTTTTAGTTCTTGGCACGGTCCAAGGAGAAAAGGTCAACCTTTTAGCAGCTATGAGTCCAGCAGCTAATGAAAAAGGTTTAAAAGCAGGAGACTTAATTAAAGCAATCGCACCAAAGGTTGGCGGCGGTGGCGGCGGCCGTCCAGATATGGCCCAAGCTGGAGGGAAAAATCCAGCCGGTTTATCCGCTGCCTTGGCAGAAGTAGCCAATTGGTTAGCGTAATTTAAAAACAGAAAAACAGCGTCAAGCGGGAGAGTCGCAACTAGCTAGAAAGCTAGTGTGTGCGATAGTCTGAGCGAGACGCTGTTTTTTTTATTTGTTCTAAAACAGCGTGTTTCTTTTAAAGCGTCTCGACTTTCGGTATAATCAAAATGAGAAAATTAGTTGAAAAGAGGGGACCATTTGGGAATTATTGAACAAATTATCTTATTTATTTTTATCGCCAATGCGATTGGTGCAATTATTACCGTTTTCAGGAAGCCTAGAAATATTACGACAATCTGGGCATGGTTGTTGACCTTGATCTTTTTACCCGTAATCGGTTTTTTAATTTATGCTTTTTGCGGTCGTGGAATCGATGGGGAAACGATGTATCGTTTCGAGCAAGAAGACGAAAAAAGAGTGAAAGAAATCAACGAAATGATTCGTCAAGACAATCAGCATGTGGATTATAATGAGCCAGACCAGCTTTATCCTACAGCGAAAGCTTTAGTAAAATTCTTTCAAAATTTAGACGAGTCGCCTTTAGCGATTCGCAATGAGCTGGAATTCTTTTTAGACGGAAACGATAAGTTTGAACGGTTGTTTATTGATTTAGAAGCTGCAAAAAGCAATATTCACGTAGAATACTATGCGTTTTTCAATGATCACATCGGAAATCGCTTTTTACGTATCCTTGAAAAAAAAGCAGCTGAGGGTGTCGAGGTACGGATGATTTATGATCCATGGGGTTCACCTAAAACGAATCGAAAGTTTTTTGAAACGTTGATTAAAAACGGCGGGCAAGTGACGCCGTTCATTACGTCCAAAAATATTTTAGCGAAAACACGTTTGAACTACCATTTGCATCGGAAAATTGTAGTGATAGACGGTCAAATTGGTTGGACTGGTGGTTTTAATGTAGGGGATCAGTACTTAGGTGAGTCGGAACGTTTCGGTCGCTGGCGTGATACTCATGGAAGAATTGAGGGTACTGCCAGTTTTACTCTACAAGAAATCTTTATTCGCGATTGGAATGCGTCAGTGGCTAACAAAGAAGATCGGATGGCTTATTTTCCAGAATACTTCGTGCTGCCTGAAAAAGAAATCAAAAAAGGGGTACCGATGCAGATTGTGGCGGACGGACCAGATTCGGCAGAAGAGCAGATTATCAAGGATGGGTTTGTGCGGCTAATTTTGTCGGCTGAAAAAAGTGTTTGGATCCAAAGTCCTTATTTAGTTCCAGACGAGACGATGATTTCAGCAATCTTGATCGCCGTTCGTTCAGGAATTGATGTGCGTATCATGGTGCCGAATATGCCAGACCATCCTTTCATCTATCGGGCTACGCAATACTATGCTAACTTTTTACATCAGCGAGGCGTAAAGATTTACCATTATGCCGATGGCTTTATTCACGCCAAAACGATCGTCGTTGATGATGAGCTGGCTACTTTCGGCTCAACCAACCAAGATATTCGAAGTTATGAGTTGAATTTTGAAGTCAGCAGCTTCATTTATGATCCGGCAGTAGCTAAGCAGTTCAAAGAAATATTTGAAGCTGATATGAAAAATTGTATTCAATTAACCGATGAAATGATCGCGAATCAATCTTACTGGTTGAATTTCAAGCAACGCTTTTCACGCTTGCTTTCCCCGGTACTATAATTTTTTCTGCAGGCCTTGCCGTGCTAAATTATCCGCCCCCTTATTTTTTGCTTCAGGGATCCACTGAAGGAGAAGGAGGGGGAATTGTGGTGTCAATTCATTAAACTCTGATAAATATGGAAGGAATCGCTTGTTTTTTGTTTGTCCTTGGTCTAGAATTTTTATTGCAGTTTTACTATCGGAATAAATAAAAACCGTTTGATCATTTAACTGATGATCAATTAAATAATGCAGTGCATGGATAATAATCGCTAGCTCAGCTTGATGATTGTCGGCTTCTATCAGTGGTAGAGCCAATTGTTTTTGTTCTTCCGCGATTATGACGATGCCACCGCCGCTTCTTTTGGTATTGCTAGCGGCATCTGTAAAAACTTTTATCATGATGACCATCCTTTTTGTTAATAAAGAGAATTTTTTTTTGGTGAAAAGGAGATTACGGCATTAGTTGATATTGAGTTTGTGAACCCTTTTTTAAGACTAGGAGTATAGGAATGAATGAGAAACGTTATTTTTGGCAACCAGAATTATCGATTAGTATTATCTACTGGTCATCGACCTTCATTGTTCTTTTTTATGGTTTGATTCTAACCCTTGAAAAGACGCATCCTTATTTACAAGGAAATATCATTATCGGCCTCTTTATTTTCTTCGTAGTGATGGGACTCCATCGCTATTTATTGATTAATGAAAAAGAGATCAAGGTTCGCTTTTCAAGAGTTTGGAGGAGGGAAACGATCCTTAGAGAACATATCGATTGTTTAATTGTTCGAAAAGATGGCGTGGTTCTTAAACGCAAAGGGCTAAGTGGGACAAATTTTCACTTAGGGCTAACAAAAAAAAGTAAGGCATCTTTTGTCGCTACGTTTTCAGCCTATTACCCTGAGATCGAAATAAAGCAAGAAATAAACGAAAAGATCAGTCATGACTGATCTTTTCGTTTATTTCTTTTTAACATGGGCAGCCTGCATACCCCGGGCACCCTCTACAATTACAAATTCAACTTCGTCACCAGAATCCAATGTTTTGAATCCCTCTTCTTCAATAGCAGTGAAGTGAACAAAAACTTCTTGATTCTCTTCATAGTCAATAAAACCGTATCCCTTTTTTTCATCGAACCATTTAACAATGCCGCTATTCATTCTGCAACACTCCTTTGCAATTGCTGATTTCATTATACGTGATGGAAACAAAAATTGCGAATCAATGAGTTTACCGATTCTCAGTAGTGTTTTTCTTAAAAAAATTCGTTATAATATTATTGAACGAATAAAAAGGTATATTTCTCTGAATAACGTTCGGGAAAGGAAGTTTTTATGAAATCAGATATCGAAATCTCACAAGCAACCTCGTTAACACCAATTACGGAAATCGCTGAAAAAATCAATTTATCTTTTGACGATCTCGAGCTCCACGGAAAATACAAAGCAAAAATCGAGTTCGATGCATTAGATCGAATGAAAAAAAATCCAGAAGGAAAACTGATCCTAGTCACCTCGATCAATCCAACCCCAGCCGGTGAAGGAAAGTCAACAATAACCATCGGCTTAGGGGACGCCTTAAATAAAATTGGCAAAAAGACAGTGATTGCACTTCGAGAGCCTTCTTTGGGTCCTGTGATGGGAATCAAAGGTGGAGCAACGGGTGGTGGTTATGCACAGGTGTTGCCAATGGAAGATATTAATTTGCATTTTACTGGCGACATGCATGCGATTACTACCGCAAACAATGCTTTGTCTGCCTTATTAGATAACCATATTCACCAAGGCAATGAATTAAATATCGATGCTCGTCGCGTGATTTGGAAACGAGTGGTCGATCTAAATGATCGTGAGCTGCGCCATATTACGGTGGGCTTAGGAGGTCCGATTAATGGTGTGCCGAGAGAAGATGGCTTTGACATTACTGTAGCCAGTGAGATCATGGCAATCCTTTGTCTAGCAACAGACATTAATGACTTGAAACGGCGTTTGTCGAACATCGTTGTCGCCTATACCTTTGAGCGTGAACCGGTCACTGTCGGGGATTTAAAAATTGAAGGTGCGTTGGCATTAGTGCTGAAGGATGCGATCAAACCGAATCTCGTTCAAACAATCTATCAAACACCCGCCTTTGTTCATGGCGGTCCCTTTGCAAACATCGCTCATGGCTGTAATAGTATATTAGCCACAAGAGCCGCACTTCATAGTGGAGATTACGTCGTTACTGAAGCTGGCTTTGGTGCAGACCTTGGTGGTGAAAAATTCTTGGACATCAAGGTACCAAGTTTAGGCAAGGCGCCGGATGCAGTCGTGATCGTTGCTACGATTCGGGCTTTAAAGATGCACGGTGGGGTCGCAAAAACAGATTTAAGCGCTGAAAATCTCAGTGCCCTAAAAAATGGCTTCAGTAACTTAGCCAAGCACATTCGCAATATGCGTAAATATGGGTTACCAGTTGTAGTAGCAATCAATCAATTCATCAGTGATACTGACAAAGAGATTGAATTGTTAAAAGAACTTTGTGCCAATGAAGATGTCAAAGTTGAATTAGCAAGTGTCTGGGAAAAAGGACCAGACGGTGGGATTGATTTAGCGAATACGCTAGTAGAAACAATTGCGACAGAAGAAAATAATTTCCATTCAATCTTTTCTCGCGATCATGATGACCTTAATGAAAAAGTAGAAACCATCGTTCGAGAAATCTATGGTGGCTCCGATGTAGTTTATAGTAAAAAAGCATTGCAGCAGCTTGCCAGTTTTAAAAAATATGGGTGGGATCGTTTACCAGTTTGTATGGCGAAAACACAATATTCATTGTCAGATGATCCAACGAAGCTAGGTGCACCTAGCGATTTCGAGGTAACGATTCGTGAATTTGTACCAAAAATCGGTGCAGGTTTTATCGTTGCTCTAACCGGGGATGTCATGACGATGCCAGGACTGCCAAAAAAACCGGCAGCATTAAATATGGATGTTGACGAAAAAGGCAACGCCATCGGATTGTTTTAAAGTAAAAATTGAATAAAACAGCGTTGAACTCTTAGGAAATTGTATAAAGAGGAGTTCAATGCTGTTTTTTTGCATATTATTGTAAATAAACTACAAATAAATTTATAAAAAACCATTGACTTGCATAAAACCAAAACGTATAATCATCTGAAATAGCAGTTTTCTAATCATAATTTTATAAAATTGCAAGGAGGGATTAATATGAAGGTAGCGATTATTGGGGTGACAGGATACAGTGGTGTGGAACTGATTCGTATTTTGTTACAGCATCCAAAGGTGGATATCGTCTCAATCCATAGCCATTCACAAAATGGCCAAGAAATCGACCGCAATCTGCCGCATTTAAAACAGTTATTAAGCCTTCCTTTAGAGCCAATCGATCCAATCAAAATAATGGCGCAGGCCGAGTTAGTTTTCTTCGCAACACCGTCAGGCATATCAAAGGAGAGCGCCGCAGCGTTCTTGGAAGCAGGTTTTCCAGTGATTGATCTGTCCGGTGATTTCCGATTAAAAGCCGATGGGCAATACGAAAAATGGTATAAAAATTCAAGTGCGCCTTTAGAGCTTTTGCAACAGGCCCATTACGGCTTAGCAGATTTCTACAACAAGCCGGCTTCTAAATTGATTGCCAATCCAGGCTGTTACGCTACGGGTACGTTATTATCATTGGCTCCTTTAGTTCAAGAAAAGATAATTGAACCGACTTCAATTATTGTTGATGCAAAATCAGGACTATCAGGATCAGGAAAAAATTTATCTGAGTCGAGTCATTTCGTCAATAGTAATGAGAATATGACTTTGTATAAAATGAATAGTCATCAGCACATTCCAGAGATCATGCAGCAGCTACAAAAATGGAACGCAGAAGTACCTGCTATTCAGTTCTCAACGTCATTAATCCCAGTCACTCGGGGAATTTTTATCACAACCTATGCCAGAAGCAGTCAGAAAATCGCACAAGGAGACATCTGGCGCTTGTATCAGGACTTTTATCAAGAAAAGTATTTTGTCCGAATCCAAGAACAAGAGAGTTATCCCAGCTTACGACAAATCATTGGCTCCAACTTTTGTGACATTGGTGTGGCTTATAACGAGGTTACCCATATTATAACGGTCGTTACTGTATTGGATAATTTAGTCAAAGGTGCAGCAGGGCAAGCAGTCCAAAATTTAAATCATTTAGCGGGCTGGGATGAAAAGACCGGATTGGAAATGATTCCGATCTATCCGTAAACCATTCGAGGAGTGAACTAGATGAAAATTATTGCAGGAACTATCGCAAGCCCCAAAGGATTTCACGCGGCAGGCTTACATAGTGGTTTAAAAAAAACTAAAAAAGATTTAGGCATGATCTATTCAGACGTCCCAGCGGCAGCCGCCGCAGTTTATACGACGAATCAAGTCAAGGCGGCTCCGATTTTTGTTACGAAAGAAGCGATGGTCGATGGAACCATTCAAGCGGTCGTTGTAAACTCGGCGTATGCCAATGCTTGTACCGGTAAAATCGGATCAGAAAATGCCTTGGCGATGCAGGCTTTAGCGGCTGAACAATTGGCCGTCCCTAAAGAAACGGTCGCAGTGGCTTCTACCGGAGTGATTGGCAAACAATTGCCGATGGAAATCATCGAAAAAGGGATTAAGCAAATTGACTTGCCAACAGCGAATCCTTATGACTTTCACGAAGCGATTTTGACTACTGACACCAGCACCAAAGAAATCGTTGTTTCTGCTGAGATCAATGGTCAAAGAGTAACAATGGCCGGTGTTGCTAAAGGATCGGGGATGATTCATCCCAACATGGCGACCATGTTAGCTTTTATTACTACGGATGCACAGATTTCAGCTGAGTTATTGCAAGGAATCTTAGCCGATAAAACAGAAACCACCTTCAATCAAATCACGGTAGATGGTGATACTTCAACCAATGACATGGTTTTAGTTCTAGCCAATGGCTTGGCGGAAAATCCTATGATCGAAATAGATACACCTGCTTACGAGACCTTCATTGAAATGTTTCAACTGGTGAGCGAAGCATTAGCCAAGCTGATTGCAAAAGACGGGGAAGGTGCAACCAAACTGATCGAGGTGGAAGTCGTGGGAGCAATTAATCCAAGTGATGCCCGCCTAGCTGCTAAAAAAGTTGTCGGTTCAACTTTAGTCAAGACGGCGATGTTTGGTGAAGATCCAAACTGGGGACGGATCATTTGTGCTGTAGGCTATGCCGGTTCCCAAACGGACCCTGAAAAAATTGATCTGTGGATTGGCCAGCAACAATTATTAAAACACAGCCAGCCGCAGGAGTTTAATGAAACCGAGATGAAACACACGCTGGAAAAAGAAACGATCCTGATCACGGTGGATTTAAATATCGGAGAAGCCAAAGGCAAGGCTTGGGGCTGTGATTTGACTTATAAATATGTTGAAGTGAATGCGTTGTATCATACCTAAATCGAGCAAATTAAGGAGCGAATAATCATGGGTAAAATAGTCGTTAAAATTGGTGGCGTCGCCAGCGATAATCTAACAACAGGTTTCTTTAATCAAATCAAAGACTGGCAAGCGCTGGGACATGAGATCATCATTGTTCATGGCGGCGGTTATTATATCTCGGAAATGATGAATCGCCTGAATATTCCCGTCGTCATCAAAGACGGTTCACGGGTCACGACTGTGCAAGCGTTAAAAATCACACAGATGGTTTTGATTGGACAAGTGCAGCCGATCATTACCACACTTTTTCAGCAGCAAGGCTTTTTGCCGATTGGCCTAAATGCTTCTTATGGCGGACTGATTCAAGGAAAAGTAATCGATCAGCAAAAATTAGGCTTTGTGGGAGAAATTACAGAAATTAATCCCGAGGTGATCAAGAATGTCTTAGCGAAGCAATATATTCCTATCGTTGCACCATTAGGAATCACTAAGACAGGGCAGTGGCTAAATGTCAACGCCGATACGACCGCTTGCAAAATTGCGGAAGCCATCGATGCAGAAGCTTTGTATTTATTGACAGATGTTCCTGGTGTAAAGTATCAAAATCAATGGCTGGAAAGAATCACCATTGAAGAAGTGAAAGCATTAAAAGCGGAGGCAGTCATTACTGGCGGTATGATCCCTAAAGTCGACAGTGCGGTAGATTCCCTTGAAAATGGGGTGAAACAGGTTCATATCACAAATTGTATTGAAACAGCGGGTACGATCATCACAAAGGAGGCGGTATTCGTATGAGCTATCTATTTCCAAACTATGCCAGAGACATGATTGATCTCGTTGATGGTACAGGTAGCTATGTCTATGATCAAAACGGAATAGCTTATTTAGATTTTATGAGTGGGATCGCCGTCAATAATCTAGGACATAAACATCCGAAGGTGATGCAGGCGTTGCAAGAGCAGTCACAAAAAATTTGGCACAGCTCTAATTTATACACGAATCACTTGCAAGAGAGCGTCGCCGAAAAATTAACGATGGGCAAAGATTATCTCGCCTTTTTCTGTAACAGTGGGACGGAAGCGAATGAAGCAGCTATTAAATTAGCCCGAAAAGCCACTGGCCGGCCTAAAATCATTAGTTTTTTACACTCCTTCCACGGCCGGACCTATGGCGCATTAAGTGCGACGGGACAGCCGCAATTGCAACAAGGATTTTTTCCCATCGTCGAAGGGTTTGACTATGTACCTTATAACCAGCTCGAGCCACTAAAAGAATTGTTGGATGAAGACGTGGCGGCGGTCATGCTAGAAGTTATCCAAGGAGAAGGCGGCGTGATTCCGGCAGAAAAAGCGTGGCTGCAGGCAGTTGCCAAATTATGCAAAACTAATGGTAGCTTATTGATCATAGATGAGATTCAAACAGGAATGGGCAGAACCGGAAATTTTTATGCCTTTGAGGCCTATCAGCTCGAACCGGATATTATTACCTTGGCGAAAGCTTTGGCAAATGGAATCCCAGTTGGTGCGATGTTAGGAAAAAAAGAACTAGCGGAAGCTTTCGGTCCTGGTTCACATGGGACGACCTTTGGCGGCAATAATCTGGCTATAAAGGTAGCAGAAACGGTAGTCAGTGAGATCAACCAGCCGGAATTTTTAGCAGATGTTAAAGCAAAAGGGACTTTTTTAAAGGCAGAATTAGCAAAACTTACAGACGAATTAGAAAAAGTGGTGGAGGTACGCGGTGAAGGATTGATGATGGGGATACAACTTGACTCACCTGAGACCTTACAAGCAGTGATCCAAACCTTGAAGCAAGAAAAATTATTGGCGATTAAAGCTGGCGGCAACGTATTGCGTTTGTTACCACCCTTAACTATCAACCAATCCGAACTTGTAAAAGGTGTTGAGCTTATTAAGCAGGCTATTTTGCAATAAGGTGTTTAAGAAATAGAGCGATGAGGGATCATCGTTCTTTTTTTGTGCCTGAGGCTTTCCATAGCGTGTTTTTTCACTTATACTGAACCTATTGAAAAAAGTATACTAGCTAGTTTAGAAGGAGTGGACCTCGTGGGAGACAATGCGGATCTTTTTTTAAGTACCTTCAATCGAATTGAAAAGGAATTAAAACGTTTATTAGGAAATCCAAGTAATATGGGCTTTAGCGAAGCTGTTCGCCGTCTTTCAAAGCGCCGCGATAATGTGATCGGCGGCAACGAGAACGATCTATTACAGTTGGCTCAGCTACGCAATGCGATTGTTCATGATCAAGTGGCGGATGATTTTGTGATTGCAGAACCGAATGACTGGGCAGTGGCACGAATCAAAGAGATTGAAGAAAGTTTGTTGCGGCCAGAAAAAGTTTTACCGCGGTTTGGTAAGAAAGTAACGGGCTTTGAACGTAATCTACCAATGATTGAAATCATGAAGATCATTAATAAAAAACGCTTTTCACAATTTCCGGTTTATGATTCCGGTAAATTCATCGGGCTGGTAACCTTGCGTACGATCGGATTTTACTTTGCACAGGAAAGTTTGAACGGTTCAGTTAAGCTTGAGGGCCGAATAGCAGAAGATTTATTACGGGCGAACGGCAAACAAGCGAACTTTAAGTTTGTCTCAGCTGAGACGAAGGTTTCGGAAGTGGAACAAATGTTTCAAACAGAAGGAATCTTGGAAGCTGTTTTGATTACTAAAAATGGAGATTCGGATGGGAACCTTTTGGGCATCATTCGACCACGTGATATTTATGTTCAAGAAGGGGAGCAGTAATTTTGATAGCAGTTTATTTAGTACTTAGCGGTGTCCTTATTGCTTTGGATCAATGGTTCAAATGGTGGATCGTGAATCAATACAATTTTGGTGACAGCCAAACAATTATTCCAAATGTTTTATCATTAACCCATATTCGGAACACTGGAGGAGCCTTCAGCTTGTTTGAGGGCCAACAAATCTTTTTTATCGTCATTACGGTTGTAGCAGTGTCCGCTGTGATCTATTATTTGGTCAAACACCTCCATGAAAGCAAATGGTTGACGATTGGTTTGAGTTTCTTTTTAGCCGGTGCGATCGGTAATTTTATTGATCGTATTCGTCTAGGGTTTGTCGTTGATATGTTCCGGTTCGATTTTATTAACTTCCCGATTTTCAATATAGCAGATATGGCCCTGGTCACAGGTGTCATTATGATTTTTATTTATATTTTATTAGATGAGAGAGATAAGAAAAATGGATAATCAAATTGAAGTAATTATTAAAACAGAAACTGGGCGGATCGATAAGGTCTTAAACGATCGTTTGTCGAATTATTCTCGCTCTCAGATTCAGCAATGGATCAAAGATCAGCATGTATCGATTGACGGCAAAACAGTCAAAGCCAACTACAAAGTTAGTGCTGGGGACAAGATTTTGATCGAGATTCCCGCACCTGAAGAATTGGATCTTGTACCGGAGAATCTGGACTTAGTCATTGTTTATGAAGACGAGGATGTCGTCGTAGTCAATAAACCCCAAGGCATGGTGGTCCATCCATCAGCTGGACATCCCCAAGGCACGTTAGTAAATGGGTTATTGTATCAAGTGAAGAATCTTTCAACGATCAATGACGTGATTCGTCCTGGGATCGTTCATCGGATTGATAAGGATACGTCTGGATTATTAATGGTTGCAAAAAATGATCATGCTCATGAAGCATTGGCAAAACAATTGAAAGATAAAACATCTTTGCGAAAATATGTTGCTTTGGTTCACGGCGAGATCCCTCACGAAAAAGGGCGGATCGAAGCACCAATCGGCCGATCGAAGGTCAATCGAAAAATGCAGGCAGTCATTGAAGAGGGCAAACCTGCCGTGACTCATTTTGAAGTGTTGCAACGCTTTGAAGGTTTTACGTTGATTGAATTACAATTAGAGACAGGTCGGACACACCAAATCAGAGTCCATATGCAATACATTGGTTATCCGGTCGCCGGTGATCCCTTGTACGGACCGAAAAAGACGTTAAAAGGCAACGGACAATTTCTTCACGCCAAATTATTAGGCTTTGAGCACCCAACGACTGGCGAGATGATGGTCTTCGAAGCACCATTACCAGAAATTTTCAAAAAAACTTTGAAACAGTTAAAAGAAAAAGATTGATTTCTTATTTCAGGAATAGTATAGTGTTTTTAGTAAGAAATAAATAACTGAATAGGATCCTTTAAGAGTAGTCCCGTGAGGCTAAGAAGGAAGTCGATAGTAGTTTGAGCTAGGTGCGCCTAGATGAACGCTATCATTTTGACGAAGTCGATAACATTCCTCCTACCTAACTACGGGTAGGAGTTTTTTTATTGCGCCGATTGTAAAATTAAGCTAGACAAATAAAAAAGTCATTTGTGCTACACTCAAGATAGTTCCCGCAAAAGAATTA
>NZ_BJDW01000009.1 GCF_005405345.1 Enterococcus viikkiensis | reverse complement strand
TAATTCTTTGGTCAGAACTATTTTGAGTGTAGCACAAATGGCTTTTTTAGTTGTCTAGCTTAATTTTACAATCGGCGTTATTTAAATCTTTATACAGTTGGACTAATAAAATTGAATGGCGAAATCGTCAATACTGAAGAAGCTTTGTTAGAACAAATCAAATCTTTCTTAGAAGGTAGTGATGTTCATGACTTATAAAAAATATCGTTCCGCACTTTTAATCTTTGCAGCTATCTGCTTGGCTTACAATAGTTATGAATTCGCAATTGGTAAATATTCTACCAGGCAGGGCATTATCTTTATCATCGAATGCTTAGCTGGTGTGGCACTGATTTTCTTACCGGAAATCATTACCAAACTCTTCAGATTAGTGTTGCCTGAAAAAATTGTTTATTTTTATTGGTTTTTCCTAGTGATCTCTGTATTCTTAGGAACTTCTCTGCACATGATCTCGATTGTTTCTTTCTGGGATAAAATCCTACACTCTGTCAGCCCAATGGTCTTGACCGCGTTAGGCTACGGATTGATCGGCTTCTTCATGAAAGAAGCGGATATCAGCAAAACATCGCCATGGCTGTTCTTACTTTTCGGCTTTGCTTTTGCGGGCGTCTGTGGCGTCTTTTGGGAATTCTGGGAATTTCTCTGTGACACCATTGCCGACATGAACCTGCAACGCTATGCTACTTCCACTGGCGAATTATTAGTTGGGCGTGCAGCATTGATGGATACGATGGGCGATCTCTTGACTAATACAATAGGCGCCGTTCTAATGGGGATTTATGCGCTGGTTCAAAGTCATGGCAAGCCCGACTATTTCGAGGAATACCGCTTAAAGAAATTACACAAATAAAAAAAATTCCAAACCCCCTTCGGTTTGGAATTTTTTTATTGCTCATCTGGATGGTGATTTTCTTTCATCGTATAAGACGCTAAGACAATTTTGATGACTCCTGTGCGTTGCAACATCTTTTCCGGGATCTCATCGAACGGTCTATCCTTAGCGGCGTGAGCCATTAAGATATGCAAAGCGTGACGTTTCACTTCTAAGTCTTCTACCACTTCGGCTTTTCCAAAACCAATCAAGCTTTGATACGCATAAGAATAGCTAGCGGCATTGCGTGAGCCATTAATTAGCTGATGTTTGCCATCCATCTCTACGGCAACTTTAGGATTTTTTTTGATCATACTAACTTTTTTGCCTTCACTCGCGCCATGAACGTACAAGATTAGTTCTTCATCTGCCCATTCATAACCAAAATTTACCGGTACAACGTAAGGATAGTCTTCTCCATTCATAGCGATACGCAGCACTTGAGACTCCTCAACCATCTGCTTGATTGTTTCAAAATCAGTTACTTGTCGTTTTTGTCTTCGCATCCTTTTTCCTCCAGTCCTTTTTCTTCTCATTATATAGATTAAAATTTAAAAAGAAAACTATTTTTCAGTTCAATAAACTGAAAATTGATAAACCAAGCTTTTGCTTTTTTAGTGATAAAAACCTTTATTTATCAAGGATTTACTCTTTTTTTACCTCTACTTTTGTACTAAAATACCTTCTGTAATGATTTGAAAATTTGCTGAAAATGAAAGGCGTGTCGATTTTGATTGAAACTGTCGTATTTGATATCGATGATACTATTTACGATCAACAAGAACCATTTCGCAAAGCGGTCCAAAAATTATTTCCTTTAGTGAGTGAAGAAGATATGCTTCCTCTTTATACACGTTTTCGTGTGCATAGTGACGCCAACTTTAATAAGGTGATCACACAAGAATGGACATTGGAATTCATGCGTAACCACCGCATCAGTCAATCTTTAAAAGATTTAGATTATCCTCACATTACCGATGAACAGGCGCTTACTTTTCAAGAAGTCTACGAAGCGGAGCTTGATGCGATCACGATGCACCAAGAAGTCGAAAAATGTTTGGATTTTCTTAAACAAAAAGAAGTTCCTATCAGCATTATCACCAACGGGCCAACTGATCACCAATATAAAAAGATTCTCCAGTTAGGGCTGTTAAACTGGGTCGAAGAAGAAAATATTATTATTTCCCAAGCAACGGGTTTTGAAAAACCAGACGTTGAAATCTTTGATCTTGGAAAAAAACAGTTCTCCTTGCAGCCAGAAAACTCTCTTTACGTAGGAGATAATTTTAACAACGATGTCATCGGTTCAAAACGTGCCGGTTGGCAAGCGCTTTGGCTAAACCATCGCAATCGTCAATTACCGAAAGGAACGTCGCAGATTCAAGACATTGAATTAACGTCTTTTGAACAATTATTGCCGACCTTCCAACATATTTTCGCTTAATTTATTTTATAAAAAAGACACAGTAGACAACGGGCTGATAGATCCCATTGTCTACTGTGTCTTTACTTATTTCTTTGTAACTAAAGCGATTGACGATACACTTTTTAGAGCCCTAGAGAGTAGTATATTCATCCCAGTGATCATAGCGTTATGACAACAATGAGACCTCAGTCGCGTTCGTTTGCCAAACTTGAAAGTCCTCATCAGACGCTACTTAAAGGGCTCATTATGACCTAGACCGGAATTTTTTTAACAAGTTGTTCTAACATCGCAAAAGAAGTTGAGCCTTTTGCCTCAACTTCTTTTGCTTATTTTCTTATTCGTGATGGTCTTCATCGTATTCCATTTGACGATATTTTTCCATTTTTTTACTAAATAGAACACCATTTGATGGTGGTGTATAGGTAATCGCATTAGCACCTGCGTTGATCGTTGCTTCAATCGTTTCATCATCCGGTCCACCGGTAGCAATGATGGGTAGATCAGGATAATCTTGGCGGAATTGCTTGACGACCTCTACCGTATCTTTTCCAGCACTAATATTAATGATATCTACACCGGCAGCAAGTTTATCATCAATTTTTGAATAGAATGAGGTAACTGTTGCAATGACTGGAATGTCCACTACATCATTAATTGCTTTGATCGTTTCGACTGGCGTTGGGCCATTCACGACTACCCCTAGGCTTCCCTGTGCTTCCGCAAACATGCCCATATAAGCCGAGCGCTTGCCATGCGTCAATCCGCCAGCCACGCCAGAAAAGACTGGAATATCCGCGGCTTCGATAATGCTTTTCGTAATCGCCGGATGGGGGGTGAATGGATACACGGCAATCACCGCATCTGCATCGGTATTGCGAATAATCGCGATATCCGTAGTGAAAATAATCGAACGAATTTTTTTCCCAAAGATCAAAATACCAGAACACTTCTTGATTACTTGCGGGACTCGCACGATGTCATTGCGTAATTCAGTCATTATTTCCGGGACGTATTTTTCTGTCATACAATCAGCTCCTCGTTCATATTGATGTGGATCTGTTTCATGCCACATTCATTCGCTAATTTCTTAGCTTAAGTTTACTATGAATGATCGTACTGTTCCAAATTATACGTCTCAATGACATTAATGATTTTATTCGCATACCCAGGGTCGGTGGCATAACCAGCCGTCTGCAAGGCTTGGGCCGCCTGCCGATAATCAGAGGCTGTAAGAACGTCTGCATAAAGCTGTGGATTCCAATTGGTCCCATTAACAAAAAGCATCGTGTGATCGTCGAGAGAGTCTTTCCATGAAGAATAGACTTTAAAGTCTCCTTGAATCGTGATCCATTGTTCATTCATATATTCCTTGGTTTCAAGACTGACCTTAGGCTGATTACCTGAAGCCTTGATCCCAAAAAGATTTTTGTATTGGCTAGCAAGTTGTGATTGACCCCAATTTGATTCCAAGATTGCTTGCCCTAAAATAATACTAGGAAGAATCCCATAACCTTGCTGCAATTCTTTTGCATGAGGTGCTAGTTGATCAATAAACTCTTGATGAGAAAGGGTCTCCTGTTGTTCTGGTGTATTCTCTACTCCGAAATCGGATAGTGTATGTAAAGAAAAAACGAAAGCCAAACCAATCACCAAGATCCCAGCGAAAATCAGTGGGATCGAAATGTTGGACTTCCGTTTTTGATATTTTTTCTTCTTAGGCATAGTGCCTCCTTACTTGGCAGATAACTGTTTCAGGAACTCTTCTAAGGTTAAATCATTTTTCGTAATATATTCAGCGTTTTCTTTGCCAACATAGCGAATATGCCAGGGCTCATAAGTGATTCCAGTAATATCTTGTCGATCTTTCGGATAACGAATGATAAAGCCATATTTTGGCGCATTCTCTGCAATCCATTTCGCTCCCGGTTGATCGCCGTAGGATGCATCTAAAACTTGAGTGGAATAAGAATTGTACCAATCTTGATCCACAATATCTACCGCCAAACCAGTATGGTGTTCACTGAACCCTGGTTCGGTAATCGTTTCTTTCGTTTTAGCGATCGCGTCCGCTTCTGATACCCCATTCCCACTGATTATGCCGTTTACGTTCGTATCAAAAACTTCCTTTTGCGATTCAACTGAGCGAAAAGCTGAGACAATCACTAACGGAAAGCCGGCTTTTGTGGCCGCTTCTGAGAATGCTTCATAGTCCGAAGCGATCCGTTTATCGACTTGATGACTATTATCAGACAGTGTAGCTAACTGACTTTCATCCACTTCTTTTTCAATTTTATTTTTCGGACCAACCAAAACGAGGTTCCAATTTTCAGCGCTAGCCGTAGGTAATGCTTTTTGCACGGCATTTTTCTTAGTACTCTTCTTCTCAAAAGAATAAGTTGTCGCTGTCGTTTTCTTAGCACTCGTTTCCGACGGAGCACTGTAAAAAAGGGAATAACCGGTCATCCCAAGCATAATGATGACGGAAAGTAGTCCTACTGTTTTTTTCAATATAAAAAATCCTCTCGTTAATCGTCTAGTGACGTATAGGTCTCTGTTAAGTTTTCATTCACCCAATCAAGTAATGCGGTTTGTGTTTGCGCACTAGCAATTTGATTTTGGACATGTGCAGGCAAACGAAAACTTAGGATATCACTATACCCCCAGCTATCATAATCGATCGTGACTCTAAGATCGATAAAGTCGCTGTTTTCTTCTTCGTTTTTATTTTTAAATGGAATCATTTCCACTTGAGCCAACCCACTAGCGATCCATTTTTGCGCGACGATCGTCTTCATTTCACGGTATTCTGCCACCGCCGTCGGACGCTTTTCTGGAAATAGGAACGTCTGACGAATCACCTTTTGGCTTAACATCCATTCGTAATCGCTGAATAAATTCTTGATTTTTTGGTTTGCTTCCGGAGATAAATTATTTTGGCCAGCCTTCCACTGCAGCCATTGATGATCAGAAACGCCTAAATAGTCTTGATAAAAATCTTGTTCTGAATGAAATTGTTCAAAAATTGCACTAATCACTAAATCTAAATAAATTTGATTCAAAATAATCCCTCCTATACTATTTTACTGAATTTCCAAGAAAAATACAGTGCTTTGCCAAATCGATTGAAATAATTTAAGATTTATTGCTATACTCTAAAGGAAATCTTATTCTTCTAGTCCTTGAATAATTTTACCAAAAAGGACAGTCAAATTCATTTTTTAACTGCATCTTTACAAAATAATGGCTCAACAGGAGGAAAAAATGACAAAATTACAATGGGGAATCATCGGACTTGGGCAAATTGCGCATGACTTCGCCGAAACTTTTAATCAATCTAGCAGTCAGCTGACCGCTTGTGCATCACGTTCGCTAGCTAAAGCCGAGACATTTGCGCAACAATTTAATTTATCGAAAGCCTATGGCAGTTACGAAGAGCTTTTAGCGGATAAGGCGATCGACATCATTTACATCGCTGTGCCAAATCGCCAACACAGTCAACACATTATGCAAGCCTTACATGCTGGTAAACATGTGTTATGTGAAAAAGCGATTACTATGAATGCAGCGGAATTACAAGCTGCAATAGAATTAGCTGAACAAAACGAATTAATCTTGGCTGAGGCAATGACGATTTTCAATATGCCATTGTACCAAGAACTTCATGGATTAATCGACAGCGGTCGTTTAGGGAACTTAAAAATGATCCAAGCCCCTTTTGGCAGCTATAAAGAACCAGACCCAACCAATCGTTTCTTTAATCCCGATTTAGCTGGTGGAGCATTGTTGGATATTGGCACCTACGCTGTTTCCTTCGCCCGATGGTTCTTGTCTGAGCAACCGGAAGTCGTCGCTTCTACCATGATTCCTTTTTCTACTGGTGTCGATGAACAATCGGTGACGATTTTACAAAATCAGAAAAACGAATTAGCGACAATCAACTTGACCTTCCAAGCTAAAATGCCGAAAAAAGGCATTGTTGCTTTTGAAAATGGGTATCTTACCATTGAGGACTATCCACGGGCAGATAAAGCGGAATTATTCTTTAACGATGGTACGACTGAGACGATTGAATCTGGTTTTACTGGTAACGCCATGAATTATGAAATTGAAAACATGGTCAAGGTCATTAATGGTGAATTGCCAAATAAATCACTATTCTTTACGAAAGACGTCATTGATATTTTGGATCAAATGCAGCAAAAATGGCATAAATAAATTAGACTCAAAGGTGCTAACCAGTCAACACCTTTGTTTTTTTATCTAATATCCGCTAAACTATTTATTAGATAAATAGATTCGGAGGAAGGGGAAAATTATGCAGATTGGGCGTTTTCGCTTAGGCATGCGCACTATCAAAACGGCTCTGGCCGTCATGCTGTGTATTTTACTATTTTACTTGACTGATCGCGGCTCGCCATTGATTGCCGCACTAGCTGCTGTTTTTTCATTAAGGCAAGACTTAACTACCAGTATCTCTTTTGGTCGTTCGCGGGTCTTAGGAAACTCCCTTGGTGGGCTATTTGCAATGATTTTTTATTACATCCAATCGTTTTTCAAAAATGACTTTTATGTAGAACTCTTTTTATTGCCCTTCTTCGTAATTTTAGTTATCGTACTTTCTGATGGAATAAACAACAATTCCGGAATTATCTCGGCCATCGCCACGATGCTGCTAATCGCCTTCAGTATCCCTCAAGGAGAGTCGATTCTTTATGCCTTGAATCGAGTGCTGGATACATTTATTGGGACTATCATCGCGATTTCTTTAAACGGTGTCATCTCGCCTCAGACGGACGAAAAAGAAAAGCAAATCAAAGAGGATCTAGTCGAACTGCGAAAAAAGGAAGCCGATTTGAACAAAATGCTCTATGACGTAAAAAAACAAATAAAAGATCAGACTCAAAAGTGAGTCTGATCTTTTTAATTTTTTGTCGCCAATGCGACGGTTCAAGTTTTAAGCATCAATAGACTAAAAATAGAACTTACATCGAAACATTTTGTTAACCATTCTCGTTGATGGGTTTCATCCCAACAAACGCCTATGACCTGCCTCGTCTATTGTTCTTTAGTAGCCATTGTTCGTCGTCAATAGAGAAATAGACTGGAAGCAAAGATCCCTTACCTTATTATCAGAATTTTTTTCTTATACCCCTGTTTTGATCGTTTTCTACCATTGAATTTCTTCAATTGATTGTGGATTTGGGTTCAACTCTTGACTACGAACGTGAGCATCGTTAATGCGAATGACTCGATCCGCCATGGCGGCGATTGCTGAGTTGTGAGTAATAATTACCACCGTTGTCCCATTTCTTCGAGCGGTATCTTGCAAAATCTTTAAAATTTGTTTTCCTGTTTCAAAATCAAGCGCACCTGTGGGCTCATCACACAATAATAATTTAGGTTGCTTCGCTAGCGCTCGAGCAATGGTCACCCGTTGCTGCTCACCGCCTGATAACTGTGCTGGAAAATTAGCCATTCGTTCACCTAAACCAACTGATTGGAGCACTTCTTCAGGATTCATGGCATCTGAAACAATTTGTGAAGCCAATTCAACGTTTTCCTTAGCCGTCAAATTGGGGACCAAATTATAAAATTGAAAAACGAAGCCAACATCATTCCGACGATAAGTTGTCAGCTCCTTGTCATTGAATCGAGCAATGTCTGTTCCATCAACAATCACTTGCCCTTCATCACAGCTATCCATTCCCCCTAAAATATTCAAAACCGTCGATTTCCCCGCTCCACTTGGGCCAAGAATGACGGCTACTTCCCCTTGTTCAATCGAAAAAGTGACCTTTTCATTGGCACGAATAGTCGTTTCTCCCATTTTATAATGTTTGCTTTCATCTATTACATCAATATAAGCCATGTTTAGTCTCCTTAGTCGCTTTTTCTCACTATATTTAGTTTACCATAATCTCTTCCTTGGTAGGCTATTATTTATTCTATCAGCAGGAGGTGTCAACTATTGAAAATGAATCCTTAGATGAACTTTTGAAAGTCACTCTTCTTGAAGACAAAAAAGGTATTTAAGTTTGGAGTATAAAACGCCAGACAAATTTCTATTTTCACAACATTAATTGACCCTTTTGTTCATAAAAATCTTGCATTTCTACTCATGCATTTAATTATAGTGTTTTCTATTGACACTCTGGATCTATGAAAAATTGTCGAAGATTTGAGGCTAACACCAATAAAGTGAAAGAAACGATCCGGAAATAGGTGTTAAATCAATCAATTTTCATTATATGATCTTTGAACTTCTTGATACTCAAACAGCTAATTAAGATCGCTGGAAAAACTTGAAGCGGAAACAAAAGCAGAAGTAATGCTGCACTTACATAAGGCTGATTCAAAATCATCGTCAGACTAGTTGCAACTACCACACCAACAATTAACTCTGGTGTATAAGGAAACAATTGAACAACTGCAAAACCTATTGCTGTGCTTGAAAAAATCGCAGGAAAAATTTTCCCTCCTCGCCAGCCAAAAGAAAAACAAATATTCGTCAAAGTAGCTTTACCAATTCCTAATAATACTAAATTGAATAGTGGAAATTGAATCGCTTCCTTTGAAAAAGGGAAAAGCTGATGTTCTCCAGAAAAAAGAAAATATGGAGACCATAAGGCAAAAACACCAATACAAAGTCCAGCAATCAAAGCCGCTAGAATCGGATGGTTTAATTTTCTTGCCAATTCATCTGTAATCATTTCAATTTTTAGAAAGAGAATACCAAAGAGTCCCCCTACTAAAAACGCCAAAGGGACTAGAACAATTGCCTGCCATTTCCACACAATCGTTTTAGAAAAGTAGAGTGTAAATACACTTTCTTCGGGGAATAGTCGTTTAACACTCAGAAAACCTATCAAACCAAATAAGGTACTTAATCCATACAGTAGTATTCTTTTCAATCTACTATCGATCGTTGGATAATTATGTTCCTCAAATGCTTCACCAATCCCTGCTAAAGGCGCCCGAAAAATTGCGGCCAACATGGTACCAATACCAAGCTTTAATAATCTTTCTTTATTTTTTAGCGTCAATTTTAGATGATCACCCATCCAAGTAATCATTCCTCCTAGTATTCCTGATAAAGCAGCTTCTGGTCCTAAGCTGGCTCCAAACATCAATACAATAACTGCAGCTAAAAAATTTTTCCCAATTTGATCTTGATAAGTAACTCGTCCTTTTTGCTTAAACTCACTTAGTGTCTCGTGCATGGTTATGGGATAATTTCCAAATTTTGTTTGTACTAGTCCGACTAAAACACCTCCAAAGAGTCCCACTAAGATTGGATAAAAGGGGATCGAAACCATGTGCGGAATACTTACCCAAACAAACTCAATCAAAAAATTGACCAATGTCAAAAATAGTGCCGCACCAACGCCTACAATCAATCCCAAGACACAACTGTACATCACAAATGAGGTAGAAAAACGCATAGTACACCTTCTTTTCTTAAGAGTCTTTTATAAACCTTGTTTTACAAGTATCCTCCTTATGTCAATTCCTGACCCCAAAAAATAAATCAGCTATCTAAATTTTCAATCTCATTTCGAATAGAAAACATTTGGGTTTCTAGCTGATTAATTTCATCTGAGATAGCTTGCAATTTTTCAGATAACTCTGGATTCTCTTTATTATTTTTATATCGTAAGCTATGCTCTAAGCTAGCCCAAAAATCCATTGCAATCGTTCGAAATTGAATCTCAACCTTCATTTTTTTTGTCTCTTCAAGAAAATAGACTGGGATTTCAATAACGACATGAACACTTCTATATCCACTTTCTTTAGGATTTTCAATATAATTTTTTAATTTTAAAATAGTTACATCAGGATGGCGGCTCAAAGAATCAATCAGTATATAAATATCATCCGTATACGAGCAAATAACTCTTAAACCGGCAAAATCGTGGATGTTATTAATAATATTTTCTTTTGAATAATTCAAGCGCTTACTATTTAATTTACTCACAATACTTTTAAAGCGCTTAATTCTTTTTTGTACCTGATGAATACTATTCTTTCTTCCCACATGACTATTACTACTGAGTTCTCTATCTATAATGAGTAACTTCGTTTCTACTTTATCTAAGGCTGAACGATAGTAAGTATCTAACTCTTGATAGAGTTCAATAACTTCAACTTCCATCACATGATTAGTCTCACTAGATTCCTTATTCAAAATATCCATCAACTGTGTTATCGAATATTCAATCATTTAATCCCCCTCTTTTCTATCCTACGATTGCTACACTTCCTATTAAGCGTATCATAAACAAAGGGGATCTTCTCATTAAAGGAACCAATAAAAGTCTATTTTTTTAACAGCGCACCGAATCCCCTGTTTAAACGTGGTTGCATAGGATGCACGTACCGTCAAATAATTATTTCAAGAGATTGTATTATGTACCGAGTAACTATTTCTACGATAAAAACAGATCGATCAAACCAACAAAAAAATTCACGACGCTAGTAAACAGAACGCTAGTACACTCAGAATCTATCATGCTTTTTACCGACAAGATGCACCCATTTATCAATCAATTGAATACGCAACTTTGGGTCTTTCAAAAGAATATGACTAAGGTTTTTTAGGTTTCGCGTTTTTCCTTTAAACGATCATTTTACCGTCTCAGTTCACTAACCCTCGAACTAAACACTCAGTTTGTTTTTATTTTCTTGAATTTTTGTATCAGACACAAAATCCAGTCTCTTATAAACAATTCTACTTTATTAGTTTTAACAAAAAGCGCCTTACGATTGGATAGTCGCTCCAATTGTTCGCTGTTTCTCTATTGTACCGACTCCACTAAAAGACTTCCCATTAAACTTGCTAATAAAAATTTTTAGCAAAAAAAAGCCTCAACCATTTTTCTGGTCGAGACTTTTTAAAATTTATTTGTTTTAAGCGTGGTAACGTTCCACACCGTCAAGGTAGGTTGCAACTAAATCCATTGTAGGGTCTAATACGATAAAGTCGGCAGCGCGGCCTTCAGCGATCATGCCGCACTTGTCATCGATTTTACAGCTGACAGCTGGTACATAAGAGGCCATCATGATAGCTTGTTCAGGAGTTGCGATATCCCAATCAACTACATTTTTAATTGCTTCTTTTAATTTCAAAATACTTCCAGCTAAGTTGCCAGATTCAAGACGGGCCGTTCCTTCTTTCACAACGACGGGGAATTCTCCTAAGTTGTAATTACCATCAGGCATACCGCCAGCCATCATACAGTCGGTGATCAATGCCACATGATCGTGTCCCGCTTTTTCCATCAAAACTTCTGCTGCTTGTGGATGAACATGATGTCCATCACAGATCAATTCTGAGAAAACATGTTGCAATGTAAGCAATGCGCCCACCATACCAGGTTCGCGATGATTCAAGCCGCGCATACCATTATATGCATGAACAAAGACACTTGCGCCTGCTTCCACTGCTTCTTGTGCTTCTTCTAAGGTTGCGTTTGAATGTCCTAGTGAAACTACAACGCCTTCATCAGTCACTGTTTTAACAAATTCTTTCACACCTTTACGTTCTGGTGCCAATGCGATTTTTTTGATTAAGCCGCCTGAAGCTTCTTGCCATTCATGGAATGTATCCAAATCAGGATCGCCAAAATAACTAGGATTTTGTGCGCCTTTATGTTCTTCGGTAAAGAACGGACCTTCAAAATAAATCCCTTGAATTTTTGCACCATCGACTTCTTGATACATACTGCCGATTGTTGCAGCAACATCTTTCAAACGCTCTTTGGTTGAAGTCAAGGTTGTTGGTAAGAAA
This sequence comes from Enterococcus viikkiensis, assembly GCF_005405345.1. Lineage (GTDB taxonomy): Bacteria > Bacillota > Bacilli > Lactobacillales > Enterococcaceae > Enterococcus_A > Enterococcus_A viikkiensis. Next base: position 126,063 of record NZ_BJDW01000009.1, on the reverse strand, counting down.
CTAGTCACACCACATGATAATAATCCTTCAGACATGACTTTGATGCCTTCTGCGTCATTATCCATCACGTCATGATTCTTGTACCCGTGGATATGTGTGTCCACTAAACCGGGAGCAATCCATTTTCCGCTTTGATCAACGATTTCTGCCCCTTCTGGTTTTGTTGCTGTATATGTGCCAAAAGTGCCATCCGTGATATCTAAATAGCCTGCGCCTTTAACGCCTGAGTTTAAAAAGAATTTGTCAGCATAAATAAATGTTTTCATTGTGAGCTCTCCTTTTGTCTTAGTAACTTAAAGTTACTCCTGAATCAAAAATAAGTCAAGAATGGTGTAGACCACTCTACAAATCTTTCATTTTCTCTAAAGCCCGTAGCATTTTTCGATAACCAATCACTGAATGTAGATCGTCTCGTGCCTCTAACATGCGGATTTTCAACTCCATCAGCTCATACAATTTGTAGTAGCTGCATTGTTGACGATTCCACTTCAACCCAATGTCAACTACTTTTTCAGCCAAATCTAAACGTTCCTGCTTGATTAAAAACGTCCCATAATTGACAAATAGATTGCTTAACTCACTACGTTCGGAATAATCGGCCATCATGGATTGAAAGAGCTCAAAGCTTTGATTGTAGTAACTTTGTGCGTCATTGACCTTCCCTAAAGCCGAATTCATTTTCCCAGCAAAATTCAATAATAAAATCCGGCTGTCAAAATAGCCGTAATACTTTTTCGAGACACAGATATCTAAGCCTTCAATTATGTGTGCCAAAGCCACTTCAGGATTTCCATCAATAAAATAGGCACAGACGCCTTTAAAGAAACAAACTTGCTGACGGTCCTTGTCTAAATGCGTAATTTGACGTTCGTCTAAGTAATCCAGGGTTGCTTGGATTTCTAAATATTTTCCTGTCCGTAAATACATGAACATCTTATTAAAATATTTCCGTAAAAATAATTCCTCTGGTAGAAAATCAAGCATCAATTGATCAATGGTGATTCCCAGCCGATGACAAAGCTGCTTAATGACAAAAATATTGGGAATTTCCTCGTCATTTTCGATTCGACTCAAAACACTTTGAGAACAGATACCAGCCGATAAATCTTTTTGCGTCATGCCATGTTCTTTGCGGAACTCTTTTAAGACTTGACCAATCGCTTCCATCTTTGCTTCCTCCAAAATATGCAAATTCACATTTTTAACTACTCTCATTTTAGCTGATGCGTGATAGACAAGCAACTTCTAGCTTCTAAAAACCGAAAAGCCTTGAAGCATCTTGAATAAAATAAAGTCATCTCACAAAATATATAACAACTGAAAAAATAGAGCTGCGACCTTTAACAGTCCCAGCTCTCGATTGTTTCAATTATAGCAATTATACGACTTTTTTATACGGCGAATGGGACTCGAACCCACACGGGAGAACTCCCACATGACCCTCAATCATGCTTGTCTACCAATTCCAACACCGCCGCAGAACGAATTTCATCATAGCTTAGCCAACTAGCAAAAGTCAATAGGCTAAACAATCGTCGTATCGTAAACATAAATAATAGTGCCCTTTAACCCAGCAATTCCGCGGAAAAATTTTTTATCCTCCTGTTTGCTCCAGGCTTCACGAAATAAAAAGAACTCTTCACGAGTCACTTCGAATTGATCAATCTCTCCAGCTCGTAACTGACTGATTTTTTCTTCAAATGGATTCACATACTTACTTCCTTTGTGTAGTTCGATTAAATAATTTTTACCTAGATAAGGAGCCGAGATTTTAAGCTAATCCCAGCTCCATTTTTGAATCAACAATGGGTCCGAAGCAGCTTCTTCGGACTTATTATCTCATTGTTTGAAATTAGACATTTTTGACTGTAACTTTGCTCTTAATCATGAAAATATTTGCTGTCTTCCAGCTTTGAGTTATCCTCTTGCATGATTCCTCGCAGTGAACGATCCAAACGCTGACGTGTTTTCTTTCTTTCCAACGCCGGCTGTTCTTCTTTTTCTGACGCAAAAAGAATATACGATTGGCGCGGCTTTTCCATCCGCTGCATTAATTCCTTAGGCGATACAGCATCTGACGGATCATCGGGGATCAGTGATGACGGCACAAATTTCGGCGCAAAAGGGGTAGCGCTGCGGCCACGTCCACTACGGGTGTTAATGCTAGAAGTTTTCGTCCGTTCCTTAGGTTTAGGTTCTTCAAACAATTTCACGGTTTTACGTTCAGTGTGTTCAGCATGATAGCTCGGTAAGTTTGCTTTGTGAAGTTTTAATTCTCTGCTGCGAGGTTCTTCCTGCAAATTCACTCGCCGTGTTCGCTTAACTTTCGGCAAAGGGCGATTAAAAATATCCTGCGCCTCTAATTTATACTCTGTCAGCAAGTCATCCTCGCCATCAAACAAGACTCGGCCACTTTGATTGCCATAGGCTAGCTTGACTCCTGATTCATCATCAAAAGCAGGAAAGCGACCTTTTTTTCTGCTGTATGTTTGCATCAAATCATCCTTATTGTTGTGATATAGGATAGTTTAGCATAAATGCTAAAAAAATGCTTCGAAATCTCCAGCCATCCAATCATTCCTCAGCCAGAAATTCACCAACTGTCAGAGATGAACAAACTACCTTTGGGTGCTAAAACCTCTCCTTCGATGATTCGATTCAACACGTCATAATCCCCTTTATAAGCTAATGGACTGGACAGTTCCCCAATATTGATACATTGCTCTTGATTCGATAGATTAAGCGCATAGATGACATAGGCATTTTCTGTGTAGCGAATGATGCCAAAAAGTTGTTGCCTTTGCGAATAGAATGGAAAAAATTCCCCGTATTTCAAGACATCGAATTTTTTTCGCCGCTGAACCCATTTTTGACAACTGTTGAATAACGCCTGATTGATCGACTGCCAGGGGAAAAAGCGGCGATTCTCTGGATCTTTTCCGCCAGTCAGCCCAGCTTCATCCCCATAATAAATACAAGGGATGCCCGGCATCATGAACATTAATCCCCAGGCTTGATCTAACGCCTCTAATGCCCCTTCCAACATCGTTAAAATTCGCTCCGTGTCATGGGTGCCAATATTATTCAACTGATTATAGTAAAAATCTCTCGGATAGTTTTCCTGATAACGGATCATCTCTTCGCATATTTCCTGCAATGTCCGATAACCTTTTAAGATATCTAAAATCTGCTGACGCAAAGGATAGTTCATCACACCTTGTAAATGATCCCCAAAAACATATCTTCTACGAGTATCATACGCAATCTTATTAGAGGCGTCCTCCCAAACTTCTCCAATCAAGATTTTTTCTTGATAGAAGGACAAATGCTTACGAATTCCCGCGATAAAATCATCCGTCAATTCATCCGCGACATCCAGCCGCCACCCATCGACTCCGAGGGTTGTCCACTTGGCTAACACACTGTCTAAATCCCCGTAAATAAATTCTTGATAATGAGGATTCTCTTTCCGGACCTCAGGTAAATCAGCAATCCCCCACCACGATTTGTAATCAGTGGGGTATTGATTGAAGGTGAACCACTCCCGGTACGGACTCTTAGGATCAAGCGCCGCTCCTGTATGCTTGCCGTACAGACCGGAGATATTAAAATAGCGGCTGTCCTTTCCTACATGTGAGAAAACACCGTCGAGAATGACCGCGATTCCTGACTCATGTAGTTCAGTGATCAACTCATGGAAATCTTCCTCCTTACCCAAGACACCATCGATTTTAAAATAATCATTCGTGTCATAGCGATGATTTGAACTCGCTTCAAAAATCGGATTCAAATATAAAGCTGTGATCCCTAGTTCTTTTAAGTAAGGAATCTTTTCTTTGATGCCTTTTAGATTGCCGCCAAAAAAATCCCAACGATCGATCTCATTTTTTTGGTTCCGAATATAATAAGGATCATCTTCCTCTGTCCCATAAATAAATGAATTTTTTTTCGGCTGGTTCACTATGCGATCCGGATTGCCATTAGCAAAACGATCGGGAAAGATTTGATAAAAAACAGCATCACGGTACCATTTAGGAGCAACCTCAGGTTTTTGGTAACAGGTTAGTTGATAGGGCAGAACTTCTTGTTCGGAACCATATATTTTTCCTTCGCCGCCTTGATCCTTAAAACCATAATACTGAATCGTCTCGTAGCCATTGGTTTCGCGAACGACTTTGAAGTAATAAAAGTATAGACCCCATCCTTGATTCATTGTCGTTTGAAAGTGGAAGCGTTCTTCCGCCACTGCCTCCATTGGCAAGACTCGTTGACCAAACGAACTACCTTCCTTCCGTACGATTAAAAAAACCTGCGTATTTTTCGCCTCTGGGACTGATAGCCAAAGGTCAATTTTCATGCCTTCCTGAACCGCGCCAAAGGGTTGTTTATACCGTTCGATCCATGGATTAAAGTAGATATGTCTCATGTTGAGTTACTCCTCGATTATCATTATGAGCGAATAATGGTTCAATCTGCCAAATATCATCCGCATACTGCTGCACAGTTCGATCAGAAGAGAAACGGCCAGCATTCGCTGTATTTCGTAAACTGATTTGACGCCAGCGACGTTGGTCTTGGTAAGCCTGATTCACAGATACTTGCGCTTTGCAATAATCTTCAAAATCTCTAAGCACAAAAAATTCATCATTATACTTGATTAGTGAGTCAAAAATTTCCTGACCTTCTTTTGTGATATTCGGAATCGATCCGTCAATCAAAGAATTGACTACTTTTTGAATCGTCGTATCACGTTCATACAGGTCAATCGCATGGTAATTTCTCTTTTCATAATACTGATAAACCTCGCCTTCGGTCAAACCGAAGATCGCAATATTATCGTCTCCTACCGCATCTCTAATTTCTACATTCGCCCCATCAAGCGTAGCAATCGTTACTGCACCATTCAACATTAGCTTCATATTCGACGTGCCTGAAGCTTCCTTAGAGGCCAAAGAAATTTGTTCACTGACATCCGCCGCCGGAATAATTCGCTCTGCTAAGCTGACATTATAATTTTCTAAAAAGATTAGTTTCAATTTTCCGTTGATCGTTTCATCAGCATTAATCAAGCTGGCTACTTCGTTGATTACTTTAATAATTGATTTGGCATAATGATAACTTGGTGCCGCCTTCGCCCCAAAAATAAAGACCCGTGGTTCGATTGGTAATTCCGGATTCTCTTTCAAGTCCAAATACAATTTGATGATATGCAATACATTCAGTAATTGCCGTTTATACGCATGCAGCCGTTTGATCTGAACATCAAAAATCGCATCAGGAGAGACTTCGACTCCACAATGACTTTTGATATACGCGGCCAAAATACGCTTATTCTGATATTTCGCCTCGGCTAAGGCATTCAACACGTGGTCGTCTTCCTCGTAATTTAATAGTAAACGTAAATCGTCTGAATTTTTACGCCACGTTTTTCCGATTGTTTCATCTAATACCTTGCTCATGGCTGGATTCGCTAATTGGACCCAACGCCGCATCGCAATTCCATTGGTTTTATTGTTAAAACGGTCAGGATAAAGTAAATAGAAATCATGCAACACAACGGCTTTCAATAAATCCGAATGGAGCTTCGCAACACCATTGGTAGAATGTGAACCAATGATCGCCAGATGAGCCATATGGACTTGTCCTTCTTGAATAATCCGCGTGCGTTGAATCAAATTAAAGTCTTGAACTCCAATCAATTCTTCCACAAAGCGCCGATCAATTTCTTCGATAATCTGATAAATCCGAGGGCAGACGTTTTTCATCATGTCAATCGACCATTTTTCTAACGCCTCCGCCATGATCGTATGATTCGTATAGCTCATGACTTTTCGTGTTAAATCCCACGCTCGCTCCCAACTCATTTGTTCCTCATCGACCAACAAACGCATGAACTCCGCTACACACATCGCTGGATGGGTATCATTAATATGGATCGCAATATATCGATTGATCTCATCCATCGGCTGGTTCAAACTTTTAAAATAGCGTAAGATACTTTGCACACCAGCAGAAACAAAAAAATATTCTTGCGTCAGGCGCATTTTACGCCCTGCTTCATTTGAATCATCTGGATATAAAACAGAAGTCAGATCTTCAAAGGAACGACGGGCTTCGATACTACGATAACGATCCTCTTCCTCTGGCGGAATTTCAAGCGACCACAGACGCATTGTATTGACGATTTTGTTTTGATAACCGACCATTCCAGTATCGTAAGGAACAGCGCGTAGCTTACTACCTCCTTCATAGACCGGAGATAGCTTCCCATATTGATCCGGTTTTAAATAAACATTCCCACCGATCTGAACATCCACAGCTTTGCTTTCTTTACGGACTTCCCACAAATTTCCCTTTTGCAGCCACTCATCCGGCAACTCCACTTGATAATTATCAACGAAACGCTGTTTGAATAAGCCATATTCATAGCGAATCCCGTTCCCATTTCCTGGTAAACCACAAGAAGCAATAGAATCCATAAAACAAGAAGCTAAGCGACCAAGTCCCCCATTACCAAGTGCCATGTCCGGCTCTATTTCGACTAGATCATTCAACTGAATTCCTAACTCATCTAATCCTTCTTCTACCAGCTCCAGCCAGCCCATATTCAGTAAATTACTTTTCAGCATTTTTCCCGGTAAAAACTCGATTGAAAAATAAAATGACTGTTTCTGGCTATTCTCTCGGTAATCTTTCCATGTTTCCCGCCAATCTTGAGAATATGCGGAGGTCATCAAAGAGCCTAGTGTTTGGTACAGCTCGTCAGAAGAAGCATCGGTAACCTCCATCGCAAATTTTTCGGCTAAACGTTGTTTGAATTTCTTTTTAAATTCCTTTTTATCCATTCTATTTCATCTCCAAGCTCCTACAATTTATAAAAAACAGCCTTCTTTTATTCACTAAGAATTAATGAAACAAAAAGCCAAAATCCATAGCACAAGGCCTAGATTCTGACTTTTAGAATCCTACAGTTGTTGATACATTTCTAAATATTGTTGACTTGAACCTTTCCAACTGAAGTCACGAGACATTGCTTCAATCATCAACTTCTGCCAAGTCTTTGGGTGTTCCTGGTACAACTCGATTGCTTGTTTCATCGCATGCATTAAATAGAAAGGCTCAAAAATAGTAAAGCCAAAACCAGTTCCTTCTTCGGTAACAGGATTATATGGCTGGACCGTGTCTCTTAATCCACCTATTTCATGAACAATCGGCAACGTACCATAACGCATTGAGATCATTTGTGAAAGCCCGCAAGGTTCAAAAGCTGACGGCATCAAGAACATGTCCGAACCAGCATAAACTTTCTGTGCCAAAGTCACATCAAAAGCAATCTGAATACTTGTCTTCTCTGGGTATTTGCTACCAAAGTTACGGAACTGAGTTTCAAAGTTAGGATCACCGGTGCCAACCAAAACAACCTGTACATCAAATTGCATCAAATTATCCATTTCCTGTAGTAGCAAATGGAAACCTTTTTGATACGTCAAACGGCTAACGATCCCAATAATCGGAACCTCTGGTCGAACCGGTAAATCTAGCATTTTTTGCAGTTGGACCTTGTTCTCTAATTTTTTAGACAAATGCTTCGCGTCATAATTTGCCGCGAGCGCTTGATCTGTTGCCGGATCAAAGAGCTCATAATCGATTCCATTCAGAATCCCTCGTAATTTACCGCTTTCCATTCGTAAAATGACATCTAAACCGGCACCAAACTCAGGAGTCTTTATTTCTTCAGCATAGGACGGACTTACAGTCGTGACCCGATCCGCGTAGAGAATCCCTGCCTTCATGAAATTAACACAATCGTTGTATCTGACTGTCCCATCATCGTAACGTTCTGCTCCCACGCCGAATAGATCATACAGTATCTCCCGGTCATATTGCCCTTGGAACTCGATATTATGAATGGTTAAAACCGTCCGAATCGAATTGTAGGCTTGAATCCAACCATACTTTTCTTTCAGTAAGAACGGGATAAACGACGTATGGTAATCATTTACGTGTAGGATATCTGGAATAAAATCGATTTTTTCCATCAACTCAATCACTGCCATTTGAAAAAAGGCAAAACGTTCACCGTCATCATAATAGCCATATAGCTCTGGACGATTAAAATAGTAAAGATTGTCTAAGAAATAATACTCAATATCATTTAATTCTAGATATTTTACACCGCAATATTGCTTGCGCCAGCCAACATAAACATCAAAGGAAAATAAATCCTCTAGTTGGTCCTGATACTGCTGTGCCATCTTTGTAAAAAAAGGCAGGACAACTTTCACTTTTGCGCCTTTTTTTTCTAATGCTTTCGGTAAAGCGCCAGCAACATCGCCTAACCCTCCCGTTTTGAAAAAGGGAGCACACTCAGCCGCAACAAATAATACTTTCATACTTACTCGCCCCCATACACATCATTGAGGACATGGGTATTTTTCTTGATAACAACAGGTTTATCTGCTGAACCAATAATTTTCACACCGGGTTCCACCACGACATTTTTATCCAAAATAGCATCTCTAATAAAGGCATTTTCTTTGATGCAGCAGTTGGCCATAATGATGGAGTTTTCAATTTCAGCGTCTTTTTCGATGACGACACTACGAGAGAACAACGAACCATAAGCCTTGCCGTCCACCAAACACCCTGTTGCAAATTGACTATTTTTTACGTCAGAAGTTGGGGAATAATAAGTCGCTACTTCATTTTTTAATTTCGTATAGATTTTTTGTTTTGAATAAAGCAATGACGTGAATTTTTTAGGGTCCAACATCGCCATATTCGCATCATAATAAGATTTAATGTCAAAGATATTACTTAAAAAGCCGGTATATTCATAGGCCGAAGTCTTCACACGACTCATTAACAGCGTTAAGAAATCTAGCAATGCGACGGGGCTACCTACTTTTTGACCTTCTTCTAATGCATGAATCAACCAATCTGTTCGGCAAATAAAAATCTTCATACACAGATTCAACAACTCATCATCCGAACGTTCTTCTAAGAAATTATGATTGCCCTTCACTATTCCATGTTCATCTACTTCTAAAATTTCATCCTGTCGATAGATTTGCTCTCTCGGCATCTTTTTATAGACAACCGTCATCTCGCTGTCATTTTGCTGATGAATTTTTAACACCGCTTCTAAATCAATATTACAGAGCATTCGGTTTCCCATAAAGACAGTGTATTCTGATTTTGACTTGTGCAAATAGTCGATCACCGACTCATAATAGGGACGTCCTTCTGCTTTCTTTTTCAAGAAATCTTGATAGAAATGAATGAAGTAACGGCTGTCAACACTGTCTAAGTGCCATTCACGTCCGCCACCGATATGGTCAAAGACTGATTTTGTCGTTCCTTGATTAAATACCATATAGACGGACTTGACGTTGGCATTGATCGCGTTTGACAAATTAAAATCGATTAAACGATATTTACAATCAAAGGGTAAAGTCGCTAATGGACGTTTTTCAGTTAAGGGTAATAATTCTGGACATTCATAGACATTGCCTAAAATGGCACACATTTTATTCGCTCTCACTTGTCAACACTCCAATCACTTCTGAATAACCTACTACGGCAATTTCTTTTGAACCGTCGATTACTGCATCGTCGCCAATAATCGCATGTTCACCGATAATCGCTTTATTGATCTGAACATTTTTACCCACTGTTGCTCCCGGCATAATGACGCTGTCAACAATTTTCGCGCCTTCTTTGACTTGGACATCATTCGATAAAATACTATGTTCAACAGCCCCTGCTACATAGCAGCCGTCTACCACCAGTGAATCTTTCACCTCAGCTGTTTCGGTAAAGAAATGCGGCGGCGAGACCGTATTCTTAGCAGAAATTCGCCAGCTTTTATCGCGAATATTCAAGTTATGCTTAGGATCAATAAATTCCATGCTAGCTTCCCATAAAGAATCAATTGTTCCAACATCCTTCCAATAGCCAGCAAAGCGATAAGCAAAAACATTTTCACCGCTTTCTAAATAAGCTGGGATCACATGCTTACCAAAGTCCAACATTTGATCATCTTTTTTGTAGCTATTTAACAGCATGCCCCTTAAACGATTCCAGTTAAAAATGTAAATTCCCATTGAAGCAAGATTACTTTTTGGTACTTCTGGCTTTTCTTCAAACTCAATAATTCGATCGTTGTCATCGGTATTCATGATCCCAAAGCGTGAGGCTTCTTCGATTGGGACTTCAATGACTGCTACTGTCAACGAAGCGTCATTGGCCTTATGGTCTTCTAGCATGGCTTCATAATCCATTTTATAAATATGGTCACCAGACAAGACTAAAACATATTCTGGGTCCATTTGATCAATGTAATCCATGTTTTGATAAATCGCGTGGGCTGTCCCTTCAAACCATTTGCTGCCGTCGTTACTGGAATAGGGCTGTAAGATTGTCACGCCTGAATTCAAGCCATCAAACCCCCAGCTAGAACCATTGCCAATATGATTGTTTAAGGCTAACGGCTGGTATTGTGTTACTACACCTACATTGTTAATACCAGAATTAATACAATTACTTAAAGTAAAGTCGATGATTCGGTATCTACCGCCAAAAGGGACGGCTGGTTTGGCAATTTTTTGCGTTAGTTTTCCTAGACGTGAACCTTTTCCGCCGGCTAAAATCATTGCTAATATCTCTGTTTTCATGTGTTTTGATGAGAGCTATACTCTCATCGACCTCCCCTCTATTTCTTACGTGTGTTGATTGACTCTGGTTTTAAAATAAGGGCTCCTAAAGCTGGAACCGTTGTCTTAATAACTTGCTGATACTGCTTGAAATCACCTAGCTCAGTTTGGCAATCTACATTGGCTTTCGTCCATGTTCCGCCAAATTCCTCCATTTCAGTATTCCACACTTCTTTATAAGTTCCTGGATAGGGAACGCCAATTTGAAAATCACGTCGTTCAACAGGTGTCATATTTAAAATCACAATTAGAAAATCTTTTTTTCGTTTCCCCTGACGAATAAAAGACAAGATTGACTCTGCTGTATTATCCGCATCAATAATCTCAATCGTGTCATAGGATTCTTCCAATTCCCACAAAGCAGGCTGATTTTTATAAAAATCATTCAGTGTCGCGGTAAAGTGCTGCATGGATTGATTAAGCGAGTCCCCTAAATCTCCCCACTCTAATCCTTCATCAAATTTCCATTCAAGAAATTGTCCCCATTCGCTTCCCATAAAGAGCAATTTTTTTCCTGGATGCGTCATGAAATACGTGTAAAGATTCCGCAGTTGGGCAAATTGTTTGTACCGATCTCCCCACATTTTATGCATCAAACTCTTTTTGCCGTGGACAACTTCATCATGTGACAATGGTAAAATAAAATTCTCCTGCATCATATACATAAAAGAAAAAGTAATTAGATTGAAATGGTCCTTCCGAAAGATCGGATCCATTTCGTAAAAACGCAGTACATCATTCATCCACCCCATGTTCCATTTAAAGTCAAAACCTAAGGCTCCACTTTCAATCATGCCAGTGATTTGCGTGTCAGAGGAACTTTCTTCCGCAATCATCAAAATATTCGGATGGGCCAATTTAATGACCGCATTCAATTTTTGTAAGAAATAAACCCCTTCGTAATTACGGTTACCACCCTCGTGATTTGGGGTCCAAGGCCCCTCATCGTAGTCTCGATAAATCATACTTGAAACAGCATCAACACGAATTCCGTCAATGTGGAACATCTCGATCCAAAACATCGCACTGGAAATCAAAAAGCTTTGAACTTGTGGCTTGCCTAGATCGAAATTAATCGAACCCCAGCGATTGTTCTTCGCCCGGTCAGGATCCGTATATTCAAACTGCGGTGTCCCATCATAATACGGTAACGTATCATCATTGATGCAATAATGTCCTGGGACCCAATCGACAAAAACACCAATATTATTTAAATGACATTCCTCAACAAAATCTTGAAATTCAGCAGGTGTCCCAAAATAAGAACTCAAAGCAAAATAGCCAATCAACTGGTAACCCCAAGAACGCCCCAATGGATGCTCCATCAACGGCATGAATTCAACATGGGTATAATTCATTTCTACTAAGTAAGGAATCAGTTCATCTTTCAATTCTGCAAAACGATAAGGTGTTCCATCTTCATGATGCTTCCAAGAACTGGCATGCATCTCATAAATGTTCAGCGGCCGCTTAAATGGATTCGAGCGTTTGCTTCGCCCGCGCCATAGTCCATCTTTCCATTTCTTGTCCGGAAAATTGTACAACTCGGCAGCATCACCAGGACGTTTTTCAAAGCGAACGGCAAAAGGATCAATTTTTAAAATCTCACGCCCATCGGCTTGTCTAACCTTAAATTTATACAAATCACCTTCGTTTGCCTCTTCACAATAGATTTGCCAAATACCAGTTTCTGGGTCTTTTTCCATTGCCCAGTCTTGCCAATCATTAAAATCACCTACAAGAAACACCGCTAATGCATTCGGGGCCCAAACTCGGAAAATATACCCGTGCTCTTCACGATGTGCGCCTAATAAATGCTGCAGATAAAAATTTTCACCGGTTAAGAAGGCCTTTTTGTCATTAGCAATCTGCTGCATTTCTAATTTTTCAGTATTTTTCATGAGAACCACCTTTTTGGAAAGAACGTAAAAACGCTTTACTGTTCTATTTAAATATTATTAAATATTCTTATATATATTATATTATAGTAAGAATTAAAATAGAAGATAAAATCCTTATTTTCTTTAAATAGTTTATGTTATCCCCGATAAATAACAATCTCGTTCCAAAATCTATGTATTCTGACAATTATTAAAAATAATTTGTTCGAAGTAGTTCCCTTCTGTTTGCATTTTGACAATATAATCGTTAGGCTAAGAATTAATAAACAAATCAAAACGCTATGGATAAAAAAATCTTGCGGCATAACTAACAAATAAAGCTGCGATAACAACGCTTTTATTTTTGCTAAAGATTTATTTTTTTACAGTTAGGAGTTTTTTTATGATTGATTTAAAAATGTTGGCAATGATATTTTTCATCAACCTCGCCTATGTCACTCTAAATACCCTCCGCTTTATGTTAACCATGAAAGGCTATCGAATCCTAGCTCCACTCATGAGCATGATAGAGATCACCATTTACATTTTAGGTCTTTCGATGGTGCTGGACCGGCTCGATAACCCAATCAATCTACTTACTTATGCTTTAGGTTATGGCGTCGGAGTTAGTGTCGGAATCAAGATCGAAGATGCACTAGCACTAGGCTATACTATGGTGACTGCTATCCTGCCAACCAATACGGATCAAGACCGAAGCTTGCCTCGTATCTTACGAGATCATGGCTACGGGGTTACTCAATCTTACGGCGAAGGACTTTCAGGTGAGCGAGTTGTATTGGAAATCTTGTCACCGAGAAAAAATGAGCGTGCACTTTATGGACTGATTAAAGAAGTAGAAGAACGGGCTTTTATCATTTCCTACGAACCAAAATATATATCTGGCGGGTTTTGGACCAAAAAAATCCGTAAACGACAAAAAAACAACTTGAAGTCTTAACTTCAAGTTGTTTTTTTCCATATAAATTGAATGAGTTTTTCTTCTAATTGACTGCTCTTAGTAATCGCCGAGTGTCCCCCGCTTTTTCCCTTGACTGTCAGTTCTTGATAGCTTTTCGCATGCTTCTGAAACAGCCAACGTAAAGCAAACGCACTGTGAGTAGAGACGGAGCCGTCACTTTCAGTACCATCCTCTAGATCCCCAGCCACATCTAATACTCGAATATCAGGAGGCAGTCGATTCATCGAATGATCAAAATACTGATAAACCGGTGTCTCGCCACTTGGGCCATCTTCTGTCAATTCGTAAGCAAAGATCTCCTCCGTATCTTCCGCAATCTCTAAATCATTAAAAGGCGCTGCGATTGCCACAAAACGATCGGCCTCTGGTGTTTTATTCCCGGCATATTCTAGCAGATAGCGCAAAGTCGAAACCCCTCCCATAGAATGACTGACAAGATTCACATGCCTAATCTTATGCTGATAAAGATAGCGCATCACTGCATCAATCCACTTGCTTTGCGTGATCTCATCCGTCACATCTTTAGCAAACAGGACCATGATCGTTGGATTGTTCTTTTGCTCCGACAACTCCCCTTCAACCGATAGCTTGCCATCCGCTTGAACGACAATAGTCATTTCCCGCTTAGCAATATTGCCTTTTTCCAATCGCCTAAGCATCGGTCCAAGAGAAAAAGAATTCCCTTCGTAGCCGTGAATAAAGACCGTTGGCACATTCGAATAAACAATGTCCTTTTGCTTCGTCAAGGCCCCTGGACTAAAATAGCGAACCTTGGCGTAAAATATTCCACCGAATACTAATAAAAAACTAATGATCAAAATGATCCCTTTGATTATTTTTTGCATCCGCTTATGCCTTCTTTTTCTTGAGATAACTAAAACTTGCCTGCTCACCTAATGCAATTGCCGCTATTTGACGCACTAGAAAAAAGCGCGTTTCCATTTCTAAAGCGTCCAAGTCTAAATTCAAATCAAGCGATGGACTCTGTGAATAGATAGGCAGTTGCAGTTGCCCTTTTTCACTAACGACTTGCGTTTGGATCAGACTGTCTAAAAAGATCGATGAACGTCTCGGTGTTTTATTAGCCATTGCTCGTTCTAAAACAAGCCCGATTTGATCCATAAAAAATTGCGGCTGAACATCACCTAACAGAGTGGACAACTTAGGAAATTCCAACGGTCGCTCGTTATTTGCAAAATAGTTAGGTAGTGTCTCAGGAAGTGCGTCTCCTTGATTGATCGTCACTAACGAGAACTGATCATTTTCCATTCGATTTAACGTAGGTAATGAAAAATCCACCGCCACAACTTCTTCAAGCTCCTCACGCCAATAGTCTTCTGCGATTAGCATTAAAATTTGTTCCGACGAAAATTTTTGTGACACTGTTTGAATGGTCTTCTCAGCTAAAGCTGTCGTTGGGTATCCTGTTATGATTGGCAACGCGAACTGATAGCGTCGCTCATTACGGGAAATAATCTCATGATCAATCAATTGTTCTAAATCCTTATCCAAATGTTTCTGATTTGGAAATTGTTTGCGAATTTCCCGTAAGATTACCGGCTCTTCAACTGTTTCAAAATAAGCAAGTAATTGTTGTATTTCCTGGCGCTTCAACAATCGTTGTAGTTTTCGGTCTTTTGTAATAAGTTTCATACTATCCCCTCTTGCATTTTAATCCCATTTAGAAAAATCCACAAAAAAATGGACTCCTAAAAACGAGTCCATTAAAAAAATCGTCACAATTATTTTTCGAAGGCTTCGGTCAATTGTGGAACGACCTGTTTCTTCCGTGATACAACACCCGGTAATGAGGCGCGATCATTCTTAAGCTCCACGTCAAAGGCTTCGGTAACTTTTTCACGTGGTTCACCAGCAACTAATAATTCAGAATCAGAGTCCAAAATATTCGTTACTAATAATAGGAATAAGTCATACCCATTCGTTACATTTTCAGTCAACATCGCATCCCGCAACGCATCTTGACGAGCAAAAACTTCTTCGATATCCACTGTGTTTACTTGTGCAACACGAACCGTTTTTCCATTCATAGGGAATGTTTTCGCATCGAGATCCAATAACTCAGCTTCTGATTTGTCTCCTAGATTTGTTCCAGCTTTCAATAAGTCTAGGCCATAACTATTCAAGTCAACCCCAGCAAGTTCAGCTAGCGCATTGGCAGCATCAACGTCTTGTGGTGTACAAGTAGGTGATTTGAATAATAACGTATCTGAAACGATAGCAGATAGCATCATACCTGCGATTTCTTTAGGAATCGTCACGTCGTTTTCTTTATAAAGCTTCAAAACGATCGTTGACGTACAGCCAACTGGTTCAGCCCGATAATAAAGTGGATTTGCGGTTTGGAAATTAGCAATTCGATGATGATCGACAACCGCCAAAATATTCAAGTCTTCAATATCAGCCGCACTTTGTTGGAATTCATTATGATCGACTAACATGACATCGCTTGTTTCGCCAGCGATTGTTTCTACCACGCGAGGTGCAGATACGCCAAAATGATCTAAAGCAAATTGGGTTTCTTCATTAGGCGTGCCTAACGCAACTGCTTCAGCATCAACCCCTAATTCCTTTTGTAAATTAGCAAAGGCAATCGCCGCTCCGATTGCATCGGTATCAGGATTTTGATGGCCAAAAATTAAAACTTTTGTCATAGTTGATTCGCTCCTTTAAATAAAGTTCTTCTTTATCATATCAAAAAAAAGGAAAAGAGCAACACAATGCCGCTCTTTTCCTCAAGTTTTAGCGTTTTAAATAGCCTTTGTAATCTTCGGTATGCAATAGTTTTTTTGCATTCTCAACGCGCTCATCAGTCGGTGGTTCAATTCCTTCCAATGGATAGTCAAGATCCATCTCTTCCCACTTGTATTTGCCCATCGTATGATAAGGTAAAATTTCAACTTTATCCACGTTGTTCAATGATTGGATAAATGTATTTAATCGAATTAAAAATTCGTCATAGTCGCTTCTAAAAGGTACCAATACATGGCGAATCCAAACGGGTTTATTGATATCGGATAGGTATTTCGCCATTTCCAAGATATTGCTATTACTTTGTCCAGTCAGTTCTCTGTGTTTTTGGTCATCAATTTGTTTAATATCAAACAA
The DNA here is from genome assembly GCF_005405345.1 of Enterococcus viikkiensis. Lineage (GTDB taxonomy): Bacteria > Bacillota > Bacilli > Lactobacillales > Enterococcaceae > Enterococcus_A > Enterococcus_A viikkiensis. The sequence continues at coordinate 109,363 of NZ_BJDW01000009.1, read as the reverse complement.
AATCAAATCAGTATATTTCATTAATTCTTCAAATTTTGAAAAAAACGGTTCTTTGTAAGTAAATGGATTTCCGCAACTATCTAACGTTGTATTAATCCCCATTGCTTTAGCTTTTTTGAATAGATCGATTAAGAAATCAATTTGTAATAACGGTTCACCACCGCTAACTGTCAGCCCGCCTTTTTTACCCCAGTAACTCTTGTAATTTATCGCTTCTTTTAAAACGTCATCGGCCGTACGTTTTTTGGCCTTTGGATCATTAATTTTCCAAGTATCAGGATTGTGGCAAAATTGACAACGCATCCGGCAGCCTTGCATGAAAACGATGAAACGGACGCCCGGACCATCAACAGATCCAAAACTTTCGATTGAATGGACATTTCCGACAATAGGTTGTTCAGTCACAGCAGACATAATCAGTCCCCCTAGTTCTATATGTAAATTTTCATGCATAAATTTCGGCAACTTTTACATGAATGTAGGTTATTTTTTATTAAATTATTTTAAAAACTAAGGCGAATAGATCTCCATCCATCCGCCTTAGAAAATAACTATTTATTGTTGCTAAAAATTAGATACTAAGCTTTACAAACCAGTCATTACTATTACATTTTGGCGTGGAATGTACGACTAATAACATCTTCTTGTTGTTCGCGAGTTAAATCGATGAATTTAACAGCATAGCCAGAAACTCGAATAGTGAAGTTCGCATATTCTTCTTTTTCTGGATGTTCCATTGCATCAACTAATTTTTCTTTACCGAAGACGTTCACGTTCAAGTGATGAGCTCCTTGGTTGAAGTAGCCATCTAACACGTTCGTTAAGTTTTCGATACGTTCGTCTTCATCATGACCTAAAGCATCAGGGTTGATACTTTGAGTATTAGAAATACCGTCTAACGCATATTCGTAAGGTAATTTAGTCAATGAATTCAATGAAGCCAACAAACCATTTTGTTCAGCGCCATAAGATGGGTTCGCACCTGGTGATAATGGTTCGCCTGCTTTACGTCCATCAGGCATAGTTCCAGTTGCTTTACCATATACCACGTTTGAAGTGATAGTTAGGATAGATGTTGTTGGTTCTGAATTACGGTAAGTATGATAATGTTCCAATTTTTCCATGAAAGTCTTCAATAACCATACAGCGATATCATCAGCACGTTCATCATCGTTACCATATTTAGGGAATTCGCCTTCGATCTTGAAGTCAGTTACGATACCGTCTTCGTCACGAATTGGGAATACTTTTGCATGTTTGATTGCTGATAATGAATCGACAACGTGAGAGAATCCAGCGATCCCAGTCGCGAATGTCCGTTTCAAATCAGTATCCATCAATGCTAGTTCAGCAGCTTCATAGTAATATTTGTCGTGCATGTAGTGGATGGCATTCAATGTATTTACGTACATACCTGCTAACCATTCTAACATGTCATCATATTTAGCCATTACTGCATCGAAGTCTAACGCATCATCAGAATCGATTGGACGGAAGTCAGGTCCGACTTGAACTTTAGATTTTTCATCAACCCCACCGTTGATTGCATATAACAAAGCTTTCGCTAAGTTTGCACGAGCACCGAAGAATTGCATTTCTTTACCTGTTTGTGTTGCAGACACACAGCAGCAGATCGCATAGTCGTCTAACCATACTGGACGCATAACATCGTCATTTTCGTATTGGATTGATGAAGTATCGATTGAGATTTTCGCTGCATAATCTTTAAATCCTTCTGGTAAACGAGAAGAATATAACACAGTCAAGTTTGGTTCTGGGGAAGGTCCCATGTTTTCTAAGGTGTGTAAGAAACGGAAATCATTCTTAGTAACTAATGTACGTCCGTCCATACCCATACCAGCGATTGAAAGAGTTGCCCATACTGGGTCGCCTGAGAACAATTCATTGTATGAAGGGATACGAGCAAATTTAACCATACGTAATTTCATAACTAAATGGTCAATTAATTCTTGTGCTTCGTCTTCAGTTAATGAACCATTTTCGATATCACGTTGGATATAGATATCTAAGAACGTAGAAACACGTCCGATAGACATAGCGGCACCATTTTGTTCTTTGATAGCTGCTAAGTAACCGAAATAAGTCCATTGTACTGCTTCTTTTGCATTTTCAGCTGGACGAGAAATATCATAACCATACGCAGCAGCCATTTCTTTGATACGTTTTAAGGCATTGTATTGGTTTGTGATTTCTTCACGTAAGCGGAGATCTTCGTCTGTGAATTGTCCATGACCACAGTTTTCATGATCTTTGAATTTTTGTTCCATTAAGTAATCGATACCGTATAATGCGATTCGACGATAGTCACCAACGATCCGGCCACGGCCATAAGTATCAGGAAGACCAGTGATGATCTTGTTCCGACGTGCTGCCCGAATTTCTGGTGTATAAACATCAAATACTGCTTGGTTGTGTGTTTTATGATAATCGTTAAAAATTTCAGTGTATTTAGGATTTGGTGTGTAGCCATAGCTTTCTAAAGCTTCTTCCGCCATACGGATACCGCCATAAGGCATAAACGCACGTTTTAACGGTTTGTCCGTTTGAATACCAACGATTGCTTCTTTGTCTTTCATGCTTTCGTCAATATAGCCAGCACCGTATGCATTAGCTGCAGAAACAATATCTGCTTCCATGTCCAACACGCCACCGTTTTCACGTTCTTGCTTTTGTAATTGTTGTAATTTGCCCCATAGTTCGTTCGTTGCCTCACTTGGATCTGCTAAGAAATCCGAAGCGCCTTCATAAGGTGTGTAGTTTGCTTGGATGAAATCACGAGTATTGATCTCGCCTTTCCATAAATGGCCTTTAAAGCCTTTCCAAGCTGATTTTTCAGTGTTTTTCATCTTTTCTAGTTCATTTGTTGCAGTTCCCATTTAACAAGGACCTCCTTAGAATATAAAACTTAATACTACAGCTTCACGAACACAGTATAACACATTTATGCTATTATGCAAGCCTTTCCTTGTGAAAGATTACTTTGAGCTTTAAAACCCTTTGATACAGCTTACAAAGCCTTGATATTAAAGGATTCTATGCAATCATTAAGACGCATAATTTTTCTTTGAAAAGACATATTTTTTAAATTTTGTGATATAAAAAACGGCATCTGTATTAACACAGATGCCGTTTATATCGTTAATCTTATAAAACAGAATTATGATTCTTCCATCAATTCTTGTGGGTTCAGAACCGAAGTAAGCTCCCCTTCTGTTTTTTCATCAATTGCGAAAGTCCCGTTGGAAATGCGATCACTGATTGCTACTTTAGCAATTTCAATTTCTTTAGTAATCCCTTTTTCGGTCGTCAAAAGAAGTTTTCCTTCTGTTTCAGTTGTTAAGTAAACCAAGCGATGTGGATTTTTCTTCAATTCGCGGAAGATCATCAAGCCACGTTTTGCTCGACCTAGCTGTGGCAGTTCTTGTGCCAACATTCGCTTAGCCGCTCCTCGTTGACTTAATAACAGAATTGGGGAGTCTCCTTCAGAAGGAACCAGCGCACCAGCAACAACAGAATCCCCGTCTTTCAAATTGATTGCTTTAACACCCGCTGCTTTCGCACCAACTACCGGTACTTCTTCTAGTGGATAACGCAATCCAAAAGCACGATGAGAGGCAATGAAAACATCGACATTCCGCACTTCACTCGTCAAGTACGCCGAGACGATTTGATCGGTCTCGTTTTTCATCTTCATCGCACTAGTTGGACGGCTACGATACGTCCGCCAAGGTGAAAACTCAGTCATTCGTGTTTGTTTGATCATTCCTTCCTTACTAATGAAAAGGAAAATTTTATTGGCATCAATTTCTTTGTATGGAAAGGCCGCAATGATCTCTTCACTCATGGACAGGTTGGTGATTGTTTGGGAGATATGTTCACCGACATCCTTCCATTTCAATTCAGCGATTTCATGAACGGGACGATAGATCATATTTCCATGATTCGTTAAGATCAATAAATGATCCAGCGTATTCAATTTATCAATAAAAATAATCGAATCGCCATCTTTCATCCCATGTTCATCCGGCCGTGAAGCATTATACGAGCGAACACTGCTACGTTTCAAGTAACCTTCTTTGGTCAAGGTTACGATCACATCTTCTTGAGCAATCAATACTTCGGTTTCGATCTTGATTTCAGAAATTTCATCCTCAATTTTCGTCATCCGATCGTTGCCGTAATTCTTCTTAATTTGACGAAGCTCTTGCTTCATAACTTTGTATAATTCTTTTTCGCTATCTAGAATCAAGTGCAACTCCTTGATCTCAGCAGCTAGTTCCGCAGCTTCTTCTTCAAGTTGCGTAATATCTGTGTTCGTCAAGCGGTACAACTGCAAAGTAACGATAGCTTCAGCTTGTTCTTCAGAAAAATCGTAACGCGCTACTAAATTCGCTTTCGCATCTTTTTTATCCTTACTTCCACGGATCGTGGCAATCACTTCGTCTAGGATCGACAAAGCTTTCTTCAAGCCTTCAACGATGTGCTGACGCTTTTGAGCTTTTGCTAGTTCATATTGACTCCGTTTAGTGATGACTACTTTGCGGTGAGCAACATAGCTTTCTAAAATAGGCTTCAAACCAACTTGCTGAGGCGTCATATTATCGATGGCCACCATATTGAAGTTATAGTTGATCTGCAAATCAGTATTCTTGAATAAATAATTCAAGATTCCTTCTGCATTGGCATCTTTTTTCAATTCCACCACAACTTGTAATCCGGTACGGTCAGATTCATCGCGGACTTCAGCGATACCGTCGATTTTTTTGTTCAAACGGATTTCATCCATTTTCTTTACTAAAACAGCCTTATTGACTTCATAAGGAATCTCATGAATCACGATTTGCTGTTTACCGCCTTTTAATGGTTCAATCGAAGTTTTTGAGCGTAGAATAACTTTTCCTTTACCGGTTTCGTAAGCCTTTTTGATCTCAGCTTTTCCTTGTAGGATACCACCGGTTGGAAAATCAGGCCCTGGGATATACTCCATAATTTTTTCCAAAGAAGCCATTGGATGATCGATTAAATAGATCGTACCATCAATCACTTCGGATAAATTATGCGTCGGAATCTCCGTTGCATACCCAGCTGAGATACCGGTTGAACCGTTGACTAAAAGGTTCGGATAAGCCGCCGGTAAAACAGTTGGTTCTTTTTCAGTATCGTCAAAGTTCCAGACAAGATCAACCGTATCTTTTTCGATATCTTTCAGCATCTCGCCGCTTAATTGTGACAAGCGGGCTTCGGTATAACGCATTGCTGCTGGCGGATCACCATCCATCGAACCATTGTTTCCGTGCATTTCGATCAAGACTTGACGTAACTTCCAGTCTTGACTCATCCGTACCATTGCTTCGTAGATCGAGCTGTCTCCGTGAGGATGGTAATTCCCCATGATGTTTCCGACTGATTTTGCCGATTTACGGAAGCCTTTGTCATAGGTATTGCCATCTTTATTCATAGCGTACAAAATCCGCCGCTGAACAGGCTTCAGGCCATCACGAATATCTGGCAAGGCCCGTTCTTGAATAATATATTTTGAATAGCGGCCAAAGCGGTCACCCATTACTTCTTCTAGCGTTAACTCTTGGATTGAATGTTTTGCATCCATTGTGTGACCACCTCCTACTCATCAAACAAACTGATAACACGTTGACCATCAGCTGTTTCTTCTGTTTCCGATTGCTCCGCCACTGGAACAGCTGGAACTTCTTCTTTATTGTCCAACAGACTGCCATCTTCTTCTAACGTAAACTGAACGTGGCTTTCAATCCATTTACGTCTTGGCTCAACTTTATCACCCATTAAGGTCGTGACCCGACGTTCTGCCTTAGCAGCATCATCAATCCGGACGCGAACCAACGTACGATATTCTGGGTCCATCGTGGTTTCCCACAGTTGTTCCGCATTCATTTCTCCTAGACCTTTATAACGTTGCAACGTATAGCCTTTACCGACTTGCTTAGTTACATCTTCTAATTCTTCATCTGTCCAAGCATATTCCACCACTTGTTTTTTTCCAGCACCTTTTGAAACTTTATATAAAGGCGGCAAGGCGATGTAGACTTTCCCTGCTTCAATCAATGGTTTCATATAACGATAGAAGAAAGTCAATAACAACACTTGAATATGGGCCCCGTCAGTATCCGCATCGGTCATAATAATGACTTTGTCGTAATTACAATCCTCGATAGAAAACTCCGGACCAACACCTGAGCCAATCGTATAGATCATTGTGTTGATTTCTTCATTTTTCAAGATGTCTTGCATCTTCGCTTTTTCGGTATTGATAACTTTTCCTCGCAACGGCAAGATTGCTTGGAACTTCCGGTCACGGCCTTGTTTGGCCGAACCACCGGCAGAATCTCCTTCGACTAGGAACAATTCATTTCGAGCGGCGTTACGAGATTGAGCGGGCGTTAATTTACCAGAAAGTAAGGATTCACCTTTTTTACGTTTTTTCCCATTACGACTTTCTTCACGGGCTTTGCGGGCAGCTTCACGCGCTTCACGCGCTTTGATCGCCTTACGAACTAACATCTGGCTGTTTTCACTATTTTCTTGTAAATAAAACCCCATTTGCTCGCCAATCACATTATCGACGGCCCCTCGAGCTGCTGGTGTTCCTAATTTTTCTTTTGTTTGACCTTCAAACTGCAAAAGATTTTCTGGGATGCGAACAGAAAGTACCGCAGACAAGCCTTCTCGGAAGTCTGATCCTTCTAAATTTTTATCCTTTTCTTTCAATAAACCTGATTTACGAGCGTATTCATTAAAGGCTTTCGTCATTGACGTTTTCATCCCTGACTCGTGTGTTCCACCATCTTTTGTTCGAACATTGTTAACAAAGGAAAGAACATTTTCAGAGTACCCGTCATTGTATTGATAAGAAAATTCAACTTCGATTCCTTCTCGTTCACCGGAAAAATAAACCACTGGTGTCAGCGTATCTTTGTCTTCATTCAAATATTCAACAAATTCTTTGATACCTTCTTCAAAATGGAAGATTTCTTCTACTTTTTCTTCTCCCCGTAAATCAGTTAGGACGATCTTCACCCCACGTAATAAGAAAGCTGATTCTCGTAACCGCTCAGAAAGCGTTTCGTAAGAGAAGTGCATCGTCGTAAAAATTTGATCGTCTGGTAAAAAATGGACAGTTGTTCCATTAGGTTTTCGGGTTTTGCCGATCTTTTTCAGCGTTCCTTGCGGTTTGCCGCCATTTTTGAATTCTTCGCGATATTCCATACCATCGCGAACAATCGTAACTGTCAGCCATTCAGAGAGTGCGTTTACCACACTAGCACCGACACCATGCAACCCACCAGAAGTTTTATAGCCGCCTTCTTGTCCGAATTTTCCTCCCGCATGAAGGATGGTAAAGATGACTTCTACTGTAGGAATTCCTGAGGCATGCATTCCAACCGGCATTCCCCGACCTTTATCGCTAACTTCTATGCTGTTATCAGCATGCAGCGTCACAGCAATCTCACTACCGTAGCCAGATAATGCTTCATCTACCGCATTATCGACGATTTCATATACTAGATGATGCAAGCCACGACTATCGGTCGAGCCAATATACATCCCTGGTCTTTTTCTAACTGCTTCTAATCCTTCAAGAACCTGGATCGAAGCGTCATTGTATTCGTTGTTCATCTTAGCCAAGCTTACAACTCCTTATCTAAAGTACATCATTTGTATGATACGCTAAAAGACGATAAAAAAAAAGCCTCTCCTAAACATGAAAAGGCGTTTTTCTATCTTTTTTAATAAATTCGGCACGCTTTTTACACGCGCTTATTTAATTCAATCTTGATACAACGGTCCATCACAATATCGCTGCGGCCCTTTGAACGTAAGACTTCCGCTGCTTCAGCACTGTATAAGCCAAGCTGTGCCCAAAAAACTTTAGCATTTGTTTGTAAAAATTCTTCTGCCACCGCTGGTAAAAATTCACTGCGGCGAAAAATATCGACAATATCAATCGTTTCTGGTACGTCTGTCAGTCGAGCCACTACTGGAATGTCGTTAACTGTTTCACCGGCTAGTTTTGGGTTAACGCCATATAATTTATAACCATGGCCTTTTAACACCTCGGCAATTTGATAACTGGTTTTTTCAGGCTTGTCACTTAAGCCTACGACTGCGATAACTTTGGCATCGTCTAAGTATTGAAAAATTTTATTTTGTTTCGGATTTTGAAAACTCATCTGCTTTCCCTCACTTGATCGTCATTTTAATTACTCCATGTAGTATAGCACGTGATTTTGAATTTGTTCACTGATTTGAAATCTGTTAAAATAGCCTTACTAACAGAGAAATGAGGATTTATATGAAAATCGCTATACTAATCGTGTTCGCTTATCTTTTAGGCTCCATTCCATCTGGCATTTGGATTGGAAAAATCTTCTTCAAAAAAGATATTCGAAATTTCGGCAGCGGAAATTCAGGAACCACGAATACCTTTCGAGTCTTAGGAAAAGCCGCTGGACTGATTGTTTTTGCGATGGATTTATTAAAAGGAACCTTGGCTACTTGTCTGCCTATCATTTTCCACTTAGACGTCAACCCTTTATGGTTTGGATTAATCGCAGTCATCGGTCATACCTTACCAGTCTTTGCCGACTTTAAAGGTGGTAAAGCAGTCGCTACTAGCGCCGGGATGATCTTAGGCTATTCACCGTTGTTCTTTTTTTACTCGCTCGTGTTTTTCTTGATTGTTCTTTATCTATCCAGCATGGTAAGTGTAGCAAGTATTTTTTCCGCTATTTTTGTTACTCTTTCATCAATTGCTTTACCGTATATTTGGCCCGCTATTTTACCGACGCATAATTGGCTGCTAACCTTGGTTTGTTTTCTACTGACTTGTTACATTATTTATCGTCACAAAGAAAATATCCAGCGCATCAAAGCTGGTACAGAAAATCGAGTATCCTTTGGCTTAAATAAAAAGGAAAAATAAATGGAGAAACAATTGGTAGATTGAACGATAGCATGACAGAACTTAGCTTAAACTGTTCATTCACAAAAGGAGCCAGGACATAATGATGTCCTAGCTCCTTATTTTAGCTTACGGTAATCGAAAATTCTGTTTTAAAATGCGCCTTTGCAGCTAAACGATTCATGCCTTCTTTGTCTTCTAAACGACCGTTGCTGTCGATCGTATCCGCAAATCCCCACCAAGGTTCAATGCAGACAAAAGGCGCTTCTGCCGGGTAAGGCGACCATAAGCCTACATAAGGAATATGGTTATAGGCCACCGTAACACTGTGAGAAGAGTCTTCACTCCCCAAGGTATACGCGTTTAACCCTTTTGTTTCATAAATCAATGCATCTTCTTTAAACAACTCACGACTTAATTGGATATTCGTATTGGTCTGTCCAATGGTCTTTTGAGCCAAATTCGTAAACGGTCCCTCCAAAGGAATTTTTACCCGTGATTTTTGTGGTGAGAAGGCGATAAAATAATCCTCGAATTGCAACTTGTCCGTCAATGGAATATTGAACGCCGGATGCCCACCTAATGCAAAAATCATTTCCTCTTCACCAGTATTTTCTACATCAAAACGAATCCGAACACCTTCACCCCAAATCTCATAGCTGACCGTCAAAGAAAAGTCAAAAGGATAAACCTTTCTCGTTTCCTCATCACTGGTTAAAACCAGTGTGACTTTTTCCTTCGTTTGTTCTAGCACCTTAAACTCTTTATCACGAGCAAACCCGTGCTGTCCCATAGGATAAGTCTTACCTTGATATGAATAGTGATTGTCTTTCAGGCGTCCGACAAACGGAAATAAGATTGGCGCGTGACGACCCCAATATTGGGGATCTGCCTGCCAGATATACTCAATCTCATTAGCATGTAGGCTAACCAATTCTGCGCCTTTTTCATTGATCGTTGCTTTCAAAAAATCATTTGTAATTGTTACTGACATAAACATCCCACTTCCTATTTATGGCGTACCAGCTCTTCTTTAAACAATGGATTCAAGACTTTCAAATACGTCCCCTTCATTCCAAGTGAACGTGATTCAATGATACCTGCAGATTCCAATTTACGCAACGCATTCACAATTACGGAACGAGTAATGCCAATTTTATCCGCGATATTCGAAGCCGTCAAACGACCTTCGTCTCCTTCTAATGCGTCGAAAATTGCTTTGACCGCTTTCAACTCACTGTAAGAAAGGGTACTAATCGCCATTTGAACCGCCGTTTGACTACGGATTTTCGCTTCAACATTCAGAAATTGTTGATACAATATTTCCATTCCGATAACTGTCGCACCGTACTCCGCTAAAACAAGATCATCGTCGTTAAAATCACCTTCTGTCCGAGCCAAGATAATCGTTCCTAAACGTTCTCCGGACCCAAAAACTGGTACAACGGTGGTTAACCCGCTAGGATATAATTCAGCTCGTTCGGTTGGAAAAGCAGTCAATTCATTGACGATTGGAATATTTGCCTCGGTCTTAAAAACTTCCTTCATTTCAGAGACATAACGATCCGGAAACTGGCGGTCCACTAAAAACGAACGCACTCGATCTGTATTGATATCAATCTTTTCATTTAAACCCAACAATTTCCCCTCGGCCCCGATAATATAAGTCAGCGACCCCAACACATCCCCTAAAATACGCGCCATGTTATTGTAAGGTAATTCGGCAGTTGGTTCGAAAGCATTTTTTTGCTGCATCAACTTATTGATTTGGCGTGTTTTTTCTAATAATGTTTCCACTTTTTCCCCTCCATTTTTAAAGAATGTAACGGCTTAAATCTTTGTTTTGTGCAATTGAGACTAATTTTTCATCAACATACGCTTCCGTAATCGTGATTTCTCCCATTTGCATATCCGGTGCTTCGAACAATAGATCTTCTAATAATTTTTCTAAGATTGTATGGAGACGACGCGCCCCAATGTTATCAGTTTCCCGATTCACATCAAAAGCAATTTGCGCAATTCGTTCGATCGCTTCTTGAGTGAACACAATGTCAACATTTTCTGTTCCGACTAAAGCGATATATTGTTTGATTAAAGCATTGTTTGGTTCCGTTAAGATCCGAACGAAATCTTCCGCCGTCAAATCGCTTAATTCCACCCGAATTGGGAAGCGTCCCTGTAATTCAGGAATCAAATCGCTTGGTTTCGACAAACTAAATGCGCCACTGGCAATAAACAAAATGTGATCCGTTTGAATCGCACCGTATTTCGTGTTAACTTGAGACCCTTCTACAATCGGTAAAATATCGCGTTGAACGCCTTCTCGAGAAACTTCCCCAGAATTTTGCTGCGATTTCGAAGTAATCTTATCAATTTCATCAATGAAGATAATCCCAGAGCTTTCAGCCAATTTGATTGCGGCTGTGGAAATATCCCCTTCATTAACTAATTTCGCTTGTTCTTCTTTTACTAAAATTTCTTGAGCCTCTTTCACTGTAACCGTCCGCTGTACTTTTTTATCCGGCGTCAAGGCTCCTAGCGTATCTGACAAATCAATCCCCATTTGTTCCAAGCCATTGTTCATTGGCATCGCTTTTTTCGGTTCGCTAACCTCAATTGTGACCTCACGTTGATCCAATAAACCTTTTTCTAATTGTTCAAGAACGGTTTGGCGATTCACTTTGATATCTTCGGTCACTTCTTCTTTTGGTTCATTCTGTGTTTGATTGAAGATAGTCATCATTTGCTCATAGGGATTATTACTTTGTTTTTGTTCCTTTTTAATTCCCGGAACTAACAGTTTCACTAACCGTTTATTCGCTCGTTTTAATGCTTGTGTGTAAACCTTTGAATATTTCTCCTTCTCAACGATAGTAATCGCATGTTCTACTAAGTCTCGCACCATTGATTCTACATCGCGACCTACATAGCCGACTTCTGTGAATTTCGTTGCTTCAACTTTGACGAAAGGCGCTTTGACAATACGTGCCAAACGGCGAGCAATTTCTGTTTTACCGACACCCGTCGGTCCAATCATTAAGATATTTTTAGGGGTAACTTCTTGTTGCATCGATTCTTCCAGTTGCATACGACGGTAGCGATTCCGCAAAGCAATCGCCACTGAGCGTTTCGCATCATTTTGACCGATGATGTATTGGTCCAATTCACTTACAATTTCCTTAGGTGTTTTATTCACTTCAGTCATGTTGATTCTCCTTACTAAGATTAATGAACTTATTTTCGTCCATAGATCATTCCAATATACTTATTTTTACTTTATGCCTCACTGAGTATCGTTGTGAAGGGTCTAATTATTTACATTTCTTCAACAATAATATTATGGTTGGTAAAGACACAGATGTCGGCTGCAATGTTTAAGGCACTTTCCGCAATTTCTTTGGCGGTCATTTCTTGATTGTGCTTTTTCATTGCTCGAGAAGCTGCCAAAGCATAATTACCGCCCGAACCGATTGCTAAAATACCATCGTCTGGTGCAATGACTTCCCCATTTCCAGAAACAAGTAGCATTTCTTCTTCATTCATAACAATCAGCAAGGCTTCAAGATTTTTCATCGCTTGTTGCGTCCGCCATTCCTGTGCCAATTCAACTGCTGCTCGTTGTAGGTTTCCATTGTACTCGTTTAGTTTGCCTTCAAATTTTTCTTCTAACGTAAATGCATCCGCAACACTTCCAGCAAATCCGACAACGACTTTACCGTTATAAATACGACGAACTTTGCGGGCAGTTCCTTTCATGATGACTTGCTCGCCCATAGTTACTTGACCGTCACCAGCCATTGCTAATTTTCCGTCTTTTTCGATCGCACAGATCGTTGTTGAATGAAATTGTGATTCAGACATGTGATTCGCTCCTTTTTCATTTTAAAGAATTTATTTTTCCAGGTTCAGGAAAAATAAGTTTGATTTTCAAGCCGTATATCATTCCACTAGATACTTTTGTAGTAATCTAGCTCTTCTTTACATCTTTTTCTTTTACTGGTACAAAACTGCGAAGAGTGGAACTGACATCCTTTTTCATTTTAGAGAATTTATTTTTCCAAGTTCAGGAAAAATAAGTTTGATTTTCAAGCTTACCTAGCAACCTAATTATTCACTTGATTGTAGCTCTTATACTTTTTAAGCTCGTGGATGAAACGAGCGGTAACTTTTTTGTAAGCTTTCTTTGGTTACATGGGTGTAGATTTGAGTTGTGGACAAATTTGCATGGCCCAACAGTTCTTGAACTGTTCGTAGGTCTGCGCCGTTGTTCAACAAATGCGTCGCAAAAGTATGCCGTAACATATGGGGATGAATATCACTATTGAGACTGCTTTTTTTGATAATCTGATTTAAAACGTATTCAATTCCAGTGGCAGTAATCTGGTCCCCTCGATGATTGATGAACAGATAATCATGTTCCTTGCCAAAATGATCCATCAAATATTTACGACCATCATGAACAAACTCTTGGATCGCATCCGCCGCGTAAGAACCTAATGGAACATAGCGGTCCTTGTTGCCTTTTCCGTGAATCAATAACACATTGTTATCAAAATCAATCACTGACAAGGTAAGGTTAGCACATTCACTGACCCGTAGGCCGGAACCGTATAGCACTTCTAGTAGTGCACGATTTCGTTGCTCCAGCGGCTTATCTCCCTCAACGCTGTCAAAGAGGATTTCGATTTCTTTTTCATAAAAGAACCGCGGCAAGCGTGCCTGCTTTTTTTTAAGATGAACATAAGAAAAAGGATTTTCATTTATATGTTTATGTTTCAAAAGATATTGATAAAAAGATCGGAGACTAGCGATCTTTCGGCTGATCGTATTGCGACTGTACTTTTGATCATTCAAAAAGGCTAGATAGACCCGAACATCTAAATGATCGACTGTCAGTAACGACGCTTCACCAGAATTTTCTAAGAAACGGCAAAAATCATTTAAGTCTCGTTGATACGCTTCTTTGGTTTTTTCTGAATAACCTCGCTCGGTCATTAAATAACTGATAAATTCATTTATCGCTGCATCATTTGTCAACGTTCTTCTCACCTCACAAACATATCACAAATGTAGCATAAGCACTTTTTAATTACAATTTAATTGTCAGAATTTATTGACTTTTCACGAATATACTAACAATTGTTTACAGAAATTTCATAATTACTGTCAAACAGTACAGGATTGCCCCTATTTTTGTTTAAATAAAAAAGTCTTGTTGCGAACGCAACAAGACTTTTTTCTAAGTATTCATTTCTGCTAAACTATTTAGCGCACGTTCCGCTAATGATTCGTAGCGTAATTTTTTATCGCGAATCCGTTCCGGCAAACTTGGGAACAAACCAAAATTGGCATTCATTGGTTGGAAATGTTTGCCCTCAGCATGAGTGATATAATAGGCCATTGATCCGATCGCCGTTTCTCGCGGAAATTCGATCAGCTCTTCGCCTTTTGCTAAACGAGCGGCATTCAGGCCGGCAACCAAACCGCTGCCGGCGCTTTCGACATACCCCTCCACTCCGGTCATTTGTCCGGCAAAGAATAAGTCTTCACGCTGCTTGCTTTGATAAGTCGGTCGTAACAATTCCGGTGAATTCATAAAACTATTGCGGTGCATCACACCATAACGTAGGAACTCAGCCTTTTCTAGGCCAGGAATCATTTGAAAGACCCGTTTTTGTTCGCCCCATTTTAAATGAGTTTGGAAGCCGACGATATTGTACATCGAAGCCGCCGCATTATCTTGGCGCAATTGAATCACTGCGTACGGACGTTTGCCAGTCTTAGGATCTTCTAAACCAACTGGTTTCATCGGGCCAAACAGCATTGTTTTAACGCCCCGCTTGGCGAGCACTTCAATTGGCATACACCCTTCAAAGAATTTTTCTTTCTCGAATTCTTTTTGTGGCGCTACTTCTGCTTCAATCAAGGCGTTGTAAAAACGCATAAATTCTTCTTCCGTCATGGGACAATTTAAATAGGCAGCCTCACCTTTATCGTAACGTGATTTTAAATAGACCTTTTCGCGATCAATCGTTGAGCTATCAATGATTGGTGCCGCAGCATCGTAAAAATAAAAGCCATGTGATCCGTTGAAGCTTGCAATCTCTTCAGCTAAAGGCTCTGAGGTCAAAGGACCAGTCGCAATAATCGTGATCCCTTCAGGAATCTTTGTCACTTCTTCAGCAATCACCGTCACTAACGAATGTTCTTTTACTTTTTTCGTAATTAAAGCAGAAAAATTATCGCGATCGACCGCTAGCGCACCGCCAGCTGGTACAGCCGTCTCATCGGCTGATGCAATCACTACTGAATTTAAGCGGCGCATTTCTTCTTTCAAGACACCCACCGCATTGGTTAGCCCGTTACCTCGTAGAGAATTACTACAAACCAATTCCGCAAAATCGGCGGTATGATGTGCCGGTGTTGTTTTCACCGGACGCATTTCATATAAATTCACAGGGACGCCAGCCTCCGCCAGCTGCCAAGCGGCTTCACTGCCAGCCAAGCCTGCCCCAATCACATTCACTGTTTTGACCATTTATACCTCACTTAAACTTTTTTATTTTTGGACGACTTCTTCGTAATCACCATTAATACAGACGACTTGCTTGCCGCCTTTGACTTTCTTCTCAACTAAATAACCGTCACATTTCGGACAGTTCCGACCAACTGGTTTATCCCAAGACGTAAAATCACAGTCCGGATAACGAGAACAACCATAGAATAAACGATTCTTTTTCGATTTACGCTCAACGACTTGACCTTGATGACAAACCGGACATTCTACGCCGATTTCTTTAATGATCGGTTTCGTATTGCGACAGTCTGGAAAGTTACTACATGCATAGAACTTACCGTAACGACCTAATTTAATCACCATTGGATGACCACAAACATCACAATCAAAGCCAGCTGGTTCATCTTTGATTTGGATTTTTTCAATGCCTTCTTCGGCTTTTTCTAATTCCACCGCGAAAGGCTGGTAAAAACGATCGACAACTTTAGTCCATTCTTCTTTGCCGTCTTCTACCTTATCCAAATCGTTTTCCATTTCCGCTGTAAAGTTGACGTCTACAATTTGTGGGAAGAAATCAACAATCAAGGTATTAACAATCTCGCCTAATTCCGTTGGTTCAAAGCGTTTTTGAGTTAATTTCACATAATAACGACGTTGGATCGTATCCAATGTTGGCGCATAAGTAGATGGGCGGCCCACACCGTTTTCTTCTAATGTCTTAATCAACGTTGCTTCACTGAAACGCGCTGGCGGTTGTGTGAAATGTTGTTTTGGTTCGATATCGACCGATTGAACGATGTCGCCTTTTTCAACTTCTGGCAAAATATTTTCTTTGTCTTCTTTGCCATCATCGCGGCCTTCAATATAGACTTGCATGAACCCTTTAAATTTGATTTTTGAACCATTAGCAATAAAGATTACACCATTTTGTTCTAAAGTCACTTTCATCGTATCCAGGATTGCAGCAGTCATTTGACTGGCAACAAAACGTGACCAGATCAAGGTATAAAGTTTTAATTGATCCTTGTCTAAATACTGCTTCATTACTTCAGGGGTCCGCTGAACACTAGTTGGCCGGATTGCCTCATGGGCATCCTGAGACCCTTGTGGATTTTTCACTTTACGAGCATGGTGTTGCGAATACTCTTTGCCGTAAGTCTTTTCGATGAATTCAGCCGCCTCTGTTTTGGCAGTATCAGAGATCCGGGTCGAATCAGTACGCATATACGTAATCAAGCCGACAGTTCCTTGTTTGCCAAGGGCGATTCCTTCGTATAGTTGTTGAGCTACCATCATGGTTTTCCGGGTTCGGAAGTTCAGTTTGCGAGCCGATTCCTGTTGCATATTACTAGTGGTAAAGGGCAACGCTGGATTGCGTTTGCGTTCCTTTTTCTCAACTTTAGTCACTTCATAGTCCTTGCCGTCAATTCTAGAAGTTACTTCTTTGACTGCTTCTACGTTCGGCAATTTTTTCTTCTTGCCGTCTACACCCCAAAAATTCGCTTTGAATTTTTTCGTCTTCTTTTTGAAGTTTCCGTCAATACTCCAGTATTCTTCTGGAATAAAATCACGGATTTCTTGTTCGCGATCAATGATCATTTTTAAGGCGATCGATTGCACACGACCTGCACTCAAGCCTTTCTTGACTTTTTTCCAAAGAATTGGCGAAATCGAGTAGCCTACCAAGCGGTCTAATGCGCGGCGTGCTTGTTGGGCATCAACCAATGAAACATCGATGCTACGCGGCTCTTTGAAAGCCGCCTTCACTGCATCTTTTGTGATTTCATTAAAGACCACCCGGTTTTTATCTTCTAAATCAAGTCCCAACAAATAAGCCAAATGCCAAGCAATGGCTTCCCCTTCTCTATCCGGGTCGCTTGCGAGATAAACTTTTTGGGCTTTTTTTGCAGCTTGTTTCAAACTTTTAATGACGTCACCCTTACCACGAATGGAGATATAATGGGGTTCATAGTTGTTTTCTACGTCAATTCCCATTTTACTTTTTGGCAAGTCGCGAACATGTCCAACACTCGCTACCACTTTGTAATTTCTTCCTAAATATTTTTCAATGGTCTTTGCTTTTGCTGGTGATTCTACAATTACTAGGTATTTATAGGCCAAATGTTTTGCCTCCTTATTTTTTTCTTCTATTATATATCGGCAACTACTGACAAATCGTAGCCTATAATACGCTATTCATTTTTTATTTGTCAAGTCAGGTCTAATGAAATTTTTTCAATAAATCGTAGGAATCAAAAATATCCTGTGTTTTTTCTACACAATTTGCACCGTCTTGAATCAGCTGATGACAACCACTGGAACGACCATCTAGAATCGATCCAGGAACAACAAAAACTTCCTTGCCATAGTCCAGGGCTTGTTGCGCGGTAATCAATGAACCACTGCGTTTTTTAGCTTCTATTACTAATACACCGCTGCTTAAACCAGCGATGATTCGGTTGCGCATGGGAAAATGAAATTTAGCGGGCATGGTCCCATTAGGGTATTCGCTAAGAACCAGATGATGTTGGCTCATCTCAATTTGTAAATTCCCACTAGTTTTAGGATAACAGATATCTAAACCGGTTCCAACAATTCCGATAGTTTTTCCTTGATTACTGATCGCAAATTGATGGGCGAAGCTATCGATTCCTTTTGCTAACCCACTAACAATTACAAAACCGCGCTTCGTGAGATCCGGCATTAGGGCTTGTAATACTCGATAACCATACTTTGTCGCTTCTCTGGCTCCAACGACCGCCAACATTTCACGTTTTAATAAGTTTAAATTTCCTTTATAAAATAAAACCAAAGGCGGTGTGGAAACATAGCGCAGCGCTTCGGGATAGTCCGCGTCTTCAATCGTAATAAAATCATGCGTATTGATAATCTCCTGAAGTCGGTCTTCGCTCCAGTCATTCCAATTATTAGGTTTTGTTGAGTGAGAAAGTAAGCGAAGCTCTAAGCTTTCAAACTGCCACCGTTGATTTCGTTTAGCAAATTGATAGATTCGTTGCTTGCCAACAACTCCGATGCCCTTAGTCAGACTCAAACGCAATAAAAATTTATTTTTCAAAAAAATCCCTCTTTTCAGCTCTTTATTAAAAAGATACTGAAAATAGAAGGATCTCATTTTAATTTATTTTTAATTGGGGCAAAGGTTTTACGATGAATTGGTAAAATCCCTTGTTCTTCGATCGCCATTAAATGCTCCTTCGTGCCATAGCCCGCATTTTTGGCAAAGCCATAAGAGGGATAGTGTTCGCCGTACTGAGCCATCCATTCGTCGCGATAAACCTTTGCTATAATACTAGCAGCCGCAATTGAGACCGAGCGGGCATCCCCTTTAATGATTTTTTCTTGCGGCAGTCCATTTTCTAAAACCATTGCGTCGATTAATAAACAATCGGGTGAAATTGTTAAATGATCGATCGCACGCTGCATCGCAACTTTAGTCGCTTGATAAATATTTAACTGATCAATTTCTTCAGCAGTTGCTTCTCCGATTCCGATCGCTCGGGCATTTTTCTTGATTTCCGCAACCAATTCTTCCCGCTTATGAGCAGAAAGCTGCTTAGAATCGTTTAATCCTAAAATCGTATGGTCCTCATTTAAAATAACTGCGGCAGCTACTACCGGTCCGGCCAAAGGACCTCGACCCACTTCATCAATTCCGCAAATTGCTTGAAAACCTTGCGCTTTTTTTGTAGCTTCAAAGACCGACATCCCTTGATATTTTTCAACTAGAGCTTGCTGTTTATCTTGCTGTCTTTGCCATTGCAAAAGGGCCTGCTGCACACCTTTTCGCGAATCTTCTCTAAAATTAGCTAGTCGAATATCATCTGCTGCCGTAATTCCCTTTAATTGTTCTTTGATCGCGCTGATTGATAATTTTTCCATTACTCACTTAGCTCCTCAAAACGATCCAAAGTAAAGCGGCCTAGTCGTCCTTGTCGCAATTCTAAAATCAACATCTCACTAGCCCGTTCATAATCATCCTTGAAACCACGTTTTTCCGTGATCACCATTAATAACTTTGGCAATTCTAAAAACAATTCATCATCTGATAATTTGTATCGTTCCTTCAATTGTTCTGGATAAAAGCGTGAAAAGAAATCCAATTGATACAATGCTAAGTCATCTAAATGTAACAAATCATCTTTAATTGCACCAGTCAACGCCAATTTTTTACCAACCTCTGGGTCTTCAAATTTTGGCCATAAAATCCCTGGAGTATCTAGGAGCTCGAGCTGTGAACCAAACCGTAACCATTGCTGCCCTTTTGTCACACCTGGACGATTACCAGTACTAGCAACTTTCTTACCTGCTAAATGATTCAACAAGGTTGATTTTCCAACATTGGGAATCCCTAAAACCATTGCACGAATCGCACGCGGTTTCAATCCCCGTTCTTTATCCCGGGCGATTTTCTCCGCTAAAACCTTCTTACTAGCCGGAACAATTTGCTTCACACTTTTATCTTCTTTAGCAGTTAATGCTAATACCGCATGACCTTGTTCCCTGAAATAATTTACCCATAAATTTGTTTGGATCGGGTCTGCCAAATCGGACTTATTCAATAGGATCAACCGTGGCTTTTGTTGCACAATTTGATCCAACATCGGATTGCGTGAGGATAATGGCAATCGTGCGTCAATTAATTCAAAAACGATATCGACAAATTTTAATTTTTCAGAGACTTCACGCCTCGCCTTCGCCATGTGACCAGGAAACCACTGGATCGTACTCATTATATAAAACTCCTTTCATATCAAGGTTTTAAGAAGCTAATTTCTGAAAAATTCAAGTAAAATATGTGGCATAGGACAATTGCCATTTCTATTTTAATAATGTATTCTTCCCATACGTTATCTTATAACCATGTGTCTCCCGCATTTTACCATAAATTATTTCAATATCAAGTACTAGTCATTCTTCATTTAACTCATTAACTACTTTCCTGTCAACGTTATTTTTATTGAACTTGTTTTATAATCAGCAATAATTTATAGAGCGTTTTGACTTCTAAAAGTCTAAAAATAAAAGTTGCTTCTATTCTTTACTTTAAAAACCCATTTACTTTTTAGAGCTTACAGCCATATACTTTAGGATAAGTTTTAAAAGAAATTTTGATACTATCTGGTTCCTGAATAGAGATTCGACGTAGAGTTTACTAATAGTTTGGAGTTCTCTATCCTATCTACGATCGATTTGGGTTAAGTCTGACTTCAGCGCTAGCTTTCAACTATGTTATTTTGAAAAATCCGAAAATATGTAGAGTCATATTTTTGGTCCCTATAACTCTACAATTCTCCTTTCAACCTTCTTTCAAATAGTTCCTAATTTTATGAATAGCCATACGATAGAATTTTAAGGATACTTGTGTTCGATATTCAAATTATTCCTTACAAATTCATATTAATTGGTTTGAATTACCAGTTTCTTTTCTCATTCTGTAAAAGAAGCCAATTCCCACATGACCTTTTTCCTCCATTTCTAAAAATACTTTTGATTTATTGATCTTCAACATTTCTTTTACACTGTTCTTTTCAATCTTACCGTTCTATTTAACTTCTCTTCGTAAAAACAACAGTGTTAACATGCCTAAAGACAATAACCAAAATTAAATAGATATATCTGAGTATTGAAATTCAAGTATCCAGACAATTGTCCTAAAATGAAAACTCGGTATCACTACTCCACCATAAGATATAAACAAAAAGCAGAGGTGTAACAATAGTAAGTCACACCTCCGCTTTTTTATACACCTGTCATTAATGCTCTCACAAAATCAATCCGTCTGAGGAAGCCTTTGTAACTGGTGGCGTTTCCCCTTTTCTTCTATTCTATTTATCGAGGCGGTGACAAGAAATAGCTAACTTCAAGTGACCAAAAAACGTCACGTTAACTTCTGCTAAAACAGTCACTGAATTTCACCGCAATAAAGCTGCTTCGCTCCGTTTATTTGAAGCTAAAGAGGTACAACTGGAATCCGTCGCACCTCCGATACTCATTACCACCACAACTACTTAAAATCAGTTTTATTCAACAATCACTAATTTTTCCGGATCTTCTTGTTGCCTTTCGGTCATAACGATCGGTGCGCCATCCGAAAAATAATTGGTAATTGGCTTGTGTTCTCCGCTATTTTCTTTTACGTAAGACTTTTGGTACGCTGCCATAATTTTAGGTTGGTATTTTTGACAAATACTCAATTGTTCCTCTTTGTTAAGATTTTTTACAGATTCCTTCATCTTTACTTTTATTGAGTCAAATCCCTCTTGTCCAGTTACAGTAATTCCCAACACCTCTCCATCGGATTCTTCCACGATTTTATCAGTCTCTTTTTGAAATTCTGATTGCTGAGCTTCAGTTGAAACTGACATCTGGTTAGTCGAACTGACAGCTGTACTAGATTCTGTTCCTTGCTCTGCATCATTACCACAGGCACCTAAACCGATCACACTAACAAGTAATAAAAATAGGTTTGTCCATTTTTTCATCTACTTTCTCCTTTTCTACTCTTCTCATTTTATCCAATTTATTTCTGTATATTAAATTGAAACATTTAAAGACAATTGAATTGGCGTCTTTGATTAACATTTTATACGCAATCAAAAGAAGGCCTTTTTCACTCATTGCGATCAAAAATTAGTTCGATTTTTTTTGATTGTGTACTACCTTTGATAACACACCGATAACCAATATAATCCCTATCCAAATCCAATTATTTAATTGATCATTCGTTTGCGGAAAATTCTTGTTTGCTCTATTTGAAGCAGCATTAGCAGAATATTTGCCAGCATTTCCGTTAGTATTATCATCTGTCGAAGGAAGATTACTTGCATTTTCCTTCGATTCTTCTGTTGTGTTTGGTGAATTATCCTCTTCCTTTTCACTATCTGGATCAGTCTTTTCAGGTAGTCCCTTCTCTTCTACTTTTTCTGGACTATTTAAAAAGACATTTCCAAAATTATCTTCTGTCAACATACTTAAAGGTGTTGTTCGTTGATAATCCACATACCATATTCCTTTTTCTGTTCCTTGAATGGCTTCATGAATTGTTACTAAACCTAATCGTAATTGTTCCAAAGTAAACTTATCAGGGTTTTCTTGTAGCGGCTTCCAATTACCTAATTGATAAAAAATATTATATTTCTTAATCTGCCACCTTGCTTCTAGCTCTAAATTGTTCGTATATCCTTTTAGTACAGTCGGTGCTTTTCTGCTTTTATCCCCTGTACTTGTAGGACTATAATACCAACCGATGAACTCATAACCCTCTTTAGTTGGATCTTTCAAACTCAAACCTTCACCTGGATTCTGACTTGTCGGATTGCCTGGATCCATTCCGCCATTCAGATTGTAGGCTACTTGATAATTTTCCGGCTGATCTTTAGTAATTGCATGAAGTGATGGCGCCATTGAACATTCTATTAAGGTCTGATCCTCTGGCCAAGTTTTAAGTAACTCTAGAGCGACTGCAGGGATTCCCTCAGGATGTGTTTCATCAAAATAGACTGCTACAATATTCATATTCTCTTTAGCTACCTCTTTAAGAACCGCCGTAACTTCCCCATTTTTGACGGGGTGTTGCTGGGTATGCGTGCGTTCTACTCCAGATTCATCGTAAAGATAAAAAGCTACTTTTCCAGTTTCACTGGAATTTTCTATCGTCGCTTTGACCTCCAAATCACCCATTTGATTCAAATAATATCGAGTATCTTGCCGGTCGAATGGTATAAATTGATTGAGCCGATCGGCTGATGCTACCAACTCTGCCTTAATATGTGGATCGTCGTGTACTTGACGTCTTGCAGTTGCCAAAGTGAACCGCGCCGAGTTGGATACTGCATCTTTTCCTGAACTGCCTTGGGCAGCGATGGCGCGATAATAACCGTTATCCTCATCTGTGACTGAATTAATTCCTAAAATCGTTCTATTTTCTAATTGCTCGATTTCGTGTTTTTCTGACCCTTCTAGCATCAGCCATTTCCCGTTGTAACTATTTGAACTAATTTGATAACGACTCCAGCCAAAGCTAATTTCCTCTTCAGCACTCGTTAAATCTGCTTCAAATTGCGCTTTTTCCCCCAACAATCCTGAGACATCTTTAAGAGGATTAAAGGTCAGCTCGTCTCTTTCAGCTAAAGTTGTTACTTTCAAATAACTTTCCAATTGATTGTCCCCAGTAGCGATTGGCTGTAAAGGACTGTACACCGGTTTTCCCGTTTGTTTATCTGTATAGATAGACCGAATGCGGTAACGATATTCCGTACCTGATTTCAAGCCGCCTACTATAAAACGATTCGTTGGTTCATCCTCTGTGTTCAGATCGACCTCCCCACGTTTTTTATAAACATCGCCGATATTGTCGCCCATCGCCTCATAGATCTCAATTTTTTCTGGTTCTCGGTTTTCTCGATAGTCATTTTCCCATTTTAGTTCGATTTCGTTACTGCCCACTTTTGAAATATGTGTTTCTTTTGGTACATCCGGTGAAAGTGGTTGCCCATCTTTTAGAGACACTAAATGTCCAATGACATATGGATGATTATCCAAATAGATTTCTCCGTCTTCATACTCAATGTCATCGATACCATTTTCAATCGCACTTGTCCGCCAAACAGCTGGCTTCACTGAATAATTGAATTGATTTTGATCATAGCTGGAATCCGTAAAAATATTGTCCCTTTCAGTCTTTATACTGGGATACATATAAGAAAAAGTGGTGCCAGATGTTTTAATATCGGTAAACAATTGACTACCAAATCCTTCAACCCTCGCATCCACATCACATTCAAAAATGATTCCAGAGTATTGATAGCCTACTCCAATTCCCGCCTGGACATCCCATCCTTCGCCAGTACTAGATTGAGTGTTGATTGTCAATGCATATTCGTCGACACTACTCATCTTAGAATTGATCTCGATCGTCTTTTCATACTCTTGGTAGGTTCCAATTTTTTCTTTGTCATCAAAATAATTCGCTTCTTTTGCAATCGGAATATTCTGTTGACCTCCAACTTTTGGGTAAGAGGAAGGATCCCCCACCTGATAATTGGTCGTTCCAAGTAACTGATTCATATCAATATCAGGATAATTAATGGCTTGTTCTTTTGCTTTTTTAGCCGCTTGTTGATAGTCTGTCACCGGAATATGAGCAAAATTGGCAGGTAATATTTGGGGGATCTCCATATTCTCCACTTCACCTTCACCACCAAGCTCTTCATTAACAATAATATGATACTTATGTGTAACAATTGGTTGGGTTTGCATCACTACACTATCCTCGGCTAAGGAAGTAAAACTCCGTTCTTCCGTTGTTTGCTTCTGTTTAGACGTTTCATGAATATAATGAGCCGCAGCTTCAAAGCCAAATCCCCCTTTATTAAATGGCCCTCCCCAAGCAAATTTGGCCGCCATTGAACCGCCTACTCCCCAAGAACCACTCTTTTCATGTCCTTGTCCGGTCGCAATTGAAAACTGGGTACTGCCTAGTGCATCATCATCATCTACTCGGGAGAGCTCTCGCCAATAAGGATTGGCTTGCATGACTGCTAATATTTGTGGCTTCGACCAGCCGGTATGCTTACCCAAGTATTTGATTTTCATTTGATCCTCATCTACATTGATTGGAACAACCGTTAAGAAAGAACCATGATCATCTTTGTCTTTTTCATTTATGATATTGTCATGATAGGTTGTTTTAAGTTTCTCTTCCGATTCTATTGAAATGCCCATATCTAAATAAACATCGTTCATTTGACCATCAAAGTCACCACTCACGGTTACTAACTGTTCTGTTGCTTCTTGTGTGTTTAAATGAGCAAAATACGCCGAATGAATAAAGGGTTGTTTATTGGTTCCAGAAAGCTTCATTTCACTCTTCTCTAAAAGTTTGGCTTCTTTGAAAATTGTTGCTTGGGATTTTTCCCTATCCGATTTCAAACTACCGGAATCAATATCCACTATTCGTCCGCCCAAAAAAATACTATCATTAAATGTACCGACATGATAATTGCCTAAAGCCAAAGGAATCGGCTGTCTCAAATCGATTTTACTGTGTTTTTTTACTGATGCTGGTTTCGACAAAATAAGATTGTATTCTGGTTCATTCTGGTTATTGGCAGCATTCTGTTCATAAGTGATTAATTGAACTAAATTTTCGTCGTGATTTTTCCCATTTCGGCCAGCAACTACTAATTCATCCATTGTATCTCCATTTAAATCACCGGTTTGACTAGCTAAGTATTCAAATTTTTCATTGTCGCCTTCAAATTGATGAGCAAAAATCTCTTGAAATTTGGTTGCTTTTTTTCCATTCTTGGCAAAACTATAAATTGATAAGGTGGAGTCTCCACCTCCTGATCCTTCAGGGGTAGAAAGACTAATAACCAAATCCTCTATTTCAATTTCCCCACCCGTATTTGTCTGGCTATATTTTTTTGCCAACGTCGATTTAGATAATTGAATGAGCGGTAGATTTTTCCAAGCCCCACCATTTAGAGAGCGCTCTACCTGTTTTTTAACATCACTGTTCCAATTTGTCCCATTTGCCGAAGAGGCCACATCTTTAAGATAGATTTTTGTTAAATTCCCTTTAGTTCCGTCGTGTTCAAACAAACCTAATTTGGGATCGTACCCAAAAAATGTAATATAACCGCCTTGATCAAAACCCGAATCTTTTCTTGTGCTCGGACAATAAACAGCTACTTCTTCAAGTCCATCCCCATTAAAATCACCGGCAACCATTGCGCTTAATCCGCTGGTATAATCTGCTGGAACTTCCAGTAAATCATATTTTTTATCTGTACCACTATCCGCTAACAAAACTTTGTGTCTAGTTACTTTTCCCCCGTTATAGCCAATGGATTCAAAATCCTTTGTATAAGAAGCTCTTTTTGATAACTGCATCATCATGCGGTTATAGCGCGTTTCATTTTTCTCAGTTTCTACATCTTTTGCTTTCCCTGCACCATAAAACGTTTCTAATAATAATGCAGGTTTGTCTTTTCCTTCACCATAAAAGGACACTGCGTTATTAAACTGATATTCAAAATCCTCTTTATCATTGAAATAATGGTAGGATTTCTCTTGCGTATTTTTTGCCTTTTCCCAACTATCGATATCTATTTTCGATTCATTTATAGGTGTACCTAACGTCTCTAACAACCGGCGTTTTCCTTTGTATTTACCATCACCATCACGGTTCATATACCCAACATATAGTTCATTTAAAGGAT
Organism: Enterococcus viikkiensis; assembly: GCF_005405345.1. Classification (GTDB taxonomy): domain Bacteria; phylum Bacillota; class Bacilli; order Lactobacillales; family Enterococcaceae; genus Enterococcus_A; species Enterococcus_A viikkiensis. The sequence goes on along the minus strand of NZ_BJDW01000009.1, from coordinate 82,641 downwards.
AAGACTCAAATCCTTCTAAAGGATCTGTACTTGTTGTAAATTCTGCTGGATCCTTAAGCTCCAGGCCAAAATTTTGATAGACTACATCAGGAACTGCATTGCTCCTTTCGTCACCCTCTGCTGCCCATACTTCCTGTTGTCCCGATGCTGTATAGAACGAACACAAACAAAGTACCAAGACCATACACCTCAACCAACTTCTTTTCATTCGTTAAACTTCCTCCCTTTTTACCCTACTTTCCGAACAATCCATTCAATTTTCCAAGGATTTAAATGATTAACATAGATACATATTCATTCAATCACTGCACCTTTTAGAATCGATTTGCCACGTGTTCTTACAGAGTCGCTATTTCTAAAAAATTTAAAATAATATCATTTTTTTATATCCAAGTAAAAAGCTACTTAAAATTAATATATAAAAATATTTTAGAATAGAAAATCTATACAAATATAATTTTAACAGAAAAAATAACTTTTTGAAACGATATCCTAAAACGCTCATTTCTAATTTCTTGTAAAAATATAAAAATCAACGCTATTTTTCTGCACTATGTAATCTACAATCAAATAAAATCACTTTTTGCTATTTAGTACTGATCTAGTTTCAAAAATAATACTTGTATCGTCACAAAAAAATCGGATAAACGACGGATTGATCGTGTCAGTTTTTCTGCGATTACTTAATTTTATTGGATGAATAATCCCTTTAAATGAATAGAAATTATTCTTTTAACTGCCTTTGAGTAGAAGTTTCAGGCTTTAACATTAAACGAATTTCTTGCTACTAACTTGTTCCACTGGTCCATGTTTTGGGTCAATTTTCTGGTTACTCGATTGTATCTTCAATCGGCTATACCCCATTGATTCTTCTATATACTGTCATTAATACTAGCCTACGTAATAAATCTGTACTTATGAATTTTTTTCAAAAATTGTTCTATCACAAGAGATAAAGCTTATTGATCACTAAGAAGATGACACCAAACTATTTATTACAATAACGGGATTTTCAGACGCATAAACTATTTAAGAGTAGAACTGCGCTGGATTTAAAAACTCTCTTCCTAAAATCATTCATAAAAGGACTTCTTGCACTTTCGGTTTTTATTCGTATTGAATGTCAAAACACTTTCTAAACGATAAACATAAAAAAAGATGAGGTGATTTCCACCTCATCTTTTCTTCGATTTGTATTAATTGATCAATTTAATATGAGTCAACGGAAAATACACCGCTCGTGCCTTTCCTAATATATCTTTGCTAGCGACGGTACCAAAAGACCGGCTATCTTTCGAAATTCGTCGGTTGTCACCTAACACAAAATATTCATTTTTCGGCAGATGCTCCTTACCAATCAGCTCTTGTAGCTGAAAATCTGTGGTATAAGGTGATACTTGGTGATCATGACTGCGATTATTAGTTAAAAAGGGTTCTGCAATTTTTTTATTATTAATATACAGCTGATCCTTCTCATAGCGAATTTGATCGCCCGGAAGTCCAATGACTCGCTTAATATAAATCGTCCCATCCGCTTGTTGAAATACAATCACATCAAAACGTTTTATTTTACTGAATTTTTCCATCAGAACCATGTCTTTTTGCTGCAACGTCTGATCCATTGAATTGCCAGTCACCGGTACGGGAATCAATAGGAACCCGCGAATGATAACGCCAACAAAAAGAGAGATCAGCAAATATTTAAGACCTAAAAAAAGATGGTTTTTTGTTAACATATTTTTCACGCGGTCCCTCCTTTGTAAATCAAAAACAACAGAGAGATCTCTGTTGTTTATTTTTTCAAGGTTTCGATTGCTTTGGCATATGCGGCATCATTAGCCTTTACTAACCGGAACAGCTTTTCCTGTAAAACGTCAACAGTTTTATCATCTAAGGCACCGGTCGCTGGTAGATTGTTCTCGTTTTGAATCTTCGTTACCGCATCTCGGGTAGCCTCATTGAAGACAGAACCATCCGTCGGATAGCCTAATGCATTCAAGATTGTATTGATATTTTTAATTGGATCGCCTGAATCCCCGATACGCCAGTTAGACTCCTTCGAAATCGGTGGTAACTTGCCATATTCAGGATAATCAGCTTCGATCGTCGGCGTTACTCCTTTACCTTCAACTGATTTACCATCCGGCATAAACCACTTCATAACCGTCAGCTGGACATAGTTGTCTTTTCCGATTGAATGAACACTTTGAACAGTTCCCTTACCAAAGGTATGAACACCAATAATCGGGTAGTTTTTATTCTTTACAGCAGCAGCTAACAATTCAGAGCCAAAGGAACTTTCTTGATCAACTAAAAAGACCGTTGGTTCCTTCACTTTAAAACCTTGATCAATCTTTTTCCCAGCTTTATCAATCGAAATGATTTTGTCATTGTTAGAAAACTGGGCGATCGTATCTCCATTTTGTAAAAAATAACTCGCGACTCTTTCCGCTTCGGCTAGTACCCCGCCAGCATTTTGCCGTAAATCAATTACAAATGTTTTTGCACCTTGTTTTCTTAGCTCTTCAATGATCGTCCGAAATTCCAACGCCGTAGTTTCCCGGAAATTATCAATCTGGATTGAACCGACCGTTGGATTTTTTTCGTCAATCGTACCTTTCACCGTATCCTCAGGTACAACATCTCGTTCTAGACTCACTTCAAATTTGTCCGTTTCACGCTGAATCAATAATTTTACTTGGGTTCCTTTTTCTCCTCTGATTAAGCTCGCAACCTGATCCAATGACTTGTCTTTCGTAGATTTACCGTCCACTTCTAAAATAATGTCATTGGCTTTTAATTTGGCTTTTTCAGCGGGAGAATTTTTCAAAGGTACTTCATCAATGATCGGCAGTCGATTTTCTAATTCCAAATTAGCACCGATTCCTTCGAAAGTTCCAGCCACTTTGGCATTTAGTTCCTTTGTCTCTTTCGCCGTTAAAAATTTAGAATCAGGATCATCTAAGGAATCCGTCATCCCTTTTAATGCCCCTTGAATCAACTCTTCTTGGCTTACTTTATCTACGTAATTCGTGCTGATCAAATCATATAGGTCTTGAACTTCATCTAAATCATTTCTTGTTATTTTAACAACGGATTCATTGTTTAACGCTTGCTTTTGCTCAACAAAGTGAGTGACGACTGCTGTGATGATTGCAGTCGCTGCAATTGCGATAAAAAAAATAGATAGTGGCAACGTTCTTTTCTGCAAGGCGCATTTTCCTTTCACCCTTTTTTTCATGATAGCACGCTATAAAAAAAAGGGAAAGCCCTCAATGACTTTTCCTTATTAATTACTTGTTGTTTTCTAAATACTTTTCCCAAACTTGATCAAATAGATCCATTGAAGCTAGATAATTTACGTTCAATTCCAAATAATCGGCTACTTCGTGATAGTCCTCAGAGTGTTTCGGGAACATGATATCTCTACTGACATCATTAGCAAAAACCTCCACCGGATCTTGTAAATTATGCCCTCGTTGCGTCAAAATGTAATGATAAAAACTTCTTCTCAATGCTTTTCACCTCGATGACTCTCACTGCTATTTGAAAAAAGTCTAGTCATCAGCTTTCTTTTCTTTTGGTAAATATAAACTGAATTGAATATCATCGCCAACCAAATCAATATGATTGGCCTTAATAAACATTCCGTTATTTAATTTGAACTCGTTTAATTTCAAGACGATTGTTTGCTCTTTTGGATCAACTTCTACCCATTTAGGGATTTTATACCCTCGTTTAATGGCTGTCATTACTTGACTTACTGGTAAATTCAACGAGCCGATTGATAGGTCTCGCGCTTTTAGCTGAACATTGCCATTATCCATAACATACGGATCAAAGTAAAGATAAAAATCGACGTTCGCTCCTAATATTTTGAACTCGCCCTTAAGCATCGCTTGATTTTCTAAGTAAAACTCATATTTTACATCTGAGCCTTTTTGTAGATCATTCAAAAAATATGCCATAACGGTATTTAATTTCTTTTTATTCGTATTCATTGTCAAAACTGGTGAGCCTTTCGGCACTGTCGTTTCACTGCTTGGGGGAAGGTTGGTTTCTCGAACAGTAAAGACTCGAACTGTGGTAAAAATTAGCCCACCTAATAGGATACCGATCAATACGAGAAAGGCGATCTTCCAGCCGTTGATTTTTCCTTTGACAGTAGAACGCTTCTCTGGTTGTCTTTCTTCTTTATTCTCTTCCATTAATTGTTCTCCTTTAGTAACCATAAATCTTTCGTGTCCATAATTTTTTCACGGATCGCAGTCGCCATTAACTGATACCCCAAGTTGTTGGGATGAAAATTGTCTTCATCGTATAAAACGTTATTCTTCACTTCCGAACTGGAACTTTCGGTACTGTCAGTGGCCTCACCGCTTTTCTTTGTGGCAACGCCTTTATAGAGCAAGTCATTTACTGGAACAAAGAAGCTATTTGAATTTTTTTCCGTAATTCTCTCTGTCTCCTTGTTCCAATTATCAACCACTGTCTGCATCGCTTTAATATCCGGAAAATTTAAATAGTAAGGGTTGTAAATACCTACCACATAAATCGGCGCCTTTGAATTCAATTCGCGCATCTCTGTTAAGATCTTTTCGACGTGTTCCCCGTATTTTTTTATTGGACGATCAAATTGCTTAGCATTTTTAGCGGTAAGATTTTTTTGAAACGCTTGGAACAGATCATTTCCACCAACCGTCATCGTGATGAGATCGGCACTCGCTAAACTGTTTCGCAAATCAGAGTCATTTTTCACTCGTTTTAAAATTTGATCGCTACGCTCACCAGAAACACCATAATTATCTTTTTCTACCGAAGACAGTTCATATTTTTGCTGGAGCGAATCGGCCACCAGAGGCACATAACCGCCGCGTTTCGTCTCGTCCCCAACGCCTTCCGTTAATGAATCCCCAACGGCTACTAAATGAACGGATTGTTTATAGTTTTGACTGTCATCACGGCTGACGCGAATTCGTGACTCCGCCTTAGGAATGGTCAAAAAGAGCAGGAGCAAAGTGACTATTGCTGCTGCAAATGGAATTAATATTGTCGTAAATCGTTTCATTTATCTGCTCCTTTTAAAAAAAACGCCTCTATCACTAGAGGCAGGTACAACTAATCAGTATAATACATAATCGCAAACGCCCCTGGTCCGGTATGAGTTGCGACAATCGGATTGGTATGCAAAACAGGAATGTGCATATCTGGGAACATTTCTTGTAGTGCTTGCTTAGCTTCATCAACAAAGTCTAATTTACCAGCATAAGAAATGCCGATCTGCTTAACATCAACCTTGCTTAATTCATCTTTAAAGGCGCTAAACCATTTACTGAAGGTTTTCTTTCCGCGGCCCTTCATAATCGGTAACAATTCACCATCTTCAAGTTCCATTACTACACGCATATTCAATACACTTGAGATCACACCCGCAACGCGACTGATTCGTCCGCCTTTGACCAGATTATCAAGTGATGAGATACCGATGAACAATTTACTATTATTTTTCACTCGTTCCACACCGGCTAAAACCTCTTCAAGTGTAGCGCCAGCTTCTGCTAATTTTGCAGCTTCAATCACTTGGAAGGCTTGTGATTGATCGATAAATCCACAATCAATGACCTTTACCTCGCTGCTGCTTAAAAACGTTGCTTGACGAGCGGCCTCTGCTGTCCCACTTAACGTATGAGACATATGAATCGAAACGATCGGACTGCCATCCTTTCCTAGCTCATCATAAAGTTCAGCAAAATAGCCAATTGGCGGCTGACTTGTTTTTGGTAAATTTTTGGCCTTTGCCATCATTTCCATAAATTTTTCACCAGTCAAATCGTCATCATCGGGATAAACGACATCGTCGATCATCACTGATAACGGGATAACCGTGATATTTAATTCCTCACGTACAGATTTTTCAATTGTACACGAAGAGTCTGTTACAATTTTAACATTTGGCATTCTGATCCTTCTTTCCACACCAGTTTTCAAATTAGATTCAGTATATCAAACCTGAAGAAATAAATCATGGTTCACGCTAGTTTCTTTATAAATCTTGAAAGAACTACGCAATTAAGAAGTTATTCTTTGATAGGTTTCGAAGTGATAGGGATACAGGTTCTTATCATCCTGCTGCCCTACGGTACTTTCAGCTAGCTGCCACTGTTTCCAATCTATGGGGGGAAAATAGGCATCCCCTTCAAAATCAGCATCGATGACTGTCCGATAAATTTTTTGGCAATACGGCAGAAATTCTTGATAGATTGCTGATCCGCCTGCAATAAACGTCATCCCGTCATTTTTTTCAGCATAAGACAGAACCTCCGCTGACGAATGCATGATGATCACATTCGATGCTGGATAGTTTTGATCATGTGTTAAGACGATTGTTTGACGATTCGGCAATGGGCGTCCACCCATGCCCTCAAAAGTTTTTCGTCCCATCACTAGCGTGTGATTTAACGTAGTTTCTTTAAAGAAACGCAAATCATTTGGCAAATGCCAAGGAAGCCGATTATTCTTTCCAATCAGTCCATTTTTATCTTGTGCCCAAATTGCAACCAGCATAGTGTTCCTCCTAACTGTTTGTTCGTTTAGCCGAAACTCAGCTTCCTTCGACAATCTCACTTAAATATTCCCAACGAGTCATTTTTTCTTCCAATGCGGCTTCTGTTTCGTCTAATTCTTTTTGCAAGGTTTGCAGCTTGGTAAAGTCATCCCCTTGATGATTCATGGCTTCCGTCAGCTCATCTAGCTTGTTTTCCATAGCGGCGATATCTTCTTCGATCGTGGACCATTCTTTTTGCTCATTGTAAGAAAGCTTTTTCTTCCGTTCTTGTGGGTGCGGCTGTGGTTTTGCTTTAACCGTTTTTTCTTCTTTTGTTGGTGTCTGCTGCGCCAAATAATCTAAAATTGAACCGAAGTAGGAAATAATTTCTCCATTACCTTCAAAGATCAACAATTTTTCAGCTACTTTGTCTAAGAAATAACGATCATGAGAAACCGTGATGACTGCACCAGAAAAATCTTGCAAATAATCTTCTAAAATTGTCAAAGTGGCGATATCTAAATCATTTGTTGGCTCATCCAATAGTAAAACATTGGGCTGCTGAATCAACAGCTTTAATAAATAAAGTCGCCGCTTCTCACCACCAGATAGTTTACCGACCTTTGTCCCATGCATAAATCGAGGAAATAAGAAACGTTCTAACAGTTCGGCGACACCAATTTGTGAACCGTCACGTTGTTTGACTTCTTCCGCTGCTTCCTGCAAATAAGCGATCATCCGTTTTTCTGGATCTAATGCTTCATTTTGTTGCGTATAATAGGCCAAGCGAACGGTTTCACCGATTTCAAGTACACCGCTATCTAAAGCTAGACGACCAGCTAATAGGTTTAGCAACGTTGATTTTCCCGCGCCATTTTTCCCGGTAATTCCTAAACGTTCTTTCGATTGAACCAACAAATCGAAATGACTGAGAATTTTTTTGTCTTCAATTGTAAACGACGCATCCTTCATTTCTAAGACTTTTTTTCCTAGCCGAGTGGTTGCGATGTTCATTTCAATCTGTCCATCGCTTTTCACTTGATGAAGAGTTTCCTTCAAATCCTCGAAACGGTTGATTCGCGCCTGTTGTTTGGTGCTACGTGCTTGCACCCCTGCTCGCATCCAAGCTAGCTCTTGTTTATATAACTGCTTTCGTTTGCCTTCTTGTTCAACCGCCACTCGATCTCGCTCGGACTTTTCAACAAGGTAGGCTTCATAGTTTCCCTGGTATTCATACAGCTTACCAAATGATAGCTCAAAAATGCGATTGGTTACACGATCTAAAAAGTACCGATCATGGGTCACCATTAATAACGACCCTTGGTAATGTTTCAAATAGTTTTCCAACCATTGGATTGCCTCATAATCTAAATGGTTGGTGGGTTCATCCAGCAATAATAAATCTGGCGAATCAATCAGCACTTGCGCCAAAGCCACACGCTTCACCTGACCACCTGATAGTTGGCCAATCTGTTGATCCAAGCTTTCGATGCCTAGTTTGTTTAAAATCGCTTTCGCTTCACTATCGGCCGTCCAGGCATCTTGTTTGTTCATCGCTTCTTCCGCCAGAGTAAACTGACGCTGAGCAGCAGTGCTGTTATCCTCAGTTAATTGCAGCAACGCCTTTTCATACGCTCGCACGGTCTGCATCAAAGGATTATTGCCTTGAAAAACCGCATCTAGAACCATTGTTTCAGCGGGAAATTGCTGATCCTGTGCTAAATAGCCAATCCGATAATCGCTGGATTTTTCAATAGCGGAAATATCGCCATCTCCGCTGTCACGACCAGCTAAGATGGCTAGTAAGCTGGATTTTCCGGTGCCATTAACACCGATCAAGCCAATCCGATCTTTTTCATGAATCAAAAAAGAGATTCGATCAAATAACGTTTTATCACCAAAGGTTTTTAATAATTCTGTTACTTTCAATTCTTTCATTTTGAACCATCCTCAAAATTTCTCTTCGTTATTGTAACAAAAAAAAGCCATAAAGGAAATTTTTCCTCTACGACTTTATTCGAATTAAGTGATCATCCATTGTAAAAAGATTAATTACCAGTTAAAGCCATCAAATTCAGAAAAATGATGCGCTTTTCTTGTTCCCTGACCATGTGGGCCACCAAATCCATGATGACCTCCTCTGTGAGAGAATCTCGGATCAGTAAACTCACGTCCACCACCAAAGGTTTCTTCAGACTCTTCCTCTGAAAAATGACTTTTTAGTGTATTGGACAATTTTTCTACTAACCTTGACCATTCAATTTTCTCTTCTTCAGTAAAGTCTGCGAATAATTCTTCGCCAAAATCGGGGCGTTTAGAAACTTTTTCAGCTTCTTCTTTACCTAACTCAGTTAACCGAACAATCATTACGCGACGATCCGCTTCAGAAGCTTCACGAGTGATCCATTCTTTATCTTCTAATTTTTGTAATAGTTCTCCCACTGATTGTGGACGCATATCTAGGACAAAGGTTAATTCCTTTTGGCTAATTTCGGGATTCAATTTCAACAAAGCTAAAATACGTCCTTGGCCACGATGAGGCCCCATCGCATGGTTTTTAGCTGCGCGACTGCGCAAGTAGCGATGCAAATCATGTTGTAATTTCATAAATTGTTCATTCATTTGGTTTTCCATAATAACTCTCCTCTTTAAAAATAATCGTTTTCCAATTGAAATTGGAAGCAAAGCATTTAGAAAGGCACCTTACTTAAATATATAATACAGGTACCTTCTTAAATTAGCAAGAGTATTGTTACTTTTATTACGGCACCTTAATAATTACTTAAAAAAAAAAGACAAGTATTCAAAAAGAATACTTGTCTTCGTGCTATTAGAATGATTCGCCATAGACTTCATCAACCGTCTTGGTTGGATCAATCACGATGTAAAGGCTCTTGGTCTTTTCAGAGACTTTCGTTGATTGATAGACGTTGTCTAACCCTTCAGTGTCTTTGTCTTTATAAGGGAAGTAAACGGAATCTGGATGTCCTGCACGGTAAATAATTTCCATCCGTTCGATGTCTTCGAATTTACGTGCCCGTTCGAACATTCCCATTTCTAAACCGCCTAAGTTAATGTCTGAAGTTTGAACATGGTCGCCTTCTTGATAAATTTCGATCTTGAAGCCCGCACACGGATGGATTTCAACAAACTCACTACCGTGAATTCTTCCAAAACTTGTCGTAATTTGCTTGATCCACAAATCACCAATATATCGACGATCAATCGTCCAAGTTTCCCCATTACGGAAATAGAACTTTAAAGCTGTCATTTCTCTTGCCATTCTACATTCTCCTCACTACTAATCTAGAATCAGTTTAGCACACCTTGAGTAAACGGTCACATGTTGTGCTTCTACTTCAATTTTTTCAAAAAAGTTGCCGTTTCGACAATTACTCGTTGATGGCTGGCTATCCCAATCAATGCCGCTTGATCATAGGCATTAATAGAAAAAGAGAGCTTCTGATCGTCAACATCAGTAATCTCGGCTTCTATCTTGATTTCAGCTCCAATGGCGCTGGGCGCAAGATGCTTCAAATCCATCTTGAATCCAACCGTTGTTTGTCCCGCTGAAAGCTCTTCAGCAACCAAACATTTTGCACAATTTTCCATCATGGCCACTAACGCAGGGGTCGCCAAGACCTCTAAGTCGCCAGACCCCATTGAACGTGCCGTTTGATTCTTTGCCACTGGATATTTTTTGGTCAATGTCTTCATATCATTCTCCTTTTCAAAAAATCCGTCGCATAGGCCAAAAGTACAGCTTTTTCATTGTTTAAATGACCTTCAACTACTTCTTGCTCCATTGCTTTCAAGGTCGTACTGATCCAAGGTCCACGAGGATACTCAAAGTTACTCATGAGATCGTTCCCTTTTACTGCGAGATCTTTCAAGGAAAAAATGGGTAAATATTGATACAGTAAACGAACCTTCGCTAAATTCGGTTCCTGTTGAAAATAATACAATAAATACTCCACCGACAAAGCCAATTCTCGGCCAAGCTGGTACAAAGACCAATTGTCCCACTCATGGATTAGCCGATAATGCAGTGCTGGAACCATCTGGCTAACTTCACGAATCAACTGATTGGAACATTTCCACTCCTTCATAAACTGTCGAATCTCTTCTTCGCCAAAATTCAGCATCGTCATTAATAAGGTCCAGGCTTGGCGTTCCGTTGGGATTGCTGGCCCGCGCAACTCAGCAAAATTCAATAGCGCATCACCATGCTCTCGCAACCCTGGACAATAAATATAGCACTCTGATTCAACAAACGAACGCAGACCTGCCTCACGAAACGAACCCATCATCAATTTAACAAACTCAACATTGATTCGTTCCACTGAAATCTTTGCCAACAATGAATGGTATTCTTGAATTGCTTCGAAAGTTTCCGGTTCCAACGTAAATCCTAAATGACTGACAAAGCGCAATGCCCGCATCATTCGCAGCGCATCTTCATGGAAACGTTCATAAGGATTCCCCACTGCCCGCAAGACCTTATTACGCAAATCACTTAAGCCGTCAAATAAATCAATTACATTCCCATCGATTCCTACCGCCAATGCATTGATTGTGAAATCTCGCCGTTTCAAATCTTCCTTTAATGAACGAACAAACTCAACATGATCTGGTCGACGATAATCTTGATACGTTGATTCTGTTCGAAAGGTAGTGACTTCGTAGGTAGCCTCCTTTGTGACAACCATCACTGTGCCATGATCAATACCGACATCGATCGTTCTGTGAAACAATTCCTTGACCTCAGCCGGAAAGGCACTGGTGGCGATGTCGACATCATGGATTGGTTTGTTCAGCAAAATATCACGAACGCTACCTCCCACATAATAGGCTTCGTAGCCAGCATTTTGCAATTTACGTAAAATCGGCATCGCCCCTTGAAATTCTAATGGCAAGGCTTCTAGTCTCATTCTTCGTCACCTTCCGTCTGACCATCTTTTCGTTCAAAGCGGTAACGATCCCGCTGATTAAATTTATTCATATTCCGATCAAAAGCCTCCGTTAAATCAATCCCTAAAGAGTTAGCCATAATAATCGTGACAAATAAAACATCGCCTAATTCTTCTTCAACGGTCTTCGGTTTCTCTGATGCTTTTTTGCTTTTCTCGCCATAATAATGATTGATCTCACGAGCTAGTTCTCCGACTTCTTCGGTCAAACGAGCCATTTGACCTAACGGGAAAAAATAACCTGCCTTAAACTGTTGAATATAATCATCAACTTCTTGTTGCATGATTTTCATTGTCTTTTGATTCATCAAACCACCTCAAACCTATCTTATCAAAAAACAGTTTTCTTTCCTATCATGTTGTTGTAACAATCTATAATTCGTGCTATGTTGGATGAGGACAAAATTTGAAGGGGGTGTCGTATGGAAACGACTATGACTACACGGATTAAGGAAATTTTATTTATTGTGGTGGGTACAGCCATATATGCCTTTGGATTGGTTTACTTGAATATTGCCAACCATTTAGCAGAAGGTGGCGTTACTGGTATTACCTTGATTATTCGCGCCTTGTTTGGGATCGATCCTGCGTATACAACACTAATTATTAATATACCTTTGATTTTAATCGGTGGAAAAATTTTGGGGAAACGTTCTTTTTATTACACCATTTTAGGTACGGTTTGTTTATCCATTTTCTTATGGATTTGGCAACGTGTGCCATTTACAATCAATTTAGACCATGACTTGTTTATCGTCTCGATTTTAGCGGGTTTATTCGCCGGATTTGGAAGCGGATTAGTTTATCGATACGGTGGGACAACAGGTGGAGCAGACGTGATTGCCCGTATTTTGGAACAGAAATTCGGCCTGACGATGGGAAAATCTTTATTAGTTTTTGATATTATTGTTTTAATTTGTTCATTGACTTATCTAGATTTGAAACGCATGATGTACACCTTGATTGTTTCTTTCGTATTCAGTCGCGTCGTAGACATTCTTTCTTCTGGAGGGTATGCAGCTAAGGGTGTCATGATTATCACCAATGAAAGCAATGTAATCGCAGAACTATTAATGTCTCATCTAGAGCGTGGGGTAACCTACCTTCATGGTGAAGGCGGCTTTTCTTCTGAAATGAAACGGATCGTTTATATCGTAGTTTCACAACAGGAGATTAACGAGGTTAAAAAATTAGTTCACTCCGTTGATGAAAAAGCGTTTATCTTAATCAGCAATGTTCATGACGTTGAAGGAGAAGGTTTCACCTACTTGAGACCGCAACGCCGCCGCTTCACCTTGAAACGAACGACTTAAACAAAACAAAAAGGAATTTTCACTCATCGTGGAAATTCCTTTTTGTTTTGATCATGGTCTCCTTTTATTAGTCCCCCGTTAAGTACGTCTTCTGTCGTTCGAGTAGTTTTTTTTAACATTTTCCTCCGCTTACAAGACAAAGATTTTTCGCAATACAACGGCACTAGAATCCTAACTAGGACTTAACATCATTCAACGACTCCTGTTGTCATTAAAAAAAGCAAGTAGGATTGCTCGCTACTTGCTAAGACCATTTATTTGTCGAATAACGCTAATTTCAATCGATTCAATTCATCGGATAGAATCAAAAACGACTCTTTATCTCCATCTTCTAAAGCGAGATCAATTTGCTTCTTCAGCAAGTCTGCTTGCGCTTCTTTCTCTTGACGCTTCAAATAATTCTCCACCTCTAATACGATCTCTTCGCTGACAGTATCGTTCCAAGAGTTTTCAGGATTATCCTCCAAGACCAATAAATATTGAGCATTTTGCCAAGAATTTGGGAAAACACACTCTAAGTACAAAGGCTGCTGCCAATGCAACCGAATCTCATGAAAAATTTGATCACTATTCGTAAACTGCTGACCCTCTACCGTAAGCACCATGGAATCTTCACGTTGGGTGATATCACGAAAAACGATGCCGCGCTTCGTATTTAAGGCCCCTTCAACGATATGCACATTCCGTAAAATAGCTTCGTGGTTAATTAAGTAGTTCAAAATCCAAATCACTTCTCGTCGTTGAAAAGACACATTATTGATCAACCAAACAAGAAATTCACGTTTTTCAGCTACCTCGATCATCTTCTCACCTCTCTACTCTTCTAATAAGGATTGCACCTCTAAATCTTCAGGCTCTAATTGTAGGTAACTCGTTAAAACTTTGCGAGCCAACTCTATTTGACCGTCTTCTCGTAAAAAGAGGCCGTAAGCTTTTAAGAAATCTGGCTCATGAGCCAACTCTTCATAGGCTTGCTTGTAATACGTACCTGACGCTTCAAAATCTTCTAATTCATTATAAGCTTGCGCCAGATTCCAAGCAGCATAAGGATTGTCCTCTTCATCCATTTGACTGATCATCTCGATTGCCTTATCCGGCTGTTCTTCATTCAAATAAAGATTACTTAACGTTAACAGCGTTTCATCAGTCTTCTCACCTGTTTCAAGTGCTTGCTGTAATAATTCCTCCGCCTTTTTACTGTCTCGTAAACGATAGGCGATCTCGGAGGCTAAATGCAGCAATTCAACTTGATAGGGATTTTCTTTGATGCCCTTTTCAGCAACAGCTAAAGCTTCTTCCAACAGCTCTTCTTCCTTCAAACTGTCTGTCAAATAATAATAAACACTTTGATATTGCGGATCAAGGGTTTCTAATTCTTGTAAATAATTGATGGCTTTTTGATGATCATGGAGCTGATAATAGGTGAAGCCTAGTTGGAATAAACGATCGGAAGTATGCTCTTTTTCTAAGGCTCGTTCTAGAAATGGAATTGCTTCTTCAAAGCCTCCCATCATACTGTAAGCTGACCCAATTCGTTCATCAAGCGATATATTGGCGATTTCATCGATCCCTTGCTTTTGCAGTTGTCCATAATCATTAATGGCCTCGCCTAATTGATTGGTAGAAAAATGCAATTCCGCTAAAGCAAAAGTAATCAATGGTTCTTCTGGCGCTAATGTTTTAGCTTGTAATAATTTCGCTTCGCTGACTTCTGGAATTCCCAACACTTGATAAAGATCAGCCGTCACTAATAAGCTCTCTAAATAATTTTCGCTATCTGGCTGGATCTGTTCCAAATATTCAAAGGCCTTATCAATATCGTCTTCTTCAATCGCAATTTCAGCTAATGAAAGATAAAACATATCCTCCTCAGGAAAGTCCGTCAATAATTTTTCTAAAATCCGTTGTGTCTCGGCTAAAAAGCCTAAACTTTGTAATTCCTCCGCTAAACTCGCCAATAATTCTGGCGAATCTTTTTTTAATGCTTCTTCAAACATCAAATTCGCTTCGGATAATTCTTCTTCTCTTAATGCTGTTAGCATTTTTTCGCTATAACTTGCCATCTATTCTCCCCTGATCTCTGTGACGATTTTTTGATACACTTCAAAGGTCTGAAGCAATTCTCTTTGTGTCGGAATTTTTTCAGCCCCGACTTCGCCGATTTGGTTCAACCCTAACAACGGTTGCTCCTCGGCTAATACAATAATCTGCTGACCATAATCAGCCAACGAGATTCCCGCTGGCACAATGATTGGAAATCCTAATCGCACCAACCATATCATAAAATTTTTAAAATTGAAATGAACATTACCTGCAACAACATTCCACGACAATTCAAAGAGCAACCCAAACATTGTCTTCATGCTATTCGACAATAAGGAGCCGTTTTCTGTTTGAAAAAAAGCCCGCTCAAAGGTCTTGCCAAAATGACGTAATTGTTCACTATGAGTCCCATAATAATTTAATAAAGTCTCACTAAAGGCGGCAAAGGATTGTTGCAGTAGCTCCTCTCTTGTTGGAAAGTTCAGGTATAAACTTTGTAAAAAGGAATAATCGCAAACAATCCCGCAACGGATCAACGTCAATAAATCGACCATTTTACCTGTCGTTTGCTGATCCGCCAACGTATGATCAAATAAAATACTTTGAGGTGCTTCAGTGATTTCCATTACTGTCATCATCGTCTTATCGGAAACGATTTGGTCCACAAAAGATAAACTCTGCGCAAAAGAACGTAAGGAGACCGGTAGTAGACATAACTCAGCTTTGATTGGTGTAACGTGCTGAGTGAAAGCCACTAGCTCCATCACTCCTTCATTTCCAATACCGAAGAAAATCGCCTGCTTTGATCCACGGAATCGCTCTAAAAAACGAGTCAATTCCTGAAAATTATTCATCGTGTTACAATATCGATTGTTCGGTGTGATATACCATTCATGATCACTAGTTTTAGGAATAAATTGTCGCAGCTTCTCCGCAAATAAATCATAATAACGCTGGTTGCCGCAAAAAAGGATCTGTTTGTTGGTTAAGTCCTTCTTTCGCATCATGGAGGCCACTGTCTCGCCATAAGTAACCGGTATTTCAAATTTACTGTTTCGATAGCGTACTTCCATTTCCAACACCTCGCTTATTTTCATTTTATACTACAAAAAAACCTCTCGCAACAAATCTGCGAAAGGCTCGTGAAGTTTTATTTCTTTACTGATTCAAAAGCTCAAAAACCTTCGAACTTAGCAATTTATTGATTTGCCGTTGAACCTTGCGGGGGACTTGCTTCCGGTTGTTGAATTTGCGACTGATTTTGTTGTGGTTGGTTTTCCGGCTGAGTCCCTTGCTGACTAGAAGTAGGTGGTGAATTGGGTTGCTGTTGACTTTGACTTGGTACGGTCTGTTGTGGTACTTGCTGTTGATTGTGTTGGTCTTGCTGCGTCACAGGCTGTTGGTATTGTTGATTGGCCTCTTCTTCTACACGCGACAACTCCTCATATGTCAGTACCCCATCATTATTCAAATCTGAAGGTGACGGGGCTTCCTGGATCACCCGCTGTCCGTTTGATAAAACCCGCAACACCGTAACCTGTTCTCCCCACGGTGTGACTAACACCTCTCCAACACTTGAGGTATCTTGTGTTTCTATTGGTTCCGCCGAAGCACTTGAGGTAGAAGAGGTCGCTTCCGTCAATGATAGCGCTCGTTGAGGAATTGCTTCTTCCCCACCAGAGCCATAAAAATAGAAACCCACTAACATTCCGAGTATCACCACTGGAACAGAGAACAACAATATAATAAAATTACGCCGCTTCTTCTTCTTTTCTTCTTGTTCTAATAAAGCATCCGCCTCTATAAAGGCTTGACGCCACTTAGGATCATGCTGTCTTCTTGCTAGAAATTCATATGAATGCCAAGAATCATTCTGTTCAACATAAAATAGTCGCTCCTCCGACATCGCTTCCCCTTCTTTCGCTACTTTTTCTCCTAATTCAAGTTTATCCTATGTAGAACTTTTCGTAAAATAAAATATAAGTTAAAAACCTTGTTAAATAACCCATTTACTTAGAAATAAGCAATAATTAATGGATTGCTACATATTCGAGTAGCTGGTTCATTGATAACAAAATGGCGTGAACGCTCTTAGAAGAAAAGCATTTGTAACAGTCGCTATTTGGTCCGTTTCTCTTCTTTTCAAAACAAAACAAACCCGTCAGAGCCCAAGAGCCCCAACGGGTTTATCGTTGCAATTATTTAACTGCATCTTTTAGCGCTTTACCTGGTTTGAATGCAGGTACTTTGCTAGCTGGAATTTCGATTTCTTCACCAGTTTGTGGGTTACGTCCTTTGCGGGCCGCACGTTCACGTACTTCAAAGTTACCGAAGCCGATCAACTGAACTTTTTCACCGTCAGCTAATGCGCCTTGGATCGTTGAAAATACAGCATCGACAGCAGCGGTAGCGTCTTTCTTAGTTAAGTCAGTAGCTGCTGCAACTTTTTCGATCAATTCTGCTTTGTTTGCCATGAATGAATTCACCTCCTGAGAAATGAGTAATGAGTAATGATGTTTAAAACATCGACTGATAATTGAGTGGTCCAATCATCAGCTTTGAAATATTGATTTGGTCAATATTCTGTTATAACGATAGCATATGAACCTTGTGATAGCAAGGTTTTTAGCTATTAATGACATAAAATTCATGGTTGTTTTAGCATTTAAGAAAAATGATTGTCACAAAAATAAAAGTATGATAAAATGCTTTATTTTCTCCGTCGAGGGATGATTTTAATCGGTGTTCCTTCAAACTCAAAGGCCTTTCGAATTTGGTTTTCTAAGAAGCGAGCGTAAGAAAAATGCATCAATTCCTCTTCATTCACGAAAACCACAAAAGTCGGCGGCTTAACTGCAACTTGTGTCGCATAGAAAATCTTCAAGCGTTTGCCTTTATCTGTCGGAGTCGGATTAATCGCTACCGCATCCATAATAATGTCATTCAACACAGAAGATGGAATACGCAAGTTTTGATTCATGCTAACTTCTTCAATCATTAACGGGATTTTATTTAACCGCTGTTTTGTCATCGCTGAAACAAATACGATTGGTGCATAGTCTAAATAAGCAAATTCGTCCCGAATCTCTTCTTCAAATTTTTTCATCGTATTCGTATCTTTTTTAACTAGATCCCATTTATTAACAACGATGATCACACCACGTCCCGCTTCATGAGCGTATCCGGCGATTCGTTTGTCCTGCTCACGAATCCCTTCCTCACCATTCAGAACAACAAGTACGACATCAGAGCGATCAATTGCCCGCATCGCCCGCATGACGGAATACTTTTCGGTAGTTTCATAGACTTTCCCGCGTTTACGCATACCAGCAGTATCGATCATTGTAAATTCTTGTCCATTCTCACCGACGAATTTCGTATCGATCGCATCACGCGTCGTTCCTTCGATATCAGAAACGATCACTCGATCTTCCCCTAGAATCGCATTGATCAACGAAGATTTTCCAACATTTGGACGACCAATCAAACTAAATTTAATTGACTCGTCTTCCTCTTCGTCATTTTCTGCTGGAAAATGTTTCACAGCTTCGTCTAGAACATCTCCAAGACCAAGACCATGACTACCTGAAACAGGATAGGGTTCACCTAAGCCTAATGAATAGAATTCATAAATTTCATTCCGCATTTCCGGATTATCTACTTTATTAACCATTAAGATCACTGGCTTTTTACTACGATACAAGATTTTTGCAACCGCTTCGTCCGCATCAGTCACGCCTTCTTTACCGCTAGCAACTAGTAAAATAACATCGGCTTCATCAATCGCAATTTGTGCTTGTTGCTTGATTTGTTCCATAAATGGTTCGTCACCGATATCGATCCCGCCAGTATCAATGATTGAAAATTCATGGTCCAACCATTCGCCTTTGGCATAGATGCGGTCGCGGGTAACACCGGGAGTATCTTCAACAATTGAAATACGTTCACCGGCAATTCGATTAAACAACGTTGACTTACCGACATTGGGACGCCCAACGATGGCAATTGTAGGATTTGACATAATTTGATTCCCTCGTTCCTATTAATCTAATGATTCGTTCAAAAAAAATGAGCTGGAGGCTCATAGTAACTACTTATTTTAGTATAGCTATTCACCAAGCTTCAACTTGGCGTTCCGTTAGCAAAACATACTTTAAAAATTAGTGTAATATCAAATGATTGGCATAAATTTCCACAAAATCTATTCTTCGCTTCCATTACCTATCCTTTCGCTCTCCTATAAAACATAAGGAGCAAAATTAGCAGCTGGCTCTCTTTTTTCAAATTCTCCTTAGTTTAACTAAGAAAAGTCCTTCTTGCAAGGGAAGGAGTGCTTTTTCATTCATATTTTCTTAAAAATAAAAAAAGACGTGCACGTGGCACGTCTTCAATCATTCGTTACTTACTCTTGTTCTTCTGAGTCGTCGTTTTTCAATGCATCGCCTAAAATATCACCCATGGTGAAGCCAGTATTTTCTTCTGGCAATTCATAATGTTCTTCTTCAGCTGGCTCTTCTTTTGCTTCTTCTGGTTTTTCTTCCAAAGCTTTGATAGAAAGAGCAACACGATGATCTTCAGGATGAACTTCCAAGACTTTTACTTGGACCTGATCCCCTTCGTGTAATACCTCATGAGGAGTGGCAATATGTTTATGTGAAATTTGAGAAATGTGGACTAAGCCTTCAACCCCTGGGAAAATTTCAACAAAGGCACCAAAGCTTGTCAACCGTTTCACTGTTCCTTCAAGCACAGAACCTGGTGCAGCTTTTTCTTCGATGTCGGTCCAAGGTCCAGGTAAATTGGCTTTGATCGACAAGGAGATCCGTTCCTTTTCAGGATCAACCGACAAGACTTGTACTTCAACTTCATCACCCACGCTCAAGACATCTGCTGGTTTTGCTACGTGACTGTGAGAAATCTCTGATACGTGAACTAAACCATCGATTCCACCAAGATCAACGAAGGCCCCAAAGTCTGTCAAACGGGCAACTTGGCCTTTGATGACTTGACCTTCATATAGATCTGCCAAGATTTCTTTTTTCTTCTCAGCTCTTTCAGCTTCTACCACCGCTTTATGAGACAAGATCAAACGATTTTCAGAGGGTTCGATTTCAATAATTTTAAATTTCAATGTTTTTCCAGTGTAGACTGAAAAATCATCAACGAAATGATCATCGATCATTGATGCTGGAACAAAACCACGAACGCCCACATCAACAACAAGACCGCCTTTCACGCTGCTTGTAACCGGTGCTTCGATAATTTTTCCGTCTTGGAATTCTTGCTCGATGTCTTCCCAAACTTTCTTCGCATCTAGGCGACGTTTAGAAAGAAGATAGCTTCCATTTTCTTTGTCTTTTCCGATAGAAGAGATAACGACTAAATCAAGAATATCGCCAACCTTGACTTCATCATTGAGATCTTCAACAGGCAATGTTGAAAGTTCTTTGGCCGGAACTACACCTTCTACTCCCGCACCTTCAATACCAACGATCACTTGTTTATCTTCTAAGGCGAGCACCTCACCTTTAACAATATCGCCAACTTTTACTTCATGCACGCTCTCCATTGCTGCTTCCATGGAAACATTTTCGTTGTCTATTGAATTTTGTTCTAAATCTGTCATGTCGTTTGTCCTCCTTACCAACAATTCTACGTAAAATACACTACAACATCTATTTTAGAATAATCTAGATGAAAAATAAAGCGATTTCTTCTTTTTTTCAAAAAAATTAGTAGAATTACGCTCTATTTTACAACATTCTCAGTAAATTAAAAACCTTTTGCTTGGATGATGCCTTTAATCTTCGTCACTACCTGTTCGATTGACATGCCAGTCGTATCAACTAACTGCGCGTCTTGTGCTTGGATCAAAGGCGAAACTTCACGATGTGAATCTAAGTAATCACGTTTTGCGATTGCTTCTTTAATCGCTTCAAAATCCATCTGAATGCCTTTGGCTTGGTTTTCTTTATAGCGACGCTGTGCTCGTTCTTCCACACTAGCTACCAAAAATATTTTTACTTCAGCTTGGGGTAAGACTGTTGTACCAATATCACGTCCATCCATGACGATTCCGCCAGTTTTAGCTAGCTGACGTTGCGCTTCGACTAATTCTTCTCGAACCATTCCATGCGCGGATACTTCAGAAACTGCCGCTGTGACATCTGGTTGACGAATCGCTTCAGTCACCTCTTCATCATTTACGAAAACGATTTGACCATGTCCTGATTGTTGGAAGGTGATCGGGTATTTTTTTGTCAGTTCAGCTAAAGCTGCTTCATCTGAGAACGCCACATGATGCTTGATCGCCAAAAAAGTAACCGCTCGATACATCGCACCAGTATCCACATAAATAAAATTGAAGTCGCTGGCTAAAAGCTTGGCTACCGTACTTTTTCCTGATGATGCCGGCCCGTCGATTGCAATTGAAATATTTTCCATTTTCTGCCTCTTTTCAATAAATAAGCCGTAATCGTCAACGATTACGGCAAGGTATTCAACTTATTTAATACGGACTTGCTGTCCTGGATTGAAATAGAAATTATCCACTGTCATTCCGTTTAATCTTAAAAATTCATCCACGCTTAACCCATAGCGTCCAGCAATTTGGCGTGGACCCTCTCCGGCTTCAACAACACCATATTGCGCATTCATCGTGTTTTGATCTTGTTGACCTTGATCAGCTGATGAAGACGGCGTTGTTTGTTGTGCTGCTGCCGCAGATTGAGAAGCTGCTGCTTGAGATTGCGATGCTGCTGCTTCAGCTGCCGCTTGAGATTGTGCTGCTGCCTGTTGATCCGCTGCTTGTTGGTCAGCCGCTTGTTGTGCTGCTGCTGAATCGCTTGAACTTGTACTTTCTTCTGTACTGCTCTCTTTAGTGCTTGTTTTTTCTGTTGAAGAAACTTTTGATACTTGAGTTGTGCTTTCTGGAGAGGCAGCTGGTTTGTCGTTATCACGAGTAATCCAGAAATAGGCACCAGCCGGAATCAAAATAAGGGCTAACAATAACGCGACTAGAATCGTTAAGAATTTCGTATTCCCGCCACCCTTGTTGCCACCACCGTTGCTACGACGAGATTGGCTGCGTGAATATTCTTCTTCACCATCAGATTCATAAATATGTTGATCCCACGGTTCGTTGTTCGTATCATTATAGCGATCTTTTCTACTCAATTTCTCTAACCTCCTAAATGCTATCGTCATGTATTATATCATAGCATAAAAAAATTTTGCGGCATTTTTTAATTTTTCGCACTAATTTTATAAATTTTTTGAATTATCTCCTGCCACTCAAGTCGTCCCACATTATTGTTGGTCGTCACCTCTTTGAATGTTAGAATCGCGCCGTCATTGTCACAGCAATCAGGATTTTTCTGCTTTAGTGTTTCGTCGAAATAAGCCACCAAAAATTCACGGCGACAGTTGGTCGTCGCGATATAATCCAACATTTTTTGCAATTGGATCTTTTTCGTCATGCCTCGCTGATTCAATAAACCCATTAATTCCTGTTCTTCATTGGGAAAAAACTGCTCCCACTTTTTGATCAGTGGGTCTTCGAGGACCAGATCATTGATTTTTTGTTTAATCTCAAAAAGTTTTTTCGATTGGTTGGTCTGCTCTTGCAAAAAATGATGAATGTATTCATCCCCATCCTCATATAACAAAATCGCCTGGCTTGGCCCGCCATCTCTACCAGCTCGACCGACCTCTTGTAAATAATTTTCTGGCGAATCAGGTAGATCATAATGGATCACAAAACGAATATTGTCTTTGTTAATCCCCATCCCAAAAGCATTGGTTGCAATCAGAATTCGTAACTCGCCCGCTAAAAACTGTTGCTGCAGCATTCGCCGTTCTTGTCCGGTCAGACCACCATGATAATAGGCAATCGCCTGTTGGCCTTTAAAGGCTTGATACAGCTCCTCCACTTTTTTCCGCGTCGCGCAATAGATGATTCCTGCGCCTGATAAATTAGTGACTAACTCTTGTAGTTTTTTGAATTTTTCTGTTTGATAGACAAAAAAACGAATATTCGGTCGGTCCACTGAATAAATAAATTCAGCCGCTTGTTTTGTGGTAAATAGCAGGCGCTGAATATCTTTTCGCACCTCATGGGTCGCTGTCGCCGTTAAGGCTAACACCAGCGACCCGCCAATAAAGGCGATCCCCTCCGAAAGCTTCAAATATTCTGGTCGAAAATCGATCCCCCATTGTGAGATACAGTGAGCTTCATCCACGACGATCAGGGCCAGTTGCGCTTTTTGCAAAGTCTTTTGGACATTTGGATTCAAAAACATTTCCGGACTCATAAAAATATATTTGTATTGGTGCAACCGGCTTAACACCCATTGTTGCTCCCAAGTTGAAAGCAAACTGTTCAAAGCAACTGCCCGCTTTTCACCAAATCGCTGCAGTTGAGTGACTTGATCCTCCATCAAGGAAATTAAAGGAGAAATAACGACTACTGTACCATCCAGTAAATAACCGGGGAGCTGATAACACAGCGACTTACCTGTTCCTGTCGGCAGCATTCCTAAAACCGATTCCCCGCTTAACAGTGTTTCAATAATTTCTCTTTGCCCTGGTCGAAACTGATCGTAATTAAATTTCTCTTTTAATAGTTTAGTCAGTTCCATGATTACTCCTTAAAAAGTGAATTTGTGAGAGACGGAAATTCAAATAAGATACTTCATAATCCTGATAATAAGCGTCAATCACCTGCTCTTCCTCTAGTGCTGCAAACGCTACTAGCTCAAAATTTTCAAAAGGAAACATTGGGTCCAGTAATGCCCATTCAATAAAATGATCATTGATTGTGCCTTGTTTCAAGTGTCGTAAGTCCAAGATTTTCGACAAACTTTTTCCAGCTAGAAAAAACTCACGTGTTTTCAGCATACTTTGATTGATGTTTTGCTGATCTAAAGCGGCAATCAAGCGGCTCAGCTCCCCCTGACCAAGTTTTGCTAAAAAAAGATCAATGGAACACTGATTATACAACGATCGCCACGGCTCAGTCTGGTCTGTAAGCAATTGAAACGCCGCTTTTCCTTGAAATTGATGGCCGGAAAATTGATTGGCTAAGAAATTAGCGTTTTCCGTTGGCAATTGCTGCAAGGTCTCCGTAAGCTCCTGTTGAACCCTTTCTACCAGTCCAGTATCAGAGGTGCTTAACCATTTTTTTAACTGCTGTAAATAATAGGGACGATTCTCGATTGGCAAATACTCTTTTTCACCAAAAGACCAATGGCTCGTTACTTGCACAGCAAATAAAATCAGCTGCCAAATATTGTCTCGCATCCGACCATAACGCAAATTGTTTAACCCGCTTAGATCCATTGAGCCTTTAGCCAAATGCTGCTTCCCAGCTTCAGTTAGCCGACCATAGCCTTCATTCACGGTGATTAGTTGCTGATTCATTAATTGCTGCAATTCCTTTTGAAAGACTTCTTCCTTGAGTTGCGGAAAAGAACCTAAGTAGGCTAAATTATCGTAAAAAAATCCATGAAGCAAGACCGAACTGGTTCGTTTTCCAACTAATAAATGGTATAAAGTAGAGATTCTTAACTTGTAGCCAGTCTGAAATAACGTTAAAATAAATAAAGTCATAAGAATAATTCTCCTGTGGAAGGTGAAAAAAATGAAATGCGAAATCATTCCTGAGCGCTGTATTGCCTGTGGCTTATGCCAAACGATTGCGCCAGAAATTTTTGATTATACAGACGATGGACTGGTGTTATTTGTCGGAGAGAAGGAGGCCACTCATGAATTTATCCCATCCAAGCAGCAAGATGCTGTCATCCAGGCCGCTAAACGTTGCCCATCTCATGCAATTTTATATTAGAATTCATAATAACATATTTTAAGCACGGCTTCGCAAACGGACGACTTTCTTACGAAATTTGTCCCTACCCGCTTGAATGAACTAAAAAAATCTCAGACAATTTTGTCTGAGATTTTTTCTTTTAAACTGAATGGTGTTGTGAAGTCAATGTTTTTTTAGATAACCAAGGAAGCAACTTCGCATGCAACACTAAGAATACACCGCTGACAACGAGACCTTTAATGATATTAAATGGTACGATTCCAACTAAAATATAGCGTCCTAAGCCCATCCCTAGCATTTGTCCAGCTGAAAGGCCAAAAGCTTTTAAATAGAGCGGCGTAATCACAAAATAGTTCGCCACACTCATAAAGAGCGTCATAGCTAAAATCCCTAATCCTAGGCCAACAACCCGTTTCGAAGCTGTCTTCTTTTTAAACAACAAGAAGATTGGCAGTGTGTATAATGAAGTGGCGAAGAAGCTAGCAAAATCACCGATCATATTATCAAAAGAAAAGCCGGTCATCGTCAGGTGCAATAATGAGCGAATAAACGCCGTCGCAATACCCGTCACCGGACCAAAAATAAACATGTTAATCAATACTGGAATGTCGCTAAAGTCGAGCTTTAAGAATGGAAACATCGGAACGATTGGAAAAGCGATAAATTGTAAAATCAATCCCATTGCTGCTGCCACCGCGACTGCCGTCATTTTTTGTAACTTTAAGTTCTTCATTTGAATTCCTCCGTTTCGGAATCATCTTCAACGAACTATTTAAGTAAGCTTCACGCAAAAAAACTCTATGCTTCAGAAAAAGCATAGAGTTACTTGAATACAGACTCACTCAAATAAGCTCTATCTTCTTTATCCAGACTCTACTGTCGGTATCGGAATTACACCGAATCGGCTGCTTGCGCAGTTCGCGGACTATACCGCCGGTCGGGATTTTCACCCTGCCCCTGAAGACGAACCTTAAATTATTTTTTTGTAACGTAACTATAACAAGTTTACTATCAAAAAACAAGTAAATACGTTTATTCTTTCGATTGGTTCAACAACGTGTTGATTTCTTTGGTATTCAAACGGCGGAATTCTCCTGGACGCAAACCTTGTAAAGTCAAGTCTCCATAGCGCTCCCGCTTTAGTTTTTGGACAGGTAAGCCCACCGCCGCCAGCATATTTTTAACCTGGTGATTGCGACCTTCATGGATAGTCAGTTCCACGATACTTGTTTCGGCCTTTTTATCCGTTGAGAGAATCTCAAAACGAGCAGGCGCCGTCTTTTTCCCTTCGATCCGGACTCCTTTAGTTAGCGGATATAACGTTCTTTTTTCAGCAAAGCCTTTAACTTTTGCCACATAAACCTTATCAATTTGATGTTTTGGATGGGCCAAACGCTGAGAAAAATCGCCATCATTGGTCAAAAGTAAAATCCCTGAAGTATCATAATCCAAACGACCGACTGGATAGATGCGTTCTGGTACTGTTGCGAAATAATCCGTAACAACTTTACGATTTTTATCATCAGCGACTGCCGAGATTACACCTCGAGGCTTATAAAATAAATAGTAAACAGGTTCCTCTTGATAGATTGGCACCCCGTCAACTTCCACTAGGTCTTTCTTACCTACTTTGGTGCCTAATTCTTTAACAACTTCCCCATTGACTTTGACTCTTCCGCCGGTAATGTAATCTTCGGCCTTGCGTCTTGACGCGATGCCCGCGTGGGCGATAACTTTTTGTAATCTTTCCATTATTGTCCATCCTCTTCTTTAAAGCGATCATAAAACAAATCAAGCGGTTCTTCATCATCCGCTAAATCTTCTTCCATTTTTTGCACGTCCGGTAAGTCTTCCATGTCCTTCAAGCCGAAATAATCCATAAAATAAGTGCTTGTTCCGTATAATATCGCCCGACCTGGACCATCAACTCGGCCTTTTTCTTCAATCAATTGACGAGCCACCAGCGTTTGGACGGCTCCACTTGATTGCACCCCTCGCAACTCATCAATCTCTAAACGAGTCACCGGCTGTTTATACGCAATGATTGAAAGGGTTTCTAACGCTGCTTGACTCAGCCGATTAGCTAAAGGTGAGCGAGCAAAATCCTTCAATAGCGGTGCAAAAACTTTTTTTGTGGTTAAAACAAAATGATTGCCCACTTCTAAAATAGTCAGTGCAGAAGCCTCGTTGCTTTCATAATTCTCCTTCAATTCGCTAACCGTTTCGTAAATTTCCGGCGTCGATTTTTTTAAAGCGAAGGCTAATTCTTCCAGTCCGATTCCTTCTTCCCCCACCACAAAAAGCATGGCTTCAATTTGACTCAATTGATTCATAAAACGGCTCCTTTAAATATCAAAATTGGCGCATAGGTTTCCGCTTGTTTTGCTGTTGCTTGGCCTTTTTTCATTAACTCTAATAAAGCCATAAAGGTGGTGATCACTTCGTCCTTAGTGTATTGCACAAAAAAAGACGCCAATGCCAGCCCTTCATCTTCTGACAGTTTTTCTAAACGGCTGCTAATCTCTGCAACTTTTTGGTCAACAGTGATTGTTTCTGTAGTGACTGTTGTCTCAATCGGCGCACCCTTTTTTTTACGCTGCAACACATCGTGGAGCGCCAAAAAAAGATCAATCGTATTTAGCTGATTTTTAGGCAACGGTAAAATTTCTTCCTCATAATCAGAAAGATCCATTGGTGCCTTCGTATAAAAGAGACTGCGCTCCTGTTCCTTTTCAGATAAAACAGACGCTGCGTATTTATATTTGCGGTATTCTAGCAATTGTTGAACCAATGCTTCTCGAGGATCCTCGCCTTCCTCTTCCTCATATTCAAAATCCAATTCTTGCTTAGGCAGTAGCATCTGACTCTTGATTGACATCAACGTAGCTGCCATTACTATATATTCACCTGCTACTTCCAGTTCCAGTGTTTTCATTGTATGGATAAAATTCATATACTGTTCGGTGACAGCGGCAATCGGAATATCGTAAATATCGATCTCCAATTGCTGAATCAAATGCAGCAACAAATCCAGCGGACCTTCGAAGACATCTAATTTTAAACTAATCGTTTCCATCGTTCGACCGTACCCGCTCTTGCCAATTTGCTAAAAAAGTACACGTAGCCGGCGTGCCAATGATTTTTTTATCAGGATACAGCTGTTGCAGCTCGTCCATCATCTTAAAGCCCACACCTTCTCCGCGATAAGAAGGGTTTAAGCTGATATCATGCAGTACAATTTCCTGATCTTCTAACTGACTGATTCCAATCACACCTTGGACATTATCAGATTGTTCAGCGTAATAGCAAAAAAGATTATAACGATCATCATCTTGATAAGTATCAATCTCTTTTAGTAAATGCTGCTGATCTTTTAAATTAGCATGGAAGCTTAAAAGACCCATCGCGATCTTTCGTTGATTTTTTCGATAATCCGTTAGCATCATTTCTCCTCCTTATTCATTTTAAGAAATCCCTTTTTCAATCGGTCGTTTCTTTTTAAGCTCTTGGGAAAAATTCTTTGTAGACTTCCGTCATTCGGCGTTTCGTAATATGCGTATAGATCTGGGTCGTAGAAATATCCGCGTGGCCCAACAGCTCCTGAACCGTCCGCAGATCTGCCCCATTTTCAAGCAAGTGGGTCGCAAAGCTATGACGCAGTGTATGAGGTGTAACATCCTTTATAATTTCCGCCTTGATTACATATTGCTTGAGGTTTTTCCAAATCCCTTGACGACTCAACCCATGTCCATGATTGTTGACAAATAGATACGGCTCATTCGGTGTTTTCTTCGTCATTAACGGCCGAACTTCCGCAAGATACCGTTCCAACCAATGGATCGCGTAATCACCTAACGGAACGATTCGTTCTTTATCTCCTTTACCAACGGTTTGCAGCAGGCCCATTTCTAAATGGATATCCCCCAACTTCAGGCTGATTAATTCACTGACCCGCAAACCTGTCGCATACATTACTTCCAAAATGGCACGGTCGCGAATGCCTAAATCAGTGGTCGTGTCTGGTGCTGCGATCAAACGTTCCACTTCAGCGATAGAAAGCGTCTGAGGCAGTTTTTGAGCCTTTTTGGGACTATCAATATGCTGCATCGGATCATGATCCGTATACCGTTCTTGACGTAAAAATTGATGAAACCGGCGTAGGCTGGAGATCATTCGGGTTATCGTCGTTGAAGCTTTCCCTGCTTCGGTTAAATTTCCTAAGAAAGCCACAACAAGATATCGATCAACTGCTTGCCATTCCGTAATCCCTTGCTCAGTCAAGAAGGCCAAATATTGTTTCAGGTCTCGTTGATAACTGGTACGAGTATTTTCGGAAAGTCCTCGTTCGATCGATAAAAAATGCAAGTATTCTGTTATTTGTTCTTCCATTTTTTCACCACTTTCCGCTTTATCATACCAAAAAGTCCCTTGAAATGATAGCACGTATCGTGACAAGGGACTCAGCAATTCTATTATAACTGATTCGAATTTTTTTCGAAACTTTACGCTTCTTTTTTTGCTTGGCAGCTTTGGCAGATCCCGTGAAAAGTCAAGCGGTGATCCTTCACGATAAAATGAAACCGTGATTCTACTACACGTTCCACCTCAACTAATAAATCTTCTTCGATTTCTTCGATGTTGCCACATTCCAAACAAAGTAAATGATGATGGAAATGTTCTGCGCCTTCTTTACGCAGATCATAACGCGCCAAACCATCATCAAAGCTAATTTTATTGACGATATGCAGCTCTGTCAAAATTTCCAATGTCCGATAGACAGTCGCTAACCCAATCTCAGGACTTTTTCTTTTCACTAAAAAATAAATTTCTTCGGCGGATAAATGATCCTTTTCATTTTCTAATAAAACGAGAACGGTCGCTTCACGCTGAGGGGTTAATTTGAAGCCAGAATCATGAAGTTGCTTTTTGGTTTTTTGTAAAGCTAGAATTGCGTTCACGAGAACCCTCCTCAATCTACTTTATAATAATTACAAATAAAACAATGCCTTGCTGTTGCTTTTATTAGAATTATTATAGTTTATCAATCTAATTAATGCAAGGTATTCTCAATTAGCTTTTTAAACGAATTTCGCCTTCTGATTGTTCGATCAATTTTTCTTTCAGCAGATGACCGATTGCCCGTTTGAATTGGCCTTTACTGATGCCAAAAGTTTCCTTGATTTCTTCTGGAGCTGACTTGTCCCAAAATGGTAACGTATGGGTGGCATTGCGTTGCAGCATCGTCAAGACCATCGCCGCATCGTCATTGATCATTTCGTAACTTCGCGGTTTCAATGACATATTTAATACACCATCAGGCCGGACACCAATCACCCGAGCCTCAACAACTTCTCCTAAGCGTGGTTCTTGATAACGCTCTGAAGGATGAACAAAGCCCAAGTAGAAATCCTCAGTAATCAAATACGAGCCAGCGACTTTTAAGCGATAAATCGTTCCTTTTTTATTCTCATTTTGCATCTCGCTGTTTCCCATTCGACTCATAGAATGGAAAATTGTTTCATCCGCTAAGACACCCCACATCCGATCCTTCTCATCCACTCGTAGACTGATCATCAGACGGTCGCCTTTTTTCGGCCATAATTCCTTCATACTTGGCATCTCATCTAAAGAAACCACCATATCTTTATCTGGTAAGCCAATATTAACAAAGGCGCCTAAATCACGACGAACATCCGTCACCTCGCCAAAGGCATAGTGGCCGATCCGAACTTTTGGAATCTCCGTCGTAAAGATCGCTTCTTTCTTTTGATTCACGTAGCCGAAGCCCTCAATAGATTCACCGATTTCATGAGGAGCCTCCTCCGTTTTTGCTAGCCGGAAAGTAACCCCGTTTTTTTGCACCAAATACATTGTTTCGTTCTCATCAATAATTAGTCCTGTGAAAACTTGACCTAATAATTCATTCATCTTTTTTCTCCTAACAGCTCGTCTGTTTATTTATTCTTCTACCATTTTACTCTATTTATTTCATGAAGCAATAAAACTGATAAAGGAGCTGGGAAAAAAATACTTTCCTAGCTCCTTTATCTACGAATACTCGTTGTTTTAGAAGTGCGGCTTCAACTATTTGAAGCTGATAACCGCTTCTATCTCAACTTTTTCAAATTAATTTAATTCGGGCCGTTTCCTTTGAACCAACCAGTTTTACAGTTGATTGTGACTAAGTACATCGGCAAATCAGCATCCGTGTAACCTTTTGTCAAAGATGCCCGATTTGAAGTAGCATATAAGTTGTAATAGCCTTCACCATTTTCAACTTTAACCGGTTCTAGGCTATAGCCGCCTTCGACAATGTACCCACGAGAAATACAGGTTTGGATAACTTTTTCCTTCACACCAGGAGCCCAAGCGTAAGCAGCGCTGCTAGTATCGCCAGCTTGGCTACTACTTGGTTTTTGGTTTTGCGCTGCCTTCTCCTGCTCGGCTTTTTCTTGCGCCGCTTTTTCGGCCGCTGCTTTTTCATCAGCTGCCTTTTTCTCTTTCTCTTTTAAAGTTTGATCAACTTTCGTCAATTCATCCTTTTGCGTTTGAACCAATGCTTGATTGGCAACAGCCTTCACCGCGTCATTAGCTGCATTGTATTGTTCGCGATTAACTGAAGCGATCACGTTGCCGTCTTTTAATAATGCATCTGCTTTTTGCTTCGCTGTTTCAATCTTCGCATATTGATCTTTAGCATTTGCTACAGCTTGATTCATTAACGTATTAAACTGAGTGTCCCCAGTATTGATGGTTAAATCGACTGGTTCAGCCGCTTTTAACAATGGCTTATCGGCAAGCTTATCCCCATCGATGGCTGCACTCGTGAATAATTGGTTTACCGATTGTTGAGCCTTTTGCTTTGTGACCAATTCATCGTATTCTTTATTGACTGTATCATAACGCTTATGGCCTTTGTATTGCGCTATCTCATCAGCTAACTGATCGGTATTTTCATTGACCTTATCCGCTGCTAAGAAAGTTTGCTGATCATCCGTGTAAAAGCTGGCGAGATCTCGTTCAATCGTATCGATCGCTTTGTTTTCTTTTTTCACTGTAGCGATCCGTTGCGCTTCGACTTCTTTTTCATGATGATAATAATAACCGCCGCCAATTCCTAAAACCGCCACCGCCGCTAAGGTGATATACAGCTTCTTGCGATTTTTTTTAGGTCCTTCTCCCGTCGGCTTCGATGCTTTGGTTGCTGATTCTGTAGCTACGGCTGGTTCAGTTTCATTGATTGGCTCAGAAGTAACCGCCACTTGCTCAGGCTCTTCTGCCTCTTCAGCTTCTGTTGCAGCTACTAACGGTTCAGGAGCAATGGCCGCTTCTTCAACGTCCTCTGACTCGTTTGAATTAAGGTCGGAGTCGATTGTCGCTTCAACTGATTCAGACAAGTTTTCTGCTGATTCTTCTTTTGACCCTTCATTTTCGTCTGAGGATTGTTCTTTTAGTTCTTCTTTCGGTGAGGCTTCAACTGTTTCAGCTTCAACAGTAGGTACCGTCGCTTGATTTTCTGATTCGGGTTCATTGTCAGACATCGCTTGTGCCGCTTCTTCTATCTCAGGTTCAGTTGACGTTGCTTCGTCTACCTCCGCCAATTTTTCAGCAGGCTCAGTTGGTGTTTCATCTATCGGGGTGCTTTCAGACTTAGGACCGTCTGTTTTATTTTCAGTTTCTAATGGTTTTTCTTCGGGTTCTTCATCAATGACGCCTTCCTTATGCTCACGAATATACCGTGCCAAAATCGGATTCATTTCAGGCATTTCTTCAGTAGAATTTTTTTTATTCTCTTCTTCCTTCATTTTCTCCTCATTTTCTTTAAACATCTTTTGGACGGATTCAATCGGCATATCGGCAAGCTCAGACCACTCGATGGTATCGTTTCTATCTTCAATCTCTTTTTGATCGTTTAACTGTAATGAAAAGCCACACTTCGGACAAGTTGCATATCCTTCGACTGGTTCAAATCCACAGTTAGGGCATTTTTGCAATGAAATCGGCTCCTTTTTTAAAACTTATGCCTTAATCTATCATATGTTTAGGGAAGTTCCAAGCAATTTTTGATTGAATTAATTAAAAATAATGAATTCTATTTAAAGTTTGCATGATCTCTATTCTACCTGTTTATTCTATTTGGAAAGACTATAAAACGGCGCATTTTTTCGAAATCGAACAGAATGCTCTCATCCTTATTCCCTAACTTTTGGATAAAAAAAACTCCTTGAAAATTCTCAAGGAGTTCAGCTCACTTATTCTAAAAAGTCTTTCAATTGTTTAGAGCGTGATGGGTGGCGTAATTTTCGTAAAGCTTTGGCTTCGATCTGACGAATCCGTTCACGAGTAACCCCAAAGACCCGACCAACTTCTTCCAAGGTACGAGTCCGACCGTCATCTAAACCAAAACGCAAACGCAAGACATTTTCTTCACGATCCGTCAACGTATCCAAAACATCTTCTAATTGTTCTTTCAACATTTCAGAAGCCGCATGTTCAGCCGGACTAGTCGCTTCTTGGTCTTCAATGAAATCACCTAGGTGTGAATCATCTTCTTCACCAATTGGTGTTTCTAATGACACAGGCTCTTGAGCGATTTTCAAGATTTCACGAACTTTTTCTGTTGGCAGATCCATTTCCGCACCGATTTCTTCCGGTGTCGGTTCCCGACCTAAGTCTTGCAGTAATTGACGTTGTACCCGAATCAATTTATTGATGGTTTCAACCATATGGACTGGAATCCGAATCGTCCGCGCTTGGTCAGCGATCGCACGAGTGATGGCTTGACGAATCCACCAAGTCGCGTAAGTCGAGAATTTGAATCCTTTGCGGTAATCAAATTTTTCGACGGCTTTCATTAAGCCCATATTTCCTTCTTGGATCAAATCAAGGAATTGCATTCCACGACCGACATAACGCTTCGCGATACTTACTACTAAACGCAAGTTTGCTTCCGCTAAACGTTGCTTCGCTTCTTGGTCACCTTGTTCGATTAACAAAGCAAGTTCAACTTCTTCTTGCGCTGTCAATAACGACACGCGTCCGATTTCTTTTAAGTACATCCGAACCGGGTCGTTGATCTTCACACCCGTTGGAGCGGAAAGATCTTCTTTTTGAGCGGCTTTCGCCGTTTTTTCATTTTGTTTTAAACTAGCCTTTGAAGGTTCACCATTTTCATCAACGACACTGATCCCAGCATCTTCGACTTTTTGGATTAATGCATCCATCGCTTCAGCGTTCAACGCATAAGGAGTCGCCATACGATTGGTTAGTTCATCATAAACCACCTGTCCCAAAGGTTTCTTTTCCTTGATGAAGGCTGCTAAAGCTTTTTGGTACTCTTTGTTGTTTTTTACATCTGCCATAAAATAAATGCCCCTTTCACTTCTAGGCTTGTTTCAAGCGTTTCGTCAACTCGATAATTTGAACGGTCAATTCTAATTCTCGTTGCTGGTTCCCATTTTTTCTGGCCTCAAGCTGCTCTTTTTGTCGTTGTTTGATTTCTTCAGCAATGCCAGCTTGGGAAATGACCCGCGTCAAGTCATAGATCTCACGTTCGTTGCTATCTTCTGACATGGCTATCATAGAGATGTCGATGGCTAACTGCTTCATCGCATCTTCTTTTAAATAGTTCAAGAAGTCCGCTAAAACGAAATTTCCATGAACCATCATATAACTATCTAAGTAAAGAAGCAATTCCTGATAGGAATCGTGGATAAATTGAAACTCATCCTGCACTAATTGCTCACGAATCGAAGGTTCATTCATACTACGATACAATAGCATCCGCTCCGCCTTTTCTTCTTTAGTCAACATTCTTTTACCTGGAAGAGACGGTACAACTGCGATATTGGTCGGCTGTTGGCGTCGTTCTGAACGAATACTCTGACGTACCATTTGCAATTGCTGCTTCAAGCTATCCCGCGTGACATGAAACTCGCTGGATAACTGTCCCAAATATAAATCCTGCTCCACCGGCGACTGTACCTTGGCCAAATCCTGCATCACCGCCTCTAAATAACTCAAGCGGTCCGCTTCATTGTCCAAATTCAAGTCTTTTTTACGATAATGCATTTTAAATGCAAAGGGAGTTTGACGACCATGCCGCAATAAATTTTGTAGCTCAGCCACACCATATTTTCGTAAATATTCATCCGGATCAAGTTTTTCAGGAACGGTCACAGTAGCAAGTTGTAAGCGACTATGAGCACCTAAGATAGTCAATGCGCGATCTGTTGCCGCCTGACCAGGGGTATCCCCGTCGTAGGCAATCACGACTTGACCGGTGACCCGCTCGATTACGGCAATCTGCTGCTCTGTCAAGCTCGTTCCCATTGACGCCAACCCAATTTTGATATCTGCTTGCCAAGCCGCTAAAACATCCATGAAGCCTTCGAATAAAATCGCTTCACCTTGCTTGCGAATCTCATTGCGAGCCTTGTCAAAATTAAATAAAACTTGGCGTTTATTAAATAATTCAGTCTCTGGTGAATTCAGGTACTTTGGCTGATCTTCTCCTGAAAATTCTGCCATCTTTAACCACCGGCCGGAAAAACCGATCACTTTCCCTCTAAAATCATTCAAGGGAAACATAACTCGCTGATAAAAACGATCACTAAAGCTGCCGTCATCCCGTCGGATAAATAACCCACTGCGTTCCATCAACTCCACTGACACTTTATCCTGCTGCGCAATTTGAACAAGAAATTCACGCTGGTTTGGAGCAAAGCCGATCTTGAATTCGCGGATCAAGTCGTCGCTTAATCCTCGTTCGTGAAGATAAGCCAAGGCATCCTCGCCGACTTTTGTATTCATCAATAAGTGGTGATACAAATCTCTCGTATGCTCATGCAATGCAATCAACTGCTGCTGTCCACTAGATGTTTGTGTCACGGGATCAGAAGAAATCTCAATAGCTAAAGGAATTTGTTCCAATTCAGCAACTTTCTTTACCGCTTCAGGAAAACTGATCCCTTCCAGCTCTTGCAAAAAGGTGTACACATTGCCACCTTTGCCACAACCGAAGCAATGAAAAATCTGTTTATCTTCGGCAACTGAAAATGACGGGGTTTTCTCTTCGTGAAACGGACAAAGACCTAAATAATTCTTCCCAGACTTTTTTAATTGGACATATTGGCCAATCACCTCAACGATATTCGTCTTTTCACGAACCTCGTCGATCACCTGTTGGGGAATCCTTTGCGCCAAAACCTCACCCCAATTCCCAAAAAATATGATAACAGCCGTAAAAAAACGCCCTAATTCTTTCTTTAATCAGCGCGATTTTTTTAGACGAACTTATACAGTTATCATTTTAGCATATTTCTTTATTATTACAAGCTTTCCGCTTATACTTTTATCCCTTTTGAAGCCGTTGAAAAAGCGTTAAAAATTGCTTGTTCATTTGGACCATTTCGGCGTAAAACATATTGCCGCCATTTTGGTAAAGATAGCCGCCATTATACAAGACCGATTGGACTTGCATGTAGCGATACATTTGTTGCTGATTATTGCCATATCCTGGTGATAAGACATCCCGAGAATAAGTTTCCGCCAGCTCTACCGTATTTTTACCGCCGCGTTCTTTAACATATTGAATATAATTTGTTCCATAATTATAAGCCTGAATCGCCGTGTTTAAGTCGCACCCCGCCGCTTTGGCTTGTTGATAACTTTCCGAAAAATGCTTCACGCCACTTTCAATGCTTTCTTGTTGACTACTGATTTTTCCACGAGTGCCATATGCACTTTCCGAACTTTGCATCAGATCAATCCCTTTGCCTTTAGACTCCGTATACATGATCCCTAAAATAACATCCGTGTATGCTCCTACACCCTTCTGGTCCGCCAATTTCTGAACCTCCGGGCGATAGCTATTGACGACTTTTGTCTGTTTATATGTTCGTACTGCAAAACTCCCGCCAACTACAAGGATGACGAAAACTGCTAGTATTACGATTATTTTTAATGTTTTCCCGATTAATCTCAACATAAAATCTGCCCAACCATCTCTTTTTTTCTTTCTCCATACTACAAGAACACCTTGAAACTTTGAAAGAGAAATCGATCAGTTTTATATTAAATTAATCATTCTAAAGTTTTCATTTTTTCATTTGATTATATTAATGGGAAATATTCGGAAAAATCGGTATACTTGTTATCGGTAGGTGATCTTGTGAGAAACGAAAAGAAAACGGCACATATGAGTGACGGCTCGGAAATATACTATGAAAAATACGGGCAAGGGCCGGCGCTATTCTTACTCCACGGCAACGGTGGCAGTGGAAAATATTTTTCAAAACAATTAAACAGCTTTAGCAAACATTTTAATGTTTTCGTTGTAGACAGCCGTGGACACGGGCGGTCTACAAATACGCAAAAAGAAACGAGCTTCCAAGTCATGGCAGACGACTTGGCAACCATTATGGACCAAGAAGAGATCCAGCAGGCTGATCTGCTGGGATTTAGTGATGGCGCAAATTTAGCAATGGTTTTCGCTCGAAGGTATCCCGAAAAGGTCGATCACTTAATTTTAAATGCCGGAAATACTGTCCCAAGCGGCGTGCGAGTGCTCCCACATTTATTAAGTTATATCCAATATGCCATTGTTTGGATCGGCGCCTTTATTGATACCGGTATGCGGAACTTCTTGCCAATCTTGCGTTTGCTTTTCCATGATATCGGTTTGACTACGGAAGATTTGAATCAAATCAAAGCACCAACACTAGTTATTGTAGGCAAGCATGACTCGATTAAAACCCAGCATTCGATGTATATCGCCCGGTCAATCCCAGGAGCAAGCTTTGCGATCGTTTCTGGTCAGGGGCATATGTTTGCACGACGCAATCCTAAACGATTCAACCAAGAAGTTTTACAATTTCTTTTAGACAACGAAGGAGTGATCTAATGGGTAAGTTCATCGAATGGTTTAAAGTTCATTTAAATAAGCTTAAAACGATTTTTTTAATTTCCGTTATCGTGATCGTTATTTTCGAACTTTCCAACGTAGCAAAGACGATTTCTATTGATCAACTGTCCACAATTTTTAGTCGAATCAGCGTTGGCAATATTTTATTAATGGCACTCATCGGCCTCGTTTCAATTATTCCTATGATCGGCTACGACTTTACGTTGAATCAAATTCTAGAGCAAAAGCCTAAAAAGCTTTTTGTCTTTGAAACAAGCTGGCTGATCAACACCTTGAATAATATCGTAGGTTTCGGCGGTTTCGTCAGCGCTGGACTACGGTCAGAATTTTACGGTAAAAAAACCTCAGGAAAAAAAGTGCTACAGGCTTTATCAAAAATTCTTGTATTCACCATGTCTGGCTTGTCGATTTACGCGTTGATTTCCTTTTTCTTAGTTATTTTTGATGACCACAATCAATTTCTGCGACAATATTGGATCTGGTTGGTTGGCGGTGGGTTGTATTTCCCTATCATCTTTTGTCTGAGTCTTTTTGGCAAGGGAGAATACTTAGGCGACTTGAAAAGTTCACACCGTTTACAACTAATCGCCACCTCTTTTCTTGAGTGGACAGGTGTTCTTCTCAGTTTTATCGCGACTGGTTTATTGATGGGGATCCACGTAAATATTCGCGATACGGTTCCTTTGTTTATCGCCGCGACTGTGATTGGGATTGTTTCGATGATCCCAGGAGAATTAGGTAGTTTTGATCTCATGATGATCATCGGCCTATCTGCTCTTGGCACTCCACGTGAGACAGTTGTCGCTTGGTTGTTGCTATTCCGACTTTTTTACTATCTGGTGCCTTTCGCGATTGGACTAGTGTTCTTCTTCAAAAATTTGGGATCCACGATCAATCTGCGA
Source organism: Enterococcus viikkiensis (assembly GCF_005405345.1). Classification (GTDB taxonomy): domain Bacteria; phylum Bacillota; class Bacilli; order Lactobacillales; family Enterococcaceae; genus Enterococcus_A; species Enterococcus_A viikkiensis. The sequence goes on along the minus strand of NZ_BJDW01000009.1, from coordinate 44,118 downwards.
TACAGCGGCATCCCAATTAGTTTGTTAAAAGAATTGGTTCACAAATTTGAAACGTTCTTTCTATATTTTACTGGAATCATGTTAGTTCTATCCGCAACAATTCCAGAAGCCTTTATCAAAATGCCTTTCTTAGAACATCTGAATCCGATTCGCTCACGAGTAATCGTTGTTTTCCCAGCAATTTTGTTAGGTTTCTTATTGATTGTCTCAGGTCGCGGGGTTGCTGCTCGGGTACGCCGTGTATACATCCCCTCAATCATCGTCTTGACCCTGACTTTCTTGTATTCCTTATTAGCCGGATTCCGACTTTCCACTGGCTTCTTTTTAGCTTTGCTACTGATTTTTGTTATTTTTTCTAAAAATGAATTGTTCCGAGAACAGCTGGTCTATTCTGCGGAATGGTTGACAATCGACGGAGCGATCATGGGGGGCTTAGCGATCCTCTATATCATCATCGGTGTCTATAACAGTCCTAATATTCATCATCGTCATCATTTACCAGAGTTTTTCTTATTCCCTAGCGAACAAATTTGGATCGTAGGCTTTGTCGCTATCTTGATCGTGTCCTTTATTATTTTATTGTTTGTCCGTTTCTTGAAAAATAAACGGGTTCAAATTGGTGACCCTTTGGATGAAGCGCGGGTTCAACATATTTTAACGAATCACGGAGGAAATCCTGATAGCCAACTAGTTTTCCTTAAGGACAAGAAAGTTTTTTATTACAACGACGGTGAAGAAGATACGGTCTTCTTCCAACTATCGACCTTTAATAATAAGATCTTAGTCATGGGTGATCCATCAGGAAAAAATAGTGACTTTGAGGCCGCCACTGAAGCGCTGATTAATGAAGTTGATCGCTACAATTATTTGCCGGTCTTTTACGAAAACAGCGAAGAAATGGTGATGATCCTACACGAATTCGGCTATGACTTCATCAAATTCGGCGAGCGTGCCCATGTTTATCTATCGACTTTTACCACCAGTGGGAAAAAGATGAAAGGCCAACGCGCCAGTGTAAACAAAGCCTTGAAAGAAGGCTATCAATTCGATGTGATCAAGCCACCTTTCTCAGCAGAAACCATGCAAAGCTTACAAACTGTTTCCGATAAATGGTTGAACGGCCGCAAAGAAAAAGGTTTTTCCTTAGGTTTCTTCACAGAAGATTATTTACAGCGAGCGCCCATCGCCGTCATTAAAAATAGTGATTCGGAGATCGTCGCTTTTGCCAACTTCATGCCGACGTACACCGAAAAATTAGGAACGATCGATCTGATGCGTCACGATCCAGATAAAGCACCTAGCGGGACGATGGATTTCCTATTTATCAACTTATTTCAATATATGCGGGATGAGGAAGGCTTGGAATATTTCGATCTAGGCATGGCCCCATTGGCCAATGTTGGTACACAACGAAAAAGTTTTACCCAAGAACGGATCGCTTATCTCGTTTATAATTTTGGCTCCCGTTTTTACTCTTTCGGCGGTTTGAAGGAATACAAAGACAAATACGCGACTGAGTGGCTGCCGGAATATGTCCTTTATTCTCGTGACAGCTGGATTGGTTTCGTTATGATTGCTCTTTTAATCACCGACAATGCGCCGATCCAAGAAGAAAAAAAATACAGCGGCATTCGCCGATTCCTGTTTAAAGAGTAGCAGCTTCTGAAAAGAAGCTGCTTTTTGATTGCTCTTTTTGAAACAAAAAAAAGATCATAGCATCCATTGCCACAATCTCTTTGTCCATGAACGTCCAGTTTCAAAATCGCTCGCGTGACGCCAATCACTCTCCTTAATATAGAGCGGCAGGTACTTCGGTAGATGATGAATCATTGCATCTTCAACAATTTGCTTACCTAATAATTTTGTAGACAACTTGCCGTTATCTACAAAACTCAATTAAAATCTACTGTTCGAAGAAGTCCATTGGGTTCAGTCAGCCCACCAGCGATAACATCATGCAACATGTCTCTCGCTATACGATCAAATAACTTGCTTAGCTTATCCATGTACCTCATCCTTCGACTCTTATTCTCTTCTTAATTAAGAAGTAAACGAAAAAAGTGGTTCAATCAACACTGAATTGATTGAACCACTAAGATTATTTTTTCCCGCCAAAGGCATCCTTCATTTTTCCGAAGAACCCTTCTTCTCTTTGTTCACTCACCGTTTGACCGCCAGCTTCCGCAAAGGCTCGTAGCGCTTCACGTTGCTTGTCGTTCAAGTTTTTCGGTGTAATGATTCTTACTGTGACTTGTTGGTCACCGTTGGTATTGCCTCGTAATCTTGGCGCACCTTTACCACGCAATCTGAACTTCGCACCCGTTTGTGTTCCAGCAGGGACTTTCAATTTCACATCACCATGAACGGTTGGAATATTGATTTCATCCCCTAGCGCTGCCTGCACAAAGCTTAACGGTAACGTGTAATAGATTTCTGCGCCATCACGATCGAAGAGATCACTTTCTTTGACCTTGAAGACAACATAAAGATCACCGTATGGGCCACCGTTGATGCCAGCTTCCCCTTGATCTGCTAAACGCATTTGTTGTCCATCTTCTACCCCAGCCGGTACTTTAACCTTGACTGTATGTGGGCGTTTTTCATGACCTGTACCATGACAAGTTGGACAAGGATCTTTGATTTCTTTTCCTGTACCATGACAAACATCACAAGTTTGACGGCTCATCACACGACCAAGCGGCGTTTGATGTTCCACATTGATTGTTCCAGCGCCATGACATTTGTGACAGACTTCTGGTTCGGTTCCTGGTTTCGCCCCATTTCCGTGACACGTATGACACGTTTCTTCACGGTTGTATTTGATATCCTTCTCAACCCCAAAGATTGCTTCTTCAAATTCCAAGTTAATGGAATATTGTAGATCTGAACCTTGTCTTGGGGCTTTTGGATCGGCTTGACGAGAACCGCCGCCGCCAAAGAAAGATTCAAAAATATCTTCAAACCCAAATCCGCCTGCTCCACCAAAACCACCAGCACCGCCAAAGCCACCTGCTCCGCCAGCACCAAAGTTTGGATCGGTTCCCGCATGACCGTATTGATCATAAGCCGCCCGTTTTTGTGCGTCGCTTAGGATTTCATAGGCTTCAGAAATTTCTTTAAACTTTTCTTCTGCGTCAGGTTCTTTATTGATATCTGGATGGTATTGTTTGGAAAGCTTGCGGTAAGCCTTTTTTATTTCATCATCCGAAGCGCCTTTTTGTACTCCAAGGACTTCGTAATAATCTCGTTTTGTAGCCATTGGCTTCCCTCCATAATTTCATAGAATCGTTAGTATTGTATCACACAAAAAATCGATACGATACTCTTCTTAGATTTTTTCTAAAGGAACGATTGTCCTTGAAAGAAAAAAGGCCAAAGTGATGACTTTGGCCTTTAGCAACGAATCAATTATTTGTCGTCATCGTTAACTTCTTCAAAATCAGCATCTACGACATCATCTGCGCCGCCTTGTGCTGCGTTTGGATCAGCATCCGCTTGTTGTTGAGCCGCTTGTTCGTAAAGTTTAACCGTCAAGTTTTGAACGATTTCGTTTAACGCATCACGTTTTTCTTTCATTTGTTCGATATCGTTGGCTTCGACTGCTGCTTTCAATTCATCGCGAGCATCTTCTGCTTTTTTGACTTCGTCGGCGTCTACTTTGCCTTCTAATTCTTTCAATGTCTTATCAACAGAGAATAGTAAAGCATCCACGTCATTTCGTAAGTCTACTTCTTCTTTACGTGCTTTATCCGCTTCAGAGTTTGCTTCAGCGTCTTTCACCATGCGATCGATTTCGTCGTCTGATAAACCAGATGAAGATTTGATCGTGATTTTTTGTTCTTTTTGTGTCCCTAGGTCTTTCGCAGATACGTTTACGATCCCGTTCTTATCAATATCGAATGAAACTTCGATTTGAGGGATACCACGAGGTGCAGCTGGAATATCTGTTAATTGGAAGCGACCTAATGTTTTGTTATCAGCAGCCATTGGACGTTCACCTTGCAACACATGGATGTCTACTGCAGGTTGGTTGTCAGCCGCTGTTGAGAATACTTGTGATTTCGTTGTAGGAATGGTTGTGTTACGGTCAATTAATTTAGTGAACACGCCACCCATTGTTTCGATCCCTAATGATAATGGGGTTACGTCTAGTAAGACAACATCTTTCACGTCACCAGTGATAACGCCACCTTGGATCGCAGCACCCATCGCTACTACTTCGTCAGGGTTAACAGATTTGTTTGGTTCTTTGTTTGTTTCTTTACGGACGGCTTCAACAACTGCAGGAATACGGGTTGAACCACCGACTAAAATAACTTCGTCAATATCAGATTGTGATAAACCAGCATCTTTCAACGCTTGACGAACAGGGTTCTTCGTACGTTCTACTAAGTCAGCTGTGATTTCATCGAATTTCGCACGAGATAGCGTTGTTTCTAAGTGCAATGGACCAGCATCGCCGGCTGTGATAAATGGTAAGCTGATTTGAGTTGAGCTGACACCTGATAAATCTTTTTTCGCTTTTTCAGCAGCGTCTTTCAAACGTTGCATCGCCATTTTGTCTTTAGAAAGATCAATGCCGTTTGCTTGTTTAAAGTCTGCAACTAGGAAATCGATAATCTTGTTATCAAAGTCATCTCCACCTAGACTATTATCACCAGCAGTAGATAATACGTCGAATACGCCGTCTCCTAATTCAAGGATTGATACGTCGAAAGTACCACCACCAAGGTCAAATACTAAGATTTTTTCGTCTTTATCTGTTTTGTCTAAACCATATGCCAAAGCTGCGGCAGTTGGTTCGTTGACGATCCGTTCCACTTCTAAGCCAGCGATTTTACCAGCGTCTTTAGTTGCTTGACGTTGTGAGTCATTGAAGTAAGCAGGAACAGTGATGACTGCTTTTTCTACTTTTTCGCCTAGATAATCTTCAGCGAAGCCTTTGATATATTGTAAAACCATTGCTGAGATTTCTTGTGGTGTGTAAGATTTGCCTTCAACATCCACTTTGTAGCCCGCTTCGCCCATGTGGCGTTTGATTGAAGAAATCGTGTTAGGATTGGTTACTGCTTGACGCTTTGCAACTTCTCCGACTTGGATTTCACCGTTTTTAAATGAAACGACAGAGGGTGTTGTACGATTGCCTTCTGGGTTTGTAATGATTTTAGCTTCTCCGCCTTCTAAGACAGCGACTGCTGAGTTTGTTGTTCCTAAGTCAATACCAATAATTTTACTCATAGTTGAAAATCTCCTTTTTCTTTTATTAATTTTAGATTGATTTATTATTGAGCTACAACGACCATTGCGGGACGCAATACACGGTCATGTAGTTGATAGCCTTTTTGTAAGACAGTGACGATCGTGTCCGCCTTATGATCATCATCTACGGGAACGGTTTGAACCGCTTGGTGTAGATTAGGATCGAAGGCTTCCCCTTCTGCCTTGATTTCTGTGATGCCTTCTTCTTTCAATGCAACGGATAGACTTTCAAGCACCATCTCAACCCCTTTTTTTAGGCTGGCTCCTTGATCGTCAGTTACTTCGGTTGCTAAAGCTCTTTCTAAATTATCGATCGCCGGCAACAACTTCTTGCCTAAATCTTGTGAACGGTAACGAACAAGCTGTTCGCGTTCATTTTTGTTACGGTTCGACATGTTCGCGATCTCAGCGCGAGCTCTCAGGAACTTATCTTCCATCTCGTTAAATTGCTCTGTCAATGCTTCAACTTCCGAAAGTTCCGGGATGTCGATTTCTTCTGCTTCAGTCGCATCAGCTTCAGTCGTTTCAACCTCTTCTAATTCTTCTTCCGCTTCGTGTTTTTTTTCTTTTGCCACCACGCGTACTTCCTTTCTTTTTAGAACTCCTATTAATGATACAAATCCAGCGAACGATAATAATCATTCAATGCATTTGTTAACTCATAACGAAACACTTCCAATAAACCAAAGACCTTTGAATAAGGCATCGATGTTGGCCCTAACAATGCGATCGTTCCTCGGCCATGCCCGCGAATTTCATAATTCGCCTGGATCATACTTAAATGATCAAACAAATCGTTGCCGAGTTCCGCGCCGATCCGAACATGGATGTTGTTGTCTGACGGCAATAAAAGCTGCGTCAATTCATCGGAATTCTGCATTAAAGAGTACATTGATTTTACTTGGTTTAAGTCCTGTTCTGGATTAAAATTCAAAATATTCATCCGACCACTAACAAAGACCTTGTCTTCAAACGCATCGCTCAAAATGACGTCAAACAAATGACTGATCCCTTCAGTGGTTTGAAAATAGCGATGCAGGATCATAGGAATCTCTGTTCTTAATTTCTGATAGACGCTCACTAAAGGCTGTCCGACTAAACGATCATTAATGATCTGGACCATCTTCTCTAAGTCTTGACTGGCAACATTTTCCGGAATGCGAAACACTTGGCTCTCCACATTTCCTTTGTCCGTCACGATGATCGCCAAAATCTGCCGATCATTCAAGGGCACAATTCGAAAGCCGGTCAACGTTCGATCCTTCATTTCAGGACCGAGGGAAAACGCTGTATAGCTCGTAACTTGAGAAAGCATTTTAGCAGATTGCTGAATGATATCATCAATCTCATGAATATCTTTTTTTAGCGAACTGCGAATCTGATCTACTTCTTGATTGCTCACCTTCGCTGGCGTTAGTAAATGATCCACATAATACCGATAACCAGAAATTGAAGGAATTCGTCCAGATGAAGAATGAGTCTTCTCCAGCAGACCAAGCTCCTCCAGAGCCTTCATATCATTGCGGATAGTCGCGGAACTTGCTTTTACGCCTTCTTCCATTAACCTTTTTGACCCAACCGGTTGCCCCGTGTTGGTAAAGTCTTGGATGATCAAGCTGAGAATCAGTTTTTGTCTTTCTGTTAACATTCTTCTCATCCTTTAGTTAGCACTCTTTCTTTTTAAGTGCTAACTCGATTATTAATATACCACATCTGCTAAAGATGTCAAGGAATAAATACAAAAAATTAGCACTCTTGACATAAGAGTGCTAATCGTTTTTGTTCAGTAAAAATTCTTGGAAAACATCATTGCCTCGAAACAATCCTTGCTTGGTCAAATGAACCCTTGTCTCGCTCTCCACTAAGAGATTTTGCGCCTTTAATTGCTCAATCACTGGGCCATAAACTTCTGTTAAACTCTGACCAAAACGTTCAGCGAAAACACGTTTTTCTACTCCTAAAATTTTTCTTAAGCCGAGAAAAAGCTCTTCTTCAATCTGTTCTTTACGGGTCAATACTTCTTCCTCCAGTAGCGGTAACTGGTCCTCTGCTAACGCTTTTAAATAATGCTGGATTGGGCCACGATTTTTATAGCGCCGATTTCCTAGATAGCCGCTGGCACCCGCACCTAAACCAAAATAATTTTGATTGTTCCAGTAAACGAGATTGTGCTTGCTTTCAAAGCCGGGTGTCGCAAAGTTACTAATTTCATATTGCTTTCTACCGGCTTTTTCCATCGCTTCGATCGTTTCCGAATACATTTGAGCTTCGATCTCTTGCTCCGGCAGCTGCATTTTCCCTCGGCGTACCCAATTCATAAACATTGTTTGATTTTCTAAAATCAACGAATACAACGCATAATGGGGCAGGTCTAATGCTAATGCTTTTGCGACCGTATCACGAAAACTTTCTAAACTTTGACCAGGAAGCGCATAAATTAAATCAATCGTCACATTGCGAAAATCCTTTTCCTCTAATAAGTGGATTGTATCATAAACATCTTGTGCCGTATGCTTTCGTCCAATTTTTTTTAGCAACCGATCATCAAAAGTTTGCACGCCCATGGACAAACGATTGACCCCATAATTTTTCATAACCGTTAATTTGTCCGCTGAAAGATCCCCAGGATTCGCTTCAACCGTGAACTCGCCTTGATCAAAAGGCAAAATTTCCCGTAGTCCACTTAAGAGTCGATCCAATTGCGATGCGCTCAGAGAAGTTGGCGTACCCCCGCCGACATAAACCGTCGCCATTTCTTCGACTGGATTTTTTAGCAGTGCGAGCCGAGCTTCTTTTAATAATGCTTCTATATAATCATCGACTGGTTGCCCCTCAATAAAAACTTTATTAAAGTCGCAATAGTAACAGATGTGTTCACAGAATGGAATGTGAATATAAGCTGATGTAGATTGTGTCATGTAATTCCTCTTTCTAGTGCAGTATGCGTTCAAGGGGTATTTTAACATAGATTTTTCTGCTAACAATCTTTCTCAGCTTGATATCAACCTTCAAAAAATAATCTTAACTATTGACATAACAAAAGAATAAAAAAAAGGCTGGAGCTATTAGCTTCCAGCCTTTGGGAACTTCAAGAGCTATCCTCGCTGTCTGCGAAGAATTAACAACCCTAGACCCCCAACTATTCCTAACCCTATTAAAGAAAGAATCTGATTTTTCGAGTCGTTAGTTTTAGGATATTCCCTAGATGTCTGAGCATTTTGTTTTTGTGTTGGCTCAACACTTTCGGTAGCCATCTTAGTTATTTGAGGCTGCTGAGTCGTTTGATTTGATGCGCCCTCAGTCGTTTTAAGGTCCTCTCCTGCTGAATCAACGACCGCTTTGATCCGGTTTACTGCTCCAGCGACATCATTTGCTCGATTTTCCAAATCTACCCCGGTGGCTTTTGCCGCTTCCGATCCTGCGACAGCTTGCTTTTGTATAGCCTGTGCACTGGTTTTGACTTGTGAAATGTTTTGATCGATTGTCGTTTTGTCTGCTTGAAGCTGCGCTTGCAGTTCCTTCGCATCGGCGATTTTCTTATTAAAGTCTGCACGAGCTTGGTCAAGTTGCTCTTGCGCTTGCGACCATGTACTTTCGATCGTTTCATGATCCGTTTGTAAACGACCATTTACCTCAGATACATGCTGCTGAAAATCCGCGTGGTTTTGACTTAATTGATTTTGGAACTCTTCAAAATCATTGTGCAAGTCTTGCTGACGTTTTCCCCGACGCTGCTGAGCATCTGCCAAATCCTGAGCAATCTGCTGTTTGCGTGCTTCATATTGTTCAGTCGCCGCTTTCAATTGCGCGGCGATGCTATCTGTCTGAGGTAATTTCTGGCTACTGCTTTCTGTTGTTGCCGTTGTTGGGATCGAAGTCACCGTTGCCTCATTCGTCTCAGCCGCACTAACAGCTGGAGAAAAAATAAGCCCCGCTGAAAAAGCAACGAGCACGGCAATAAACGCTTTTCTCTTGGTCATTCTATTCATTCCCTTCATCGACCATTATAGCGAAGAAAAGCAAAAAAGGTTAATAAACAGATTGACCGATTTGTCTAAAAAAGAATTTAAAAGTTTTGCCAACAGAAAACCCAACTGCACAAAAAAGGGTCAGGGACATCGTCAATAAATCATACTCTACCTGCACGTTATTCAGTTAAAAAAGTTTAGCATTGACAACCTACGACCTACGATTGAAAGTTCAACTTTTCATTACTGACATCAAAATGATTATGCTTTACCATCCTATTGCGTGTAGAAAATAAAGAGAATTATAAAAACAGACAGCCTTCTAGAAAGCCGTCCGTCTTATTTAGAGATAATTCATATTTTTTAATTCATTCTGTGCGGCAGTTAACTGTTTAGGGTTGACCAAAACGATTGGTCCCGTACACCCCATTCCACTTTCGGCATAAATATTGGCTGCCCACAAAACTTTCACTGCCTCCTCCAATTCCATGATCTCGATCCCGGTTATCTCACTGGTGACGACTTCCTTTGGTGGTGATCCAATTTCTTGTGTTTCTTTTTTTGATGGTTCAGTCAAGTTATCGCATAGTTTTTTAAGCCCCGCTTGATCTGCTTTTTGATATTCTTGTTGACTGATGGCCCCCAGTTTGCCTCGTGCTAATTCGTAGGCGTATTCCAATGCGTTAGCGATTACCGGGGCGCCACTTGCTCGTGAGATAATACAAATATTGCGGTCATACTTACGACCAATTCCCGGACCATAGCCGGAACCAGAGATCTCGTAGTTTCCTCCGCTAGTGTACGCAGAAAAAAACTTCATCAAAATATTTCCGGTCAAGCTATCACAAACGACGACATCTACGCTACCTAATAGTAAATCATTGCCCCGCAATACAATGCCGCCATCTGCTCGTTGACTCTCTCCGAAGGTTATCCCATACCCATTCTCCTGCAACGTCGTCAAAGTTCGCTCAACAGTTTTAGCTCCTTCAACATTTAAAACGCCCACAGTCGGTTTTTCGATACCACAGGCTTTCGCTGCAATAATCCCATTGATAGCGTTTAAAACCATCGCCTCAGTGCGAACACCACTAGTCGTTCCCGTCGTTGTGGCAATAAAGAGCTCTCGACCTAACGCTGGGGTGAGCACTTTTCCGACCGTCGAAACACCAATTGGAAAATTATAATGCAAGGTCACACAGCCTTGGATCTCACCGTTATCCAGCAGTTCCTCCATCAACTCAGCGGATTCTTTTTGGCAATCCGTCGTAGAATAATGAATAAAATCCTCGGCCCAGTCGACATCGCTGCCAATTAACACTAAATCAAAGAGCTTCTTTTGCTTTATCGCATATGCGGCCTGTTTCATTACATCCAAGCCCAATTCACTGCCATCAATCGTTAAACCAATCTTCATTCCTGCTTCCATTCGCCCGGCTTCCAGGCTGATGGCTAGCTCCTCAAATACTTTTTTTACGGTTTGTTTTACTTGATCAGACATTGGTTTCACCTCTATTCTACTGAAAGATTGGCAGCGAAACTTCTCAACGCCTGCGCTACTTCTCGTTTGACTAATGCTTCTAAATCCTGTTGGTTCTCCTCGGTAACTTTTCCGCTATTTTTTTCAATCAAGATTGAGACTCCGTCAAACAAATTCGTCATTCGCCCTAAGAAAAGTGAGCCTTTGCCAACGATCATCGCTCGTTTTTTATCGCCAATTACTAAATCTTCTGTTGCAAAGCCGAGATAAGGAATGCCACTAGGAATATGCCCTTGTGTCGGGGCCCAGCCAACTAAGGCTTTTTCATCGACAAAGGCTTTTAGATCTTTTTTCTCGATGTCCTTACGTAGCACCCCGATTGCGCCGATCATTTTAAGGTTCGCCAATGGAACATCACCAGCGCCCGCAGGTTTGGTGATATCAGGATTTTGCATTTCAACTGAATAAACATCCACGTCTTTAATCGTCAAGTGCGCTTTTTCTAAGATGCTCCCGATTAAAGCAGTAGTCACGGCTTGTGGACTCGAACCACTACCAACCTCATGCTTACCGGTCAGATCGTGACGTAAAATTGGATGAATTCCGTCGTTTTCACTGATCAGCGCCGCAAAGCCGCCTAGTACATCTTCTAAAATCGGCAAGCCTTTTCCAACATGGGACTTGCCGTTCATTCCTAATTTTGCTGTCGCTCCACCGGCAACTAAAACGACATTTTTATGCGTGCCTGCCGCCACCAAGGAAGCCGCCGTGATCAAGGCATGGGTCGGTCCGGCACAAAAACTGCGAATATCCGAACCTGTCGCGTGTTCACAACCACATAATTCAGCAATCGATTTCGCAAAATTGCCCCCGCCTCGCTGGTTCATATCCCCACAAGCTTCTTCGCTGCATTCGATCACATAATCAATTTCTTTAGGATCGATTCCCTGCTTGGCGATCAATTGCCGCAAAGCCAATACCCCACTGGCTTTAACGACGAGATTTTCTAGCATCACGTGCGCATTTAAATTCACATCAATCTGATGGGCAGGACTGACACAGCCAACTAATTGGCGTTCATAATATAGGCCTTCTCCGTTGTTTTCATCAAGTTCTTGCTGGAGCCACGTCACGTCTTTGCCTTCTTTGATTTTTGCCGTGTCAGCTTTAAATAAGGGGTGCTCATTTAACGATGCACGAACTTTCTCCGCAAACTGTGCTTCCAAATGGACCAGTTCAAACACATCAACCAGCTGTAATAACCCATAAAATTCCAATTCCGGCATAATCTCGCCGAATTTTCCTTCTCGCTTGCCGGTATATGTTTCACTAATCCATGGCTGAGGAATCTCCTTTAACGCTTCATAACCTAAATTACCGATGAAGGTCTGGTTTGGCGCATAATTCACCACCTCTTCATAGCTGCGAAGATGCTCGTAAAGACTGGCTAAATACGGACTGTCTGGCGTAGTGATTTTTTCCATCGTTTGGGTCGTTCCATTATGCTCGATCATATCTGGTGTGTGGATCAATACATAACTTGCCCCTCGTAAAGTCGAATAATTCATCTGTATCCCGCCTTAAACATATTTCTGGATCATTTCTTCGATGGTTTCTTTGGTACAATCATCCTTTGCTACTTCATCAATTTTTTCGCCATTCTGGTAAATTGAAATCACCGGAAGTCCTAAGACTTTATGTTGGATACAGAAACGCCGAACTTTTTTCTGTGACGTATTAAATTTCGTGAACCGGATTTGATCGCCGTATTGTTCATATAATTCTTCAACAGCTGGCATCAAAGCTAAGCAATTTTCACAAGTCTCTCCCCACCAGTCCACCAACACCGGCGTGTCTTGTTCTACTACTTCTGATCCAAAATTATCAACAGTTAATTCGATCATCTTGCTAGTACCTCCCTTTTGATTTTCTCGACGTATTTTTGGGCTGAGAAGGCAGCGATCGCCCCATCACCGGTAGCTGTAACCACTTGTCGCAGCACTTTCGGCCGCATATCCCCCGCCGCAAACACGCCCTCTATTTGTGTCGCCATCGCTTCGTCAGTGATCATATAGCCATATTCATTCAATGGTATTTTCCCTTCATAGAGCTTAGTACTAGGGACATTTCCAATAAAGACAAAAATACCAAACAACCCATCTTCTTTATCCGCTTCGAAACGTGTCAGTCTATCTGTTTTTATATTGCGAATCGTCATGGCCTCTACCATGCCGTCTCCTTCGATATGCTCCACGACAGAATCAAAAATATAATCGATCTTGTCATTGGCTCTCACTTGCTCAATCGCGATCGCATCCGCAGTCAATTCACTTAAATTTTGAATAATCGTGACTTTGCGGGCAAAGGTAGTAATAAACATCGCTTCTTCCACCGCCGAATTCCCGCCACCGATCACGAAAACCTCCATATCCTCAAAAAAAGCGCCATCGCAAGTCGCACAATAAGAAACGCCTTTTCCTGCTAGTTCCTGTTCTCCTTCACAGCCGATCGCTCTAGGAAAAGCTCCGTTGGCACAAATCACCGCGCGAGACTCGTAAACGCTACCATCTTTACAAATAATTTTTTTAACTTGGCCTTCTAACTCTAACTCAGTAACTTCTTTTCGCAACTGAATTTCTGCGCCAAATTGCACAGCTTGATCTGTCATCCGTTTGATTAGTTCTGGTCCTGAGGTTTCTTCTTCTGACAGCTTGATTGATCCTGGAAAATTGGCGATTTCATGAGTGGATACAATCTGCCCTCCTAGCTTCGTTTTCTCTAAAAGTAGCACCTTCAAACGGGCTCTGGCATTGTAAATAGCTGCCGTCAAGCCGGCTGGTCCGCCACCAATAATGATCACATCGTACATTGCTTTGCTCCTTTCTCTCTATGAACTGCCTGAGTGAAGCCACTCAGGCAGTTCGGCATTATTCAAATACGGTTTGCTCCTCCACTGCGGTTGTCATCGCCATTAGAGCTTTTTCAACGATGCCCCGCCGAAGTTTTTGCTCTTCGGCCAAACTTAGACTTGGATTTCCTAATGGATGAGGAATCGCGACCGCTGGAACGATCCGATTCGCGCCGACTGTTTGCGAGATTGGAACTACTGTGCAAATATGAACCACAGGCAGACCTGTTTTTTCAATTTCTTTCACCATCGTTGCACCGCAACGTGTACAGGTTCCTCAGGTGGAAGTCAAAATAACTGCTTCAACACCATCTGCTAATAATTTTTGCGCAATTTCAGCTGCATATTTCTTCGCGTTGGCAACAGCCGTACCATTGCCGACGGTCGTATAGAAATAATTGTGCAGACTCCCGATCATCCCTTCTTTTTCCATTGCTCTAACAATATCTAATGGCAATACACGGTTTGGATCTTGGTTTGCATAAACAGGGTCGTACCCGCCGTGAGCCGTCTCATAAGAATCCGCTGTCAATGTATCAACATTTTCAATAGAATACATGCCATACTTCGACGCGCTACTCGATTCAATTCGATCTGGATTGCCTTTGGGAACAATTCCACCAGAAGTCACCAACGCGATCTTCGTTTTGGTTAGATCCTTGATCGCCGTGGCTGGTGCCACATTATCAAACTCAGGCATCGGAAATTCAGTCACGAATTCCTCGTTTTTCACCTTGTGAATCAGCATCTCTACCGCTCGTTCCGAGCCACGTTTTTCATCCTGAAAATTTTTGCGATATCGAACAAAGTAATTGTCCGCAGCTGGTGAAACGGCTTCGCCTTTCAACAATTTCAACGTAAGACGTGCCATTACCGGCACCGCTTTACGCATACCGGCCGCACTATTTCTTGTCGGTGTGATATAGGCTGCCTTCTTGTACATTTCAACACCGGGATTTTCTTCATACATCCCCGTTACCGCTGGAATATCAAGCTCCGTCATTACCGCCTGCGCGACTTCTCCGCAAGCGATGCCATATCTGCCGGCGTTGAAGGCTGGGCCCGCCACCACGATATCTGGTTCAAATTGTTTGATGCGTTCAAGCACCTCTTTTTTGGCACTATCCAAGTTCTCGTTAAAGAAACTGTCACCGCACACAACGGTGCCGACGATCTCTGCCTCTTCGCCAAATGAATTCATAAAAGCAAGACCTGGTCCTACTACTTCGGCCTTTGAGAATGGTTGGATGTCCGCCTTTTCTTCACCACCAATCCCAGCATAAAACTGGTTGATATAGTGAACAACTTTAAATTTAGTCATAAGACGCTCCTTTACTGGTTGATGTCTAGCTTTACAAACAAGTTTTTTTGACTTATTGGTCGCACACTGAAGACGTTTGCTCCGCTATTTTAATTAATACTTGGCGTATTGATTCCTCATTTCTGAAACTTCTTCAATGATGTCATCAACATCTAAAACCATTTCCATCATGCCAATTTGCTCTTCAAAAACATCTGGGTCGACAATTTCTTTAAATTCTGGCTCTACTGCGTGGTATACAGCTAATCCTAGCCGTTTATTGGTCAATGGACCGGCATACGTAGGGTCTCCGTTCGTCACAGTTTCGGCAGCTAACCCTGCTGCTTCTCCTTCAGCTGCGCCAATCAGAACAACTACGTTCTCTGGGCCGAAGTTTTCTACTGCTTCATTAACTCTACGTTGATTTTCCAAGTCCATTGCACCAGCGGCCGTTCAGACGAAACATTCTGTGGATGAGAATATTACTTCTGACCCGGTTCCCTCGATACAAGCTTCGATTGCTTGTCCGGGGATTCCGTCACGGTCGCCGATCACTAAGACTTTTTTATTTTTTAAATCTAAAGTCATTAGTATTTCCTCCCTATTTATCTTTTTAAACGCCTTTAGCAGACATTTTGTTAAAACCTAATTCATTCGTTGCACCGGTAATTGCCTGGATTTCAACTTCAATCGTGCCATCTTCCTTCAAGCTGCCGTCAAAGCCGCCTGCGATAACATCGACATAATCTAATTGTCCGATTAAGCGATCCATTTTTGGTAGCTGGATCGTTTCATTTGCGTTCCCGCCAGTCACTACGGCCGTTGCCAATTTGTCGGCGTCTGCTAAGGACTGACTAGCACCATCTCTACCTGCATATTCATCTGTTACAATGACTGTCTTAATGCCTTTTTCTTCGACCTTTTTACAATTCATGATCAAGTCTGTATCTGGATTGCCAAACCCTTCCTGAGAAATGATCACACCATCTAAGCCTAAATATTCACTTAGCTTCGCAACAAAATCACTAGAACGATGTTTATCCTTTAGATAAACTGTCTCATTGGTTACAATCAAACCTAAGAAATTAATTTCTTTTCCGTGCTGCTGATATAAATCCGCGATCACTGGATTATTCAAATGGTGATACGTGGTATTTTTATCACAGGCCGACACACAATTACCGCTGATAATTGCGCCATCCATCACCTCTGTCGGATAAAGGATCGTTGGCACGATGTGTTTCGCATCCGTTCCGTAGACATACGTATCATGAAGCAGTCCTTGCGTTTGCAACATATAAACGTAGCCAACCTTTGGCAAATCCGGATATTGTTGGATCTGCTCTAACAACGGCAGTGTTTCAAATGTTTCAAGCTGGTTGGGCTCAATTTTTTCACCTAGCTTACCGAGATAATCCGCCGTTTTTAATCCAGCAAATCGTGCGGCCTCTTCATACTGGTGGGGATCAAGTCCTTCTTGTGGTTTCAAGACTAAACAAATTTCGATTAGTTGTGAAAAAGGCGTGAGCTCCGCGCCAGGTCCTTGCATGTCGACGATTCCTTCTTGGAAACCGACGATTTTCCCCACCGTCATAACCGCGCAGCCTTTTAAGACATGGGTTCGGCCGCTACCTACGACATCGACTTTGTTGATGACTCCTGGGAAAATACCCGTGGCAGAATCTACTTTACATCTTGGTTCAATCACATCTTTAACCGGTGTGATCCTGAGACTGTCGCCGGGTTTGGCGATCTCAATCTCACAGTCAGATAATCGATCATCCTCTAAAACAATAGCTTTGATCTTTGCGGGATTGATTGATAATCGGCCCTGCTCAATTTTTTCATCTTCACTAAAAACCACATCTTTAATTTCAATATTGCCAATCTCGAGTTTCATTGACTCACCTCAGTTCTATTTAATAGCAAGTAGTCGAACACGTGTCACCTCCTATTCGGTCCAACGTACTTTGGGCGATATAAAAATCTACGAAAGCAAAATCTTGCAACACCCCTAAGGACCAGTTAGGTCGCTGCTTATTTTTTATAAATTTCTCGTAGACGGTTATCGCTGATTCCATATATTCTAAACTCTCTAGGTCGATGGACTGAGAGTTGGTCTCCGTTAAAAAAATTGTTTTATAATAGGTCTCATTAGGCTTGATACTTCCGCTTAGTGGATGGGATAACAAATACAGACGTTCATCAATTACTCGCTGCTTGACATAGTTCAAGACATCACCGTAAGAGCCTTCCACGAAATCAATGACTTTTTGCTGATTGATCTGTTCTTTGACCATTGGATTATTCGTCACGATAATCATTGGTTCCCCTCCTTATTGTTCAATAATTCACATGTATTTTGCGACTGGCTTTGCAAAAAAGTATTTACGTACCACAGCATAAAAAAGAGGACAACAACACCTTGTGCCGTTGTCCTCTGTCACTAGCCTGAGAGATTCCCCTTTTTCAAAGGTTGCTCCTTCGGCGCATTTCTGCTCTCCAGAGTTGCTTCCGCTTGCGGTCCATTTACCTGAGATGTTCACTATGAAACCAGCATGTCCATAGCTTATACCTTCGGTGGCAATCACTGCTCTCTCCCGCAAGTTTCTTTTTTGTAAGCGTTTTCTATGATTAAATGTAACAATTCTGTCAGGGAAATGCAACCCAACTTTTGAACTATTTAATAAAAACAACTGTAATCATTCAAATGGCTTTATTCCCCAAAAGGAAATCCTTTGTTCACAAATAGAAGGAGCCATAAAATAACTACTCTTTCAAAATAATAATAAACTCCACAACAAATAGACTACCCCTATGCCTGAAAACAAACAGTTGACTGTTGCTTGATTCACTTCTATCAATTGTCATGAATCAGTCAAACCGATCAAAGTTTCTGGTTTAAAAATGGAACGAAATTTTGAGATCAGCTTGGTTAAATATATTTTTATTGGAAACAAGCGAGCTAACACCGTCTGCCATTCTTTTGCAGAAAAATAGCCCTCAAAATGGCAATAACAATGGCGCAGCACGCGCGTAGCAGTTGTCTTTAAAAAAAGCTGACGAACAAGTGGCCGCAAAACTTGAGAGAAATCTTCATTTCCCAGCGCGTCACGAATTTGAAGGGCAATCAATAGTTTAAGCAATGTCTTCGTATCTTGGGTCTCTTCATAATAATCAGTCAGACGTTTTTCCAGCGTTCTGCGCTTTAACTTAAATAATTGCTGAGCTGAAAAAGGCTGGACTACCATGTTTGCTCCTCCTTCTGACTAAAGATGACACTTGCACTATAAACGAATAAAAATCGGCTTGTCAATCGGACTTTGAGTGTCTTTCAGCACTTCACAAACAGTCAATAGGAACTTAACGTTACTTCTATTAATTTTTAATCCATTTTTTCTTATTTTAGTCGTTGAATATAAACAAAAAAATCTGGCGAGCACAAGGCGCACCAGGTCGAGTTTATTGGATCTTCTTCAATAGTCTTTTTAGCAATAGTTGTTCTTCCGCTTCAAGCTTCTGCGTCAACTGCGCTTCAAGATCTTGAAAAATCCTACGAATTTGTTTGATGGATTCCTCGCCTTTTTCGGTCAAAAATAAATTTTTCTGACGCTCATTGTTTTTAGGGATCTCACGGTAGATGTAGTCTTTTTTTTCCAACGTTTTCAAAATGTTCGTTATGGTGGCATCTTGTTTGCCTAAATAATGAGCAATTTTTTTCTGGATCACACCGGGATAATGAGAAATATAATTTAGCGTGCGGGCTTGGTGAGATGTGAGACCGATTTTTTTCAAACGTGTCTCGATGAATTCTTGCTGAACCAAGTTTGCTTGATAAATATTTTCGGAGAGATTGTCTTCATTTGTTTTCACTGGTTCCACCCCTTTATCATTATATTAGCACAGAAAAAATAAAAATACTTTTAAACACAACTATTTTATTGACAAATAAAAAAATCAGGCGTATGCTCCAATCAAAGTTGTAAATACAAGTTTTTATTTTAATTAAGAAAGTTGGAATGGATCATGAAAGAACGAATCGTGTTAATTACCGGCGGCAGTACTGGTTTAGGCTACACCGCTGCCAGTCGTTTAAAAAAAATGGGCTATCATGTCTACATCACCTCTCGCCAAGCAGCAAAAGCTGCCGCAGCCGCAAAGGAATTAGCTGTTTCCTACGTTGCCTTGGATGTCACCGATGAGGACTCAATCGAGCAGGCTGCTGAAACGATCAAAAAACAGGAAGGGCGGATCGATATCCTAATCAATAATGCGGGTATTCCAGGCGGCTACGGCAAGCCAGCAGAGATCGACGCGGCGATCATGCGCAACGTTTACGACACAAATGTTTTCGGTTTGGTCTCCGTGACGCATGCTTTTCTACCGCTGTTAGAACAGTCAGAACTCCCAGTAATCGTCAACGTCAGCAGCGGACTTGGTTCATTCGGTCAAGTATTGAACCCAGATAAGATCGAATCAAAGGTCAATGCTTTGGCCTACAGCTCATCAAAAGCCGCGGTTTCGATGCTGACTGTTCAGTATGCGAAAAGTCTGCCCAGTATGAAGATCAATGCGGTTGATCCCGGACCAACCAAGACCGGAGAAAATTTCAGCAACGGTATGCAAACAATGGAACAAGGCTCCGATGCCATCGTCAAATTAGCGACGATCGATAAAAAAGGACCGACTGGTGGCTTCTTCAACCGCGATGGCATCATTCCGTGGTAATCATTCCGGCGATCCCTTAGGCTGTTTTCTTTCTTAGTAGACTGAAGATAGAGAAAAGACAAGTTTTAGGAAAATGGTTGGTCCCCGTGCTATCATTAAAAGAAAAACGGGTGATTCCTATGACAGACAATCAAGACAAGCAACACTTTACGCTTTCAGAACTAGATAAAAATTTACGAGAGTTCATCTTAACGAAGGATAAAGAGTTGACGGCGGCAGACACAATTTCCTATAGCCGTTTATTGAATTTTCGATTTCAATACCTTAATCAGCAGATTCAAAAAGAAATATCGACATCAAAGCAATTTGATCACGAGTTGAAACATAAAATCCGTAAGGAGCAAGTCCAAATCAAAAATGTCAACGATGCGCTAAAAACCAAAGAAACCTTTGGTCAAAAAGTCGCCGATGGCATCGCGAAGTTTGGTGGCAGTTGGACCTTTATCATTATCTTTTTGTTAACACTTTTTGCTTGGATTGTCTTGAATACATTGCCGCTATTTTTCGATCCATTCGACAAATATCCTTTTATTTTATTGAATCTGGCCCTTTCCTGTTTAGCCGCAATCCAAGCACCAATCATTTTAATGAGCCAAAATCGGCAAGCCGATCGGGACCGGGTGGAAGCGGATAATGATTATGAAGTCAACGTCAAATCTGAAGTTGAGATCCACTTGCTCCACGAAAAAATCGACTATTTAATGGCAACGAAATGGCAGCACTTAGTCGAGTTGCAACAAGTTCAAATCGAACTGCTACAAGAACTGATAGATCAAAAAAAGATTGAAGATGAATAAGAAAAACTAAAAGTCGATGCGGGTCAGTCACTAGAATCCTAGTGACTGACCCGCATCGGTTATTTGTATTCTGCTAATTGCTCTTGAAACCACGCCAAATTAACTTGGTGATGCTGCCTAGAATTCTCCATCATTTTGAGAAAATTAGGTCGTAGTTGCTCTGCGGGATTTGCCAGCGCGACTTCAATCAAACGTATTTTTTCTTGTGTCTGAGCTATCTGACTCTCTAATAACTGAACCATCTGCTCTGGCGCCACTTGATCCTCAAATAATAACGGCGTATAAAATGGAAAAGTGATAGGCTCATTTTTTTTACCATAACGAAGAAATAGGCGCTTAAATTCTTTTTCCCCGGCGGTAGTCAAAGTATAACGATTCTTTTCTTTTTCCTCTTTCTGAGGCTCTGAGAAAACACGCTCGATCAGTCCTTTAGCTTCGAGCTGTTGGATATTATAGTAAAATGATCCCTTAGTAAACCGAACAAAATACTCAAAATAGTTGGCTTCCATCTTCGCCAATAATTCGTAGCCATAAGAAGCTGGCTGTTCCTTCAACAGACCTAAAATAAGCAATGGGATCATTGTACGGCTCCAAAGCGTTCCATAAATTGCTGAAAATCGATCTTTCCTAATGCAAAATCACGGCTCAACAAATAAATCTTTTCATTTTTCGTCGTTTCCCGCCCATAAATCTCAGCCAAACGGTCTTCTTCATCGGGCAAAGGATTAAGCACATTTTTCTGATTGGCAAAAGCTTCATAATAACGAAGGCCAAATTGTCGCTGTGACTTTGCGTCAATGTGGATGCCGTCCGGATTCGCTGTCAGCTTCTCTGCGCTGACTAGATAGCATTGATCCAGCTTAGCCACCACTTTAGCCATTTCTCGATTAATTTCTTTAAATTCCGTTGCACTTAGACCAAAACCTTGCTTACCTAGAAAATCAGGTAGCTGTCCGACGACGATTGGCAATTCCGGCAAAGCCAATTCCTGGCGAAAGTGCTCAAAAACCTGCGTTAGTTTTTCTTCATACTCTTTGTAACGTCCATTTAAACTATCATTTTCCCCCTGATGCCATAAAATTCCAATCAATTCGCTGGATTCCATCGCAAACTTAGCTTCTGTCAGTGCATGACGGGTTAATGGTTGATCCACTCTCCATTCATCAATGGCGCTCCCCCCCTCAGCACAAGGAATCAAACCAATTTTTTCTGTGGGGTGCGCTTGAGTCCATGCACTGGCAAAAGATACCGCCGGTCCCACTCCAGCCACTTCACGATCAAAATGAATCGGCTCGGCCATCATTTGCCACCGTCCATTGCGCAGCATCTCGATTCGTTCATTATAAATGGACGGAACGTCGGTTAAGTAGCCACGGCCTGCCATATTAGATTGACCAATCAGTAAGATTGATTTCATAGTCTCCACCTCAATTTCAATTATTTTTCTATCTTAGTCTAATTAGACTATGGTGTCAATTTTTTAGAATCTTGCTTACCTTTTTAACCTGTTTGTTTTTCTTCACCACGCAGGCGATTGGACGAAACGGGTTGATCACTTGCTGTGAACACTCTTATTTTATTTTTCACACTACCTTACTGCGAAAAGCCCGACTCGCAAAAACAGCCTTTCATTTGAAAGGCTGTTTCTCAAAGTTTTATCTTAAAATGGCTGCGACCTCACCGCTTTGTTTTTCACCAGTCTGAACGATTACCTGCTTGTCCTTTAATTCTGGTAAAACAACAACGATGACATTATCTTTTCCTTTTTCTGCAAGTACGGCCAAATCAACCTGGACTAAAGGATCACCAATTTTGATCTTTTGTCCTTCTGTTAGACTAGACTGAAATCCTTCACCTTGTAATTCAACGGTATCAATACCAATATGAAGTAACATTTCTTGTCCCCCTGTCGTTTCAAGGGCTACCGCGTGTAAGGTAGGAAAGATGGATTTTACCCGACCATTGATAGGTGAGTTGATTTCTCCGTTAGTTGGTTTAATCGCGAAACCTTCCCCCATCATCTTCTGACTAAAGACAGGATCATTAACCTCTGTTATTTCAATAACATTCCCAGAGACAGGCGCATGAAGCTCAAGCTTTTTATTAAATAGACCAAACATATTTTTTTCCTTTCTATTGCAAGATGCGTTACATTTTCCTTCGTGAAAAGGGAGTGCCTTTTTTTACCTATTCATAGTGTATAATGCATACGAAAGCTTTATTATTTTTATATGGGGTGTATAAATGGATTTAGAACTAGTAACTAAGGGAAAACGACTATCTGATAATGATCAGACGATCTTAACTTATTTAGTCACACATATTAATGAACTGGAAGGGGTTTCTTTAAGAAAGATTGCCGGAACACTCTATACTTCTCCAGCAACCATCGTGCGATTGGCACAAAAATTAGATTTTTCTGGTTATTTAGAGTTATTTTATTTTCTCAAGAATCAATACCAGCCGCAAAATCAATTGGTAGAAGCCACAGTGGATATTTCGATTCCTACTGAAAAAATAGCGCCGTCTATCCAGACGATGAAAAAAATCTATCAAGACAATCAGGAAAAATTTATCACGATTTATGCGACTGGTTTTTCCAGTATCATTGCTGAATACCTTTACAAAAAATTATTGGTGAATGGGATCAAAACCTTATTTGTAAATGCTGCTGATTCCGCGGGCATCATCAATAATAACGCTAATAATATCAGTATGTTGATCGTCATTTCAAAATCCGGTGAGACTCAAAAAGTGATTGAAAAGATGCACTTTTCTAAAGAACACCAAATCCCAACTATCTTATTCACCGGCAACAGCCACTCCCGAGCGACTGAAGCTGCCAGTATTATTTTTGAAGTCGCCGATGAACGTCCGGTTGATAGTCAAAATGTTACTTATAATAGCTTTTTTGGGAAACTATTACTGCTAATGGAATATATTGTTCAAGAATTTACGCATAAAAATCAATCAAAATAATGCTCCGCTAAATGTTTGTACGCTGCTTGTTGAAGGGGACCAGGTAAAAAGACTTGCTGTTGTTCTTTCTTCACCAGTTCCGGTTGTTCCAACAAATAATATAAGCCAAAAATCGGCTCATTTTCAGGGGCATAATAGCAGGGAGTGCCAAAAACCGTCGCTGCTAGTTGGGCCAATGCGGGAGTTTGAAAAAATCCGCCACTGACGGACAAGTCTTCATTTTTAGCGACTAATTGAACTAAGCGGCGAATGTTTAAAAGTACACCTTCAAGTACACTTCGTAAAAGCTCACTTCTGGTATGTTGCAAGGTCAAATCATAAAATCCACCTTTGATCTCATTGTCCCAATAAGGTGCCCGTTCCCCATTCAAATAGGGCCAAAAACGCAGTCCTCTGCTCCCTATCTCGGTTTCTACTAATACGTTTGGGATTGACGCATAAAAATCAAGTGGATCTAAAGACAACTGCTGAGCTGCCCAAGCAAGGACAATCCCACCATTATTTGAAGGCGCGCCACTAACCTTCAGCTCGCCATTTAAGTAATAGCAGAAATTTTGCTTGTCGTCGTCTAATTGATTGTCCGTAGTAATTTGTCGAACAGCGCCACTCGTACCGATGGTCAAACTGGCTCTGCGCCCGGTAGCATAATAACTAGCATAGGCCGCTAACGTTCCGTCACTTGCCCCAATGACCACCTGTAGCTCCGAAGAAAAGCCGAACAATTCTGCGATACTTGGCAGTAGCGTGAAAGTCTGATTTGTGTCTGCCAAATGGGCTAATTGATCCTCACGCATCCCCAAATAGCTCAAAATTTCTTGACTCCATTGTTTTTTACGTAAATCAAATAGCCCAGTAGCGGAAGCCGTACTATAGTCGATCACTGTTTCTCCGGTAAAGTACTTCATTAATATTTCTTTTAAGCCGGACCAATGAAGCTCTGCCGGGTATTTTTTAGCTTTTTGAAAATACAATAATTTCGCAAAGGGCGACATGGCATGGATCGGCGTCCCCGTCAGCTGATAAAAATGCTTGGCTGTTGCCTTTTCAACTTGCTTAAATTGCTCGATTACTCCCGCTGCCTGAAGATCCGACCAGAGAAAAATTTGGCCGCTATCGTCCTCTGGCATCAAACTATGCATCGCCGTACTGATACCAAGTTTCGTGATTCGTCGCCGCAACTCAAGAGGGATCGTCATGAGTCCCTCTTGCAATACAGCCAGCACCTGGTTTGCATCCTGGTATTTGACGATTTCATCGCCAGATGTTTCTACTGGGTGGTCATTCGTATATAGCAACTTATTTTTTTCAATAACGCCTAGTTTAATTGCGGTAGTCCCAACATCGATTCCTAAAAATACTGACAAGATCATTCATCCTTTACAAAGGCGTGTCCGCCAAACTGATTGCGCAATAATGCGACAAGTTTCTCACTTATCTTATCACAATCCTCTGAAGCAAAGCGCGTCATAAGTGATTGGGTAATGACTGGTAGATTGACTTTTAAGCGTAAAGCTTCCTCTACTGTCCATTTTCCTTCCCCTGATGATGGGATGACCCCGGCGATCGCTGTTAGATCTAATTCTTCTTGATATAAATTCCCCATTAATGCCATCAGCCATGAGCGGATAACCGATCCATGATTGAACACTTGTGCAACTTCCGCCATTTCATAATCGTAGGGGCTGTGATGCAGTAAATTAAAGCCCTCGGCAATCGCTTGCATCATCCCATATTCAATCCCATTGTGGACCATCTTTAGATAATGGCCACTACCAGCTTCGCCACAATACATGTATCCTTTTTCTACACAGATATCTGAAAATAATGATTGCAGCTGATCAAAGACTTGGATAGATCCACCTACCATCATGCAAGCCCCTGTTCTTGCTCCAGCCACCCCGCCAGAAGTTCCCACATCAATAAAATCGATGCCGCGTGCTTGGCAGAAAGAATAATTCGCTACACTGTCTTGATAATGTGAATTTCCTGCATCGATTACGATATCTCTTTCATGAAGCTGTTG
Source organism: Enterococcus viikkiensis (assembly GCF_005405345.1). Lineage (GTDB taxonomy): Bacteria > Bacillota > Bacilli > Lactobacillales > Enterococcaceae > Enterococcus_A > Enterococcus_A viikkiensis. The sequence continues at coordinate 18,676 of NZ_BJDW01000009.1, read as the reverse complement.
GGCAATTTGTCTCACCATATCATTGGTTAATTTTCCAGCTGGCAGCATCAACCATACGATCTTTTGCTGTGAACCCGCTACCAATAACTCTGTCAGATCAGAATAAAAGGTTCCACCCAAATCAGTTAATTTTTCCGCAAGCTTGAGATCAACATCGAATCCGCGAACTTGATGCTGATGACTCAACAAATTTTCTGCGATTCCCATTCCCATTTTACCTAAGCCAACCATTGCAATTTCCATCTGATTCCTCCTACTGTCTTTAGAAAAAGAGATTGCAGCATCAGTTTATTTCATCCACTGTGCTACAATCCATTTTTCTAATGTAATTCTGGCCAAGCCTCGCCATTTTCACTAATCAAATCGTCCAATAATTCCTTTGCCACCTGTGCGCTAGGAACTGTTTTAGATAAAGTTAACGCTTGCCACATTTTTTGGTAGCTGTTCTCCACATAAGCCTCAACCACTAATTTTTCCACTGTGACTTGTTGGAACATCAACGCTTGTTGGAAGGCTGGAATTTGTCCTTGTGCCAACGCTTCCGGACCGTCTGTTCCTACAATACATGGAACTTCTACCATCGCATCATCAGGAAAGTTAGCAATTGCTCCATTGTTCTCTACGATCATGACCATCCGCTCATGGGTATTAAAGGCAATTGCCCGAGCCAGATCTACAATAAAAGTTGCATGAGCATCGATATCAAATGCGATTCCTTTGGCTGAACCATTCTCAATGATTTGACGGGCATGATCGAAAACGTGTTTTTCGCGCCCTGCCATAACTTCATTTGCCCGGGTAAACTCGGGATGATCTTTCATATGTTCAAAAACATAGTCTGGATATAAATAATATTTTAAATACGTATTCGGTAGATACTCTGGAGTTACTGCTAAAATATCTTTCGCCTTTTTATGGGTTTCTTGCCAGCTTGGATCCGTATGTTGCGTATCCACTTCGATTTGCGTTAAATAGCCGTGTTCAGAAACATAATCACGAATTTGCTCAATGTATTCATGCCCTTCGCGATCTTTGACACTAGTCCACCAGCCAAAGTGATTTAAACCGAAATAGCGAACTTCCAATTCTTCTGGTTTTTTTCCAACGATTTGCGACATTCGCCGCAACGTCCCGACAGGCATATCACAAATATTCAAGACTTTTGAATCTGGACGTAACACACGACAAGCTTCTGCTACGATTGCGGCCGGATTGGAATAATTCAACATCCAGCAATCTGGCGAGTATTTTTCCATATAATCGATAATCTCTAACATTCCTGTGATGCTGCGCATCCCATAAGCAATCCCACCAGGACCGCAAGTTTCCTGCCCAAATACCCCATGGCGTAGTGGAACCTTCTCGTCTTTTTCGCGCATGGCATACTTGCCGACACGAATATGAGCCATACAAAAATCAACATCACTAAACGCTGTTTCTGGATCTGTCGTATATAAAAACTCAATATCGGGCGCTTGTTCCTTTAGTAAAATTTCTAATGCTTCACCCAGTATTCCCTGGCGATCGCCATCGTTGTCATACAATTTCAATGTTTTCAAAGGAAAACGCTCTAAGTTGTCTAACATCATCATGACGATACCAGGGGTAAAGGTACTTCCACCACCGGCAATGACTACTGAAAATTTCTTCATAACTATTCGTCTCCTCCACTATCTCTACCTAAATATTTTTCTAATCGTTCTCGTACTTGGGGAACGGTCAAGCCATAGACCACATGGACATTCTCCCCGTTACTAATGACCCCTTTGGCTTGCGTTTGATCTTTTAATAATCCTTCGTTGACTAACGCTGGATCGGCCAATTTCAGGCGTAAACGAGTATAACAATTATCAATCGTTTTAATATTTTCTGCCCCGCCTAAGCCTTCCACAATCACGCCTGAAACTTGATCATCCGAAGTATTCACCGCCATTGCGCCATCTGCAGGAGCTTGAGCTTTTTTATCGTTGTATTCCTTTTTAGAATACAGCTTCGTTTCTTGATCGTCATCTTCTCTTCCGACTGTCTTAAAGTTGAATTTGACGATTAAGAATCGGAACACGAAATAATAAATAAAGAAGAACGCGACTCCTACTAATAAATAGATCGGCGAGCGAGTTTTCTCTGTTCCTAACGGGATATTGTACAGCAGGAAATCGATAAAGCCGTTTGGCCCAATTGCTCTTGAGCCAAAAATATTTAACACTACCATACTAAGTCCACTTAATGCGGAATGAATCACGAATAGTGCCGGTGCCACGAACATAAACGAAAATTCGATCGGCTCTGTAACTCCCGCAACAAACGAAGTGACTACTGCTGGAATCAAGATGGCTTTAACCTTGAACTTATTCTCTGGTTTGGCTGTCTGATACATTGCTAAGCAAGCACCAATTAAACCAAACATTTTGGAGATCCCTCGCGCGTCCCAAATGACACTCTGAGATAAAATTCGGACAGTCGGATCAGCGATTTCAGCAAAGTAAATATTCCGTGCGCCTTCAAATACTTGGCCGCCGACCTCTGCCACACCTCCGAGAGAAGTGTATAAAAACGGTGTATAAATCAAATGATGCAAGCCAGTTGGGATCAACAGACGCTCTAGAGAACCGTATAAGAAAATTCCGAAATTGCCAGTCTTTTGAATCACGCCGCCTAAACCATCGATCCCTTGCTGAACGATTGGCCAGACAAACGACAAAATAATTGCTGCCAATACTAATACAGGAATCAAAACAATAAAGACAAATCTTGCGCCACCATAAACTTGGAAGGCATTGTTAAAGGTCGTATCGATAAACCGATTGTGGATCAACGCAACAACTAATCCTAAGATGATTCCTAAGAAAACCCCCATATCAAGAACTTGAACACCTAAGACCAGTGCTTGTCCAGAGCCTTGTAATTGATCCGGAGCCACGAGCATCCCCCTTAGCTCCATAAACTTATTCATTGCGTATAAGAAAACTAAATAGCCTAATAATGCCGTAAATGCTGCCTCAGCCTTTTTCCTATTCGCAAGTCCTAAGGCAATCCCCACACAGAAAATCACTCCGAGGTTGGTTAAAACCGGCAACAAAGCTGCTGATAAAATGCTTCCAAAACCCATCGTGATCGGATTATCTAAAAAGCCAAACATTTCAATCAGCCGCGAATTCGTAAAGATATTTCCAATCGCAATCAAAATCCCGGCGATCGGCAAGATCAAAACGGGAACAAACATCGCTTTTGAAAATTTTTGCATGCTATCCATGATTTTCGCTTTCATCTTTCTTCTCTCCTTCTTTTATGATGTGTTCAGTATACGGTCACGAAATAAAAAAATATAGAGTTACCGCTTACAACTCAACCTGTTTCACAATTTGAAACAGGTTTCATCCCCAAACAATCCGCCGTCACAGCGCTTTTAAAACGAAATAGAGACTGTGCCAGCTCTGACTTTGGCACAGTCTCTATTTCTAGTATTCTTCCTATTCCTCTCGCCACTTCACCATGTATTCTCTGGCTGTCTCAGTGACTTTTTCATACTCTTGATCGGCGACTCCCTTAAATAAATTACCCCCAACACCAACCATTACAGCGCCCGCTTTCTTCCAATCCGATAAATTAGCTAGATTGATCCCACCCGTAGGCATCAGATTGATCTGAGGCAAAGGTGCTTGAACGGACTTAATAAATTGTGGATCAAAATTATTCGCTGGGAAAAGTTTGACGACTTCCGCCCCACTCATCATTGCCCGCTGCATCTCCGTGATAGTCATACAGCCGGGAAGATAGGGAACTTGGTATATGTTGCATAGTTCGGCCGTTGCTTGATCAAAACTAGGGCTAACGACAAATTCCGCCCCAGCCATAATCGCCAACCGAGCGGTCACGGCATCTAAAACGGTCCCCGCTCCAACCACTACCGCTTGTTCAGCTTGATAGATTTCCTTTAACTTGGCAATCACTTGATCGGCATTTGGAACCGAGAAAGTCACTTCAAGGCCGTGAATGCCTCCTTCAACTACCGCTTGGGCAGCTTTCAATGCACTTTCCGTATTGTTTTCTCGAATAACCGCCACCACGCCAGCGGCTTCTAACCGAGCAAGAATTTTATTTTTTTTCATTTTGATCGCCTACTCTACATTCACGTGTTCATGTAGTGCCTCTTCGTTAGAGGTTTGATCACGTTTCGCTAGTTTTAACGTTAAAGCGTCAAGAGTGATATGCACGGTTTGATCAAAAAGCGTGGATAACAACTGAACTGATTTGATGCCTGCACCGGTTTTCGTTGCACCGGGAACGATGATTACTTGATCGGCCAATTGTGCCAACGGAGATTCAGGATCACTCGTTAATGCGACGATATCCAATCCCAATTTTTTAGCGGCTTTGGTATCATTTACGATTCCTTTGGTTGTACCGGAACCTGAGATTGCTACCCACGTATCGCCTTTTTGAATCGACGGCGTGATCGTTTCCCCCATCACATAATCCGTATAACCAATGTGCATCAAGCGCATCGCAAAGCCTTTTGCTTGGAACCCGCTACGCCCTGCACCGATTACGAAAATGCGTTTATTTTTTTGAAATACTGGCAATGCTTGATCCAATTGCTTTTCATCTACCAAGTCCATAACTTGATTAATTTCTGTCATGATCGTTTTAATTGTTTCCATTATGAATCGCCTCCATAAACTCTTTTACTGCTGCCACGGGATCGGCTGCTTTAGCGATTTTTGAGCCAACGATCACCACTTCAAGCAAATCCTGTGCAGCTAATTTCTTAACTTGTGACAAATCGATCCCGCCAGCGACCGCCAACCGTTTGATCGTTGGAAATTTTTGATGAAAGGCCGCCACACTGCCAACTGCATCCAACTTGTCTTCACGATCAATCGAATGATGTAATGCGTAGATTCCTTCAGGAAAATCACTGATAGCGGCAATCTTTTCATCACTAACTTCTAACAGGTCGATCATCATGGTCTTGTTTTCTTTTTGTGCTACTTCATAGCACGCTTGAAGGGTGGCATGCGAGGCCGCCCCCATTACCGTGACGATATCTCCGCCATGATGAAAGGCTTGATTAAATTCATAAGCGCCTTCATCAATCGTTTTACTATCGACTAATAAACGGGTTTGTGATAATTCTCCTCGCAGTCTGCGAATGGCCTCATTTCCATAATCTTTCACTAATGAGGTCCCCATCTCTAAGATATCGGTTTTCCCATCTAATTCTTTCGCCAATCGGGCAGCATCTTCTAATGATACCCGGTCGATCGCTGTTTGTAATTTCATTATTTCACCTTCTGATTTTTTAAAAATGCTTCAAGTTCGGTTGGTGTTGGATAGCCATCGTTATCGCCAGGTGATTGTACGGCCATTGCCCCAATTGCATTCGCACGAATTACCGCGTCTTTCAAGTCTTCACCTTCAATCAAGGCAGTCACCAAACCCACCGCAAAGCCATCTCCTGCACCCACGGTATCCACTACTTTTGCGACTTTAAAACCAGGAACGGTAAAGCTTGTGCCATCCTTTTGCTTCACATAAGCCCCTTCTGTTCCAAGTTTAACAATGACTGTTTGTGTTGCTTCACCGTTATTCAAATAGAAATCAGCAATTGCTTCTGGTTCGCGGCTGCCCATCAAAATTTCACCTTCATTGATGCCTGGCAATACAATCTCTGCATGAGAGGCAAGGTCGTTGATTGTTGCTACCATCTCAGCTTCGCTGTCCCATAATTGTGGGCGTAAATTCGGATCAAACGTTGTACGAATCTTATGTTCCTCCAGTAATTGGATCAAATAACGGAAAGCCGTTTGTGCTTCTTTCGAAATTGCCGGAAAAATACCGGATAGATGCGCCATTTTTACATCAGAAAAATCAATTTTATCTAAAACATCCTTTTCAAAATGCGCAGCAGCCGAACCTTTACGGAAATAAAAGATGCTTGGATCTCCGTCGCTGACTCTATCCTTTAGTTGGAAAGCTGTCCAAAAGTCTGAAGTTTCTGAGATATAATCGGTGCCGATTTCATTTTCGTGCAAGCGGTCAATAATAAATTCGCCAAATGGATCTTTTCCGACTTGCGTAATATAGTCACTACTATGACCTAACCGAGCGACGCCGACAGCAACATTGACCTCTGCTCCTGCTAAAAATTTTTGAAAATGACGTGCGTCCTTCAATGATTTATCGACTTCCTCTGATCCAAATAGCGCAATCGGTTCACCAATCGTTAAAAATTCACTCATCTTAATTTCCTCTTTTCTTTTATAATAAAATATAGGCTGCAATTAAGTTTAAGACTGTTGCACCCCAAGCCCATGGTAGGCCGGTAAGTAAAAATGTTTTCGTATCCAAGCCTGCATATTGAACAGACCATAAATTCCATGATTGTGTAATACACGCGGAAACCCCCATCATGGATGGCACTACGAGTAATCCATATAAGAAATATTGATCAAACATCCCAGTTCCCACTAAAATCGCAGCTGTGGCAGCACCGGCACCATAGAGCATCAATGGCCCGCGGAAATAAGATAGGGGTGCAATGATCGCGACAATAATAATCAGTGCTAATTTGTTATCTGGAATTACTTGTTGGAAGACACTGGTAAAGCCTGACATCGCATGAACAGCGGCTGATTGGAACATGGTTAATACGAATAACATAATTAACAAGCCAGCAATATCACTAATCGCATGCTTCGCTGTTTCATTCATCATGGTGACAAATTTTGAGTATTTTTTCATGTTACCCGTTGCCGCAAATGCAACGATCGTTGAAAGCAATAATGCTGGAACGGCATCCCACTTAGCAAAAATACTCAACGCCACCGGCATCACTGGCAACAGATATGTCCACATCGGAACTTCCACAATTTCCGTTTCCGAATCACTTTCAATAATTTCAGGCGTACCGTTACGAATTTTCTTCGCATTGAATAAAATGAAGAGGATTAAAATCACCATTTGAATGCCCATTGCCACAAAGCCGAAGCGTTGATAATGCGGACCCCAAGCTACTTTTGGAAAAAAGACTTGGAATTGAACAAAGAGTACATTATTTACATACATCGCAGCCCCGATGGCAATCGTAAAGACAGATACCGCGATGTTTCTAGGCACACCAATCGAAAACATGATTGGAAAAAGAATCACTCCAACTGCAATCGCAGAACCCACACCATATGAGCTAGCAAAAATTAAAGCGATTACAAAAGCAATTAAGATCGTTGCCAGAACTGGGCTTTTCTTACCAACCTTTTCTGTTCGGCGGCTGATACTCCCAGCGATCCCAGTATCGACTAATACTCGACCAAACCAAGATCCGAAAATAATATAGGCGGCTGTTTTTCCATAATTTAAAACTGGTTCAGTAAAAATTTCTTTCACCGCTGTGTTAAAAGGGACCAAACCAATTGCGGTCCATAAGACAGCCATTACGAAGAATCCAACTGTTAAATTTCCACCCTTCATGGCGTAGATAACGAAGATAATAAAGGTTACTGCTAATAAAATACCTGTTATTGCGCCCCCCATAATATAGCGCCTCCTAATATTTATTTAATTCACTTAGAATCCGTTGATAGTTTGACATTGGCTTTTTATGATCCTCTACAAAAAAATCACTTTCTAAATGATTGAATTTTTGAATCATATAATAAGCTGTCAAGTAAGCAGCCAATGCTTCTTTTGCCGCGCCCTCCATATTTTCTGTATCAATCTCAGGACGATAAATCGTTTCCATAAAATGATACGCAAATTTTTCAGCGTCAATTCTCGTATGTTGCTCTGTCATCACGATTCCTCCTAGTCTATTGTCCGCAAATGATTAATCAATTACTTCTTCTAAAAGTTTTTTTGCTGCTAAAATTTCTGCATCGGAAACAGTTGGGTATTCAATCGCGATTGGACGATTCTTTGGTAGGATCGTCAACACCTTCCGCCAATTAATTTCCCCATGATCCAAACCTGCTGCTTTGGGTTGACCATTTTCATAACCGACGTCCTTCATATGAATATATTGAACATAATCTGTCAATTTCTCGGCAGCTTTCATTTCGTCTTCACCAACGAAACGCCAGTTTCCTAAGTCATAGACATAGCCGATAGCTAAGCCTGCTGCTTCAACCGCTTTCATATATGTTTCAATAGCAGTGATCGTTCCTGACGTTTGAGTTTGATCATTTTCAACTGTAATGGCTACACCACTTTCGATAAGCGCTTTCAATTCGTCCTCATGCAAATTCCCTTCAAATGCACCGATGTTCCATTTAATATGTTTTACCCCCATTTGTTGCGCTTCTGATAAATAGTCTTCTAATTTTGGATTAATCTTTCCAGCTACGTAAACTTCATCTGGAACACTATAAAACAATTCAAGCTTCAAACGTTCTGCTTCTGATTTTATAACGGGTATCTCTTTAGTTAAATCTTTAAAATATTCACGACGTATTTCAACAGCTTGAAAACCTAATGCGGCGATTTCGGGTAACAGCTCACTTTGTAACGCACCATTTTCTATTTTTTCAGCAAAAACTAAAAAATTAAGCACTAAACGATTATCTTTCATAAAGCCCATCCTCCCAATTAGTTAACCGGTTTCTATACACATAGAGTAAACCGGTTAACAAAAAATGTCAACGGTTTCATAATTAAAAAACGTTCCTTCGATTACAAAAAAGAGTAGCCTCGTTTAGAAATCGGTTTCCAAACGAGACTACTCTATAAAATTTATTTTAAAAATAACGAGTATTATACCGATTTACGCCAACGAATGGCAGATGGCACAATAATTTCACTCACCTGTTGTTTACCTGTTATCAATTCCAGCAAATGCGTTGCCGCTCTTTTTCCAATTTTTCTCGATGGCTGCTCCACACTGGTAATACCCGGGCCCACTAACTCCGTCAAATTCCAATCATCAAAACCGGTGATTCCAATTTCTTCTGGAATAGAAATATTTTTATGAATCAGAATTGTTAAACACTCCATTAACACTCGGCCGTTAGATGCAAACAATAATTTTTTGTTTGGCAGTTTCAAGACCTCTTCGATTTTTTCAGTCAATTCGTCTTCATCGTTGACTTCGATTAAGTGACACTCCTTTTGCGAATGAAGGACCGTCTCCTGCACCGTTCGATAGCGATCTTCCCGAGTGCTGACATCCTTGACCGGCTCACTAACGACAAAAACCTGTTCATACCCTTTTTCCAAGGCCTTTTCGAGCACTTCTTTGGTGGCAGAGATATTATTAGTGATTACGGATGACCAACGTTCAGGTTCTGTTTGCCGATCCACTAAAAGCAACGGAATATTGTGTTCGGCGATAAACTCATAATTACTCGATTGCCGCGATGACGGCTGTAAAATGATCCCTTCCACACGTTGATCAATCAATTTTTGCAACAATTCTTTTTCTAGGCTAACTGAATTCGCCGCATCCATAATAATCATTTGGTAGCCGCTTTTTTCCAGTACCGATCCGATCCCTTTTAAAAGTAACGAAGAGTACATATTTGAAATATCGGCTACCACCACACCGATCAGATAGCTGTGCTTAGATTTTAATGCTTGTGCCTGCTTACTTGGCCGATAGTCCAAGCGCTCAATCACATCAGCAATCCGAGCCTTCGTTTCCTTCGACATATTTCCGTAATTGTTATTCAGAAAACGCGAAATAGTTGTTTTAGAAACACCCGCTTCTTCAGCGACTTCTTTGATGGTAATTTTTTTCATTTTGTCTTCTCCAACTGTTTTTTTATTATTGTATCGAACTTTCCGACAATTGAAAAGCAGCCGAGTAAATGGCTGCTTTTTTTCACAACTTATTCCTCCGTCTTTTCCAATAAATCATCCATCCTTAATTGGATCGTATGATCCACTAGAACAGGATTTCTTCTTCGATAAGGCAATGCGGCCCCTTCAAAAAGGGTAAAGAGCTGATCCTCGCTGACGGTTATTTGTTCGATATAAGGCGGTGTATCAACCTTGAATTCCGCATCTTTGATCGAGAAATAGCGATCAACTTTATCTAAGTTAAAAAAATAAACCTTTCCTGAACGTTCTGGGCCCCAAGATTGGGACATCAATAAATAATCTTTATAAAAGGCAATCCCTTGAACCATCGCCAACGTTTTCCAAGCACCAATGGAGCGAGCAAATTGCGGAGGCGCTACTGGCAGCTGCGTTTCCTTATTTTGTTGACCTGCATCAAAGTTGGAGACCTTCTCCTGTGAGGTAGTCGTCAGCTCCCCTTGAACATTTAAACGGTACGTACTCATGCGCCCATATTCGTTCAAAGTGAAATAGCCTACTACTAATACACCAGAAGTATACGTTAAAGCAGAAGCACGAGCGATATTGTTCAAAGAAATTTGCTGATGATAAGCCACTACTCGTTGATCTTCCAACTGATAGTCTTCCATCACTTTTAAATCAATCGAGGCTAAGCCGGCATAAAGTCCATCTGTTGTTACCCAGACACGCTGATGCTTTGGATCATAAGCAATCCCACCAAGATGCGGATGCTCAGGCAAAACCACTGTTTTTAAATAACGATGCGTCTGCCGATCCAACATATAAATGACCGAATGATTCTGGTGATCATGACTATAGGCTGAGATCAACACATACTTATCCGTTAAGGCAATACCTTGCGGCGTCATCGTTTGGCTCTTCACTATTTTTCCAGTTGCCAGACTAAGTGTCTCTGTTTCGTTCAATCCCGGTATCTTATACATCCCAAAATCCTCAACATCCGCTTTATCAGCAAACGCTGCATGATAAAATCGGTCATAAGACGCCACGATTTTTTTCTGCTGCGCATCCGTCAATCCATAATCCGATGCCGCCACAGACATAGGAGAAGAACATAAAAGACCTAAAACAACTAGACCACCAACCACCCATTTTCGATACAACTTGAACACCTCCACAAGTACCAACAGCTCTCTACTAAAACATAGCAGATATCGATCAGAACAACAATTAAAGCGATGCGGTAAAATAAAAAACGGCCCTCTGTGATAGAGAACTCGTTAAAGTCAATTTGAACCGTTTACTTCAGTATTCAAGCATGCACAGAAAAGCCCTATATCACACAGTTCTGTCTTCTAAACCGCAACTAAGAGTCATAGCTAGTTAGTAGAAGTTATTTTTAGGTGAGTACACTCCATACTTCTGAGATACTCTTTCTTGATCCGTCTCAGCGCCTCCAGCAATAAGCTTCGCGGCATACCGATACTGAAACGGACGAAGCCTTCACCATCTTGAACAAAATAGCTGCCAACAACCATTGTTAAATTCGCCCGCCGGAAAAATTCTTGCATTTCCACTTCATCTTTAAACCAGTCATGTACATCAATCCAAGCTAAAAAGGAAGATTCCGCCGGCATCACTTTAGCCTCTGGAATTTCTGCAAAGAACTCGTAAATGATTTGCATATTTTCTTCCACGTAGTCAATCATTTCATCCAGCCACGCTTCACTCTCATTGTATGCCGCTACGATTGCAGGGACAGCGAAAACATGAGGAGAAGTAATGGAATTTTTTTGAAGTTGATCCAAAAGCGTTTCTCTAATTTCTGAATTCGGAATCACCACATAGGAAGTTTTCAATCCCCCTAGATTAAATCCTTTATTGGGTGAAAGACACAAAATACTATGTTGAGCAATCTCGGGATGCGCATTCCAGATTGAAGTAAATGTCTGACCTTTATAAACGATGTCACGGTGGATTTCGTCACACACCAAAAGAACATCATAGCGTATACACAATTCCGCTAAACGAAACAATTCATCCTTGGTCCAGATACGTCCAGAAGGATTTTGTGGACTGCAGAAAATAAGCAGTTTAATCTCATTTTCCTGCATGCGACGTTCCATATCCTCAAAATCAAGGTAGTAACGATTCTCCTGATTAATCAATGAACTGCAAAATAATTTTCGTTCATTATGCTCGACCGCTTCGGCAAATGGATCATAAGCAGGTGTATTGATTAAAACACCCTCTCCCGGTTCAGTATAGGCTTGGACGATATAATGCAACGTTGAGACCGTCCCAAAGGTCAGCTTAATCCACTCTTTCTCAACATACATATCATACCGCCGTTGATTCCAATCAATTACCGCATCGTAAAAATCATCGGATACATAAGAATAACTATAATCACCAATACTAGCCCGCTTCATTAAGGCGGTTTGGATCGCTGGTGCAACTTCAAAATCAATGTCTGCTAAATCCATCGGAATTGCATCTGCATTCAACCCAAATTTTTCTTTCAAAACCTGATTGCTCCACTTGCGAGCATTTCCTTGTTTTCGATCAATGACTTTATCCAACTCATACATAAGATTCACCCACGTTCAATAATTCTTTGGTGGTGTGGTTTAGAGCGACACCGACGCCGTTTTGGATGACAACATCATCCTCGATTCGAACACCGCCGATTCCTGGCAAATAAATCCCTGGTTCGACACTCATAACCATATTTTCTTTCAAGACCATTTGACTCTTAGGATTTAGAATAGGTCCATCGCCACCCATCCCAATTCCATGACCTAAGCCATGACTAAAATAATCACCATAACCTGCTTCAGTAATAATCCTTCGTGCAACCGCGTCAACCGCTTGACCCGTTACTCCTTCACGAATGAAATCTGACGCCGCTTGCTGCGCTTTTCTTACCACTTGATAAATCGTCATTAATTCTGACTTTGCTTCCCCTAGGCAAACGGTTCGGGTCATGTCCGATTGGTAATCAGCCAAAACTATCCCAAAATCAATCGTGATAAAATCCCCAGATTCAAACGTCCGCTGGGTTGGTCGTCCATGAGGCAACGCGCTGCGAGGACCGCTAGCTACGATTGGATCGAAGGCCATCGCTGTAGCGCCTTTTTTCAACGAAAGATAATGAATGAGTGCCCCCAATTCATTCTCTTGCATTCCGATTTTGATTTCCGGCAATAATTCCGCAAAAATCTCATCCGTTAAGACACACGCTTGTTTAATCAAGCAAATCTCGTGTTCGGATTTTATTGCCCGAATTTCTTGAAGCTGGCTTGACCAAATCTCAACCTCAAACTCCTTAGAAAAATCGCGATATTCCTGAATCGACAACCCATTTGGTTCAATCACAAGTTGAGTAAGCTTCTGTTGATGCAACCACTCGAAAATTTTAGGTAAATAACTGCCTTGTGGTACCTCAACATTATCAAAACCCTCGGTTAAATCCTTTATCTCTTGTCGATAGCGACCATCAAAAAATTGTACCCGCGAGGAAGGTGTGACAACTAAATAGATGCCACTCCCCCCTAACGAACCAAAATATTTTTTGTTTTCACGATTTTTGATAATGATTGCGTCTTTACCCGACTCCGTCAAAAGCTGCTGAATTAGTTCAATTCTCATCTGTAACACTCCTCTAGAAGTCTAGATCTAAACCATCCAAGATATCTGTGTCGCCTTGATTGAAGATATTCTTCTGTTCTTTTTTCTCCACTTCATCTTTCAATTCATTGCGTTCCATAATTTTGAAAAATGGCACATAGATTGCGACTGCCAGAACCAATTGCAACCCATTAACTAAGATTGTCCGCCAATCACCATTTGTTAGGAAGCCTTCTAGGAAGACACCTACATAGGGTGGATCAAAGATTGGTTTATTTAACCAGCCCCAATGCATGAAGAACATGGGTAACGTTCCAATAATCGCTCCACCAAATACGTGAGGAATGAACATCAATGGATTTAAAATGATCGGCGCTCCAAATAAAATCGGCTCATTAATTCCAAACAAGGCTGGAAACAACGAAACTTTTCCGATTTGACGGTACCGTTTTGATTTCGAGATTAGACAGGCAACCACACAGCCAATCGAGATTCCGCAACCAGTAAATCCAAAGAAAGCACTTGATGCTCCCGCCGTATAAAAATGTGGAATTGGTTGCCCCGCTTGGAAAGCGGAAATATTTTCTGCGATAAAGGCTACCATGATCGGTCGTGTGATTGGACTGAAAACAGAGGAATGAATCCCAAAGAAGAAGATCAGACAAATACAGAAATTCAGCGCCAAGACTGACCAAGGATTGTCCATTGAACCAACTAGCGGTGACAAGAAACGGGTTAAAATCGTTGGCGGTAATTCTCCAGCGGTTTGCATCAAAACAAATCGCCCAACGATAAAGGTACCCCCCACTAATAACGTCACTGGAATCAATTCAAAAGATTTAGAGACAAAATCTGGAACCCCTTCTGGCATCCGAATTGTCATATTGTGCTGTTTACAGAAATTGTATAATTCTACCGTAATCAAGGCCACAAACATAGCTGTAAATAGACCTTTAGCCCCTAGATTGGTAATGTCCAACAACCCATTTTTATCAAATGTCGCTGTCATAAATAAAAATCCAAAAAGAGATAACGTTACCGCACCTGGGATATACAATTTGTAATGATTTCCTAAATTAAATGAAATCGCGGCGCAAGCATACAATCCAATCAAACCTGTCGACAAAGTAACAGGTAAATTAAAAAGTTCGGAATTACTTAAAATAAATTGACTAAATGCATTGGACTCTCCCAGCATATTCGGCAATGCAGGCAAAATAGCAAAGAAACTTCCTAAAATAGTGAATGGTGTCATGGCGACCATCCCAGCCTTGATGGCACTCAAATGTCGTTGGTTATCCACTTTGTGAGCCAGCGGGACGAAGAAACGGTTCATAAAAGCCTCAAATTTTGCGAACATAATATTCCTCCTTCTCTCTGATTACACAGTTTGTTTTGCCAGCTGATGTTTCTTATAAGTAACCAAAGCGAGTTTCATCACTGTGGCACCATCCATTTGTCCATAAACATCTTTGTCAATTACTGCATAAGGAATCTCTCTTGGATCTAAAATTGATTTGATAAAATCAATTTTATGAGTAATTTGTGGGCCGACTAAAACGATGTCCCAGCCATCAATTTGGCTTTCAATTGAATCCGCCGGAATCGCTGTAAAATCAAAGTCCGCATCATTCAGCTTGGTACTTTGTTGAACCACCTTCCGCATATTTTGCATCAACATATTTGTAGAGAAGCCTCCAGCACAGCACAGTAAAATTTTCATATTCTTTTTCCCCTTTGTTGTTTATATTTTTTATTATTGCAACACTGAAATCAGTGTTTCGATCAAATCGCGCGCCAATTGGCTAGTCATATAGTGATCTTGAGCATGAACCATTAGTAATCCAACATTTGAGGACTCCACCTCTTCATTTAATTCACGGGTAATCAATTCCGTCTGAATATTATGCGCTTCCAAATCAAGATTGCGGGATTCTTCGATCAACCCCTTGGCCAAATCAAAATCCTTGGTTTTAACACATTTTAAAGCTTCGAAAGCCTTCGCCTTACTTTCACCAGCGATTGAAATTAGCTGGACAATTTCTTGTTCTTCTTTTGTCATGTCTTCCTGTCTCCTTTAAATAAAATCCACCATACGGTGATACGTTTCTTCCGTGAAACCTTTGATTAATTCTTCATATAGGTCCACCATTTGTTGGACATCTTGCACATTGACAATCGAGTAAGCGCAATGACCGTAACGAACTGGCAAAATAGTTACAACGGTTGGTTTTCCTTCGTTCACTTTATGTGCTTCGCCCCCATCAGTTCCTCCTGAATTGAACATATCTAATTGCAGCGGAATGGTTTGACGCTTCGCTGTTTCTTTGACATAACGGACCATTTCCAAATTTGGTGCTAAAGTTCGATCAAAATGAGTTAAAATAGGGCCTTTGCCGATTTGCCGTTGGTTGGTATGGTCACGAACAAATTCGGTACTGAAAGTCGCCACGTCAATGACAAAAACTATATCCGGGTTGATTGCTTGAACCGCTGTTTTCGCACCCCGTATTCCAACTTCCTCACTGCTTGTATTCGCAAAATGAACAGTCAGTGGCAATTCCACTTTCGCAAAGCGCTTCATCAGTTCCCCCATTACAAAACAAGCCAAGCGATCATCAAACGCTTTTCCAGCATAAATATCTTTAACAGCAAATGCTTCAAACTCTGTTGCATAACAGGCCATGTTGCCAACTTCGATCCCTAATCCAGCAACTTCTTCAGCGGTTGTCGCACCGACGTCGCAATAAAGATTCTCCGTTTTTCCATCGTGAAATTCACCATTGATGACACCACTGATTTTTTTACCATCAAATGTTGTAATCCTAATTTTTTGCAAATGTTGTGCAATTGGTTTCACACCACCAACTACCATTAAATGAATTAAGCCGAGAGAACTGATACTGCGAACCATGAAACCCACTTCATCCATGTGCCCACAGACCATGATGCTCTTGGGACTTTTTCCCTTTTTACTAAAAATCAAACTACCTAAACCATCCGTCTGCCTTTCGTAAGGAAGATCTGCTAGTTCAGTAAGAATGGCTTGTCGAACTTCCTTTTCATTGCTAGCAATCCCGTCTGCATTCGATAAATTTTTCAAAAACTCAATGTTCACTCTGCTTCCTTCTTCCTAATACCCGTTTTAATGTATAGTAAAATTCATTGTAATCCTTGCTTTCAGCTAGTGCGTTAAGCGCTATAGGATGATTCATCAACTTGCTCAATTCTTTAGAAATAATTTGGTGAACATCCAGTTGCTCGGACTTTAACGAAACCATAAAAATAATTTTCACCTCTCGTTTTGATCCTATTGCCCCTTGAGGTAATAGGCAGACCGCCACACGATTTTCACTGCCTGACATCATCAAGGGATGAGGAATTGCGATCCCATTTTGATAGATCGTTGACAAATAATTTTCTCTTTCCATTAAAGAATCTGTGTATCCTGGAAAGCCCACTTGTTCTTCTACTTGCTCAGCCAAATCAATCAAGCTCTCCGAATAAGTCCGCCCCGTTTCAATCCTAAAAAGTGATTCGGAAAACAATTCGAAAAAAGCCCGCTCAATCGAAAACGTTTCATCGCTTTTCAATAGACTAAGATTTTCACTGACTTCTAAATAATCAAGCTCGCTTTGAATCTCGCTCATCAAGATCACTGGACAATCTACTTCAATCGTTAATTCAATAATTGAAAAAATCAAGTCTGGATAGTAGGTTTGAATTTTTTCGATTTCAAACATGGAGAAAGTCTGAATCTTTGCTCGTGGAAAAATCCTGCGTAATTTCATTTCAACCAGATAAGCCATCCCTCCGCCTGAAGAACAAACCACGGCGATGCGATAAATATTTTCAATCAGACTTTGTTGCCATTTATGATACGGAACCGTCATATGTGTTGCCAAATACCCAATCTCATCTGGAGCGATAGTTAATTGAAATTTTTCCTCTAACCATTTTGAAAACAGTACCGCAAAATTAAAAATCACTGGATAATCCTTGCTGATATCTTCCAAATAAGGATTTTGAAAGTTTACCTCTTTACGAGAACGCTCGATCAAAGCAGCAACATGGAGATAAACCAAATCAATAAATTCTTGATCGGTTGAAAAATGAGTTCTTTGCTGCTGATCCATTTCTACGAAAAACTCGCTGATTTCTTCCTTAAGTAACTGTTTGTTGCTTAAAATTTCCAGTTTTCTAGTCTTCGCTAATAGGCTGGCTTCAAAAAACTCATAGATCTCTTTTTGAACAGGAACAGCCAAATCTGTCCCTTGAAGCACTTTGGATAAAAATGAGCTTAGCGGTTTTACTTGGGGCTTCTTTCCTCTGATTAAGAGCAATAAGAATATTTCTTCTTCTAAACGTCGAAGCTCTCCATAATCGATTTCCCACTCATGATCATTAATCAACTGATAGAGATTGTCCTTCACTTGTTTTTGTTTCTCAAAATCGAAGACCGCTTCCAGTTTTTCTAATAATTTATTGTTTCCTCTTTGGTAACAATCCAATAACAATAAGAGCCGATTTTTTACTTCACTGATGATCCGAATTCCATAGTGGGCTTTGCGTTCCAATACTAACGCGCTCCCCTTTAGGTAGAGTTCAAGCTTTGAAAGATCTTTTTTTATCTGACTTCCACTGACTAGCAGCTCCCCGCTTAGTTGGTTGACTGTCTGATAGTTTTCATCAATTAAAAGCAAACTCAACAAAGATTCGATGCGATCCTTTTGCATTTCAATGGTCGACTCAGAAAAGCTAGCTAAGTATTCTGAGAAAAGTCGCTCATCCGAAATAATTAATCGACACCCCAACTTGACCGATTTTTCAATCGTAAAGCCCTGTTGTAAAGCAGATAACTCTTGCAGATCATTGCGGATTGTTCGGGAGGAAACACCGACTATTTTAGCTAACTGATCTACTTTTAAATAGCCATATTCTTTTAATGCGGTTAATACCTGTACCTCTCTCATCCTCACCTCTCCTTTTTTGCAAGCGCAATCATTTACACGTTTAGTATAGGAAAGACTTTTCCGATAGAAAAGTTGAACTTTTTCCATTCGACTGTGCAAAACGTATCTTTTTACCGATCTGCGCATTTTAAAAAGTGTAACAAGTAAGCAAAAATCTCTCAAGTAAAATGATAAATTTGATATATTAACTAAAAAAATAGTTTATCGGTTAAAGACACAAATTTTATTCTTTGCCGAATTGGAGGTAGCGTCAAGAATTATGTGTAAATGGAAAATCCATTCCGTTAATTACAGTTAAATCATTGACTCTAATGTATCCT